>CAJTNT010000011.1:21403-93751 GCA_910577785.1 uncultured Lachnospiraceae bacterium | reverse complement strand
GGAATGCCTTCCACCCGTCATCCCTCTGGGTTGTATTCGGCGGGACATCGCCCGTCAGGCATACCAGGGATTTTTCTTAGTCTGTTTTGCCTGTAAAGACATAATCTGCATCCAAATCTACAAGCGAATAGTCCGCCACTTTGCATACTGAAAAATCATATCCCATTTTTTTAATTACCATAATTACCTGTCCCCCACAATCCTTTTTTGTATACGTCTTCACGGCAAATCTTGGATTTATGGAATCCTCTTTTTATGCCGGTACTTCTTTTGGACGCTTTTACGCAGCTTCTCCAATCTCTGCTGTAATTCATAAACACACCATTCATCTTCATGCAGCCTGGCCGCCACCTTTTGGAAAGCCATTTCATGCTCCTGCGGATCTTCAATATAATGAAAGTCAATGTAGCACTGATGGCACCAGTAATTTCGCATTTCCCGGATCTTATCCAATAGCTCATAGTCTTTCTCTTTGAATTTTGAATAACCTAATTCCTGGTCCATTTCATGGAGACTTTTTAGAATTTTTCCCAAAGGGACGTTCTCGACATTGGAATAATTATCATGGAACTCCCCGCCTTTGAGGATAGAATATATCAGCTTCAAATCCTGCTCTATGTACTGGACAGACATAATCAATTCGCTATGGATTAATTTAAATGTATCATAGTCCATTTTTAAACCACCTTAAAAATTTTTTTCACCATATATGGGGCAGCCTTCATCCTGGTCTATATCGCCAAATTCTTTATACACTAATTTCCTGTTTTTTGTTTCTATGGATGATTGAGTTTCCATAGCTTATTATAAAATTCCTGCCTGCCATTTACAACATAAATTTGTAAACATAACAACAGGCAGGACAAACTGTACATCCATACGCCCTAAAAATATACATTTCCTGCCGGAAGCATTGCTTGCAAGGCTATATGGAACGCCAGATAAATCTGCCGTCCAGTAAAACAGGATGCGCACAGCCGCAGTTTATCAGTCTTTCTTCTGTCATTGCCATGGTATCTGCCGCTTGGCATTACCTAGCGTTTATGGAATTTATAAATACCAGATAACAGGCGAAATCGCCGATTCTTTTCCTGTTATACGGATTTTCCTTTTCATCTCCCAGACAGTCACGCCATTGGGCAGCCTTGCCCTGCATTTTGACATACCTTGCAAGCATATTGAATTTAATAATGACGGAATCATGGCAGGATGTTCTTCTTGCATCAATCTCTATTTTTTTCTCCCTGTCAAGCCTGTAAGGCCTGATTATCCATTCTTATCTTCCTGCCAAATACTATTATAACGGTTTGTTTTTCCTATGTCCATGAAGTTTTCCATTGATTCCCCATTTTTCTAAAAATTAGGTTCTGCTGTATTTTCTCATATCCGTTGTTTCCCGCCGGATGGATTCATTTTTGCATGGATTGTCCGGCAAATCATAAATACAACTTGCTTACCGTTTACCTTGTAAGCCTCCACAGGGTATAGTATAATGGAAATGAATAGAAAAGATTTGCATGCAATAAGTATCGAAGGGAGTGGTGATATGGGATTAGCAGAATTTGAGCGCAAGAAAGACGAAAAGATTAATGGTGTCATTTATGATATGTCGCCAGTGCCGGGGTTTAGACATGGGATTATTAATAGCAATATCCATAGCATTGTTAAAAATGGATTAAAAAATAGTGTATGCCTTGTTTTTATGGAGAACTTGGAGTTTAAATTTAGGCCTGATGTTAATGATGATTATGTCTGCCCGGACATTATGGTGGTTTGCGACCGTAAGCATCTGAAGGGCAGCAGCTATCGTGGCGTGCCGAAGTTTATTGTGGAGACATTAAGCCCGTCTACTGCAAAGAAAGATAGGACGGAGAAAAAAGATATTTTTGAGAAGGCTGGAGTGGACGAATACTGGATTGTATCCCCACAAGGATCTGTGGAGATTTATTACCTGGTGGATGGAAAATATATTTTGGAGCATAGCTATCTGCTCCAGGACGATAAGGAAGAAGAGGATTATAATGCAGAAGAAACAATCTGCTTAAAATCATTCCCGCATGTTAAAATGACTTTGGGAGAGATATTTGAAGGAATTGAATAGTTCCTTAGGATATGTAAGGCGATACGATTCTAAAGTATCGCCGTTTTCATATTCTAAATTTGTCAAGTAATATGAAGTGCATGACAAATCCCGCCTGTATGTCTAGAACAATTGAAATGTATTTTGCAGCTTGACGGATGAAAAGGAAGTTCCTATAATGTATTCATGAGACAGAATAACAGTAAAAGCTGGATTTGAGTACGGAAAGGAACATGGGAAGGTGGGAACCATATGGCAACGACAATAGGGATTGGGCATCAGGATTTTGAAACGGTACGGATGAAAAATAATTTTTATGTCGACAAAACGCATTTCATTCGGGAATGGTGGGAATCAGACGATGAAGTGACACTGATTGCCCGTCCCAGGAGGTTTGGCAAGACATTGGCGATGAGCATGGTAGAAAAATTCTTTTCCGTCAATTATAAGGATCGGGGGGAACTGTTTGAAGGGTTGTCCATATGGCAGGATGAAAAATACCGCGCCCTGCAAGGGGGTTATCCCGTGATTAGCCTTTCCTTTGCAAATGTAAAAGAGAAGGATTATCGGACGGCCGTTCAGCGCATGAACCAGATTATGACAGAATTGTATAACAATAACCGCTTTCTCCTAAAGAAAGATTTTCTGTCAGAAGAGGAAAAGGCATATTTTTGCAGTGTATGCATGGATATGCCAGAGGTTTCCGCTACCATGGCAATCCATAGAATGTCAAGATTCCTCTATCAATATTATGGGAAAAAAGTGATTATCCTGCTGGATGAATACGATACCCCGATGCAGGAAGCCTATGTGAACGGATTCTGGGATGAGCTGGCCGCATTTATCAGGAGCCTGTTCCATGCGTCTTTTAAGACAAACCCATATTTGGAGCGCGCAATTATGACGGGGATTACAAGGGTAAGCAAGGAATCCATTTTTTCAGACCTGAACCATCTGGAAGTGGTGACTGCCACATCGGAAAAATATGCGGCATGTTTTGGCTTTACGGAGGGGGAAGTATTTGCGGCTTTGGATGAATATGGGCTGTCCGACCGGAAACAGGAGGTGAAGCGGTGGTATGACGGGTTTACCTTTGGGGGGATGGCGGATATCTATAACCCCTGGTCCATCATCAATTATCTGGATAAAAAGAGACTGGGGGCATACTGGGCAAACACCAGCTCAAACAGCCTCGTAGGAAAACTGCTCCAGGAGGGCAGCAAGGGCATAAAGCAGGATTTTGAGGAGCTGCTGCAGGGCAGGAGCCTTCGGATGGAGATAGATGAGCAGGTTGTATACAGCCAGCTGGCAGAGAAGAAGGACGCCGTGTGGAGCCTGCTGCTTGCCAGTGGGTATTTAAAGGTGGCAGGGACAGAGTATGTGGAGCGTACAGGGGGGTGGAGGTACAGCCTGGCCCTGACGAACCGGGAAGTCAGGGTCATGTTTGAGAATATGGTGCGCGGATGGTTTGGCAGGTATGAAGAGGAGTACAATGATTTTATCAGGGCATTGCTGATGGATGACGTCAAAGTGATGAATTATTATATGAATAAAGTTGCCTTAGCAACGTTCAGTTATTTCGATACGGGCAGAAACCCGTCAGGGGAAGAGCCGGAACGGTTCTACCATGGGTTTGTGCTTGGCCTGATGGTAGACTTAAGCGACCGCTATATCTTGACGTCGAACAGGGAAAGCGGCTTTGGCAGGTATGATGTAGTGCTGGAGCCGAGGCGGCCAGAGGATGATGCAATGATTTTAGAATTTAAAGTGCAGGACAGGGAGGAAGAAAAAGATTTGCAGGCCACAGTGAGAGCTGCATTGCAGCAGATTGATGCCATGAAGTATGCGGCATCCCTCATCGCAAAGGGAATGCCGCAGGAAAAAATCCGCAAATACGGGTTTGCCTTCTGTGGGAAGAAGGTTCTGATTGGGAAATGAGAAAAATCCGATCTATTCCTTTGCCTGTTTCGAAATGAAAGTCGTCAAAGCTGTGTTAAAATTGTAAAATTAAAGTTTGAATTCCACATAGCATTTCACATCCGGCACCACGCTGTAATCCAGATATAGACGGTACTTGCCCTTGGTTAGTTTAGATAAATCATAATATTTTGTAAGGTCATACGTAGTGGTATAGCTTGTTTTTTGAGGGAATGGCAAGCGCATGGCATAATAGGTATGCATTCTTTCCATAGGTACGGTATACCATTTTCCCTTCCGGTATTTCCGCAGGCTGAAGGCTGGGCTATAATCCTCCGTCCAGCTGGATGCATTGCATACCCGGAACCTCACGGTAAAGCTTGTGCCTGTTTTTTTCGCTTTTACAAGCGTTATCTTGGATTTCTTGCCAAAATAATCTCCAGATGTAGATTTGTCAGTTACTGTCACGCGGTATTTGTACACTTTATCTCCCGCATCCGCCCGGATAAGGCAGCTCCCGGTCTTCTTCCCGGATACTATGGTGACTTTTGCATTCTTTTTCCCGGATTTCTTAGTGATTTTTGCGATTTTACTGTTTGAGGTACGCCATGTTACATTTTTGGTCGGCTTCTTTATTACAAGTTCCTGCCGGCTGCCGGTTTCCAAAGTTACATACTCCATGGGTGCAACTGCTTTCTTCTTTCCTGCATGTACTGGTAGGATGCCCGCCAAACAGGCAGAAAGCATAACTGTGAATAGGAGCATCCATTTTCCCCATTTGTTTGTCCTCATATAACCTACCTCCTTTTGCTGTTGGAATAATTGTCTTTTTACCATAACGGAAAGCAGTGGAAAAGATGAAATGCCAAAAGGGATATGGTATCTAATGTTTATATTTAAAAATATAATGCATTAGCATTTTTATTAAAAACAAGCTACACAGATAAATAAAACAAAGTGCCAGAACATGGACTGCAGGCAATACCTGTGTCAAAGATACAAATAAAATTGTGTATAACCCATAAACAAGTAAATCAAACTTTCTTGTATCATAGTTTTTAATTTTTGCATGAACAAAAATGCGCCATCCCATAGTTAGCATTAACAATATAATGATGATAATCTTTAAAATCATTTTATTCACTCCTTGTATTGTGTAAATTTAGGCAATTGTTAAACTCCTAAAATTCCCGATTTTATGGAGTTTTCTTGCCATTTTTATATAAATTTTTTCTCCGCTTATGGTAAAATATAAGTACCAACAAACACCCTACCCACAAACGGAGGAGAAAACTTATGACTACGGAATATCGTTTTCCAGCATGTTCCCTGGAATCCAGCGGGATTCCAGGGAATGGTTTTCCTTCTATAAGATACGTACATCCATAGAACGAGCCATCAGCCATTTCGAACTCAATATGTGTATTGCCAGCAGATATACCAGAAGCCATACCACTACCAAAGCAGAAGACTTTCTTGCTGGTATCGCCAGCCAGCTCACAGTGATAGTTGCTTACCGCATGGGCTGTTACGATAATATACGAAGCCTGAAGCCATTCATCGCCTGAAAAGATATTCTTTTTTTATGCTACATTTGCAATTTATGGGTAAAGTGCGTCCAAATATCTGACTTTTATGTCAATCCCGGCTTTCACCGGAATCATGATGGTTTTTTCTCCTTACCTATGAGGATGAATTTCATCCATATCAATCAGTTCCCTTTTACTATGTGAACTTTTGGGCGAATCTATTTAGTGCTGTCAGCACGTCCTTTTTCACGAGTGATGCCGCAATACTTCATGGCGGGAGTAAGAGGCTTCCCCGAAGAGATTTTGGGGAAGTTGGTAATAGTGGCTTAATCAGCAGGCACTAATTACATATCTAATCATCAAATAATATATTCCCGCAACTTCTGATACAAATTCTCACCGAGCCGTATCCCGCTTTCCTTCAATCGTTCAATACATCCTTCCACATCTTCTCTTGTCAGCATCCCCTCATCAAATGCATGTATCAGAATTCCAATTGTACCGGTAATTGTTATGCCCATTTTCTTAGCAACCTGCCTACCTTTATGTTCGTCCATCAACAAAACATCTGAATGCTTTTCATCCGCCAAAATGATTGCTTCACTTTCCCCAGCATCTAATCTGGTAAAATTCCGCAATATTGTAACGGATGTTCCATTGTCCACTTCTTCCACATAAAGAAATTCACACTCTTGTACCATGCTTACTTCTTCAGAAAATGCTTCATTGTCTGTCAATTCCTGATACACTGCTTCTGGAATATAAACAACACCAAACAATTTGTGTAGCAGTTCCAACTTTCCTGCTTTCATCAGCGAAATAATCGGTGTGGTATCTGAAACAACAATCATACAGTCGCACCTCTTAAATTTTTCAATACTGCCAAATCTTCTTCAAGCTCTTCTTCCGTTTCATCAAAATATGGCAGACCTAATTTGCCATACAATGTAATCAGGTCAATCTTATGGAGTCCAAGCATTTCTGCTGCCTTTCCATGAGACATGACACCACTTTTGATATAAGGATAGACCAACATTGCATTTCTTGTTATTTGTGCGTCTTTATCCTCCAGCACAGTATATGGTACAATTTCTTCTGGCACATCAATTTCTACCTTTGTCATTGTCATCGTAATCATCTCCTTGCTTTTTGAGTTCTCCTAACTATATTATATACATTTTATTTTCGCCTTACAATAGAAAAAAATAAACAATTCTCTATCTCACTCCTAAGCCGCCAATGGGAAATCCTCTATTTCTCTGCTACCACAGATTCTCCACTGGACAAATCTCCATTCAGTCATTGCCGTTTCTCTTGTAATGCAATCTTCCCATTTTCTTTAATTCACCGGCAACCGCCTGCAATAGCAATCTGCCATACCCCTTCCTCATATATTCCAGCAAAAAATAAAGGGAAATAATCTCTCCAAAATTAAGAGTTTTCCGCTTCCAAAAAGCCGCCGTTCGTCCACACTGCATTCCGATCAGGGAAATTTTTTGCCCCAATGATTTTTCGTCCATAAGCTGGCACAGCCTTGATACTAGGAACGGATATCCTGATGTATAATCATAAAGAATTCCAGCCATTTCCTTTCTATCCATCCCAGTATGATGCTCAGGCTCGCCAGGGTAACAGACACCCTGCGTATTAAAATATCTCTCCATTTCCAATCCCTTCCTTATTTTTTAATCCGGACGCTGCCCCACCTAACATGCTTTTTCTTCAAAGGCTCTCACTACAAGTTTTTTATAAAATATGTCTTTTTATATCGCATGATTATAGCATAATTGTGTGCTGCTGGCAACAGAAAAAACACAGGATATCCTTTGGTTTTAGCTGGCCACACAAGAAATAATATGCTAAAATAGCACAGGGATTATTTTACATGTTACAACAAGGAGTGATATATCGCGTTATTTTACATGTTACAACAAGGAGTGATATAAGGAGTGATATAAAGATAAGGAGAGATAGATATGGAAAATTTTATTTTCAGCATCAATGTGACCATCCCGATTTTCCTGGTGATGGTATTGGGCTGGTTTTTAAAGCAGATTGGTATGCTGGCCGGCGATTTTGTAACCGTGGCCAATAAATTCAATTTCAAGGTGACACTGCCGTTCATGCTGTTTTGCGATATTTCCGCCGTGGACATCCGCGCCGTATTCGACCTCGAATATGTGCTGTTCTGTGCCGTGGCCAGTTCCATCTGCTTCTGGGCAATCTGGGGCGGCGCCAGGCTGTTCCTCAAAGACCGTTCCCTGGCAGGGGAATTTGTACAGGCTTCCTTCCGCAGCAGCGCCGCCGTCATGGGGCTGGCCTTTATTCAGAACCTTTACGGCCAGTCGGCAATGGGGCCTTTGATGATTGTGGGCGCGGTGCCGCTGTATAATATCTATTCCGTGTTGGTGCTGGCCTTTGAAAGCCCTCAGGAAGGCATGGATAAACAAGGCAAGATCCGGGAAGCCGGCATCAATATCTTGAAAAACCCGATTATTATCGCCATTTTTCTGGGGTTGGCCGTGTCCTTATGCAGGCTCCAATTCCCAGTGATTGTCGATAAGACCGTCCAAAGCGTGGCGCAGATGGCCACCCCGTTGGCGCTGGTGACCCTGGGCGCAGGATTCGAGGGCCGCAAGGCTCTGGCCAAGATAAAGCCCACCCTGGCAGCGGCATTCCTTAAGCTGGCTGTCCAGCCCGCCTTCTTCCTGCCTGCGGCAGTGGCCATGGGCTTTGGCCGCGAAAAGCTGATAGCCATCTTAATCATGCTGGCGGCTCCCACTACTCCCAGCTGCTATATCATGGCCAAGAACATGGGCCACGACGGCACGCTGACGGCCAGCGCCGTGGTTTCGACCACATTGCTCTCCGCCTTTACGCTGACCGGATGGATTTTCCTTTTAAAGGGTATGGGGTATATTTGATTTCCTGGCCACTACGCAATACCAGTCCGCCTCATCGGCGGATACCTTTTCAAAGTAAGCTGGGTGGCACATGGCCTGGATATCCTGGTAGCCAAGCTGCCTTAATTTATCCAGGATGGCTGCCCGGCGCACGGGGTAATAAGTTTCTTCGAAATGTTCCTTCTGCACAATCTGGTTCTCTTTTTCAAATGTATACAGCAGATGGAAATCCATAGATTCCTCCCCATGGTAATCCCATACCTGGACGAGGTTTACCCGGGTATCTTCTACGAACATAGGGTTATAGAGGTAAAACCGCTTGCGTTCGGCGAGGATTTTGTCCCAGTTGCGCATATCGTAGTAGAGGTAGCCGCCCTCCTTGACCAGCGCATCCATCTGTTCTAGAGTGTGCTGCAAATCCTCATTTGTCACATGGGGAAGCGAGTTCCCCGTGCTGCCGACACAGTCAAATGTTTCGCTGAATTTTTCCGTAAGGCTGCGGAAATCACATTCCCGCAAGTCCGCGCTTAAGCCGCGGGCTTTTAATTTTTGTCCGCATTTTGCCAGCATTCCCCCGCTCAAGTCTGAACCATACAATGTTACGCCCAGCTCTGCCGCAGGCAGCGTCAGGCTTCCGGTTCCAATGCTTACGTCCAGCAGGGTGTGGATCTCGCGTCCTTCCAGTATTTTCGCCCAATGCCGTTTTATTGCCTGGTATTTCTCTTCGTTTTCAAATAGGTCATAAATATCAGCTCTGTCATATAAATTTGCCATGGAGGCCTCCTTTTTTGTTGGGTTTTGTATCATCATAAAAGGGATGAAACATTACTTTTGGGTATTGTTTTGTTATGTTTTTCGGTTGCTTTCTCTATTTTACGCTTTTTCTGGAGCCGCTGCAATAGGGAATGCGGAAAATTGCGTGTTGCTGTTTACTCCGTTCACAATAACATTCGCAAATCCATTTAAAATTCGCTTCGCGAATGGGAGTTGCTCACACCTATATGAAAAAGAAAAAAAGGTTGACAGAATTTTACGGGAGGGGTTATAATAAAATAATACTTTTTGCGTATCGAGCAGAAACGGCCAGATATGCATAGAAAAAACCGTAACGTTGAAGCTGGGGAATGTTACAGGAACCGCAGCGATAATGTTGTGGAACAGCCACAAAAACATAGCAACAATAGGAGGAAGGCATGGGAAGGAATAAGAGACGTCAGTATGGTAAGATAGGGAGGGGCATGATGGTAGGGCTGCTTCTGGCATGCGCCTGCATATTTTTAATGCAGGAACCGGCACAGGCGGCGTCGCCGCAGATCAGCAGCAAGAAAATCTCCCTGGTCGTGGGGAACAGTAAAACTCTGAAGTTGAAGAATAACAAGAAAAAAGTTGTTTGGAAGAGCAGCAAAAGCAGTGTTGCCAAGGTTTCTTCCAAGGGCGTGGTTACCGCCCAGAAGAGAGGCACGGCTACAGTAACAGCGAAGGTTGGCAAGAAGAAATATACCTGCAAGGTAACCGTAAAGGACGCCAAGCTGAACCGTTCCAGTTTGAGCCTGACAGAGAAGAAGAGCTACCAGCTCAAGTTTACCAATTCCAAGGGAAAGGTAAAGTGGTCTTCCGCCAATAAGAGCGTAGCCACTGTTTCCAGCAAAGGGGCTGTGAAAGCTGTCAAGGCAGGCAAGACAACAATCAAGGCCAAGGTTGCATCCAGCACATATCAATGTCAAGTTACCGTAAAGAAGGCTCCCCCTGCGGACGCAACGGCAACCACGTTAGAGTTCTACACTGCAGGGGGCGGGGATTTTATCTGCGGCCTTTCCAAAGCAGAAGTGAAGTTTGCATTAGACACGAGTACGACGAAAGTAGAAGCGCAGATTTTGGATGCAGCAGATCAGGTTGTCTATAAAAAGTCTTTTGCAACTTGCAGGAAAGGACAGTCCTACACCTTCCAATGGGACGGAAGAAAAGCGGACGGCTCCTATGTAGGCGATAATTCCTGCCGTGTGCGCATTAAGGCAGGCAAGAAGGAGACTCTGTCCGCCAACTACCTGACCGTTTCAGAGAAAAATGATTTCGCAGGCGGCAACGGTTCCCAGAAAAACCCCTATCAGGTGGCGGATCTGGCGCAGCTCCAGAAAGTAAGCCAGCACAACGGATGCTATTTCGTGCAGACAGACAACATTGATGGCAATTACGCTGATTTTATCGCCATGTTCCGGGAAGACAATCCCTTTGTGGGTACCTATGACGGCGCCGGGAAGACCATTTCCAACCTGCTGATCAAGAATACTTCCGACGGCGACGGCAGCGCGATGTTCTACATCGTCGGCGAGAAAGGCCTGCTGAAGAATATCACGCTCTCTAACTGCTCCGCCAACCTGGGGACAAAATTAAAAAGAGGCTACGGCGCTTGCCTGGTAGCCAAAAACAGCGGCTCCATCCAGGGATGCGTCTTCGATAACTGCACAACCCTTACCAACGTGGAAGGCAATGGCAAATATGGATATTCTGGGATTATCTGCGCTGAGCAGCAGGAGACCGGGAGCATCACCGGCTGCAAAGTCCTGGGCGGCAACCTGAACGTAACCTTATCCGGCTGGGATGGGAACAGAAATGCAGGCGGCATCGTGGCAAACAACTATGGAAAAGTCATCAACTGCAGCGTGGAAAACCTCAAAGGGGAGTCTATTTCAGGCTTTGGCCGGATTGGCGGCATCGTAGCCGTCAACCAGGGCAGTGGGAAGCTGATCAATGTCAAAGTCAGCGCCACAGAATTAAACTGTTCTGGTACGCAGGGCAACAGCTATGCCGGTGGCATTGCCGCAGAGAACAAAGGCCAGATTTCTGGATGGAGCTGGGGCAATGACGGTACCCTGACCGGTAATAAGACCGGCGACTGCTGCCCAGATGCAGGAAACAGCGGCATCATCACGCAATAGTTCTGCACATCTAAGCAGATAAGGATGAGAATATGGAGTTATAACATTTTATCATTTTTAAGGCTGAAACCAGCCAGGGAAAGATATCCATCTGTACCTGGCTGGTTTTTATCTTTTTCGTGCTTGACGTTACCATGATAATTTGTTAAAGTATGGAAGATAACAAAAATAAGCTGCTATGGCAGAATGGCCAGCAGCAAAAATAGCACAAAGGAGTAAATGATATGACATCAAACACAATTTGGTTCTTAGTGGCCTTTGCAGCATACCTGCTGATGATGGTCACAATTGGCGCATTTTATATGAAGCGGAATAAGGATGCGGATGATTATTTTCTGGGAGGCCGCGGCCTGGGCGGCTGGGTAGCAGCCCTTTCGGCACAGGCTTCTGACATGAGCGGCTGGCTGCTGATGGGCCTGCCGGGCTCTGTATATGCCCTGGGGACCGGGCAGGCCTGGATTGCAGTCGGGCTCTTTATTGGCACAGTGCTGAACTGGTATATTATTTCAGCAAGGCTGCGCCGTTATACCATCCGCGCCAATAACTCAGTGACATTCCCAGAATACCTGGAAAACCGTTTCCACGACAAGAAAAAGGTATTGCTGCTGGTTTCTTCCATCGTAATCGTCGTATTTTTCCTGGTCTACACGGCGTCTGCGCTTGCGGCCGGCGGCAAGCTGTTTGCCAGCGTGTTCGGGGTAGACTACACGCTCGCCCTTACCATCGGTGCAGCTGTTATCCTGGCTTATACCTTTATGGGTGGATTTATGGCGGTCTGCACCACTGACTTTATACAGGGAACCTTGATGCTGGTGGCTCTCCTAGTGGTGCCGCTTCTCGCCTATTTTATTATGGGGCCGGAAAATATGACGGCAAGCCTCGCGGCAAGCAACGTGCCGGGAGGGGTAGACGGTTATCTGAACCTCTTTAGCAATGGCGAGAGCGCCTATGGCCCAATCGAAATCATTTCACAGCTGGCCTGGGGTCTGGGCTATTGCGGGATGCCGCATATCCTGACCCGTTTTATGGCGATAAAGAGCGAGAAAGAGCTGAAGAAGTCCCGGGTCATTGCCACCGTCTGGGTAGCGATTTCCTTAGGTATGGCCGTAATTATCGGCGTTGTCGGCCGCGCCTACCTGTTCCCAACGGTTCTCGGTGAAGGGGCTGTCTCCACAGAGAATGTATTTATTGAAATGATTACCCAGCTGTTTACCAAGGACTTGAGCCTGGCGTTTATCGGCGGCATTTTCCTGTGCGGCATCCTAGCCGCTATTATGTCGACAGCCGATTCCCAGCTGCTGATTACCGCTTCTTCCGCCTCTAAAGACATTTACCAGGGGGTCATCAATCCCAAGGCGGACAGCAAGCGGGTGCTGGCAATCAGCCGCGTGACAGTAATTGTGGTGGCCATCCTCGCTTACCTGATTGCCTTAGATCCCAACAGCAGCATTATGGGCCTGGTGTCCAATGCCTGGGCAGGCCTCGGCTCTGCCTTTGGCCCAACGATCGTGCTCTCCCTGTTTTGGAAGCGCGCAAATATGCCAGGAGCCGTGGCGGGGATTATTTCTGGCGGGCTCACGGTAATTATCTGGGATTACATACCGCTGGTGGGCGGCCAGACCCTGGGCGCGGCCACCGGGCTGTATTCACTGGTTGTTGGCTTTGCCATCAGCCTGGCCTTGATCCTGATTGTCAGCCTCTGCACCAAAGAGCCGGACGCAGAAATAATCCGCGAATTTGAAGACGTGGCTGCCGGGCGGGTGCAAGGGTAAAACAGAAGCTGCTACAGTTAAAGCGCAAAGCCTGTTATTTTCCCACGGCTTTGCGCTTTTTCTTTTCATATTGGATCAATTTTATGCTGATAGCATCTTGTATTGCCTTAATACCAGAAGGAAATGTAGCGGTTTCTGCTTTGTAGCGGAGGAAGGGGGAGGCTGCATAAAGAAACCCTAAAGGGACGTCAGTACTTAGCGAGGTCTTTTCCTGCCGTCCCTCTGTACTGCTACGTCCCGATCGGAGCGGGAGCGCGTTTCTGTTGCAGCCTCCCCCTTCCGCAGCGGCTCGTGTGGCCACTTTCCCCATCCCATGAATGTCCCCCCCATGAATGCCCTCCCCAATCCTGCGTTTTGCCAAAAAACAAAAACCCCCTTCCATAACCAGCGATTTTCTGCTACAATAGTGGGACAACGTTTTGTCAAAACATAAAAATATAGAGGTGATGATATGGCAATGGATATAACGGGAAGGAAGCTGTTTGTAAAAGCACTGTCAGAGGAAGGCGTGGATACGGTCTTTGCCTATCCCGGCGGCATGGTAACGGATATCCTGGACGAACTATATAAGCATGAAGAAATAGAACTGGTGCTGCCGCGGCATGAGCAGGGCTTAATCCACGAGGCAGAAGGCTATGCCAAGGCCACCGGCAAGGTAGGCGTCTGTATTGTGACCAGCGGCCCAGGCGCCACCAATATCATAACGGGGCTCGCAGACGCCCATTATGACAGCATTCCTCTGGTGTGCATTACAGGCCAGGTTCCATTGGGCTTGATTGGCAATGATGCATTCCAGGAGGTGGATATCGTGGGCATGACCCGCAGCATCACCAAATACGGTGTGACGGTACGCAGCCGCAAGGATCTGGGACGTATCCTGAAAATGGCCTTCCATATTGCCAGGACAGGCAAGCCAGGCCCGGTGCTGATTGACCTGCCCAAGGATATCCAGACTTCCGCAGGCCCTGGGGAATATCCGCAGTCTGTCTCTATCCGCGGCTATAAGCCCAATGAAAACGTCCATGTTGGCCAGCTGAAGAAGGGATACAAACTGCTGAAGGCAGCCAAGAAGCCGCTGTTCCTCATTGGGGGCGGCGTGAACTGCGCCCATGCCAACGGCCTGATGCTGGAACTGGTGGAGAAGACGAAAGTTCCTGTGATCACTACCGTCATGGGCAAGGGCGCCGTTCCTACCGACCATCCGTATTACATCGGCAACAGCGGCATGCATGGGAAATACGCGGCCAATCTTGCCGTAGGCAACTGTGATGTGCTGTTTTCCATTGGCACGCGCTTTAATGATCGGATTACCGGGGATTTGAATGAATTTGCCCCCTATGCACAGATTGTCCATGTGGACATCGATGCGGCGGCGATTTCCAGGAACGTGGTTGTGGATGTGCCGATTGTGGCGGATGCCAGGCTGGCGCTGGAGAAGCTTTTGGAATGGGCGGAGCCGCAGGATACGGAGGACTGGCTGGCGCAGATCCGGGAATGGGATCAGGAGAATCCGCTGGAAATGCGCAGGGACCGCGGTATGACGCCGCAGATGGTAATGGAGCAGATCAATAAGCAGTTTTCCGAGGGAATTATCGTGACGGATGTGGGGCAGCATCAGATGTGGGCGGCCCAGTACATATCCTTAAATGAGAAGAAGCAGTTTATTACCTCCGGCGGCCTAGGCACGATGGGCTTTGGCTTCCCGGCAGCCATTGGGGCGAAGATTGGCTGCCCCGAGAAGCCGGTGGTCTGCATCAGCGGCGACGGCGGCATGCAGATGAACCTTCAGGAATTTGCCACGGCAATGTCCCAGGGGGCAAATGTAATCGTATGTGTCCTCAACAACTATTATCTGGGCATGGTACGGCAGATGCAGCAGCTCTTTTACGGCAAGCGTTACTGGGCGACCTGCCTGCGCCGCAGGAAAGGCTGCCCGCAGGAATGCAAGGGGCCAAACCCCTCCTGCCCGCCTTATGAGCCGGATTTTGTCAAGCTGGCGGAGAGCTATGGCGCCTGCGGGATCCGTGTTACGAAGGAAGAGGAGATTGCGCCTGCGTTTGAGAAGGCAAAAGCGCAGGGTGTGTCGGTGCTGATTGAGTTTATGATAGCGACGGAAGAGATTGTGCTGCCGATGGTAAGAGGCGGGAACCCGATGACGGAGATGATTTTAAAGTAATGCGCCGTACGGAGCACATGCCTCGGCCGTGATTCGCAGCGGGAGTGTGCGGCAGAATGGAGGGAATAGAATGAAGAATCGATGGATTGCGTTATATGTGGAAAACGAAGTAGGTGTCCTCGCCAAGGTGTCCGGCCTTTTTTCGGGGAAATCCTATAATTTGCAGAGCCTGACCGTCGGCACGACAGAGGATATGACCGTGTCCCGGATGACCATCTGCGTTACCAGCGACGACATTACCTTTGAGCAGATTAAGAAGCAGCTGAACCGGATGGTGGAGGTCATCAAGGTCATCGACCTGACGGATATGCCGATTCATATGAAAGAAATTTTATTTGCCAAGGTGAAGGGCTGCTCTGTGGCGGACAAGGCGGAGTTGTTCCAGATTGCGCAGGTATTCCATGTGGAAGTGGCGGATATTGGGACGGACAGTGTGCTGCTGGAATGCAAGGCGACGGAGCGGCGGAATAATGAGCTGATTGACCTTCTGCGGAGCAAATTCCGCCAGATTGAGATTGTGCGGGGAGGCGCGGTGGCCATAGAGTCGATAAGCACGTCCTGCGGGGGGAGAGCGGAGTATTTTCGGAAGTAAGGGGGAATGGCCATACGGGGCGTTGCGGAAGCGGGGAGGCTACAACAGAAACGCGCTTCCTTCGCTGTGGGTTGAGTGCCGTAACATTTCCTTAATACTGTCGGAGAGTTTTTGGTGTGTGAATGGCATCTATCATAATATATTTTTGTTGAAAAACTTGCTTTGGGTACTGTTAAAATGCATAGAAATAGAGATGAATGGAGAGGAATGGGAGGAAGATGCGGAAAATATTAGTAGTGGTGGATATGCAGAAGGATTTTATAGACGGCGCTTTGGGGACGGAAGAGGCAGAGGCTATCGTGGCGCCGGTGATAGAGAAAATGAAGTCGTATGCGAAAGTGGATATTTATGCGACGAGGGATACGCATGGCAGGGATTACTTGAAGACGGCGGAGGGGAAGAAGCTTCCAGTGGAACATTGCATCCAGGGGACAGAAGGGTGGATGCTGCACCCGGAGGTGGAAGCGCTGGTGGAGGCGTCCCATGTGGTGGATAAGCCTACGTTTGGGTCGTTGGATCTGGCACTGCGGCTGAACCAGGAGGGGAAGAAGGGGGAGATGGAGATTGAAGTAGTGGGCTTATGTACCGATATCTGTGTTGTGAGCAATGCGTTGCTGTTCAAGGCTTTTATGCCAGAAACACCGATTTCTGTGGATGCTTCCTGCTGTGCCGGGGTAACGCCGGAGTCCCATGAGGCGGCATTGGCCACCATGCAGATGTGCCAGATTGAGGTGGTGGGGAAATAGGGAAGAGGCTTTGTGTGTAGGAGAATATCCCTATACAGAAGAATCTTAGGAATTGTTAAGAGATAGTTTACGGTTCATGGTTTAAAAATAGTGTTTCTGGCGTCTAATGGGTTAGGAAAGGATGTGGGAATGTGGGATTGGCAGAGGAAGAGGGGCGGAAGGAAGAGAAGATTGATGGCGTGATCTATGATATGTCTCCGTCAGCAAATTATATCCATGGAATGGTGAACAGCAATATCCATACCAAAGTTAAGGCAGGCTTAAGGGACAGCCTGTGCCTGTCATTTATGGAGAACCTGGATTTTAAATACCAGCCGGAAGAGAGTGACAACTATGTGATTCCGGATGTAATGGTAATCTGTGACAGGAAGCGGCTGAGGGGCGGGAGCTACAGCGGCGTTCCCAAGTTCATCGTGGAGACTTTAAGCCCTTCTACAGCCATGCGGGATATGTCCGTGAAGAAAGAGATTTATGAAAAGGCAGGCGTTTCGGAATACTGGATTGTATCCCCCAGGGAACGTGCGGTACAGATTTACTATCTCACAGAGGGCAAATACGTGCTTACTTATAGCTATATCCTGGAGGATGATGAAGAAAATAGGTATTACAATGCCAATACAGCCATCAGGCTCAAGGAGTTTCCGAATATAGAAATGACATTGGCGGAGATTTTCGAGGGGATTGGATAAATAAGCATATTAAGCGGCGTTCGGGAGGGGGCGCCGTTTTTCTATGCACAGGCCCACGTATGGAGGTGTGCGGTTGATGTAGCATGTGGAACGCACGGCGAACAGGGAGAAAGCTGTCACTACTTGATTTCCTGCGGGCGGTGAGAAAAAAGGAAGGCTGCTGCTTCTGCCGCCTGGACTGTGTGGGAAAACAGGAAGTTTGTCATTTCTGCCGTCTGGATGGTGAAAAAGATAATAGAAAAATATGCACAAAAATTCCAATGAATTTTTGGAAATATTTGCTGAAAACGTGCGCTTTACTAAAATTTTAGTGAAAAATAATTGAAAAAATTCAGGAAAAAGAATAGAATTATATAGGAAAAGCAGTGGGTAATTTTGTTACTATGAGCGACTCCCAGGCCGTGAATAATAACGAACTTTTAGGATGGATTAGCCCACGCTATTTTTTTATAGAAAGGCAGTAAAAAAGCGTTACAGCAGTTCCAGGGAAAGGAGGGCAGTGGAAAATTAGATTGTCCATGCAGGGCATTGGATGTCCGTGTGGGGCAGAAGCAAAGGCGCAGATTGCGTTTTTGGAAAATTTCGCAGAAATTTTGGAGAGAAAGGGAAAAGATGATGAAGGGAAAAAGTGTTTTAAAACGGATACTGTCATTTACACTGAGCGCGGCAATGGCAGTGACCATGCTGCCGGCACAGATGGCCAGCGCTGCGGAAGGCGATGCGGCAGAAATGCCGGAGCAGCTGGCGTATTTTAGCTTTGACAAAAGCCTGACAGACGGCGGAAACGCAGTTGCGGTGATTGATGGCAAGAATGCATCTATTAATAAGGGCGATACCCATACAGGCAAAGGCGGCGCATTGGAATTGGGCGGCCAGACCTGGCTGACGCTGGCGCAGGCAGGGGACAAGAATGATAATTTAATTAATGGGAAGAAAGAACTGACCATTTCTTATTGGAGCAAGACCACGTCAGATAACAAAACAAATAGCAATGCAGGGTGGGCATGGTTTGCATCCAGGAATAATGAGAATAATGCATACCCCAATGAACACTATATTGGCGTGATGGATACCCCAGGGCAATATACCGTGCAGCGGTGGAATAATGCTGGCTCAAGGAAAAAATCCATCGAGTATAAGGGCTCTTTCAACGCATGGAAGATGGTTACTGTTGTTATGGCAGAAAATTCCACTACTTTGTATCTGGACGGCCAGGAAGCGGAAGTCCAGACAGAAGAAGTAATGCCTTTGGACGGCATCATCACAGCCACCAGTAAGTTCATGATTGGCAAGGCAAATTGGGAAGGGGGAGAGTATTATACCGGCCTGATTGATGACTTCACGATCTTCGACGGCGCATTGTCCGAAGCCCAGGTAAAGGCTTATTATGATGAGACGCTGGTCTCCGAGGGCGATACGGAGCCCAAGCCTTTGGCTGTTTATGATTTTGAAGATGGCCTCGGGGAAGGGGTCAGCCAGGTAGTCAGCGGCAATGGAAGCGCCCCGGCAGCATATACAGGAGAGGCCGTATTTGCAGAAGGGCGTCCTGCCCAGGACGGGCAGGCAGCAGGCAAGGCCGTAAAGGTTGGCGGTCCCCAAAATGCCAAGGATGGATATGGGCTGAAGCTGAACCATACGAACCTTGGCACGGAGTACACAGCATCCATGTGGGTAAGGCCGGATGAAAACAATAAACTGCCAAATAATATGACAGTCCTGTTTATTGGTAAGCCTAATCCGGAGAAATGGGTAGGAATCGCTGGAACAGAGAATAACAATATTAAATTATGGACCAATGATAGTGGGAATGAGGCTTACAATTGGAAAGTAGTTGGTACCAGCGGCCTGCCGTCCGGGCAGTGGAGCATGCTGACGGTTACGCAGTCAGGAGAAGATATTTCATTCTATAAGGATGGAGCGTTGGTCTTTGCTGGCAAAGCTACGGAAGCGTTTAACGGTGAGAACCAGAACATTTACATTGCCGCCAATCCATGGGACAATATGTTCAATGGCCTGGTGGATGATGTGTATATTTATGATAAGGCATTGAGCCAGTCCCAGGTACGTTACTTATACGATGGCAGCACAGAAGGAGATATCCTGGAAAAAGACGGCTTTACCACGGCGGATATCGGCCTTTTTGCAGGCGAGTCACAGAAGGCGGATGTTATCCTTCCTTCCACAATTGCAGGTTCCGCCAAAGTTACATATAGTATCAGTGATACAGAAGTCGCCGAGGTGGCTGCTGACGGCACGGTTACAGCCAAGGCAGAAGGTGAGACAAAGCTTAGGGTAGCCGTGAAGGTTGGCAGGGTTACCAGAACGCAGATCCGGAAAGTGACCGTCTATGGCACAGATCCAGCTCCTCTGGCAAGCTATAATTTCAATGCCACAGAGGAATCCCCGTCAGGCACATTAGGGGAAGGGATTGAAAAATGCACCGTAGGGATGGGCGCATATGAGGGTGAGACAGAATTTGAAGCAGGCAGGAGCGGCCGGGAAGGCGACTTTGCCGTGAAGACCCAGGAAGGCAAATATGGCCTCAAGCTGCCGCAGGGAAAGCTGCAGAACTATACAGTTACCTTGTGGGCAAAGGTTTCATCCCTTCCGGGATGGGCGTCCTCCATCCTGTTCGCAGGAAAGAGCAGCCCGGAAGAGTGGATTTCTATTGCTGGAGACGATGGCAAAGGGAGCCTGATCTGCTGGGCGTCCGGCAACCGCAGGAATGGCTACACGAATATTGCGGCCAATGAATGGACGATGTTCACGCTGGTACAGAAGGGCGCTAGCGCAAGCATTTACAAGAACGGCCAGAAAGTGGAGCTGCCAGACAATTGGGCAAAAGGCCTGCTGTACGATGGCCAGTACCTTGCCCTGGGCGTGAATAACTGGGACCGTGTGATCTCAGGGGCTTTTGATGACGTCAAGGTCTATGGGGTTGCTCTAACGGACGCGCAGGTAGCAGCCAAATATGCGGCGGAAGACCCCAAGGTAGAGTCCTGCGACCCGATTGCTGTAGAAACCTCTATAGGCATAAAGCCGGAACTGCCAAAAGCCGTAAAGGTACATTTTGTAGGCGGCACAGAAGCAGAAGAAGAAATTATATGGCCTGAAATTGAAGAAAGCAAGTATGCGTCTGCAGGAACTTTTGAAGTGACAGGCAAATTAAGATATTTTGACACGGAAGTGACGGCGTCTGTAACGGTTCGCCCCTTGTCAGACAGGCTGATGGCGCATTATACGTTTGATGAGGATGTGCTGGCGGACGCAAGCGGTAAAAAAGGCAATGCAGAGAAGGTCAATACGGTCAGCCAGATTGACGGCCTCAACGGCAAGGCTGTGCAGCTTCCGGGCGGAGGCGCCAATAAGGGGTCTGTAAAGCTTCCAGAAGATCTGCTGCTCAAAGATGGCAAGGTACAGGATGACTTTACGGTATCCATGTATGTAAAACGTGCAAATACGCAGCAGCAGTCGACAGCCCTGCTTTTGCATGCAGATATATTATATGATCCATGGACTTCGTCTAATAGCACAAGGAACCATATTGCTTTCATAAATAGGGATAGCGAGCGCGAAAATCTAATGGAGGACGGTCTTTGGGTAGAGTACAATACCAAGGCAGATACATCTTCTACCTTGGGCAAAAAAGGCGATTCTCAGACGACGGCCGATAAGTGGGAGCATATTGCGATTGTAACAAAGGGCTCTACAGGCGAGGCATGGCTGTACAAAAACAGCAGGCTAATAGATTATAAAGATAACATTACTGTGAAGGCATCTGACCTGGCAGGGCGCCTGAATTATCTGGGGGCTTGCGACTGGCCGGATTCAGACTATGCCGGCGCATTTGACGACTTGAAGGTATATGATACCGTATTAAGCGCAGGTGAGGTAAAGGATATCTGTGACAGCGGATTTAAGGGCAGCCTGGCAAATGCAGTCAAGGGCCTGGAGATTGGCTATGCAGAAGGCGACAGCGCGGCCAGCGTGACTTCAGACCTTACGCTTCCTAATACGATCGCAGCAGACGGCGTAGAGATCCGCGTCACATGGGAAAGCAGCGATTTGGATGTGATAGACGGGGACGGCCTGGTAAATCGCCTTGATAGCGACCAGGAGATTACCTTAACGGCAACCGCTGCCCTGATGGATACTTCTGCAGGGGCAGAAGATTCAATCTGCAGCGAGAAGAAGGAATTTAAAGTTACTGTTCTGGCAGGCTCCGGCATCGCGGCTCTGAAAAATGCCGTAATAAAGGCACAGAAGGTAAGCCACGTCCTGACACAGTATTTTGCAGACGGGCAGGCAGAGTTTAAGAAAGCCCTGAAAGACGCCCAGGAACTTTTGGAAAAGGCTCAGAGCGATACCACGGTAGAAATAGACAAGGCAGTGATTGCAGAAGCCATCACAAGGCTTGACACGGCACAGAAGGCTCTCTACAAGCGGACCAGCCTGGACGATAAGATCCAGGAAGCATACGAGGAATTAGCCAAGGACATTTACACAACAGACAGCAAGGAAGCGCTGGATGCGGCAGTCCGTGAAGCAAATAAGGTAAACGTGAATCCCGCCAGCACGAAAGCAGAGTTTCAGGTTGCAGAAAAGAACCTGCAGGATGCAATTGCCCAGTTGGTTCTGAGGCCGGATGCAAGCGCATTGAAAGCCCTTGTCGCTGATGTTGAAGCCTTAGATTCCGCAGATTACACAAGCGCAAGCTGGAAGGCTCTCCAGCAGGCATTGGCAGCCGCCCAAGCAGCGTTGGCAGACGGCGACAGCACGGCAGATGCGCTGGAAACAGCGAAAAATGGCCTCTCGAGTGCAAGGGATGCATTAGTAGCACGTGCAACCGCCAGTGAGCTGAACAGCCTCTATGCAGAGATTGCAGCCATACAGCAGATGGCGTCCGATGATTATACCAGCAGCAGCTGGGCAGCCGTACAGAAAGCTGTCACAGATGCAAATACGGCAGCAGGCAGTGAGGTTAAGGCAGACGTAACAAACGCCAAGGCAGAGCTGCAGAAAGCCAAGAATGACTTGGTCAATATTTCCGCATTGAAGGCAGCCATTGCAGAGGCCGGCGCGCTTACCCAGGCAGATTATACCAGCACGACATGGGCAGGCTTCCGCGGCAAGCTGGACAGTGCCAACACAACGGCAGCCAATGGCTCCGCGACCCAGGCAGATGTAAATACAGCCCTCCAGGAACTGAACGAGGCCAAGAGTGCCCTCGTAAAACGGTCCGACATCAGCAGGCTGACAGATATGATTGCTGCCCTGGAAAATCTTTCCGCAGAAAATTATACGGCAGCAAGCTGGGCAGCTTTCAGCCAGGAACTTGTCAAAGCAAAAGCCGTTACCAACGAGACGCCGCAGTCAGAGGTAGACGCAGCGATAAGCAGCCTTGGGGAAGCAAGGGATGCTTTAGTGAAGCTGGCAGACAAGACCGATCTGAATGCGCGCATTGCAGAACTCCAGGTATTTACGGCAGACGGCAGCGGCGAGGAGGCGAATTATACCTCTGCCACATGGGCCAGCCTGAAAGAGGCTCTTTTGGCAGCCCAGGCAGTTGCAGCCAAGGAGAACGCGACAGACGCAGAAGTATCCTCCGCACTGCAAAGCTTAAACGACAAGTTTACAGCCTTGCTGGCCCGTGCGGATAAGCTGGCGCTGAACCGCTATATTGCAGAAGCAGAAGAGATGGATAAGTCAGATTACACCAAGGAAAGCGTGGCGGCATTGGAGGCAGCTTTAACAGAGGCAAAGGCTGTACAGGCAGAGCTTGACGCCCCGCAGGATACTGTAAATGAGAAAGCGGCAGCATTGAGGGAAGCCTTGATTGGCCTTAAGATTGCAGCCTATAACGTAATCATTGACACGGCAAACGGCGAGGAAGCCATTACGGAGCAGATTGTAGGCGGCCAGCTGCTGTCAGAGCCGCAAGAGCCGTCCAGGGAAGGATATACGTTCGCAGGATGGTACTGCGGAGACAAGAAATATAATTTCAGTACCCCGATTACAGCTGATATCACAATTACAGCAAGGTGGAAGAGCCTTCCGTCCGTAGCCGATGCTAAGGTTAAGGTAGCCAAGGCCATCTATAATGGCAAGGCCAGGAAACCGGAAGTAACCGTGACGCTGAATGGCAGGATCCTCATAGAGACGATTGACTTTACCGTGAAGTACAGCAACAATACCAAGGTAGGGCAGGGAAGCGTTACCATCCGCGGTATCGAGGGATATATTGGCAGCAAGACAGTGAAATTCAATATTGTGCCCGCTAAGGTAAAGAGCGTAAAGCTTACGAACAAAACCGGGCGCAAGGCTGCCGTGAAGTTTGCCAAGGCCACAGGCGCCAAAGGATATCAGGTGACATATGCAGCGAACAGCAGCTTTAAGTCTGCGAAGAGTAAGGATGTGAAGAAGAACAGCCTGACCCTGAGCGGATTGAAGAAGAACAAGACCTATTATGTGAAAGTAAGGGCTTATACGAACATTAATGGCAAGAAAGTGTATGGCGCTTATAGCACGAAGGTGAAAGTGCAGATTAAGAAGTAGGATGCAGAGGATAGGATACGGAAGAAAAAGCAAGGAAACAAGGCATAAGTACAAAAGAGAAGATGATGGAACAAGAAATGAAAGGGGCTGCTACATGCAAAATGTGGCAGCCCTGTTTAAATTTGTATTCCTAACGTAAGCGGCTGGTCTCGTATCTTCGGAAGGTACGGACACAGGTCTTGAGTTCCTCATAGCGCTGATCCAGAGGGCCTTCTTCAATGACGACATCCAGCACGACGGCCATATTGTTAATCATGCGGTCTGTAACGTCATTCCGCATATCCAGAAGCAGCTTGTATTTTTCATCCATGGTCTCTGCATCGAAAAATGCCATGAGTTTGTCCTCTGGGGAAAGCTCTGCATTATCACTGTCAGCGGAAGTTTCAGCTGCAGGTGCAGCAGAAGAATGGGGCAAACCAGGATTGTTTTTTCGAAGCTCTGTATCTGGCAGAGCGTTTTCATCTGCAGGAGTTTCAGCAGGAAGGGCTGTTTGGGAGCCATTGATAGGGCTGCCAGTGGCAGCTGTCGGTAACCCTTCCGGAATGGTTTCATCGTCTGTTACAATCTGAAAGCGGTACAGTTGCCCGGCATCTGGATATTTTTCTGTATCTACAGGACTTAGGAACATGGCAAGCGGCCTGGCATAGACCTTGAAGTTCCCATAGAGCGCCTGGTAGATAACCAGCGGTTCCTGCGTTTCAGAATGTTCCGCTATGGTTATAACTTGATAAAGTTTCTTTTTAAAATGCATATATCGTTCACCGGGTTTTGGATTACCCTGAGGCATAGCAGATCCCCTCTTTCTTTTTTGTTATTCTATCATTGTAAAACGCCAAAACGTTGCCCCATCTGCCGAGGGGGCGTCCCGTTTTAAGCTGCGTTTGTCGTTTGCCAAGGAGTCCCCCATTCGAGCCGGCCTCCCGTCACTTTCTCTGGAGCTGAATTGCACACAGCCCCGCCACAATCCCAATCAACGCCCCGCAGAGTACGTCCGTAGGATAATGGACGCCCACATACAGCCTGGACAGGCAAATCAAAATCCCAAGAGCCAGCGCCGGGATCCCAACCCTCCGTGGCAATTGGCGGAACATTACAATACTGGCCGCCATAGAGCTCGTCGAGTGCCCCGAAGGAAAGGACCATCCACCGGCATGCACCAGCGCCTCCAGCTGTGGAATGGCATCAAAAGGCCTGGGGCGCATAACCAGATTTTTGAGCAGGAGGTTGGTTGCTAGGTACCCCAGCAGCAGCGCCGTAGCCATGGCCCCCCCTGTTTTCCGATATTTTTTCCAGAGCAGGAGCAGGGCTGTCAGCACAATCCATACCGTGCCAGCGTCTCCCAGTTTGGTAATTGAAAGCACGATAGGATTCAGCCAGTCAAAGCGGAGGAAATCCTGGATCCACAAAAGGATCCTGCCATCAATTTCTATTATGTATGGTAGCATGGCCATACCCTTCTTTCCATTTTTTCTATCTATTTCTATCTATTTAACCGCCGGAGTAATATATTCTTGTGCGTTTTATCATCCATGTCGTTGCGTATTTTATATTTTATGTTCCAGTGCGTTTTATCCTTTGTGTATTTACTGGTTTAGTAATATAATATGCGCCTTATTACATTTGTTTCGGCGGGCTCTTTCGATACTTGCCCATCATTCCTATAGCTTTTTCAGAATCCGGTCAATATCTGCCCGTTTTCCAATCACCATCAGATGCTCGTCCCGATGGAAAATATGGTTGGCGTCCGGCAGCAGGCTTGTTACGCCGTCGCGTTTAAAGCCGAGGATATTGGCATTGTATTTCACCCGGAAATTCATTTCCTTAATTGACTTCCCAATCCATTCCTCCAGGGGCTGTATCTCATATATAGAATAATCCCCCATTTCCATATAGTCATATACATGGTTGGCGCTTACTTTGATGGCAATCCGTTTCGCAATGTCCCGGTCTGGATAGACCACCTCGTCTGCCCCGTTTTTCAGCAGGAATTTGGACTGGATGTCCCGCGTAGCCTTGCTGATGACATAAGGGGCGCCAAGGTCTTTGAGCAGGCTGGTGATTTCCAGGCTGTTCTGGAAATTGGTGCCAATGCAGACAAAACAGATGTCGAAGTTATTGATGCCGAAGCTCTGCAGCACGTCTTTCTTGGTGCAGTCTGCGATTTTCGCGCTAGTGACAATAGGGAGGATGTCCTCCAGGTTTTCCTCCAACAGGTCCACGGCCATGACATCGTTGCCATTTTCCGCCAAATCCATGCATAGGTGCCTTCCAAAGCGCCCAATGCCAATTACGAGGATTGATTTCATAATACGATCTGTTCCTTTCTGTTTGATGTAAGTTAGCCAATTGTAATTTTCTCTGTGGGCAGCTGTACGGGGGAAGTCCTGGTCCTTTCGGTAAAGGAAAGGGCAAAGGACATGCTGCCGATTCTTCCGCTGTACATCAGGAGAATCAGGAGGTACTTGGAAGCGAGCGAAAGATCCCTTGTAATGCCGGTGGAAATCCCTACCGTGCCAATGGCGGAGAACACTTCCATAAAGATATCTGACAGGGGAAGCTCCATTTCCAGCCCACACATGGCCAGCCCGCAGACCGCTGCCAGCAGCAGGTTGATAAAGAAGACCGTGCTGGCTTTTTTGATGCAATCTTCATCCAGGCGGCGGCCAAAGATATTGAGCCCGCTTTTGTTCCGTAGGTTTGACCAGATATACAGCAGGATCACCATCATTGTGGTGGTCTTGATGCCCCCGGCCGTGGAGCCAGGGCTGCCTCCGATAAACATCAGGATGACGGTCAGCAGCCGGGTGGCTTCGGTATACATTCCAGTGTCCGTTGTATTGAAGCCGGCTGTCCTGGGGGTGACGGCGCCAAAGAGGGAAGAGAGGATCTGCCCTTTTGTATCCATCCCTGCCAGGAGGTTTCCGCGTTCAAACAGGAAGAAACAAAGGCTTCCTGCGGCAATCAGCAGAAGAGTCATCGTGAGCACAATTTTGGTGTGGAGCAGGTATTTTCTGACCTGCCACTTGTGGGTGGAGATGTCGTCCCAGACAATGAAGCCAATCCCGCCCAGGATAATCAAGGCCATGATGACCAGATTGACCAGGATATCGTCATAATACGCCGTCAGGGAGGAATAAGCCCCAAACTGCCCCATCAGGTCGAAGCCCGCATTGCAGAAAGCCGAGATGGAATGGAAAATCCCATACCAGATTCCCTTCAGCCAGCCAAACTGCGGGATAAAGCGCAGCATCAGCAGCAGGGCGCCAACGCCTTCGATCCAGGCGGTGTAAATGACAATTTTTTGCACGAGCCGTACTGTGCCCGCCAGCTGAAGGGTATTGACGCTTTCCTGGATTAAATTACGCTCCTTGAGGCCGATTTTCCTCTTGAGGAAGATGGCCAGGAAAACGCTGATGGTGATAAAGCCCAGCCCGCCAATTTGGATTAAGGCCAGGATGACCACTTGCCCGAACAGGCTCCAGCTGTTGTAAGTATCCAGGAGCACAAGCCCCGTCACGCAAGTGCTGCTGGTCGAAGTGAACAGCGCATTCAAAAAACCTGCGCTTTCACCGCTTCTGGAAGAAATTGGCAGCATCAGAAGTACCGTTCCTAATGCAATAATGATAAAAAAGCCCAGGGCAATCGTCTGTACCCTGCTTAATCTGTGTTTCATAGTAGCATGCATCCCTTTCTGGCAGGCAGGGTGAATGATAAGGAATTTCCTGCCTTGCCCAGAAACCTATTATACATAAAATTTCCAATTATGTAAAGATGGAGGATAGATTCATGTTTTGGGTTGTGTCTGGCTCCAGAAAGTATTATAATGGTAGCGGCAGGAAAAAAATGAGAAAAAAAGGAGATTGAGATGAGTGATGAAAAAAAATATGCATTGCTGATTGATGCAGAGAACGTATCTTCCAAGTACATCGGAATCGTCACCAAAGAGGCGCAGAGCCTGGGGAACATCACGATACGCAGGATTTATGGGGATTGGACATTAAGCTCCAGGAATTCCTGGCGGGATTCCCTGCTGGAGAATTCCCTGATTCCTATCCAGCAGTACAGCTATACCGTAGGGAAGAACTCATCGGATTCGGCGATGATCATTGATGCAATGGATATTTTATATACAGACAACGTGGACGGTTTTATTATTGTATCTTCGGACAGCGATTTTACCAGGCTGGCCACCCGGCTGCGGGAATCTGGCAAGCGGGTGATTGGGATGGGGGAGAGCAAGACGCCGACGCCCTTCGTGCGTGCCTGTGAGAAATTTAAAACCTTGGACGTGCTGTATAAGAACAACCACCAGGAGCCAAAGGCCAACGCGCCGGAACGGGGGAGGCGGATGGGGATCCGCACGATCGAGCCAGAGCGGGTGTTGTCGAAAGATGCAGAGCCGATTACAAACCTCAAGGAAATCAAGGCGACCGTGATTTCGCTTTTGGATGAAAATTCTGATGAGGACGGATGGATGTATCTGTCAGAACTGGGGAATATGATCCAGAAGCTGTATTCAGATTTTGACTGCCGGAATTATGGGTACCATAAGTTTGGCAAGCTGATAGAATCGTTTCCAGAACTGCAGATGAGGAAGGACGACTCCAGCAACGGGATTACGAAGATTGTGCTGGTGCGCAAGCGGGAGGATTAGATGCAGATTTCCGAAGACGGCCCCTGGAGCCGGTGTGCCAAAGCAAGCGGGGCAGCCTCCAGGGAGTTCTTCGCGGGGGTGTAGCTGGTGCATACTCACAGCGCATTACATTGGCTCTGGGCATGATCAAAGCGGATGGAGGGGCGGGGCAGCCTGCGCGGCTCTCTGCGCGTGGACAAAGTCCCAGATCATCTCATGCATCCATTCTACGGTTTCATTAAGTTTTTTGTTTTCTTCGTGCAGCATTGTGTTTTCTTGTTGTAATTTCTCCAATAATTCCATGGTTGGGACGTCAGTTATAAGATTTGCTGTCAATTTCATCACCTCTTGGGGATATTATATCAGAATTATGGGGAAAATGGTGCTAAGAACGTGGAAAGAAATGGAAGAAAATAGAAAGGACGGGTACCATGAAAGCATATGATTTTATTATTGTAGGGGCAGGCCTGTTTGGGGCGGTCTTTGCCAGGGAAGCGAAAAAGGCAGGGAAGAAATGCCTGGTAATAGAAAAGAGGAAGCATATTGCGGGGAATATTTATACCAGGGAGATAGAGGGAATCCAGGTGCATGAATATGGCGCGCATATCTTCCATACTTCTAATAAGGCCATATGGGAGTATGTAAACCAGTTTGCGGAATTTAACCGTTATACCAATGCGCCGGTGGCAAATTATAAAGGCAGGATGTATAACCTGCCGTTTAATATGAATACGTTCCATCAGCTATGGGGGGTCACGACGCCTGAGGAAGCGAAGGCGAAGATTGAGGCGCAGAAGCTGGAGTATGCGGTAGAAAATCCGCAGAACCTGGAAGAGCAGGCGCTGAACCTAGTGGGGCGCGACGTATATGAGACGCTGGTAAAGGGGTATACGGAGAAGCAGTGGGGGAGGCGTGCCACGGAGCTGCCGGCATTTATTATCAAGCGGCTTCCTGTGCGTTTTATCTATGACAACAATTATTTCGACGATGCCTACCAAGGGATTCCTATTGGCGGCTATACAAAGATGGTGGAACGGATGCTGGAAGGCGTTGAGGTGTCGCTGGAAGAGAATTTCCTCGATAGGCAGGAATACTATAAGGGGAAGGGGGAGAAGATTGTATATACGGGGATGATTGATGAATATTTCGGCTATTGTTTCGGCGAGCTGGAATACCGTTCCCTGCGTTTTGAGACAGAGATCCTGGAAGAGGAGAACCACCAGGGGAACGCCGTGGTAAACTATACGGAATTTGAAGTGCCTTACACAAGGGTCATTGAGCATAAGCATTTCGAATACGGTTCTCAGCCGCGGACTGTGATTACCAGGGAATACCCAAGGGAATGGCAAAAGGGGGACGAGCCTTATTACCCCATGAATGACGATAGGAACGCCGCTCTTTACGCCCGCTACCTGGAGGCAGCCAGCAAGGAAGGCAACGTAATCTTTGGCGGCAGGCTGGGGCAGTATCGGTATTTTGATATGGACGATACAATAGAGGCGGCCCTGGCCTGTGTGAAGGGGCAGATATAGCTGTATTGCGGAAAAGAATAGGGATTAGGAGGAAAGAGATGAAGAAATTAGAAGAGTACGTAAGAAGCATACCAGATTTTCCGGAACCGGGGATTATTTTCCGGGACGTGACCAGTATCCTGCAGGATGCGGATGGCTTGCATTTGGCGATTGAAGGGCTGCTTGGGCAGCTAGAGGGCGTGGAGTATGACGTTGTGGTGGGGCCGGAATCCAGGGGATTTATCTTTGGCGTTCCGGTAGCCTATGAGGCGCACAAGGGCTTTGTCCCTGTGCGTAAGAAGGGGAAGCTGCCCTGTGAGACGATTTCAGAGGAATATGACTTGGAGTATGGGAGCGCAGTGATTGAGATGCATAAGGACGCCATCCAGCCGGGGCAGAAGGTAGTGGTGGTGGATGATCTGATTGCTACAGGCGGGACGATTGAGGCCATTATCAAGATGGTGGAGCAGCTGGGGGGAGAAGTTGTCAAGATTTGCTTTGTCATGGAGCTTGCCGGGCTCAAGGGCAGGGAAAAGCTGGCCGGGTATTCCGTGGAGAGCCTGATTACATATGAGGGGAACTGATCAGGAGGCTGAAAATGAGAGTTGGTACAGGTTATGACGTGCATCGGCTGGCGGAAGGGCGGAAGCTGGTGCTGGGCGGAGTGGCAATCCCCTATGAGAGAGGGCTGGCGGGGCATTCGGATGCAGATGTGCTTTTGCATGCCATAATGGATGCATTGCTGGGCGCGGCGGCGTTGGGGGATATCGGCCGGCATTTCCCAGATACAGACGAAGCTTACCGGGGAATTTCCAGCATGAAGCTGCTCTCCCATGTGGGGAGGCTGCTGGAGCAGGAAGGATACGTGGTGGGCAATATTGACGCTACCATCATTGCCCAGCGCCCCAGGCTGCGCCCTTATATCGGGCAGATGGAAGAGAATGTTGCGAAGGTTCTGGGGATTTCGAAAGGGCAGGTGAATATTAAGGCCACGACCGAGGAGGGGCTGGGGTTTACTGGCAGGGAGGAAGGCATTTCTGCACAGGCGATTTGTGCAATGACAGGGCTTTATGAAGCCAGCATAGCCACGTATGGCAGCCCTGGGGGCTGCAGCCAATGCAGCGGCTGTCCCCAAATGCAGCGGGAACAAGATAGCTGACGCCAGAAGCGGCTCTTATAGAAAGAAGTGAGGCAGGAATCATGAGGACACATTTTTTGAGCAGCCAGGAAAGGCAGGAAACCAGGGAATTTTATGAATCCGCATTCCCGGAAGATTCCAAGGAGTTTGTGGATTTTTATTACCAATGGGTTGTGGGGCAGAATGACATTTTTGTGGCGGACCGCATTCAGGGAGATCGTTACTGGAACCAGGCCATGGTGCATATCAACCAGCATATGCTTTCCGTAAATGGCAGCCGCATGGCCGCGCCCTACCTGGTGGCAGTGGCCACCCGCCCGGAATGCCGCAGGCAGGGGATCATGCATGGGATGCTGGAACGGGCTCTGCAGGATATGTACCGCCGCCAGTATGCCTTTGCCTTCCTGATGCCGGCGAACCCAGCCTACTATACAGGCCTTGGGTTCCGCTATTTCCCAAACCAGCCAGGGGTCTGGCAGGCACAAGCGATGGGAGCGGAATTTGGGGAGTTTTTCCAGGGGATGTCCTGGCGGCAGGCCGGGCCGCAGGATATTGCCCGGATGTGCCCGTTTGCCAACCGGGTTTTGAGGCGGAGCTTCCAGTTATCCATTTTCTGGGAGGAAGGCTATGTAAAGCGCCTTCTGGCGGAGACGGCGGCAGAACAGGGCGGCGTCTTGTTGCTGGAGGCAGGCCGCGCCCTGCAGGGGATCCTTGCTTATGGGATGGAGGAAGGAGAGGAAGGACAGAAAACAGCAGAGATAAAAGATATTCTTCTGAGCCAGGAGCTTACCTCGGCCATGCGCACCCATCTGGAAAGCGCCGGGATATCTGAAAAGCGCAGCCTATCTGCGTCTGCAGAGGTGCAGTTCCAAAGATGCATCCAGGAGGCAGCCTGCCGTGCGGCGCTTCCAGGCTGCGCCATTTCCTTCCCGCCAATGGAAATGATGGTGCGTATCCTTGATCTCTTCACCTTTGTCCCCCTGCTGCAAAACAGCAGCCCCCAGACCCTGCATATAGAAGTAAAAGACGCCATGATCCCTTCCAACGGCGGGCCTTTTGATATAACGCTAGGCCCGGAGGGCGGCCGTATCTGCCGCCCTCCGAGCCCGGGGGATGGGAGAGAGCAGATAGATATTGCGGATCTGACAGAGATTTTACTAAAAGACGTGCCGGTATCTATACATGAGTGGGTATAATAGATGGGTATGCATTCCCCAGAGTTACACTATCCCAATCATATATTTTATATTGACAAATCCCCCTTTTGTGCATAAACTATTATAGAAAGTGATGTGAGTAGACGCCCCAGGCTGATGTAGGGATAAGGAACTGTTTCTAACCCCGTCTCGAACCCCTAAGAGGCGGGGCTTTTCTATATTCATTATGGAAGGAAGTATGCAGAAATGGGATTTTTGCAGCATATCAGAGAAGAATTTCAGGTAATCAAGGAACGGGATCCGGCCATCAAATCCCCCTGGGAAGTACTCCTATACCCTAGTTTCCGCGTAATGCTCAGCTATCGGAAAGCACATAAACAGTATTTAAAAGGCCATTATTTCCGGGCGCGGAAGATTTCCCAGAAGGCCGCGCGTAAGACGGGGATTGAGATCCATCCGGGGGCGGTGATTGGCAAAGGCTTCTTTATTGACCATGGAAGCGGCGTGATTATTGGCGAGACGACCATGATTGGCGATAATGTCACTCTCTACCAGGGCGTGACATTGGGCGGTACCGGCAAGGAAACTGGCAAGCGCCATCCTACGCTCTGTGACAATGTCATGGTCAGCGCCGGCGCCAAAATTATCGGTTCCTTTACGATAGGGGAAAACAGCAAGATAGGCGCTGGGAGCGTGGTATTGGAGGAAGTGCCGCCAAACTGTACCGTGGTGGGCGTTCCTGGGAGGATCGTCAAGCGGGACAACATCAAAGTGCCCAGGAGCGACATGGATCAGGTGCATCTCCCCGATCCTGTCATGGAGGACATCACGCTGCTGCAGCGGGAAAATTCTGCGCTCTGCAACCGGATCATTGAGATGGAACAGGAAATCCGCCAGCTGCGCATAGATGTAAAAAAGCCGGAATGATAAGCGCTGAAACGCAACAGACCAGGAGGAACCTATGAAAGTATACAATACCCTTAGCAGGAAAAAAGAAGATTTCGTACCCTTAGAGGAGGGCAAAGTAAAGATGTATGTATGCGGGCCTACCGTATATAATTTTATCCATATCGGCAATGCCAGGCCAATGATTGTATTCGACACCGTAAGGCGCTATATGGAATACAAAGGCTATGAGGTAAATTTTGTTTCCAATTTTACGGACGTGGATGATAAAATCATCAAGAAAGCGATGGAGGAAGGCGTGTCTGCCCAGGAGATCTCCCAGCGCTATATTGCCGAATGCAAAAAGGACATGGAAGGGATGAACGTAAAGCCTGCCACTGCCCATCCTCTGGCGACAGAGGAAATCGACGGCATGCTGGGAATGATTTCTACATTAATAGAGAAAGGCTACGCCTACCCAGCGGCAGATGGCACCGTCTATTTCCGCACCCGCAAATTTCAGGAATATGGCAAGCTCTCCCACAAGAACCTCGACGACCTGCAGGCCGGGCACCGCGATATCCAGGTGACTGGGGAGGCCAAGGAGGACGCCCTTGACTTCGTGCTTTGGAAGCCCAAGAAAGAAGGCGAGCCTTACTGGGAGTCTCCTTGGTGTGAGGGCAGGCCGGGCTGGCATATTGAATGTTCCGTGATGGCCAGAAAATATCTGGGGGAGGAGATTGACATCCATGCCGGCGGCGAGGATCTGATTTTCCCGCACCATGAAAATGAGATTGCCCAAAGCGAAGCATGCAATGGCAAAATTTTTGCAAAATACTGGCTGCATAATGGCTTTCTGAATATTGACAACCGCAAGATGTCGAAGTCTTTGGGGAATTTCTTCACAGTGCGGGAGATTTCCGAGAAATACGACCTGCAGATCCTGCGTTTCTTTATGCTGGGCGCCCATTACAGAAGCCCGCTCAATTTCAGCGCGGAACTGATGGAGGCGGCGAAAAATGGCCTTGAGCGGATCCGCAACGGCGCGGGCAACCTGCAGTTTTTGGCCAAGAACAGCAAGGCAAGGCAGATGGATGACAGGGAAGAAGCCCTCTGGCAGCAGGGGCAGGAGTTCGTGGATAAATTTGAAGCGGCGATGGATGATGATTTTAATACGGCGGACGCCATCTCGGCTGTGTTTGAGCTGGTGCGGTTTGCCAACACACATACAGGAGAAGGCTCTTCCGAAGAATTCTTACAGAACCTGTATGGCAGGATCCAGCTTCTCTGCGATATCCTGGGGATTATTCTTGAAGAGAAGGAGGAAATCCTCGATGAGGAAATCGAAGGCCTGATAGCCGAACGCCAGGCCGCCAGGAAGGAGAAGAATTTTGCCCGTGCAGATGAAATCCGCAGCCTGCTCTTAGCGCAGGGGATTATTCTGGAAGACACTAGGGAAGGCGTAAAATGGAAAAGGGCATAAACCACTATATTTTAAATAAATTCGGCATAGAGCCGAGGGACACCCGCAGCTATTCCCCGCTGGTGCTGGCCTATATCGGGGATGGGATTTACGATCTGGTCATCCGCAGCATGATTGTCGGCAGGGGGAACACCCATGTGAACATGCTGCACAAAAAGACCAGTCAGCTGGTAAAGGCTCATGCCCAGTCAGAAATGATTGGCGTACTGCTGGTGGAACTGACAGAAGAAGAACAGGCAGTCTACCGGCGGGGCAGGAACGCCCATTCTGTCACTATGGCCAAGAATGCCACTGTGGCGGATTACCGCAGGGCTACGGGTTTTGAAGCCCTGTTGGGCTATCTTTACCTGGAGGATCGGATGGACAGGCTGATGGAATTGGTACTGCTGGGCCTGGAGCGGATGGGCAAGGACGGCAGGGAAAGGAGAGGAACGTGCGTTACGAGGAAATGGTAATCGAAGGGCGGAATGCGGTTTTGGAGGCATTCCGTTCTGGGAAGACAATAGACAAGCTATTTGTGCTGGATGGCTGCCAGGATGGGCCGATCAAATCGATCCTCCGGGAGGCTAGGAAGCAGGATACCGTTGTGAACTATGTTTCCAGGGAACGTTTGGATCAGATGTCAGAAAGCAGGAAACACCAGGGAGCCATTGCCTATGCGGCAGCTTATGACTATGCTCAGGTAGAGGACATCCTGCAGCGGGCGGAGCAGAAAGGGGAGCCGCCATTTTTGATTTTGCTGGACGGCATAGAAGATCCCCATAACTTGGGGGCGATTATCCGAACGGCTAATCTGGCGGGCGCCCATGGGGTCGTCATCCCCAAGCGCAGGGCGGCAGGCCTGACGGCCGCCGTGGCCAAGGCGTCTGCGGGAGCCATTAATTACACCCCAGTGGCCAAGGTGACAAACCTTTCGGCGACTATCAAGGAACTTAAGAAAAAAGGCGTCTGGTTTGTCTGCGCCGACATGGGCGGCGACAGTATGTATGAGCTGGACCTAAAGGGACCCATTGGCCTGGTAGTCGGCGGCGAAGGCGAGGGAGCCAGCAGACTGGTCAAAGAAAACTGTGATTTTGCCGCAGCCATCCCAATGGCAGGTGAGATTGATTCCTTAAACGCCTCCGTGGCTACGGGCGTCTTGGCATATGAAATCGTGCGGCAGAGGCTTGGCATGGCTGTGCATTAAGAAAGTAGGGCTGTGCAAAACTTCCCTCGCACGGCATTGCATACATACAGACTGATGATGTGTTTGGTTTTTTGCCAGGGTAAGGGGCGGAAATATAGGGAATATAAAGTTTCGGGGAGAAGAAACAGTGCAGAGAGAATTAGAATACAAAAACCAGCCGGATGAGCAATTGATTCGTGAATTGCGGGACGGTTGCCAGGAAATTATGGACTATATCCTGGAAAAATACAAGGGGCTGGTATTGAAACGCGCCAATGCCATGTACCTGATTGGCGGGGAGACGGATGACCTGATCCAGGAAGGGATGATTGGCCTCTTCAAGGCCATCCGTGATTACCGGGAAGGGAGGGACGCTTCTTTCGGGCATTTCGCAGACCTCTGTATCAGCCGGCAGATATACCATGCGGTTGAGGCTTCCCAGAGGAAGAAGCATCAGCCTTTGAACAGCTATATTTCCCTCAACCAGGAAATGGGCGAGGAAGGCACGGATACTTTCCTGGATTTGCTGGAATCCTTTGACAATGCCAACCCTGAGCAGCTGGTTATCGACCTGGAAAGCACCCAGGCCATCCGCGAACAGATGGAGCATGGCCTGAGCAGTTTGGAACTCCAGGTGCTGCGGCTTTACCTGCAGGGGATGAATTACCGCCAGATTGCAGTCCGCCTTTGCCGGGACGCCAAGGCCATAGACAATGCCCTCCAGCGGATCCGGGGAAAATTGCAAAAAATTAGAAAAAAAGGTTGACAAATTAAAGTTTTTATTGTATATTAGACGAGTCGGTTGACATGGAGGACGATGGAAAGCCGGCAACTGGTGATAGGCTGATGTTTCAGGACATACAGCCAAACCATAATAGCTAGGCGCTGCTGTGGCTCAGTCGGTAGAGCGTCGCATTGGTAGTGCGGAGGTCACGGGTTCGATTCCCGTCAGCAGCTTCCCGGGAAATAGCCGTAACACAATGATTTTTCAGTAAAATCAATGGGTTACGGCTATTTTTTGTCATGAAATTTGTCATAGGAATTTTATAACAAATCAGAAATCCGGATGATTAAGTCTTCAAAAATGCATACAGAGATTTCGTCTTCAAAGCTGTATTGGTCTGACATCTTCTCATGCTCAAAGTCGAAACGGTTCACGGTACATGTCTTAGGGTTTATAATCCAGTACTCCCGCACTCCCGCAGAACGGTACTTAAAAAGCTTTATCCCATAGTCAATGCGGCTCGTGCTGGGGGAAATAATTTCAATGATCCAGTCAGGGGCGCCCTTGCAGCCCTTGTCATCCAGTCTGCCTTTGTCGCATATTACGCTGATATCCGGCTCCACATAGTTGCGGTCATCTTCATTCAAAAATACTGCAAATGGGGCAGGATAGACTTCGCAGATACCATGCCTTGCATCAATATAGTTTCCAATAATCTTAGTAAATTGCGAAATCAGTTTCTGGTGAATCCTGATTGGCGGCGCCATCAGATACATCTGCCCGTCAATCAATTCTGCCCTTTGGCCATCCGGAAGGGCATATATGTCATCTATTGTATAGGTTTTTTCTTGTGCTAATGCCATAAATAATTCCTCTCTTTTAAATCGTCAGATGTTGATATTTTAAGATAATCATACCATAGTTCCAGCAGTTTTGAAAGGCTTTGATTTGGAAGGCTTATTAAAATAATCGTTTTTAGTAAAATTTGCCCTAAATAGGATAGAAAATCGAATTGACGAAAAAATAGGAGAAGAGTATAATATTTTTATTGAAAAGTTCCAGTAAAACCATATTTTATCGCGGCATTCTATGCAATTAGATGAAAATAGAGAAGGATGAACATGAGAGTCCTTCTATTTTTAGCGGATTTTTCCTAAAAAGCTTTATCTCAGAATACTAGAAAGTGAGAAAAGAGCATGGAAAAAGTATCGAAAATGAGCATTTTTTGGTTTGCATGGCATGTATTTGCCAAAATTCAGGCAGAGGAAGGGGGCGGCAGCAGAAAGCGATAAGATGCCAGGATGGTTTCTGGGAAGAATGGAAAAGGAGGGTATGTTATGAGAATGAGAAAAGCGTTGGCAAGGATCCTCGTGGTGGTATTGATTTTTAGTGTTGTTGCCCCTGCTAGCCAGATCGTTGTGGAATCGGCAGGCGCAGTGTCTGTGCAGGTGCCGAAGTATTGGATGGATTTTGAGGATAACCTAAATGTTATGACCAATGGTGCGGAGCCGGTTGAGGCACAGATGAAGGTATTTAAGATGGAGGCCGATTATACGGGCGAAGCAGAATTTGTAGAGGATGCAGAGAGGGGGAAGGTGCTTCGGCTGGGAGAGTATGGTTTTGATTTGCCTCATTTGTCATTGGACGATTCATATTCTGTTTCCTTGTGGGTAAAACAGGAGCAGCATATGGGATGGGCTTCTCCTATATTTTATATTAGAAATATAAGCGATGGTGAGAATTATCTTGCTCTTTCAAGTAGGAACAATCAAAGGGAGTATTTGCTGTGGAATCAACTGCATCCAGAATTGTATCCAACTTATGAATTGAATCGCTGGTCTCAATATACAATATCTGTAGAAGGTAAAGCTATCGCTTTGTACAAGGACGGGACATTAGTAGGGACATCTACAAGGGATAGTATTATCAGTTCTGATAATGGAATGAATATTGCATTCGGCGTGAATATTTGGGATACTATCATGAAGGCCTGCATTGATGATGTCAAGATTTACGATAAGGCATTAACAGCTGAGGAAGCCCGCATTTTGTTCTCTGGGACTCCCTCTGTCCAGATTAATGGAAGCAAGCCAGAAATCAGGGTAGGCGAGAAGCTGTCCTTGGATGCGGATGCCTTTGGCGTAGATTCTGCAGATGGCATTACTTTGAGGTGGTCTTCCACAAACAATGCGGTGGCTAAAATAGTGAATGGCGTTGTAACAGGCATATCAGAGGGAAGCGCTTCTATTTCAGCGGCCTTAATGAAGGGGGAAAATGAAATTGCACGTGATACATTTGATATCAATGTGGTAACGTCAGCAGGGAATTATATCACTCCGAAATATGAGATGAGCCTGGAGGGCGACCTGGCAGTGACTGGCGGATTGGAGCCGAAATTAGTGACGTTTGGAGGAAGTTTGCCATCGTATGAAGGGGATGCAGAATATATAGATGGAATAGATGGCCAAGCAATTAATCTTGCCGGCAAGTATGGTTTTATTCTTGAAAACGTTGCAGTAGATAGTACCTATACGGTTTCTTTTTATGGCAAAAGTAATAGTAGAATGCAGAATCATCGCCCTGTTTGCTTTATCTCATCAGACCGAGGGTGTTCGAACTGGGTGGCTTTGGCTGGAAAAGATGAAGGAGATGGAACATTTCCTGATAGTTTTCCTTTGTAATACGGGAAAACAATGCTTGTCGTTGATCCGCTCTCCCTTTGTACCCTTCAACGCCTGTAAGGTTAAAGATAATCGGGGCATTTTTCTTTTTTTTATTGGAGCTAAGTATCACGTCATCCCAATGTTCAATGATGATTTGCATAGTACAGGGATTTCCATATATAACAATCTGGTCTGCAGCATTTTCAATCCCATGAAATTTGTTGATTTTTCGCTTGATATCAACATATTGTTCATAAGGTTTTTTATCTGTATCACAGAATACCAATACCAAGTCACTTGAACTATTCTGATATTTGTCCTGATATCGTGCTGGTATATTTCCATTTCCTTCAGCATTTTCCAATTGAGAGAGGTATTCTTTGCTCCATACATCTAATGAGATCAATTTCTCTAAATATTCATATTCTTCATCCCCTTCACATATAATACATATTCTGCTGCCAGTAAAAATCTGAGGAATTTTACTCATTATCGGCAGGCACCTCCTTCCGGTTTCCTTTGATATCCAGTAAAGAACGAATTAACTCTGGATCAGGCAGGGCACCTAATACACCTTTCCGATATTTTTCCATGATGTCCGTAGTATCACGCACTCCCTGTTGTGCGGTAAACGCCGCCAAGGAATAAACATAGACACCACTTTCATCTTTATGCACAAACCATATCTGTTCTTTTCGGAACATTTTTTTACAATCCATTAAATTGATATCATGCACTGTAAATATCATCTGAGCATTTGTATTCAATTCATTATTAAACATAGCTACGATTGCTCTGGTCAGTTTAAAATGAATACTACTGTCTAATTCATCTACCACAAGAATCCTGCCCTGTTCAATCCCTTCTATGATATAACTTGCAAGAGCGGCAATTTTCTTTGTTCCAGTAGAGTCAAAAAGTACGCTGGGAACAGGAACGCCTCTATAAACAGACACCAACCGAATTTGATCCATAATCTGTTCAGGAATATCAAGAGCTTTTTCATCCGGTTTTTCTTCATCAGAGTTCATTTTTACATGGATTTTATCCATATCTACATACCCGAAGTCATCCATATAAAGATCCGAATTTTTAATGAACTCTACTACTTTTCTCTGTAGATCGTTTTCATTCTTCATAAGATTGATTGTTCGTTTTAAGGGAATATTATTCATATTGATGATATCAATCTTAGAAGCGAACTTTGTAACAACTCGCTTCATTTCTGCCAGTCTATCAAATTTATTGACATCTACCAGATAAAACAACAAATTACTTTGAGATACAAGAGAAATCATTTTTAACAAATCTTCATCATCACATTGGTAATTTCCACTGACGACATCTTTTAAAAGCCAAATATTCTCTTTTTCGTTACCATATTGATCTTTTGAGATTTCTACAAATTTTTCATAGGGATATTCATTTTTTTGGTCATCATACCAAAAATCATAGGAAAACTCCCTGCCTTCTTCCAGAAACGTGATTCCCAGCTGGCATATTGTACTGTCTTGAAAAATATTCGGCATAATTTTGGGTTTCTGATTTAACAGAATGTTTTTGGCACTGCGGATACATTTTACCAGACATGTTTTACCCGCATTGTTAGGGCCATAGATTCCTACCGCCTTTAATATATTGAAATTATTTTCGCTATGAACGTTAGATGCAAATTTTTTGTTTCGCATATCCGCTTTCGTAGAAAAAACTATTTCTTCCGAAAAAGAAAAGCAGTTATTGGCTCTTATTTCTATTAGCATGGTCGGTTCCTCCAAATTGAAATTTATTTTATATTACATACTATACCATTTTTATATTTTTTGTGCAATATATTTTCATAAAAAATATAAATTTAAATTTCACCACGCCTTTTTTGAATTAACACAATTCCCGACAGCAATAATGGCATCCCTGAACCGTGAATAGTAACAAAGCAATCACATAAATCCACTTTTTCCTTCAATACAATTGACAAAAAAAGAAGAGTTTGTTATTATGAATTTAGTGAAAAATAACAACTGAACTCGTAAATAACAGGACAATTTCCGTCCATAGTAAAGAAAAGGAGGCATTCTTATGTTATTCCAGACCACGACTGAACATGAGCAGTTCCGGGCAAAAATCCGCTCATTTGCCGAGGAAGAGATTAAGCCTATCGCCTTCTCCTTAGACCAGGAGAACCGTTTCCCGGAAGAGGCGGTGAAAAAGCTGGGCGAGATGGGCCTTATGGGCATCCCCTATCCGGCCGAATACGGCGGCGCAGGCCTTGATGTAGTGAGTTACGCCATTGCGGTAGAGGAGCTTTCCCGGGTAGACGGCGGCTCGGGCGTCATTCTTTCCGCCCATGTTTCCCTTGGCTCCTATCCGATTTTTGCTTTCGGCAACGAGCAGCAGAAGCAGAAATATCTCGTTCCCCTGGCCAAAGGCGAGAAAATCGGCGCTTTCGGCCTGACTGAGCCCAATGCAGGTTCTGACGCCGGCGGCACGGAGACGACTGCTTTGGATAAGGGGGATTATTACCTCCTAAACGGCGGCAAGATTTTCATCACCAATGCGCCCAAGGCAGATACCTACGTTGTATTTGCAGTAACCACCCCGGATATCGGCACCCGCGGGATTTCCGCTTTTATCGTAGAGAAGGGCTGGGAGGGATTTGAGTTTGGCGACCATTATGACAAGATGGGCATCCGTTCCTCTACCACGGCTGAACTGATTTTCAATGATGTAAAGGTGCCAAAAGAGAACCTTTTGGGCAAGGAAGGGGAAGGCTTCAAGATTGCCATGGCTACCCTTGACGGCGGGCGCATCGGCATTGCCGCACAGGCGCTGGGGATTGCCCAGGGCGCGTTTGAGCAGGCTTTGGATTATTCCAAAGAGCGCATCCAGTTCGGGAAGCCCATCGCTGCCCAGCAGGGCATTTCTTTTAAGCTTGCGGATATGGCCACCAAGCTGCGCTGCGCCCGTTTCCTGGTGTATTCCGCAGGGGAGCTGAAGGAAGCCCATGAGCCTTATGCCATGGAGGCTGCAATGGCCAAGATGTATGCTTCTGACATTGCCCTGGAAGTTACGAACAGCGCCCTGCAGATATTCGGCGGCACAGGCTTCCTCAAAGGTATGGATGTGGAGCGGATGTACCGTGACGCCAAGATTACCACCATTTATGAGGGAACCAACGAAATCCAGCGCGTGGTCATTGCTTCCAACCTGATTGGCAGGATGCCCAAGGGCCCAGGCGGAGGCGGCAGCCGTTCCGCAGCCAAGAAGCCGGCTCCCATTACCGGCGTGCGCAAAGGCCAGATGTTCAAGGAAGGCGGCGCCAAGGAGCGTGTGGATGCCTTAGTGGCGTCCCTGAAGAAGGACGGCCATGACTTTACGGTTGGGATCCCGGCAGATACGCCCATTGCCCAGGCAGAGCGCGTGGTTTCCGCTGGGAAGGGGATCGGCAGCAAAGAAAATATGAAGCTGATTGAAGATTTGGCGCATGCGGCTGGGGCGGCCATCGGTTCCTCCCGTCCCGTGGCTGAGACATTGAAGTATGTCCCCTTAAGCCGTTATGTAGGCATGTCCGGGCAGAAATTCCGCGGCAACCTCTATATTGCCTGTGGCATTTCCGGTGCGACCCAGCATTTGAAAGGGATTAAAGACGCCTCTACGATTGTGGCGATTAACAAGAATGGCAACGCCCCTATTTTCAAGAATTGCGATTACGGCATCGTTGGGGATGTCAATGAAATCCTGCCCCTGCTGGCAGAAGCCCTGGGCATGGAAGAGAAGCAGCCCGCGCCGCCGATGGTGAAGATGAAGCGTCCGCCTGTGCCCAAGCCCACACCCATTGGCAAAAGCTATGTCTGCGGCGGCTGCGGTTATGAATATATTCCGGAAGTGGGCGACGAAGATGCGGAAATCGCCCCAGGCACGCTGTTTGAGAAATTGCCGGAAGACTGGGTATGCCCAGAATGTGCGGAAGGCAAAGACCAGTTTATCGAAGCGTAGGCCTAGAAAGGCACAAATATTGTTAGATCATGGCAAAAGGAGGAAAAAACATGTATTGTGTACGAAATATAACCGAAGATCTGTATTGGGTCGGCGCAAATGACCACAGGCTCCATTTGTTTGAGAACATCCACCCGATTCCCCAGGGCGTAAGCTACAATGCGTACCTGCTCTTGGATCAGGAGACCGTCCTTTTCGATACGGTAGATTGGTCTGCATACCGCCAGCTGGTGGAAAATATGGACTACGTGCTGGGAGACCGTCCCCTGGACTGGCTGCTCATTAACCATATGGAACCTGACCATGGCGCATCCATTGAGCAGATCCTGCTGCGTTATCCCAATGTGAAGATTATTTCCACGGAAAAGGCCTATATGCTGATGCGCCAGTTTGGCTTCCACCCAGATGACCATGAGTGCATTACTGTGGCAGAGGGGGATACCCATTGCTTTGGTAACCATACGGTGACTTTTGTGGCTGCGCCGATGGTGCATTGGCCGGAGGCTATGGTGACTTTTGACACTACGAACGGCGTGCTGTTTTCGGCAGATGCCTTTGGCTCCTTTATTGCGTTGGACGGCAAGCTGTTTGCGGATGAAGTGGATTTTGACCGTGACTGGCTGGATGAAGCCCGCCGCTATTTGACCAATATTGTGGGCAAATATGGCCCCCATATCCAGCTGCTGCTGAAAAAGGCCGGAGGGATTTTAGATCAGATTAAATATGTATGCCCCCTGCATGGGCCGGTATGGAGAGAGAACTTGGGCTATCTTGTGGAGAAGTATGACAAGTGGAGCCGTTATGAGCCAGAGGAGCAGGGCGTTATGATTGCCTATGCGTCCATGTATGGGAATACGGAGTCGGCTGCGCAGGCATTGGCTGGCAAGCTCTGTGAAAAGGGCTGCACCAATGTGGCGGTATACGATGTGTCCAATACCCATGTGTCCTATCTGATTTCCGAGGCCTTTAAGTACAGCCATATCGTTCTGGCATCCGTCACCTATAACCTGGGCATTTACCCGGTGATGCACAATTTCCTGATGGACATGAAGGCGCTGAATATGCAGAACCGTACCTTTGCCCTGATTGAGAACGGTTCCTGGGCATGCAAGTCCGGAGATCTGATGCAGAAGTTTATTGACGAGGAACTAAAGGGCATGACCGTCTTAAATGAGCGCCTGAGCATGGCTTCCTCCATGGGGGCGGACAAGAAGGTGGACCTGGAAGCGCTGGCAGATGCGATTATTGACTCTATGAAAAAAGAGTAGATGGGTATTTCTGCTGTTTCACGGAGCGGGATGCACGGCACGGTATCCATTTGATTCCGCATTTCCAAGTGGCCGATTTGTAACATGTTTCACGGAGCGGGATGCACGGCACGGTATCCACGGCAGACAAATAGCAAAAAAGTGGATAAAAGGAGGACCTCAGTATAGGGGTTCTCCTTTTCGCTAAATTTGTAAATTGTAGTTGAACAAATCTATGGAAAATACTATAATAATGTGGGAAAAAATATAAAAACGTTACAGACCAGATGACGCAGGAGGATGGAAAAAGCATTATGGAAGCATTTGAGCAAAGTAAAATCAGGAATTTTTGCATTATAGCACATATAGACCATGGGAAATCCACACTGGCTGACCGCATTATTGAGAAGACAGGCCTATTGACCAGCCGCGAGATGCAGGCGCAGGTGCTGGACAACATGGATTTGGAGCGGGAGCGCGGGATTACGATCAAGGCGCAGGCTGTCCGTATTGTATACAGGGCCAAGGATGGGGAAGAGTATATTTTTAACCTGATTGATACCCCCGGCCATGTCGACTTTAACTATGAGGTATCCCGCAGCCTTGCGGCCTGTGACGGCGCGATCCTGGTAGTGGATGCGGCGCAGGGGATTGAGGCGCAGACGCTGGCCAACGTCTACCTTGCTCTCGACCATGACCTGGACGTGCTGCCGGTCATCAATAAGATTGACCTGCCCAGCGCGGAGCCGGAACGGGTCATTGATGAGATTGAGGATGTGATTGGTTTGGAGGCGCATGACGCCCCCCAGATTTCTGCCAAGACAGGGCTGAATATTGAAGAGGTATTGGAGCAGGTCGTGGAGAAAATCCCAGCGCCGGGCGGAAGCCCGGAGAACCCTCTGCAGGCCTTGATTTTTGACTCCCTTTATGATTCCTACAAGGGCGTTATCGTGTTCTGCCGTATCATGGAAGGCAGGGTGAAGGTGGGGACGAGCATCCGTATGATGGCGACGGGCGCAGTGGCGGAGGTCGTGGAAGTAGGCTATTTCGGCGCTGGGCAGTTTATCCCCTGCGAGGAGCTGTCTGCCGGGATGGTAGGCTATATCACGGCCAGCCTCAAAAATGTCCGTGATACCCAGGTAGGCGATACGGTGACCGATAATGACCGCCCCTGCAGCCAGCCCCTGCCAGGCTATAAGAAGGTAAATCCAATGGTATACTGCGGCATGTATCCCGCAGACGGCGCAAAATACCCAGATTTGCGGGATGCCTTAGAGAAGCTGCAGCTCAACGACGCAGCGCTGCAGTTTGAGCCGGAGACATCCATTGCTTTGGGCTTTGGCTTCCGTTGCGGCTTTCTTGGCCTGCTGCATCTGGAGATCATCCAGGAACGCCTGGAACGGGAATACAATCTGGATCTGGTGACGACGGCGCCGGGAGTAATCTACAAGGTTCACAAGACCAATGGCGAAGTGATTGAGCTGACGAACCCTTCGAACCTGCCGGATCCTGCAGAAATCGACTATATGGAGGAGCCGGTAGTCAGCGCGGAGATTATGGTCACCAGCGAATTTATCGGCGCTATTATGGATCTGTGCCAGGAACGCCGCGGCACTTACATTAGCATGGAATATATGGAAGAGACACGCGCCCTGCTGAAGTATGAGCTGCCCTTAAATGAGATTATTTATGACTTTTTCGATGCCTTAAAATCACGTTCCAGGGGCTATGCATCCTTCGATTATGAGATGAAGGGCTATGCCCGTTCTGAGTTGGTGAAGCTGGATATCCTCATTAACCGGGAAGAGGTGGACGCGCTGTCCTTTATCGTCCACAGCGGCACGGCCTATGAGCGGGGCAGGAAGATGTGCGAGAAGCTGAAAGAGGAAATCCCCAGGCACCTGTTTGAAATCCCCATCCAGGCGGCGATTGGCAGCAAGGTCATTGCCCGCGAGACGGTCAAGGCCATGCGCAAGGATGTGCTGGCGAAATGCTATGGCGGCGATATTACCAGGAAGCGCAAGCTGTTGGAGAAGCAGAAAGAAGGCAAGAAGCGCATGCGCCAGATCGGGAATGTGGAGATTCCGCAGAAGGCTTTTATGAGTGTGCTGAAGTTGGATAATAAATAGGTTTACTCAAGATATAACTGTGTTGCCATGCTAGAAAGGGAGCAGCTGTATGGAAAAAAATAACCTTGAATTATACATCCATATCCCATTTTGTGTCAGGAAATGCGGTTATTGTGATTTCCTGTCCATGCCTGCGGAGGAGAATGTCCGCAGGCTTTATGTTGCTTCTTTGATAGAGGAAATCCGTGATAAGTCCATGTGCCTGGAGGACTATCAGGTTATATCCGTTTTCCTGGGCGGCGGCACGCCTTCTATCCTGCCAGGGGCGCAGGCAGCAGAAATCATGGAGGCGGTGGGCAGGTATTTTTCCATTGCCCCGGATGCGGAAGTTACCATGGAATGCAATCCCAAAACCCTGGATCGCCAGAAGCTTCTGATGTACAAGGCCGCAGGCATCAACCGCCTTAGCATTGGCCTTCAGTCTGCCCATGATAAGGAGCTGCAGCGGCTTGGACGCATCCATACTTATCGGGATTTTCTGGAAAATTATGATGCCGCACGTAAGGCGGGATTTGACAATATTAATATCGACTTGATGTCCGCTTTGCCGGGGCAGACGGTCTGGGACTGGATTTATACCTTGGAGCGTATAATCAGGCTGGAGCCGGAGCATATTTCGGCCTATAGCCTAATGATTGAGGAAGGGACGCCTTTTTATGCCCTCTATGGTGAGGATGAACGCCGGCGGGAGCGTGGGGACGCGCCCATTTTTCTGCCCGATGAAGAAACGGAACGCAAAATGTACACGATGACATGCCGGATGCTGGGGGAACATGGCTACAGGCGCTATGAGATTTCCAACTATGCCAGGCCGGGGCGGGAATGCCGCCATAACATAGGCTATTGGCGCAGGGTTCCCTACCTTGGCCTCGGCCTTGGCAGCGCCTCCCTGCTGGAAGGCGTCCGTTTTTCCAATACGGCGGATTTAGAGGATTATCTGCAGGGGCGGTATGGCAATCTGCAGGAATTGCTGCGTGGAGGGCAGGGGGGGTATCCGAGCCGCAGCATCCTCTGGCTGGATAAGAAGCAGCAGATGGAAGAGTTTATGTTCCTGGGGCTTAGGATGATGGACGGGATATCCAGGCAGGAGTTCCAGGAGAATTTTGGCATAGAAATCGAAGGAGTTTATGGAACCGTACTCAAGGATATGGCACGGCATGGCCTGCTGGAACAGCGGTATGGCAGGGCATTCCTGACGGAGGAAGGGATTGCCGTCAGCAATTATGTGATGGGGCAGTTTTTGTTGGGGGAATGATATGATAGTATAACTTTACCTGGGGAATTCTTAAAAATAAATAGTGTAGAACACTTGTTTTTATGATACAGTATTTATAGAAGTATAGGTGACAGGAAATGTAACACGTTTCAATTTGTAGCGGAGGAAGTGGGAAGGCCGCATAAAGAAACCCTAAAGGAACCTCAGTGCTTAGCGAGGTGTTTTCGGGCTTAGCACGGCTAGGTTCCGATCGGAGCGGGGGCGCGTTTCTGCTGCGGCCTTCCCACTTCCGCAGCGATCGTTGTGCCATTTTTCCCATCCCATTCCCTTTAGCAAATTGCTTTGGTTTCTATGTGACAGTTATATAATTTCGATGATTTTCAATATTTTTTCTTTCTTCGCTGTATCGCAGTCTTTTAGGACCCGTAGGATTTCATTGTCCAATGCCAGGGATATGTTCTCATATTGTTCTGAGAGAAGGAAATCAATGGAAGTATCCAAAGAGTTGGCGATGGCCAGAAGTACATTGAGGCTTACCTTGGTGTGGTTATTTTCAATGTTGCTGATGTGGGATGTGTTGCAGCTGACCATTTCCGCCAGGTTGTCCTGCGTCAGGCCTTTGCGCAGGCGCAGCGATTTAATTTTCATTCCAAGTTTCGCATAATTAACTTCTTGTTGCAAGTTGGACACCTTCTTTCAATAGACAATTATAATAATTCTATAATAGTATTGCCTGTTTCGTAATTATTTAGTAGGCATAGAATTAATGCACTAAGAAAAGAAGACGATATTCATTGATAGAGATTGCTCCAGGCGAGCCATTTTCGGTGCAGGCGGATTTATAGAAAGGAGATAGGCATGAATCAATTTCGTGAAAAAATAATGACAGATTTATCTCAGAGGGCGTATACAATGGCAACGTCAGAGGGAGTCACAGTTTGCGGGGGAATCGAATTTCTGGAAAATGGGATGGTGCCGCGTAGCTTACGGGAAAACCTGGCGAAATTTTCCCCGGGAGGGGACGTGAGGAAAATTTTAGTAGATGGGCTGGTACATAACCATCTAGATTCACACGTAAGCAGGGAATCCACGGAACGCCGGGTAAGGGGATGGATGAGGGAGAATAAAATACAGACGTTGCGGAAATTGGATGCCATTGAGGTCTGTTTTATTTTTGGGCTAAACATTGATAGGGCAGATGAATTTGTGGCGCTTGTATCGGGGGAAAGGCTGCACTGGAGAAATCCGGATGAAATTGTGTACCTGTTTGCCTTGAAACAAGGGATGGATTATCGGGAAGCGAAGGCGTTAAATGTTAAGTTGCAGGAGGTTCTTTCCCAGGCAAAGGAGGCAGAAAATTTGTCGGAGGACAGTTTTACGCCCATCATCCGCCAGGAAATAGAAAAGATAAATACCCGGGAGGAACTGGCAGATTACCTGAAGGAGGCTGCTCCCAGGATGGGGCGCTATCATAATACGGCCTACCAGCTTTTTATGGAAATGATGGAGGTGCTGAAGCATCCGGAACAGTATGGGGCAGAGGTAGGGATCGATTTTCAGAAAGAGGATAAGGTAAATGTCCGCAGTATCCTCAGGGATTATCTCTATACAGGAGAGGTGCGCCCGGCCAAGAAAAAAGCCTTGGACAGCAAGAAGAACCGTGAAGCTGTGCCTACAGGAACTTCCCATAAGGATGGGGAAGCTGTGCCTACAGGAACTTCCCATAAGGATGGGGAACGTGACTTCACAGATCTTCTTTCTCAGGAGGAGAAGCTTGTATGGACAGATATCCACAGGCAGGTAAGCAAAGGCTGGCCAGATGAGACAATCCTTTCCAAAATGAAATTCAGAAAAGTTGACGTGAGCAGAAAAGTGCTCATCCTTCTGTTCTTGGCTACGGATCCACAGGATGAGGACATGGAAGAAGAGGACGACCCGGATTTCATATTGTCGGAAGAGGATTTATTTGAGGATCTGTACTGGCGCCTGAACCATATGCTTGCCCGCTGCGGTTTTCTGCCCCTTGACCCACGTTCGCCTTTCGACTGGCTGATCTTATATTGCATCTGCGCGGGGGATTTGTTAGAGGTGGATGAGCGCATGCGTGGGATTTTCCAGGAGATGTTCGGTGGGAAAAATCAAGGGAACTGATGTGGAATCAATTTTCAAATTATGGCAGTCCTGATATGCTAACTTATGAAAAACGATTACTCCCCATAGCAAAAGCAAGAGGGGGTACGGCATATTTGATAAGCAGAAATGATTGCAATAGGGGGTTATGCTCATGGATCAGAGAGTAATTTTAGAGCCGGGAACCAGGCTGATTTTTCCAGAAATGGAATGCGAACTGGCTTCCTTTGTAGGAAAAGGTTCAAATGCTATTGTATATACCGCATATTACCCAGACAGGGAATTTCCATCCTTGAGGCACAAGGTTCTGATTAAGGAATTATTCCCCTTCCATCCCCAGGCACAGATTTTCCGCGACGGCCAGGGGGATATCTGCTGGACACAGGAGGGCGCGTCGGTTATGGATCTTCATCGGCCGAGCTTCCAGCGGGGCAATGAAGTCCATGTCAAATTATTGGAGGCCTGCCCAGGGGATTTGGACGCCAATATCAATACCTTTTCCCTGCACCGGACGTTATACACTGTGTTGGGCTTCTCTGGCGGCAGGAGCCTGGAGCAGGAATTTGGCAGGCAAGGTCAGTCCGCTGTCCCGCTGGCTGTCCATGTGCGCAGGATGGCTGGCGCCCTGGATGTACTGGAAGCCTTCCATCAGTCCGGCTGCCTGCACCTGGATATCAGCCCGGACAACATCCTGCTGATTGGGGAAGGGAGGCGGGAGCGCGTTTCGCTGATTGATTTTAACAGTATGCATACCCTGCGGGAAATCCGCGGACAGGAGAACCTGTACTACAGCGCCAAGGAAGGGTTTACTGCCCCGGAAATCAGCGCTGGCAGAACCGAAGAGATTGGGTATCCCGCTGACTTATATTCCCTGGCAGCCGTATTTTACAGTATGCTGACAGGCAAACGGCTGTCTGTGCTGCAGGCTGTCTGTGGCAGGACGCCAGATCTGTCGGATGCGCCCTGCCTTGCGGCAGCGCCGGATACCGTCCGCAGCATGGCAAGGAAGATTCTAAAGCGGGGGCTTGCCACGCTGGTTTCCAGGCGTTACCAGACAGCGGCACAGATGCGCCAGGATTTGGAAGAGCTGCAGGACCGCATGGAAGGGAAAGGCATCACCCACCCCGCGCTCTGGGAGACAGGCCGTGCCAATATCCTGCGGGCAATCCGTGCCAACCCTGCCCTTAGTTACCTGCAAGAAGAGGAAAAGCAGTACCCCATCCTGGGTGAGACAGAGGCAGGGGAAGCCATAGGCCTCAAAGAACTGACCGAAGAAATGGCGTCCGCAAAAGGCAGCTCTGTCTTCTTGCTGGGGGCAGGCGGCGCAGGCAAGACTACCGCCCTGATGCGCGCTGCCTATCTTCAGCCGCCCAAATACAATGCCGCCTACCCGGCCTTTACCTACCTGTCCCTGTACGGGTGGTCAGAAAATCATCCCGATTATATCAAGGCCAGGATCCTTGAGAGCCTGCGTTTCAAATCTGGCACGGAAAGCATGGATATGGCCAGGCATGAACTGCTGCGCATGCTCTCGGAACCTATGCAGACACGGCAGGGGAAGCGCCCTAAGCTGGTCATCCTCCTGGATGGCCTCAATGAAGTCCGGGGGGAAATCAGTGGGCTTTTGCAGGAAATTGCTGAACTGTCGGCAATGCCAGGCGTCCGCATCCTCCTGGCAGGCCGCAGCGAGGCGGAAGGGATTGATTTCCCCAAGGTGCGCCTCCGTCCCCTGGAACAGGAAGAGGTAAAAAATATTCTTGGCAAAAATGGCCTCCTGCTCCCGGAACAGCAATCCGTGGCCGAACTGCTGCGTACGCCGATGATGCTCTCCATGTACATCCAGGCAGCCCTTGGCCAGGAGAAGCAATTGGGCATCCAGGCAGCCCCAGGCCAAGGGAAGCAATTGGCCATCCAGTCCCAAGAACAGTTGTTGGATAGCTATTTTGCAGCAATCCTTGCCAAAGAGAGGCGCGAGCTGCCCGAAGCCGCCTCGGAATACTGGCAGGCCGAGGCCGCCCTCTTCTACGTGCTGCCAGAAATCGCCCGGCTGATGGAGCGCAAAGGCTGCGCCCTCTCCGACCAGGAGATGCTTCCGATAGTGGAGAAATGCTACCGCCGTATCAAGAAGCGCACATTGGTGCGTGTCTTCCCACAATGGATTGGCCACAGCGCCGACATCCGAAGCGGGGCGGAAAGCGGGGAAGCCTGGTACGGCATAATCATCCACCGGATCCTCTGGCGCAGGCTCGGCCTGCTGGTGCAGGACGCACAGGGCAATTACCGCACGGCGCACCCACTGATGGAAGAATATTTGGTGCGGCTACAGAAATTGTTTGGCAGGAAATTTGCCTATTATGAACAAGGAAGGCTGCTGTTACTTGCCCTTGCATGCACGCTATGCATAGGGGCTGCCAGCCAGGCATTCATACAGGCGGGGAAGAAAGAGCCGTATGAGGAAAGCATTTCCGAAAATGTGCTGGACGCGGCATTTGCGGCATATATCGCCTGCGGGCGTCAGTATGGCTATTTTGTGGAACTGCTAGAGTGCATACATGAGGGCGCAGACAGCAATGACTATGAAAGGGCGCTGCGCAGCTGCCAGGAAGCTCTCGAATCTCCAGGCGGAGTCAGCGCCTCCCAGGCCTCCGGCTACCTGGAAGCATTATACCAATCTGGGGAGGTAATGCCCTGGTCTGAAGAGCCATTGGAAAGAGAAAGCTATGAAAGCCTGGTTGCCCTTCCCAAGGAGCGGGCGGAGGAATATGGGAATTACCTGCAGGTATTGCGCGAGGCGAAGGAAGATCAGGGGGCGTGGGAATTTTTGGACGGGGCGGAGTTTGTGGAGAAGTTGCGGGCGCTGGGATTGACACAGGCTATCAGTCAGCGGTTTTGTCTGATGCGGCAAATCTTTTGAAGGATACGCATAGAGAGGTTCGGGATATTGTATTGGAGAGCTTGGAGAATGGTATTTTCCAGGAAAGTTCGATTGAAATATTGAGAGAAACCGTTTCTTTATCCCAGGAGTCTATCGCTGTTGTCTGCCGCTATTGCTGCAATGAGGCGAATTACCTTTTGCTGACATTAGCAGAGTATATAGATACAGGGAAATCCTGGGAGGCTATGCGGGAAAGCTATCCCACTCTTTTTGCGGAGGATATGCAATGGCTTGCATCTGAGGATGAAGTGATGGCGGCTGCAGAACAAAACCTGGATGCCTATGAAGAAATGGTATCCAGGCAGGCGGAGCTGACTTCTCAATTTGAAGCTATATTTCTGTGTTTTCTATCTGGGGGCATTGCTGGGATTCCTGATGGGATTTTGCAACCTGCTGCTGTAGGATTCCATTAATTTGCAGCGATATTATGGCGATATGACTAAAATAATATAAAAAAGGTGTGAAAAGGGGAATAAATGTGATATATTAAATAAATAGGATGATAAAAGGGGTGTTATTATGAACAAGAATTTTACGGAGGTTTTTAAACCAGGCGCATATCCAAAGAGAACATATGTTTCGAGAAACTCTAAGAAAACCAGATATACGTATGAAGAGCGTTTAATGCAGAGTATTTCCATAGAAGGGTATCTGACATATATTGTAGGTCCTTCTAAAATTGGAAAAACGGTATTGTGCGAAAATGTAATCGGAAGGGAAAATATGGTGTCTATGTCAGGAAATGATTTTTCCAAGGAATACGATTTTTGGTCTGGGATCGGCAAAAAAATTGGTATTTCAATGACGGCAAAGATCAGTGAGGAAACAGCAGCAGTTTCTGACAGCGCACAAAGGTCTACGATTGTTACCAAAGATTATTTTGCTGCCAAGGATAGGGTGATTCAATATTTTCTCTCTTATGGGAAAATCCTTGTTCTAGATGATTTTCATTATGCTCCGCCAGAGATACAGTATGACATAGCGTGTCAATTAAAAGAGGTAATACGCTCGGGTTTTCGGGCAGTCATTATTTCTCTGCCATACCGTTCCGATGATGCGATTCGTTTGAATCCGGATTTAACAGGAAGGATTTCTATTATAGAAATAGAGCCTTGGACAAGGGAAGAGCTAATCCTTATTGCGGAGAAGGGATTTTCGGAGCTGGGGATAACGGTGGAAAAGGAGCAGATGTCAAAGATGGCGGAAGAAAGCATACATTCACCGCAGCTTATGCAGTCAATTTGCCTTAATATAGGCCTTTTACCAGAAAAATCAGAAGAAATCTCAGAAGAAATCATCAAAGAGAGCTGCCAGTTTACCTGTATGAATCTTCCTTATTCGGATGTTGTGCGTGTGTTGAAGGAAGGGCCATCTACGCGTGGACAGCAGAGGTTAAAATATGCCCTCAAGGATGGGAGCAGCCGTGATATATATGATTTGATTTTAAAGATATTGGCAGATAATCCTCCAGTGGTTAAATTAAGTATGGAAGAATTGATGGAAAGGATTAAGAATAATCTTAAGGAAAACATTAATTCTAAGGAAAACATGGTAAAACAGCAAAAAGTGAAAGATTCATTAAAAAATTGGCAAAAGATGTTGGAGCAGCTGGGAAGCCTTTACCAGGTTTTAGAATGGAAAGACGATGTAATATATATTTTGGATAATATGTTTTTATTTTATATCAGGTGGGGTATTGGAGGGAATTCGTTATGGAGATAGATCTTTTGATATTAGAGGGAAAGGCGCTGGCGGGAATTTCATGCCAGAGGGAACTGTTAAATAAATATGATTTATGGTGCAGTAAAGTAAAAACATATTTGGATCAGATTGGATGTACAGAAATAGAGCGAAAAGAAATAAATGTCAAAATGCATTATGTGGAAAATGAGTATTCTCCAATAGAGACGATAGAAGAGCTGAAAAAGTCCTTGGGCAATACCATAAGAATTTTAGAGGAGAAAGCAGATGTTTTTGGAAGGGAGGGAAATAAGAAGAATGATTTGTCAGTGGTTGAGAGGATTTTGGAGAATTTTTATATGTATTACCATGCAATGTACAAAAATCCTGTACATAAAAAAGGTACCTTGACGTTGGAAGCATTAAGTGCAATTCAGATTGGAAATGAATATGATTTGCAAAGGATGCTGTATTCTTTGCTGCTGCCATTATTTCCAACCTCACGTCAAGAAGTATACAGTGACAACGGATATGCTGGGATGCGTGCAGATATCTATTTGAATTTATATAACCTGATCATTGAAACAAAATGTACACGTGAAAGTATGGCCGAGAAGCAGTTGATAGAAGAAATGGGGGCAGATGCATTTCATTATCAGGCAAATGTTATCTATTTTTTCATATATGATAGGGTAGGCATTATAAAGAATCCAGAGGCATTTAAGGAGGCATTTGCAAGAGGGTCGGGAAAGAGTGGAAAGACAGTGAAAGTGTTTCTTCTTCAGCCAAGAGAATTATAAATGGAATATGCTATGATGAATAACGGATAATATTTCCCTGCCCAGGGCATACTAAAAGAGGAATTTAGGCACATGAAATCATGTAGCTGCAATCCCATTTGCTTTCGATGAGGGGCAGATCACAAAGATAGGAGGCGCATACCATGAATTTTTACAAGTGTAGCGAATGCCAGAGCATTGCCATGGAACTGGTGGCAGGCAGCCCAGGGCATGAGAAGAAGTTCCAGGAACTGGCAGCCAATACCGCTGATGCTTCCGGGGAAAAGCATGTCCCGGCAGTGGAGAAGAAAGGCGGCACGATTACGGTAAAGGTAGGGGAACTGGAACACCCCATGCTGGAGGAACACTATATTATGTGGATTTACCTTGAGACAGAGCAGGGGGGATATCTGAGGAAGCTTTTCCCTGGCCAGAAGCCAGAGGCAGAGTTTGTGCTTGCTTCCGGGGATAGGCCTGTGGCGGCTTATGAGTATTGTAACCTTCACGGCCTTTGGAAGGCGGAGATTCAGTAAAACCCATGTAACCCCCCAGGGCATCTCGTAACCCATGCCCTTCCAGGACGGAGAAACAGAGCAGAATCCCGCAAGGCGGGATTCTTTTTTTGGAAATATGTTTTTTTGGCAATCTGATTATTTCCCGCTTCCAGCGTTCTGAGGCTTTGGGGCCTGCATTTCCAGCAGCGTGTCAATCCGCTCTGATACCCGGATCTGGTTTTCGCGGTCTAATTTTCGGTAAGAGGTAAGGAGATGGTACTCGGAGGCAGTAATTCCCTGGGGCTTTTGTCCGATTGGCTGTACCCTCTTATAGGTGTCAGTCAGCCCCAGCAAATAATCGGAAGTTGTATTCAGCGCCGAAGCAAGGCGCAGGAGAATCTCCGCTTTTGGCTCATACAGGTTGTTTTCATAGCGGGACAGGGAAGTGGGCGCTATGTCGATGGCATAGGCCAGTTCCTTTTGGCTCATGTCGCATTCCTCTCTTAAAAAAACGATTCGTTCCCCAATTGTGTTCATAAAATCCTCCCAAATTCCTGAAATTTATATCCCCGCGAGGGTTAAAAACTCCGTTGCTTGTAGCGGGGTTTTTGAAGTGGGGCAGATTTTTCTGTCCCTTTGCATAACCTCATTAGGCATATGTAAAAGTATATAGAAAAAGGTAAATTTGGTTCAGAAAAAATGCTATTTTGTAATTTCTTGAATTGAAATTGCTAATTTGATATGCTAGAATGAAATCAAAAAAGCGAACACAAAGGAAAGGACATCTGAGATGAGACAAAAGAACGTGGAAAGAAAAAAATTATATGTGATTTTGGTAACAGCGCTGATGCTTACAGCCTTCTCCTGCAGCAATCCCAAGCCTTCGGGCAGCGGCACAGCCCTGCCAGCCGCTAAGAGTACCCCTCACCCAGCGCCTGCGGTACCCGATGCAGGAGGCAGCAGCGAAACGCCGCCTTCACAGGCTGCTCCCATCCCAGAACCCGATACAGGAGGCAGCAGCGAAACTCTGCCATCGCAGGATACCCCTGTTCCAGAGCCTGATATAGGAACCGGCACAGAGTTAGAAACAGCTTCCGCCTCTCTCTCGGAGGAACAGCTGCAAGAACTATATGGCTTTATAAAGGAGTCTGTAAAATCGGGCTATCTGGAGCCTGCCGGGATTTTGCCAGAAGCATTCCAATGGCCGAAGTATGAGGTGCGGTCGAATGGCGTAATCCGCGATGAAGGCCACGCATGGTCATATTTTAACACAATTGCCTTAAATTATTCTTCTTATGGAACCTGTTACGATATCAAAGGGTTTTTGTATGAAATGCCGGATGAGCATATCTGCAAGCTGATGAATGCCGTGCTGGACGGGATGGTAGAGTGGCAGAAGCTACATGGTCAGGAACTGTCCTTCCAGGAGATAAGGGAGGCCATTTTCCCAGAATATGAAAAAATTCCCCAATACATAAACTTTCTGAATCCATAAATGCAGGAAGGAAAAGCAATCTCAAAAAGCAAAGTTTTTCTTAAAATTTCCTTATTTCCTTTTTTCGTGGGTAAAAATATGGTAAAATAAAAAGCACGGTTTTTTATAAGAACGATCAAAGTACCAGATACTACAGAAATGTCCGGCAATAACGCGAGGAATGAGGAACGGTACATAAACGGCGTATTGCTTCTGCACATTTCCCCAAAAACCAAGGAAAGAGGGCATTTATTATGAAGAAATGGGCGACAGGCCTTTTGATTGTCGTATGGATGGCAGTCATATTTGCTTTTTCAAACCAGATTGCGGAGGAATCCGCCCAGTCCAGCCAGACGGTGGCATATCAGATTGCAAGCTGGCAGAATGAGGTATTCCAACTGCAGAAGGGAGAGGAAGAGCTGGTGGCACAGGCGGATTCTATGCAGTTCAGCATCCGCAAATGCGCACATATGAGCGAATATGCGGTGCTGGCAGTCCTGTTTTTCCTGCACCTAAGCTGCTACCCGCTGGCAAGGAAATGGACGGTTCTGCTGTCCTGGGTCTTTACGGTATGTTACGCCATCACAGACGAAGGGCATCAGCTCCTGGTATCAGGCAGGTCCGGCGAGTTCCGCGACGTGTGCATCGATGGGCTCGGCGGCCTGCTTGGCCTGGCGGCGGCGCTGGCCGCATTACACCTGATTGCCAGGCGGCGATTCCGCCGTGCCGCCGCCCCGAAGTAAACGGAATCTATCGTGTTTGATGTCCATGCAAGGAAATAGAGCTAAGGCACATTTCTGTCGCGGGAAAGGATTGCTGCCATAGTGATCCGATGTGCCGTAACATCCCTTGCCTTTGCTATGGAGCCTGTCAGGCACGGAAAGGTTCCATATCTGGCGAGAGCAGGCACTCCGCCAGCCTGTCATTCTGTTCTGGGTTCAGGAAGCAGAAGCGGATATACTCCTTGTCCAGAAAGAGGAAGTCTGAGCAGTCCCGTATCATCATTTTCTCGCGTATGGCGCGTTCGAACAGCATTTCCGATGAGATATCCTTCTTGCGGATCCGCAGCAGCATGAAATTCGCCGTCGGCACATAAGGCTGAAAACGCGTATCTTCTGCAAACCGTACATACATCCGTTCCCGTTCTCTGGCGATGACCTCATGTGTCATGGCAATGTATTCCTCGTCCCCAAACATTGCCCCGCCAGCCACCGCGGCCAGCGAATGGAGCGACCATGGGTTTTGCTGCCTGCGGATTGACTCCAGGAAACGCCTGTTCCCGGTGATGGCATACCCCAGCCGCAGCCCCGGCACGGCGAAGAACTTTGACGTTCCCCGCAGGACGGCCATATTTTCGAACCGTTCTACTAGCGGAACGGCTGTAACGCGCTCATAATGCGACACAAATTCCATATAAGTCTCGTCAACCAGCACAAAAACCCCCTGTTTCCTGCAGGCCTCCAGCAGCTCTTCCATTTCCTGGCGGCCAACTAGGCTGGAGGTAGGATTATTCGGATTGCACAAGATCAGCAGTTCCACCCCCGGGTGCAGCTGCCCCAGAAAATCCCCAAGATCCAATACGAATTTTTCCGTTTCCCGCAGCGCATAATACTGGCAGCTCCCTCCATTTAGGGCAATCTCACGTTCATATTCTGAATAAGTAGGAGCAATGATCAATGTCTTCTTTGGGTTCACCGTCCGTATCAAAAGGGAGATCAATTCTGTCGCCCCATTCCCCACGACGATATTCTGGCAATCCGTCCCTGCATACCCTGCAATCGCTTCCCGCAGTCCCGTATAGTCCCGATCTGGATAAGTCCGGATCGCATCCACATGCTCCGCTAAGGCTTTCCGCAACATAGGGGAAATCCCCAACGGATTCACATTTGCGCTGAAATTCGTAATCTCTTCCTTCTTTATCCCATAAGCCTCCGCTATCTTTTCAATATCGCTCCCATGGAAGCTGACCTTCTGATTTACCATAATCTCCCTAAATTCCTTTCTTTACTTAGTACTTCCATAACCAATCTCTGTTTTCTGGAATGCCTTTCCTAGCGTGTGCAAACTCCCGTCATGCAAGGAAGTGCAGCGCTTAGATTTTTTTCCATATTAACATTTACACAGCCCAGCGAATCGTTTATAATTAATACATTATAACGGAATTCAAGATAAAATCAACCACAAAGCTAAAGCAGGTGACAGATTTGCATAAGAAAATTGAAGAGATGGCTGCCGGGATATGCAGCTATGACAATTCGGTTCTCCAGATATCCCCAGAGGCTCTTATCTTTGAAGTGGCGGAGGGTCAGGACTACAAGGGAGAATTTTTTATAGAGATTACAGGTGAAACGGCTGCTGAGGGTACCGTCTGCTCCTCGAATCCCCGCATGCAATTTTCCAGCGCTTCTTTTTATGGAACCAAAATTACGTGCCCCTTTACCTTCCGCAGCGAAGGCCTTTCCGAGGGCGAGGTACAGGCCGGGAGCTTCCATATTATCAGCAGCCTGGGGGAATATGACCTCCCATTTACCGCCACGGTTTCTCGGGATTATGCCAACAGCTCCATGGGCAAGATCCGCACCGTGTTTGAATTTGCTAACCTGGCGCACAATTCCTATGAGGAAGCGGTGAAAATTTTTGGCAGGCCCGAATTTATACAGATTTTTAAGCCTCAGGACACGCAGGAACAGATGATTTACCAGTCCCTGATGCGCAGGCCGTGTACCAAGTCCCAGGTAGAGGAATTCCTGATTGCCGTCAAGAAGAAAAAGCGCGTCTATTTCGAAATAGAAGAAGCCTGCCGGGAATTTTCTAACGTCCATGAGATGCAAAAGCAGATTATCACCCTCCGCAGGGATGAATGGGGCTATCTGGCAATTGAGATGGAAAGTGACGTCCCGTGGATTAAGGCCGCCAAGAGCCTGATTACTTCGGGTGAGTTTGTGGGCAGCCATGCAGTGGCAGAATATATGATTGACCCCAGAGGTCTGCACAGCGGGAAAAATTTCGGCAGGATTACGTTCCGTACGCCATTCCAGACGGAATGTGTGGAAATCTGCCTGGTGCAGAAGCATGCGGATCATTTGCGGGCTGGGCGTGAGGTGAAGCGCAAGAAAATAGAAATTACCCGCAGGTTCCTGGATTTGGGCACCCACAAGATTGTGGCCGGGGTGTGGGCAAAGGAGACGGGACAGCTGCTGGATGAGCTGCATCTGCTGGAGCCGGACAACCTCTGGTACCTCCTGGCCAAGGCGCAGGTTTTCCTGGTGAACAAGCAGCGCCAGGAGGCGGAGTGGGCGCTGGATGCCTTCCCCAAGCACAAGGCCAACAAGGAATCCGTGCTGTACGCCTATTATATGTATCTGTGTACGCTGCGGGAACCAGAGGTTTCTTATGTGAATAAGATAACAGGGAGAATCCGCAAAATTTACCAGAAGAACAAGGAGGATAATTTCCTGTTCTGGATGCTGCTGTTTTTGGATGAAGAGATGAACCGCAGCCGCAGCCGTCGGCTGGAGCTGATTGCCCGCCAGCTGGCCAGGGGCAAGGACAGCCCCGTGCTTTATATGGAAGCTTACCGTATCCTGCAGAAGGATCCATACCTGCTGGCGCACGCATCTGCCTTTGCGCGGAAGGTTCTCAACTGGGCGGCGAAGGAATTGGTGATTTCCAGGGAGATTGCCCGGCAGGCCTGCCGGCTGGAGCCGGAAATCGCAGAGTACCATCCGATTTGGTATGAAGTCCTCGTATCCTGTTATGAGGCTTATCCTGAGAAGGAAATGCTGCGCGCCATCTGCAGTTACTGCATGCGCTGGAATTGCTATGGAGAACGTTATTTCCAATGGTATCAGCTGGGATTGGAAAAAGATCTGCGGATTGCGGGGATATATGAGGCGTGGGTGCAGTCGGCCAAGGAAATCAGCAGGCTGCCGAAGAGCTTGGTGATGTATTTCCAGTACCACAGCAGCCTGCCTTACCGCTCTCAGGCGAAGCTTTATCTGGCCATGATTGAGAATAAGCATTTTTGGAAGGGGAATTACCAGCATTACCGCAAGAATATGGAAGATTTTGCGCTGCAGAAGCTTAGGGCAGGCAGGATGGATCGCTACCTGGCGCCAATCTGCCGGGAAGTGCTGGCGCCAGAAATGCTCCATGGGGAGTTGGCGGATTGCCTGGCGCGGGCGCTGTTTACTCACCTGGTTACGGTAAAAAGTCCCAGCGCCGTACGGCTGGTAGTGCGCCAGCACACGCTGAAGCGGGAGCAGGTCGTGGCGCTGAGCCAAGGCCAGGGGTATGTGGACTTATATGGGAGCGACTACCAGATTTTATTGGAGGACAGGAATGGCGTCCGCTTCCTGCCAGAGGAAGAACCTGTGGTGGAGGCGCTGATGGATATGGATAAATTCCTTGACCGGGCGATTGCCGGCGCCAAGGATAAGATACCGCCCTTGCTCAAATATTTTGACCGTAAGCGGATCTGGCAGACATATGGCAAGGAAGATCTGCCGTACCTCCAGATGCTGGTAGAGTCGGAGGAAATCAGTGAAGAGTACCGGGAGGAACTGCGCCCTCAGATGCTGGCTTATTATTATGAGAACTATACAGGGGAGGCGCTGGATGACTTCCTGCTTTCCCTGTCCTTTGACGGGGTGAAAAGCCCTGCCCGCAGGAAAATGATGGAGCTTCTGGTGGCCAGGCGCCATTATAAGAGGGCGTATGAGCTGCTGCTGTCCTATGGATGCGAGCATATCGCGCCGGCGAAGCTGGTGTATGTCATCTGCCATCGGATGGAGGATTTGCAGGAAGAGGACGCTGGGGCGGAGCCGTTTCTGATGGAGCTGTGCCGGGAAGTCTTCCTGCGTGGCAAGTACAATGAGCGGATCCTTTCCTACATGTGCAGGTATTTTCAGGGGGGCCTGGAGGAAATGGTGCGGCTCTGGCGTGCGGCGTCTGATTTTGAGATGGACACGTATGACCTGGAGGAACGGTGCCTGGTGCAGTTCCTGTTCACGGGGAATTTTTCCCAGGATATGGAGAGCATTTTCCAAAGCTATGTGGAGAAGCAGGGGAAAGAGATGGTTGAGCTTGCCTACCTGTCCCAGATGTCCCATCAGTTTGTCAGCAGGGATGCTGTAGCGGAGGAATATAGTTTCCGCCGTATCTGGAAGCGCCTGCGGGAAGGTCAGCCTCTCAATGAGGTCTGCAGGCTGGGATTCCTCAAATGGTGCGCCCAGCGCAAAAGCCTGACGGCAGAGGAAGAGAGATGGGCGGACAGCCTGCTGGAAGAGTGTATTTCGCGCAATGTATGGTTTTCCTTTTATCGGGAACTGCCGGAGAAGTTTGCCGGGAAGTATTTATACCACGATAAGGTTTTTCTGGAATACAGGACGGCTCCTGGCCGGGAGGTGGCCGTCAGCTATCTGCCGGCCTTCGGGAAGGACTATGTGGAATGTGAGATGAAGCAGATGTACCAGGGCGTGTACGTGAAGGAGTTCCTGGTGTTCTATGGCGAGAGCATTCCTTATTTCATCAAGGAAAAGGCCGATGGCGAATGGAGGCTGACAGAGAGCGGCCATATCCAGAACCAGGAATTTTGCACCAGCGCGGAGGGAAGCCGTTATGACCTGCTGAATGATATGATGGTCAGCCATCAAGTGGGGGATGAGGCTACCCTGTGGGAGCGCCTGGAATCCTATGGCCGCCTGGAGGGCTATCTGAAGGGGCAGTTTGGGATACTATAGAGAATAGAGTTATTATTCGCGGGCTTTCGGGCCGTGAATAGTAAGAAGGGAAGGTGAGCGGGGAAGATGAGGCCGTTAGGCGGAGAGTGGTATATCGGGATTGACCTGGGCGTCCGATGGACGCAAGTGAGCTGCTATTATCCTGGGCTGCCGGAGCCAGAGACTAAGAGTACGGTGGCGGGCAAGGAAATGTATCGGATTCCCACGGCTCTTTGCAGGCAGAAGAAGACAGGGAGATGGTGCTTTGGGGAAGAGGCCGGCAGGCTGGCGGAGTCCGGGGAAGGCATGTATGCAGATTACCTGCTTTCGCGGGCAGAGAAGGGGGAGGCCATCCTCCTTGACCAGGAATACCAGGCCGGAAGCCTCCTGCAGATTTTCCTGTGGAAAGTGATACAGATGGCGCTTCCGCCAAGGGGAGTCAGGGCAGTGACAAAATGTGTGTTTACGGTAGGGCGTCTGACGGAGGGGCTGGCAGGGCTGCTCCTGGAATTGTCAGGGAACCTGGGGTTCCTTGGCCAGCAAGTGCTGGTACAAGACAGCAGGGAGAGTTTCTATGCCTATGCGGTGAGCCAGGATCCTGCCTTGTGGAATTATGACGTCATGCTGTATTCCTGTGAAGAGGATGAAATCTGGCAGAAGCGCCTGGTCTGCAACCGCAAGACGCGCCCCAAAGTTGCCGTTGTCGAAGAGTCCTGCCTGGGCAAGCTGCCAGAGGAGGTAAAGGAATGGGACGCCGCCTTTGCCCGCCTCCTGCGGCAGACGATGGCGAAAAAGATTGTCTCAGCGGTTTACCTGACGGGAAGCGGGTTTGAAGGGAATTGGATGGATGAATCCCTGCAGGTGGTATGCCAGGGGAAGCGGGCCTTCCAGGGGAAAAACCTCTTTACCAAGGGCGCCTGCTATGCGGGCATGCTGATGCACCGCCGGGAAGAGGCGGAGACGGTCTATTTCTGCGAGTACAAAATGACAGAGCATATTTTCCTCAAAATCACCTCTGGGGATGAGGAAGGCGTGTACTTCCTGGTAGAAGCCGGGGATAACTGCCATCAGGTAGCTAAGAGTTTCCGCATCCTGACGGAGAAGGAGGCGTTTCTGGATCTATGGATCCAGGCTCTGGATGGCAGGGGCGCCAGGATCGAACGGCTGAACCTGCCGGGGCTTGAGAATGCAAAATCCAGGCGGAACCGGCTGGAGGTAAGCCTTTGGCTGGAAGGAGACGCAGCCATAGTCAAAATCAAGGATATTGGCTGGGGGGGTCTGCAGCCAGGGACCGGGCTGGATTGGGAATTTGAAATTGGGCTGGCGCAGTCTTAGGAGAACGAATTCGGAATGGGAGGAGCAGGCCATGGGAAGAGTATGGTTATGTACGGGGAGGATTGCAGAACATCCGTTATTGCTGGAGTCAGAAGGCGTGGGCCTTTCTTCTTTTGAAGAGTTGTGCTATTATTTATATTGGAATGCGGAGCTGGTGGGGGAAAGTTTTTACAATGAGCGGCTGTGCCAGTGGCTGGAGGAAGAACTGGGCGAGACAGAACTGTCCGTGGAAATTAGGGCAGGGATTGCGCAGGAGGAGAGCGGCTGCTGGTGCCTGGAGCGGATTTTGGATGCAGGGGGATTTTACAGCCAGGCAGAACGGCAGCGGGTGCTGCAGACGGTGGCGTGGATGGAGGACAAAGGGCCGATGGAACGGGCAAAGCTCCGGGGCGACCGCCTGCTGCGGGAAGGAAGGTGCCGGGAAGCAGTCCTGGCCTACCGAGGGGCGCTTAAGACGGCAGGCCAGGCAGAAGAACTCTCTGCATTTCCATCGGAAAACATGCAGGAAGAAGGCACGGCAGGCAGAGGGGGGCAGGAAGAAAGCGCGGTAAGCAGGCAGCCTTCCCAAGAGGCAGAGGTACTGGGGAAGATATGGCACAACATGGGGACGGCCTATGCCTACCATATGCTGTTTGGCCAGGCGGCCTATTGTTATGGGAAAGCCTATGAGATTGGGCAGGAGGAAGCGAGCAAGACAGATTACCTGATGGCTCTTTCCTGCAGGGACGGGAAGGTGCCGGAGGGCGGCAGGGACAGCCTGGAAGGGAAGAAGAAGGCGCTGCTAGCGAAGAAGGAGTCCGGGGATCGGGCCGGATATGAAAAGATGTTGGAGCAGACACTGGAAGATCTGAGGACAGAATATAGAGAAAGAGAGTAAGATGGGACTATTCAGGAAAAGGAAAAAACCAAAGTATGTAGAAGAAATTTTAGAATTTGACGGGAGCGCACCCAAGCTCCAGCCGGGAAAAGAAGACAGAAAAAGCATTGTCATGGATTATGGCCAGCAGATTATGGACGCCGCGCGGAACTTAGAAGAGGCGAAGCGGGAATATAAGGTGCTGACGTCCTATCTGAAGGATATCGAGACTATTGAAAATATGCCGGAGAAAGATTTTGCGGAAATCCGCGATACCGCTCAGAGCATTGTCATGCTGAACCAGTCCAGGGATGCTTATTTGAATAAAAGCCAGACGATTTCTGAAGCGCAGTTTGAGCAGATGGAGCAGTTAGAAGACGAGATACCGGATATTATTAAGCGTCTGCAGGAGAATGAATCTTACCAGACCCTGGTTAAGCGGGATATGCAGTATCTGGAAGGGGAGAAGGGGGAATGGGTGTATTATCTGGATAGCCTGGAACGGGAGAAGAAGCTTCTGCCGAAGCTGCTCTATGCCCTGATCGGCATTTTTACCGCAGTGGAAGCGGCGATTGTAATTACTGGCATCCTTATGGAGTTTGAAATTGGGATGCCTTTTCTGATTGCGGCGCTGGCGGCGGGCGGCTTGGGATGCCTGATGGTACTGCGCCTCCAGAAAGACAGAGCCGAGGCGCGTAAGGCACAGGCGAATATCAACCGTGCGATTGTGCTGTTGAATAAGGTGAAGTTTAAATTTGTAAATGTGACGAATGCCGTGGATTTTGCCTGCGAGCGGTATCATGTGAAGAATGCCTATGAGCTGAATTATATCTGGGAGCAGTATTTAGAGGCCGTGAAGGAACTGGAGAAGTACCAGCGGACAAACGACGACCTGGAATTTTTTGGCGGCAGGCTGATCCGGCAGCTGCACAAGCACAAGCTGTACGACACGAAGGTGTGGCCTCACCAGGCGCATGCCCTGGCAGATAAAAAAGAGATGGTAGAGGTCAAGCATGGGCTGCTGGTACGGCGGCAGAAGCTGCGGGAGAGCGTAGAGGCGCAGATACAGGACATCCAGAATGCCAAGCTGGAGATTGCGAAGCTGATGATTTCCTATCCGGAACGTGAAAAGGAAATCCGCGCCATCTTGGATTCCGTGGATAAAATCTGTGATATTGTGGTGAAGAAATAGGATAAGCAGGAGGGATGCGGTAACATGCAAGAAATTACAGAGCAGTATATTACAATGCTTGCGCCGAATGCGAATGCGGTGACGAATGGGAGGAAAATTTCACAAAAAGGGGGATTTGTGAAGCGTCTCCGTTCTGGGGACGATACGTTTTATATGGGGGAGTGCAGCGGCAGCGGGAAGTCGAATTATATCACGTCGGCAGATTTTGTGGATGAGGCCGCCCCAGTGTTCCGCTGTTCCTGCCCCAGCAGGCAGTTTCCATGCAAGCATAGCCTGGCGCTGCTCTTTGAGATCAGCCAGGGGAAGGCTTTTGAGGAATGCGAGATACCGGAGGACATCTTGCAGAAGCGGCAGAAGAAAGAGGCGCGGGCAAAAAAGACGGCAACTGAAAAGAAAGCGGGGAAGCCGAAGGCAAACCAGGCGGCGCAGACGAAGAAGATCAAGAAACAGCTCGAAGGGCTTAAGCTGGCGGAGGAAATGATGCGCAGCCTGCTGTCCGCAGGGCTGGGGACGATGGGGGGAGCCTCCATCAAGACATACCGTGATTTGGCCAAGCAGCTGGGCGATTATTATCTGGCGGGGCCGCAGCTCTATGTCAGCCGCCTGATTCTGGAGATAGAGGCATTCCAAAAGGATGGGGAGAGCGTCCATTATCAAAATGCTGCCCATATTTTAACGCAGTTAAGGGCGCTGGTGAAGAAATCAGAAGCTTACCTTACGCAGAAGCTGGAAAAAGGCGAAGTGGGCAATGACGACAATATCCTCTATGAAGAGCTGGGCGGGATCTGGAAACTAAGCCAGCTGCAGGAACTGGGGCTGAAGAAAGAAGATGCCACGCTGCTGCAGCTGTCCTTCCAAGTTGTCTATGACGCGGCGCGGAAGGAATACATTGATATCGGCTGGTGGGCGGATGTGGATACGGGGGAAGTGTCTGTGACGCAGAATTACCGGCCGCTTAAGGCGATGAAGTACATAAAGCAGGAGGATACGGTGTTTGAGGCGGTTTCTGTGCCGGTATTGACGTATTATCCGGGGGAAGTAAACCGGCGTATCCGCTGGGAGGGGGCAAGCTATCAGCCAGTGACCAGGGAGCAGCGGGAAGCGGTGATGGGGCATACAGAGAAGAGCATCGCGGCGGCGGCCAAGAAGGTGAAGAACCATCTGAAGAATACGCTCTCGGAGGAGTGCGTGGTGATGCTGGTTGGATTTAGGCAGATTGGGAAGGTTGGCGAAGGCTATGTAATGGAGGACGCGGAAGGGAACCGGATCTGCTTACAGGATATGCCTGGGATGGAGGGGACGGTGCAGCGGCTGGGGATGCTGGCCGATGGTTCCTTGTTTCGGGATAAGGCGCTGCTGGGGGCGTTTTTTTATCATGAGGGGAAGCGGAGGATTTGCGTGCAGCCGTATAGCATCGTGGCGGAAGGGCAGGTTGTGAGGCTGCTGTATTAGGCAGAGGGGGAAAATGTTAGGGTGTTGGCAAAGGGATAAGTGTGTAGGTGTTTGGAAACGTAAAAGGAGAAGAGAAAGATGAATTTGAATCCGCTTTATGAGTTGAAAGAACGGCTGGAATCCAGTATTATTGCAGGGCTGGCTCTTTTGCCGGAGGATTTTCGGCTGAAACGCGCTGTGGAGCAGATGGAGCCGTTATCGAAGGTAAATCCTGTGTTCCGAAAGATTTTCCAGGATGCCCAGGCGCTGTTTGCAAAAGAGGGCGCCAGCCAGGGAGATAACAACCAGAGTGATCGTTTGCTGGACGTCCTGGCCTTGGTGGATGCGGTTCTTACGACGCAGGCGGCAGTGGGAGTAGAGGGAGAGTTGGAGGTTCTTATGCCACAGGCGGCGGGGATAGAAGGAAGTTTGGATGTGCCAAAGGCCAATGCAGTGATTTCCAATGCGCCCTATAGCCAGCTTGCGCCGCTTCTGGAAGCTTTGACGACGGCTGGGAGCGGGCATTACAGCCTGATTGTGGATACCCATGAGAGGAACCCGGAGATTTTTGCGGATTACCGCCTGAAGGCGCATTTGGTCAATGCCTTGAACGCAGGCTATGCGGAGCTTGCGGAGCGCATGGAGGAGTGGCTGGGGCAGGAAGACGCCTCATTGCTGCCTCTTTTGAAGGAGGGATTCGATCCCAGAGGGAGAAAAGAGATGGTGCGCCGTGTGCATGTGGTGGAGGCCATTGCAGGGGCGGCGGAAAATCCATGGTATCTGGCGCAGCTGGACGGGGCGGAGAAGGATGTCCGTGCAGCCCTGATTCTGGCCTTGCGCCACAGCACGGAGAACCGGGAGACGCTGATGGGGCTGGCCAGGACAGAGCGGGGGAACTGCAAAAAGGCGGCTATGTGGGCAATGGCAAAGATGGACGGCGACCAGAACCTGGATTTCTGGGAGGCACAGATGAAGAAAAAGCCGGATACTGCCGCCCAATATCTGGCGCTCTCTACTGGGGACGATCTTTCGGACCTGGTTGCAGATGCGGTGGCGGCTGCCCTTGACAAGCTGCAGACGCAGCTGGAGGACGGCAGCCAGGTACTGTCGGACAAGGATTATGGGAAATTATTGTCCCTGCTGTCAGCGATGGTTGGCAAAGCCTCCGATCAGATGCTGGATGTTTACCGCAGGCTGGCGAGTGATACCTTGCTGGGACAGATGGAAATAGAGAAAGGCCAGCCTGTTTCCCACTATCTGGCGGCAGTGCTGGCGCAGTCCATGCTCTGGTGCATGGACAGCCGCCTGTTTTCGCTGGCGGAAGAGCTTTACCAGGCACATGGCGGCAATTTCCTGAAGCCTGCCCTAATCACATCCCTGCTGACGCAGCCAAAGGAAGCGGCATTTGATGTTTTTGGCGCACCGCTGGCCAGGGAAGGGTCGGCACAGAAGGAAAACGCCCAGCAGGCGCAGGCGCGTATGGAAGTGATGCGCACTTTTGCCGGGATTTCCTGGAATAAAGAGAAAGAGGGATATGAGATTACCCAGTGTTATCAGGATGAATCCAAGGGAAAACAGGCCGTGGTAAGCAGGCTTATCCCGCAGGGGCTGGATTTCCGCTGGTTTGAGGTATTTACAAATCCAAAACTGAAGAAGGACGGCGCTTTCCATATCAGTAAATATCTGCAGTTTGAGGGGTATTATGGCTATTATGCAGACTGGGATCAGGTGATGGCCAACTTGATCAATCCCCAGAGCCGTGAAACCTGTGCGGTGATTGGCAAATACTTCTATGGCAGGGCATATACGGCGGGGAAAGATACGCGCTACTACCCGCTGCTGCGGGCATGCGGCTATACGGATGTCCAGGGCCTGGTAACGCGGAGCCTGAAAAAGGGCAAGAACAACTTCTGGAACCTGGAATATATGCTCAAAGAAATTCCGCTGTCAACCGAGGATAAGCTGAAGGAGCTGGACGAGATTAAGAAGCTGGCGGAGGCGAAGAAAATTGCGATAACCGGGTGGAGCGAAGAGAAGCACCAGGAACTGTATACCAGGATTGCGAAAGGGTAAGAAAATAGAAAGCAGAGGTGAGCCCAGATGCTTCAGGAGAGTAGCCGTGTAGAATTCAAAGTAACATTAAATGATAAGTTGGAAAAAGAAATAGTGGCGTTTTTGAACAATCGAGAAGGAGGGATGCTTTATATTCGAATTGATGATGAGGGATGCCCTATTGCAAATCCAGATATAGATTCTATGCAGTTAAAAATTGCTGATAGGATTAAGGATAATATTCTACCATCAACACAATTGGGTTCTGGGATGAGTAGAATTTTACGGTTTTATGACAAAAGTATTTTTAATATATCGGATCATTTTATAAAAGTTGTTTTTCCATTTTTAATGCCAAAGGGAAATCGGAATATCGCCAGTGGCGATAATAATGGCGATAATAATGGCGATGAAGTACAGGTTTTGTTATTATTAGAAAAAGAGCCAAATATTACAGCGAAAAGAATAAGTGAACAAACTGGTTTTAGTACTAGAAAGATCAGCCGTATCGTTAAGAACTTGCGTGAGGCGGGGCAAATTAGACGCATAGGTTCTGCCAGAAAAGGTTACTGGAAAATAAATAAGCAAAAGAAGTAAATTAATTCAAATAATAAAGGAGCAAAAATGCCAACAAAGAAAAAAACAGACGCAGAATCCCAACAGAATAACATCCAGCGCCTGCCGGCAGAGCAGCTGTTCCAAAAGGAAATAGACGCCCTGATCGCAGCGGAAAAGGATCCCATCCCCACGGGCTGGAAGATGTCGCCCAAGTCCGTATTGACCTACATCACAGGCGGGAAGGCGGGACGTACCGTCATTACGCCCAAATACATCGGCCATAAGCGCCTGGTGGAAATTGCAATTGCCACCCTTGTGACCGACCGCGCCCTGTTGCTGATTGGCGAGCCGGGGACGGCAAAATCCTGGCTGTCAGAGCATCTGACGGCGGCCATTAACGGCGATTCCACCAAAGTAATCCAGGGGACGGCAGGCACCACCGAGGAGCAGATCCGCTACTCCTGGAACTATGCCATGCTGATTTCCCAGGGGCCGTCCCCAGAGGCCATGCTGAAAACGCCGATTTACACAGCCATGGAAACGGGGACAATCGCAAGGGTGGAGGAAATATCGCGGTGCGCCTCGGAGGTGCAGGACGCTTTGATTTCCATCCTCTCCGAAAAGCGTATCTCTGTGCCGGAATTAGGCCTGGAAGTTCCGGCGCAGAAGGGATTTTCCGTGATTGCTACGGCCAATACCCGCGATAAGGGCGTGAATGAAATGTCTGCGGCCTTGAAGCGGCGTTTTAACATTGTGGTGCTGCCTGCGCCGGCAGACCTGCCTTCGGAAATGGACATCGTAAAGACCCGCGTGGCGCAGCTGTCGGAAAACCTTGACCTCAATGCCAGGCTTCCGGAGGAAGAGGTGGTGGAGAAAGTATGCACGATTTTCCGCGAGCTTCGTCTGGGGGCTACCCTGGACGGCAAGCAGAAATTAAAGCCAACCTCAGGCGTGCTGTCTACGGCAGAGGCCATCTCCCTGCTGGCGGGCAGCATGGCGCTGGCGGGCAGCTTTGGCAATGGCACGATTACGGACTATGACCTGGCAGCAGGGCTGCAGGGCGCCGTGGTCAAGGATGAGGAGAAAGACAGCCTGGCCTGGAAAGAATATCTGGAAAATATTGCCAGGAAACGGGGCGCCAAGTGGTCTGGCCTCTACCAAGCGTGCAAGGAGCTGAACAGATAATGGGCAGAAAGAAGCAGGACAATGTTTCCATATCGGAAGCAGAGAAGAATACGGCGGAGCATGTCATTATCTTTGGCATCCGCCATTTATCCCCGGCAGGCGCCTGGTATCTGCGCCGCCTTTTGGACGAGGTGCAGCCCCAGGCAGTGCTGGTGGAAGGCCCCAGCGATTTTACAGAGGAACTGGAGCATCTGGTCAGCCAGGGGACTAAGCCGCCGGTGGCGGTGATGGCTTATACGGACGATACGCCCATCCGCACCATCTTATATCCGTTTGCCGAATATTCCCCCGAATACCAGGCCATCCTCTGGGCGCATGAGCATCAGCGGGAGTGCCGTTTCATTGATTTGCCATCGCGTGTGTTCCTGGCGCTTCCGCGGGAGGAAGAGGCGGATGAGGCGCAGGGCGAAGAGGGGCGGATGTGGGTATACCGCAAGCTGGATGAGCTGTCAGGGGAGGACGCCCATGAAACGTTCTGGGAGCGGACGATGGAGCATTTCAGCGAGGGGCATGGCTATTCCAAAGGCGCAGAGCGCTTTGGGGAGAGTCTGCGGGAGCTGGCCGAGGGCAGGGAACGCGAGGACGCGGAATGCCTGGTGCGGGAAGCCTATATGAGGCGCCAGATCCAGATGGCGCTGGAAGAGGGCATTGCGCCGGAGAAGCTGGTGGTGGTGACAGGCGCTTACCA
>CAJTNT010000011.1:0-21395 GCA_910577785.1 uncultured Lachnospiraceae bacterium | reverse complement strand
GGCGCTGGAAGAGGGCATTGCGCCGGAGAAGCTGGTGGTGGTGACAGGCGCTTACCATACGGCAGGGCTTAGGAATGGCCAGCCCGGCTTAAGCGACCAGGAAATCAAAAAGCTCCCGTCCGTGGATGTGCAGAAGACCTTGATGCCGTATTCCTATTACCGCCTGTCTTCCCGTTCCGGCTATGGCGCCGGCAACAAAGCGCCGGCGTATTATGGGCTGCTGTGGCAGGCGTTCCAGGCCGGGGAGGCGGACTATGCGGCGCGCAGCTACCTGTCCCGGCTGGCGGCCTGGCAGCGAGGGCATGGGAATATGGTATCCTCGGCAGAAGTGATTGAGGCAGTGCGCCTGGCTTTTTCCCTGGCGGGGCTTCATGGCGATCAGATTCCCGCCCTGCGTGACCTGCGCGATGCTGCTGTCACCTGTATGGGGCATGGGAATTTTGGGGAAATTGCCCAGGCGGTGGCCGATACGGAAATTGGCACGGCCATAGGCTCCCTGCCCCAAGGGATCAGCCGTACCTCCATCCAAAATGATTTTTACCATCAGTTGGACAGCCTCAATCTCAGGCGTTATTGTACCGTGACGGCAGAGGATCTGCACTTGGACTTGCGGGAGAAATTAACGGTAAAGTCTGAGAAATCAGCCTTCCTGGACAGGGAGCGTTCCTTCTTCCTCCACCGCCTGCGGGTGCTGGGGGTATCCTTCGTCAACTGGCAGAAGGTGCAGCAGGAAAAAGCCACCTGGGCGGAGCATTGGGTGCTGCGCTGGACGCCGGAGGCGGAAATTGAGATTGTGGAAGCGCAGCTGAAAGGAGACACCATCCTGCAGGCCGCTTCCTTCCAGATGAAAGAGGCCGTGGAACAGGGGGAGAGCATTGCCGGCGTGGCAAAGGTAATTGAGGAATCCTTCCTCTGCGGGATGCCGGAGACTGTCAGCTATGCGACCGCCGCGCTGCAGAAAATCGCTGTGGAAGCGGCGGCGGTGGAAGAAATTGCGGCAACGGTCCACAGCCTGTCCCTGGTTATCCAATATGGCAATATCCGCAAAATTCCCAGCGAGGCGCTGGCGCCGGTATTCGGCCAGCTCTTCCTGCGCGCCTGCCTGCTGCTGCCAGGGAGCTGTGTCTGTGACGACAATGCCTCCCGCGCAATCATTGAGGGCGTCGGGCTGCTCAACGAGGCGGCGCTGCACCATGACTTCCTGCCGGAGGAACGCTGGCTGCAGGTATTGGAGGAGATTGCAGACCGGGACGACCTCAACACCAAGGTATCCGGCTATGCGGCTGCCATCTTGCTGGAACGGGGCAAGATGAGCAACGAAGAACTGGAACGAAAGGTAGGGCGAAGGCTCTCCAAAGGCATTCCTGCAGACCTGGGCGCGGGGTGGTTTGAGGGTCTTTCGATGAAGAACCGCTATGCGCTGATTACCCGCATGGGCCTATGGGAGAGCCTGGATCATTACCTGGACACCCTGGACGATGAGGAATTTAAGCGGGCGCTGCTGTTCCTGCGGCGGGCGTTTGCAGACTTTACCGCCCGGGAGAAGAGCGATATTGCAGAAAACCTGGGCGAGCTGTGGCAGCTGAACCCCCAGCAGGTCAGCGAGGCCGTCAATGCGCCGCTGAGCGACGAGGCGCAGGAAATGCTGGACGGGCTGGATGACTTTGATTTTGGGGATATTTAAATAGAGAAATAAGCAACAGAAAGGATTTAATAGGCATGGATACAACACCGACCAAACAGGAACTGGAACGGATCAAACGCTGGCGGCTGATCCTGGGGACAGAGAGCAATCAGCAGTTTGCCGCCATGAATGGCCAACAGGCAGTTTCCCTGAGTGAAGAGCAGGCTTTGATGGATCAGGCGCTGGCCGCGATTTATAACCGCAGCGAATCCGGCGGCTTCGGCTCTGGCAGGGGGGCAGGCAACGGGCCGTCCAATCCCCAGATCAGCCGCTGGCTGGGGGATGTGCGCACGCTGTTTGAAAAAGACTTGGTGACAGTGATACAGTCAGACGCTATGGAGCGCTGCGGCCTGCGCCAGCTGCTGTTTGAGCCGGAACTGCTGGAACATGTGGAGCCGGATATCAGCCTGGCTTCGGCCATCCTGATGCTCAAAGACCAGATCCCCCAACGCTCCAAAGAGAGCGTGCGGGCATTTATTGCTAAAATCGTAGAGGAAATCAACAAGCTGTTAGAGGCAGATATCCGCCGGGCAGTCACATCTGCGGTGAACCGCCGCATGCATTCGCCGATTCCCTCCGCCTCCGCGATGGATTTTCCCCTGACCATCCGGCGCAACCTGAAGAATTATAACCCTGAGCTTGGCACGATTGTGCCGGAGCATTTTTATTTCTTTGACCGCACGACCACAGCGCCGTCCAAACAGTGGACGATTATTTTGGATGTAGATCAGAGCGGCTCCATGGGGGAATCCGTGATTTATTCTTCGATTATGAGCTGTATTTTGGCAAGTATGGCGGCCATACGCACCCATATCGTGGCTTTTGACACCAAGGTGGTAGATTTGACAGAGAAATGCGAAGATCCTGTCGACCTGCTGTTTGGTTTCCAGCTGGGGGGCGGCACCAACATTGACCAGTCCGTTGCCTACTGCCAGAAATTCGTAGAAAATCCGGCCAAAACCTTGTTCTTCCTGATTACAGACCTTGAAGAAGGGGGCAACCGGGCGTCCCTGCTCCGCCGCCTGAAGGAACTGAAGGAATCCGGGGTGACCGTGGCCTGCCTGCTGGCGATTGCAGACGGCGGCAAGCCCTATTACGATGCCCAGATGGCGGAACGGGTGGCAAGCCTTTCCATCCCCTGCTTTGCCTGCAGCCCGCAGATGCTCCCCACCCTTCTGGAACGGGCGCTGAAAGGGCAGGATCTGGCATCTTTCCGCAAGGAATTTGAGAAGAGGAAATAAGTATTTAACCGCCGGAGTAATAAGTGGCACAACGGGCGCGGAGGAAGCGGGAAGGCCCAGGCAGAAACGCGTTCCTGTGTTACATTAATTGCAGAACTTCTACCTTGCAACGGTGCCGTTTTTCCTTTTTCTGGTAGCCAATCCCTATCCCCAAAATCCTGCCTGTATAGTATCTCTCTTCTCCCAGCTTCCCCTGGAAGCGCAGGGCATAGTGTTTCTCTTTTATCTGCTGGATGGCCTCATCGGGGCTGTGATCCACCTTTAATTCCAGGATGAGGCAGTCCGCATTCCTGTTCGCCAGCGGGTAAAAGATGAAATCTACATATCCAGTCCCAGCTTTATCTTCCCGTTCGATATGGTAAAAATCCCGGGCTGCCAGATAAGCCAGGTTTACCACGGCGGTCAGTTCTGTTTCATGGTTATAGGACAGAAGCGGTATCTCTGTATTGTGGACGAATGTGAGGATTTCTTCCATCGTGTTGGTGTCCCCGGCCAAAGTTGCCTTCAGCATACGCTGGGATTCCTTTGCCAGACGGTGGACATAGCCCAGGGACGGTTCCTTTTGCAGCATTTCTACAAATTTATCCATCAGCTCTTGGTTGGGAATGGAAACCTTTCCATTTTCATAATTTAAAAATCCATATACCACCATTGCAGAGAAAATCTCTTCTTTTGTAGACAGGTTCTGCGAAGTTGCTGCATACTCCCGAATTTTAGCCGGGACGGGGACGCCAGAAACCATCAAGGCTAAATCATCCCTCACAGCATCGACATTCTGCCCAATATAATGGAAGATTTCATCATAAGGCCCGGAGCCAGTCCAATAATTGCCAAGATTATTATTTTGCAGGGCCATTACCACAGAGCGGGGGTTATAGAGCCGCATCCCGCCCTTTGTATGGTATCCATCGTACCAGCCTTTCAGCCCTTCCCGTGTCACAGCATTTGCCTGCCCCTGAAATTTGCTGCCTTGTATGATGTGTGCAGAAGCGGCCGGGATAACATTTCTGGACAGGTGGCGTGCAAACAATAAATCTACTTCTTCCTCAGTAAAACCAAAGTATGCCGAAAACCGTTCCTCAGAGGCCATCGTATATTCCTGGAACATATTCAGCTCAGAACCGCTGGAATATTTGGCAATCGGCAGGATGCCTGTCATATATGCCAGGAGTACATAGGGGCGGTCTTTCAGCAGGTTTCTTAAATACATGAGATATGCCCGCTTGTCCGCTTCTGATATAAAAGGCTGGTGGAAAATAAAGTCCCATTCATCCAATACAAAGAGAAATTGGGCGGAATCATCCGCGGCATATATTTTTAACAAAGCCGCAGCAGCAGAGGATACTCCTTCCAGCCCAGCCTGCGGGTACGCAGCCTTCAGGTCTAGAAGCAATTGTTCCTCAATCTGCCAGATATAATCCGCATAGGAAGCGCAGGGATACATCATATCATTGAAGGGGATATGGATGACGGGGTAGCGGTTCCTGTGCAGAAGCATGGAGGGCGTCTGTTCTCTTGCAATGCACAGGGAATCAAAAATATCCGAGGCGTCACAGGCCCTGGAGAAAAAGGACGCAATCATATTGGCGGCCATTGTCTTCCCAAAGCGCCTGGGCCTAGTAATGCAGAGATAGGATCCGCCTTCTTCCACAAGCGGCAGCAGTTCCCCGATCAATGCAGATTTATCAATAAAGTAGGGCTTCTTTGTCTCCCTTTTGTACAAGGTATAAGCTGTTTTGCTGTCGAAATAAATGCCCATGGCGGATCCCTCCCTGGTATCCTATTCAGTAAATAAGGTGTGCCCTGTTATCATTGTATAGAACAATATTTGACATGTCAAGAAAATACCAACAATGTATTTTTGGATATACAAAAAAATTGGCGTATATACAACTATTTCATATGGAAAAAAAGCGATTTGCATGTTACAATAACAGCAAAATGACAAAGCAAAGGAGAATATATCATATGAAAATTCATAATGTAAGAATCCATAATACAAAAACCCACAGCGCGAAGATTCACAATGCAACGCCCCATGAGATGTCCTCGTATGATTGCCCTCATCATGTCCGAAAGGGCAGTATATGGCAAAAGCCTGTTATGGCCATTGCGCTAAGCGCGGCGCTCGCTCTTTCTGCCCCGCCTGTTTCTGCCCAGGGGATGCCAGAATTATCTGTGCAGCAGGAAACATCCGCAGTAACCGAAGCATTGGAGCAGCAGGAAACATCCGCAGTATCCGAATCATTAGAACAAGAACTATCCGGCCAGCCAGAAGCCCCCAATGCAGAAGATTTCGAGATTACAGACGGCGTCCTCGTTAAATACAATGGCCGTGACACGGAGGTTGCCATACCCGCAGGCGTCACTGCCATCGGTGACAGGGCATTTTTCAATAGCCGTGTACAGTCGGTGACGGTTCCGGCAGGCGTTGTCTCGATCGGGGAGAGCGCTTTCGAGTCCTGCAGCAGCCTGTCCAGCATTTCCCTGCCCGCAGGCCTTACCGAAATCAAAGACCTGGCTTTCCGTGAATGCGGGAAGCTAGAAGCGGTTGCCCTCCCGGAGGGCCTCGCCCATATTGGGGAAGAAGCCCTGGCTCACTGCCCGCTCTTGTCCAGTATCGCTTTCCCGTCTACGCTTACCAGCATTGGGGATTATGCCTTCACAGACAGCGCCGCCCTGGCCTCCGCTGCCCTCCCGGATAGCGTTGCCTCCTTGGGCGTTGGCGTATTTTCTGGCTGCCCTCTTCTGGAATCCGTAACCCTGCCGCAGAACCTGACAGTTCTCCCCAAGGAAACCTTCCAAGGCTGCGCCAGCCTGGAAGCAATTACGCTTTCCGCGCATGTGGCAGAGATTGGCGAAAATGCATTCCAGGGCTGCCAAAATCTCAAGATTTACGGGGAGGAGGGCTCTTATGCCCAGACCTATGCGCAGAGCCAGAATATCCCCTTCATCCCCAACAGCCAGCCCCCTGTGCCAGAACGGAAGCAGCTTGCGGCCAGCCAAGTTTCCCTAAGCCAGCAGGCCTACACCTATAATGGAACGCCCAGGATCCCGTCCATTACCGTACGCGATGGGGGAAGCCTGCTCCGGGAAGGAACGGATTACACCACTGCATACAAGAACAACACAAATGCCGGCACAGCCACCGTTACCATCACTGGCAAAGGCGGCTACACAGGGACAGTGACTAAGAATTTTACCATACGCAAGGCCGCCCAGAAATTTGCCTCCTATACCAAATCCTACAGTAAGCCCTACGGCAGCAAAGCCTTCAAGCTAAACGCCAAGCTGAAGGCTGGAAATGGCAAGCTGTCATATAAGACCTCGAACGCCAAAGTGGCAGCCATAAAGAGCGGCAAAGTAACCATCAAAGGGACAGGTGCAGCGACCATCACCGTACAGGCCGCTGAAACCGCCAATTACAGCAAGGCGAGCATAAAAATCACCATCAAGGCAGCCCCCGCGCAGCAGAAAATCAAATCCATAAAGACGGTAAAAGGCAGGAAGCTCAAGCTGGCCTGGAAGAAAGACACCAGAGCCGATGGCTACCAGATCCAGTACAGCACGGACAAGAAATTTAAAAAAGGCGTCAAAACCCTGACGGTGAAAAAGAATAAAACAATATCCAAGACAATTTCCAAGCTGGCCAAAGGCAAGGCATACTACGTGAGGGTGCGTTCCTATAAAAACGCCAAGATCAGCGGCAAAACCCAGAAGCTCACCGGCGCATGGAGCAGCGCCAGGAAAAGCGGGAAGATTAAAAAATAATGGTCGGCATAATTTGAAATGGAAAGAGATGAGAATATGAATAAGAAACCATTTCCTATTGGGATTGAATTCTACAAGAAGATGATAGATAAGCCGTATTATTATGTGGATAAAACATTGCTGATTCGGGATCTGTTGGACAAGGGAGGGGCGGTGAATCTCTTTACCCGTCCTCGGAGGTTTGGCAAGACGTTGATGTTGACGATGTTAAAGGCATTTTTTGAGTGCGAGCTGGATCGGGACGGGAATGTCGTGGACAACAGATGGTATTTTGGGGATATGAAAATCTGGCAGGCAGGGGAAAAATACCGCAGGGAGCAGGGACGGTATCCGGTTATTTTCCTTTCGCTTAAATCTGCCAGGCAGCCCGATTATAGTATGGCATATCATGTGCTTCGGGAGACAATTGTGTATGAGTTTGAGCGGCACAGCTATGTACTGAAAGGGGAGCAGCTGACGGATGCGCAGAAAGAAAAGTATAAGAAAATGTTAACCTGCGCGGGTGATGTGGGTGATTATGCAACGTCTCTGCAATTTTTGTCCAAATGTCTGGCAGCCTGGCATGGGAGGAATGTAATTATCTTGCTGGACGAGTATGACGTGCCATTGGAGAACGCCCATTTTCAGGGGTTTTATCCGCAGATGATAGGATTTTTGCGCTCCTTTTTTGAATCAGCAATGAAGACGAATGAATGTCTGGAATTTGCTGTGGTGACCGGTTGTCTAAGAATCAGTAAGGAGAGCATTTTTACAGGACTGAATAATCTCAAGGTGGTTTCTGTGCTGACAAAAGATTATGCGGAATATTTTGGGTTCACGGAGGGCGAAGCGCTGGAAATGCTGCGATATTATGGGATTGAGCAGAAAATGGGGGAAGCAAGGAAATGGTATGACGGCTATCGGTTTGGCAGTACAGAAGTCTACAATCCCTGGAGCATTATCAATTATGTGGAAACTGCAGTTTCAGATATCAATGCATTTCCCAAGCCCTATTGGTCTAACACTTCCTCAAATAGTATTGTCAGGGAACTCATTGAAACAGCAGATCCGATTGTCAGGCAGGATGTGGAACGTCTGGCGAATGGCGGAACCATTGAGGTGGAGATTCATGAAGACATTACTTATGACACGATCCATCAGTCCCAGAATAATTTATGGAATTTCCTGTTTTTCACAGGATATTTGAAAAAGATATCGGAACGATTGGAGGGACAGAATATTTACCTGGAGATGGCGATACCCAATGACGAGGTACTGTATGTGTATCGCCAGACAGTGATGGAATGGTTTGAGCAGCAAGTGAAGCAGAAAGATTTCACGGAATTTTACCAGGCGTTGGCAGAGAAGGACTGTGCAACGATTGAACAGGAACTGAACCGTCATCTCTCAGAGACGATCAGTTTTTATGATTATGCGGAGAGCTATTATCATGGATTTTTTGCCGGGCTGCTGCGGGGGCATCGTGAATGCGCGGTGCGTTCCAACCGGGAGAGCGGAAACGGCAGGCCAGATCTTGTAATCTATACGCTTTCTGTGCGGGGAATGGCAATTATAATAGAGATTAAGGTAGCAAAAAAGTTTGAGGAGATGGAAGCAGGGTGCGATGCTGCGCTCGCGCAGATTGAAGAACAGAATTATCAGCAGGAATGGTATGAGATTGGTTATCGGAATATCATAAAATACGGTGTTTGTTTTTACCATAAGGAATGCATGGTGAAGGGAAAGGCATATCGTGTCCAATGATAAAATACCAGAGCCATCCAGAACCGCAAGACAGACCGTGTCCTACGAGTTTCTCACAGCCATATTGACAGAAGGATTTACGGAGGCGGAAGAGAAAGATTGCAAAGTTTCCCCCTCAAGTATTCAGGAATCCCCCCGATTTGTCGATTTATGAAGTAGGAACCTTTTGATTGCAGATAAAAATTACGCAAAAAGGCACTTTACAAAAAAATATAAAGTTGTATAATAATAAAGATAAGGATGGAAAGGCGGTGGAAGATAAAGCCATATCAAAAATATAGATTGTGTTCTGGGAGAAAGTATGATATACTAATCCCGTTGAATTAAAACAGATCTCCTGACGTAGCAATGCGCTGTTCCTGCAGCAAATGCATAGGAATAAACTTAGGCCCGGCGCCTATAGCCTTTGTTCCCATGCATTGCTGCAGAAGCAGCAAGACAGTGACAGCAATATGAGAATGGGCAAATAGATGCCGGACAGGCAATAAGGAGAGGAGGATAGGAGCGTCCGTGGCAGCTTGAAGTATTTTATAGGAAACAAATGGAATAATTCTACAAGGGGAGTTTACATACCTTTGTGGAAGGCTAGGCTGCAAACTTATATGCCATTTTGTGTTTCATGGATCGTTGCAAAATTCATGAGAGATACTCCACAAAGTCTTGTGAATGTCTCTGAAAAGCCATGGTAACGTCCATTCCAGGATCCACCCGCGCAATGACAAGGTGCGGAAGCCAGAACTTGCAATCTGGCGCCGGATTTGGGAAACTGTCACAAACAATTGTATACGAAAGGAGTTTTATACAGTATGAATTTAAAGAAACTGAAACGCCTGTTAAGCCTGACACTTACTGCGGCTATGGTAGCATCTATGATCTCAGTTCCTGTAAATGCAGAAACGGTGACTGACAACACCGCGGCTGCAATGGAAGAGATGATTGCAGATCCAGCCGATGAAGACGTGGCGGATGATGCAGATGGCACAGATACTGCAGACGATGTGGAAGACGTAGCAGACGAAAAGGAAGATTCTGACGTAGTGGATGAAACAGAGAATTCTGACGAAGCAGACGAAACAGAAGACGAAGGCACAGCTGAAGCAGCCGAAGAAGAGCTGTTCAATGCAAGGGAAGCCGGCGATGGAAGTACTGGGGAGGGTACAGGAGACTCAGGGACGATCACACCGCCAGAGGCTCCGAGTCCTATTATAGTTGGTGACGGCGAAGGCCAGAAAACATTAGAAGAGGCTATTGCGTTAGCAATAGCAGAGGGATCTAACCAGAAGACGATTCAGCTGGCTAAAAATGCCAGGTTTGCAGTGTCACCTACCCAGGCAATATATAACTTGAGCGGTGTTACCATTGAAACGGGTGATTATTCGCTTATTGTTCCAAGCGGTGCAGACGTTGTATTGAATAATGCTACAGTTACGCATACCGGCACAGCGTCCAGCATGGCAATTTATGTACAGGGAAATCTGACAATTAGTGGCGGTCGTTATACGACAAATGGCGGCACGATGCTTGGGGTTGACAATGGTACAGCAACTATTACAAGGGCTGAATTTGAAAGCCAGAATATAACATTAGCACATTACACCCTTCCGGTCATCAGTGTAGAAGGTGTAGACGGTCAACTGACCATGGGAAGTGGTAAGATTACAGCTGTTGGTGGTGCAAGTACTGCTACAAATGGCATGTATGGCGTTTATGTGCTGGATGGCGCACAAGTAACATTAGGTAATGCAACAGCTGCAAATGATGCGGAAGATAACTTGAAAATTAATAGTGTATGTGCGGCAGTAAGCATGAATGGCATGACCTCTCCGGGCAGGATTACCATTAATGGCGGTACTTATCAGTCTGGTTTGAATGGTGCTACGGCTGCGGCGCAGAAGAAGTTTGAGTCTGTATTATATCTTCCAGCAAATGCAAATGTAACTATCAATAATGGTGTGTTCCAGGCAGCTGGGGAGAGTGTATTTTCAATTCCTTACAACAATGTTGCAAATAATGCAAACAAACCGCTTCTTCGCCTTAACCTGAACATTAAAAACGGAGAATTTACATCTACAGGAGATGTTTTCCAGCTTGGTACAGGTGTGGCAGATAATACTAAAATAAAAGTTGCTATTACTGGCGGTAAGTTTTCATCTAAGCCTGCGGATGCATATGTTGCGGCTGGGTATGGCGCTTATCAGCGGAAAGAAGTAGTAGAGGGAGCAGAAGTTACCCGTTACGTTGTAACGCATACTGCTGTTGCAGAGGTTAATGGCCAGGGCTATGATAGCTTTGAAGGAGCCCTTGGGGCAGCACAGGCCGGCCAGACGATTACATTGAATAATGACATTGTACTTGAAACGGGTGAGTATGACTTCTCTGGAAAGACAATTCAGACAGGGGGTCATATGTTTAAAATACCAGAGGGCATTACTGCTACATTGAAGGGTGGAAGTGGCGATACAGCTGGAATGATTAAGAATAGTGAGACGGCAACAGCTAGTGCTGCTACTAAATGGTCAGAGCCTGCAGCGAATCGCACCATTCTTTCTGTACAAGGAACCTTGAATATTGACGGCGGCAAATATGAGACTGCTGGCGTGAAAGCCCTTATGATTGAAGGAAGCGTAAAAATTATTGGCGGTGCATCCTTTGCGGTAGTCGGCAATAACGGCAATACATATGATGGAGCTTCGTTGATTGACGTTAATGGAGCCGCTGCAAAGCTGGAAATGGTAGCTGGTACAGTTAATGCTAATATTGGCCAAGGCGATGATGGTATGTATGGTATTTACGTACGAAATGGCGCCGAACTGGTATTAGGTACAAAAGGCCAGACAGAACAGGTAAGCCCAGTCGTTACAAGTAGGTTTGCGGCAATTGGAATGAATGCTACGACAGCTCCAGGTAGGATTACAGTCAATGGCGGTACATACGAAAGTAAAGTTGCTTGTACTGAGGAAGGGCATGAGATTTACAATGCAGTTCTTTATCTCCCGGCAACAGCGACAGTGACTATCAATGGCGGTAAATTCCGTGCTACAGGTAGTGGTGGCAATCGGCACGTGATTTCCGTTCCTCATGTGGGATTTGGTGATCCTGTAAAGAAAATTGAACTTAATTTAGTTATTAACAATGGTACTTTTGAAGTAGTGGATCCTGTTGCTGATAATGGCGATGCTATATTCTATACCAGAGGGCTGATAGGTTCAGGTTCCACTAACTTTGTTAGTGTTAGAGGTGGAAAGTACAAGCCTTCACCTAATCATGGCGTGACTGGATGCTATAAGGTTAGTGAGGCAGATAGCGATGGATTTGTTACAGTTTCTGAAAGTACAGACACGAGTGGCGAAACTGGCCATAAGCTTGTATGGAAGAAGAAAGTAGAGCCAAGCTGCTGGAAAGAAGGCATAATTGGCCATTATGAGTGCAGTATTTGTGGCAAAATGTACCAAACCAAGTCAGTAGGCGAAGAGTTACTGTTGAAAGATGCGCTGATAGCAAAAACAGACCATACAAGTGATGTTACCCCGGTACCTGGAAAGGTAGGAGACTGTACAACAGATGGTGTTAAAGCTTATGTTATGTGCAACAACTGCAAAAAGTGCTATGACGACTCGGATGGCAAGGGCGCGATACGGTTACAAAATGATACGGATGGCACACAGGGAAAGTCGCAGGAAGAGTTTATTACCAAAGCAGAAGGCCATAACTATGAGATAGTAGTTGATTGGAGTACAGTTGATTATGCCAAAGCACGGAAGGGTGTTTCGACTGGGATTGAAGTAACGCGTAAGTGTAGTGAATGCACAAAAGATGGTGAAGAAGGAGAATCAGCAAGGACAGTTTCTGTAGAAGTGTTAGATGGAAGCGCTATTACAGACTGCAAGGTAGGCGGGACAGCTACGGTTAAAGTAACCGGTGAGTTTGCCACTGATGAGTTTGGAAAGGCAGTTCCTGTTGATTCAGATACGCCTTGGACTTTGGATGTGACAAAGAATGACTTTACAGTTGCTCCAAGTAACAAACATACAGTTACGGATGCGGAGTTCAACTGGGATGCATTTAACGGTTCAGAGTTTAAGACGGGAGAAGCTAATGGTGTGACTGCAGAAGCTACATGTGATGTTTGTGATGCCAAAGTTGCTTCAAGAAGTGTTGCAGTAATATGCCCTGGTGGCTATCCAGCAAAGCCTCTCGACTGTACAAGCGATGCGCTTGAGTTCCAGGCAACGGCTACATTTGATGCGAAATCAGATACACCAGATTCGACATCTGCAACGGTTGTTGAAAAACAATCCCGTGGTGGAAAGCATATCCTCAAGAGGATTAGGTCTTATAAAGCGCCTACCTGTACAACACCAGGTAGTTGGGCATATTATCAATGCGAGGGTTGCCATAGGTATTGCTTCGGAGAAGATGACACAACTGCTAATGATGGTCAGGGTAAGTGGCTTTGGGATGGACAGACAACTGAACCTACACCTGCACAGATTGCAAAAGATATAACAATTTCGATGAGTCCCCATTCTCTCAAACTGAGAGGATTCGCCTGGGATAACGAAGCAAGCAATTTAGCTAGAGCAACCTTCATTTGCACGAATGCTGGTTGTGGAAAAACACTTGTAATTAATGGGATAACAGCAACAGAGGATAAAAATAATAATTCTTCAAGTGAAAATGTCCCGTGCGGAACAGATACAAAGATAAACTATATAGCAACAATTCATTTAGATAAGACGAAGGTTGAAACAGATTCTGCTACTGGGAATCTGAATTATACGGGAGATCTTACAGCTACCACTGGATTGCAATATACATCTGAAACTGGTGAGCTGGTGAAGACACAGCCTAAGCCCCATAGCTATGTAATAAAAGAGGTTAAATGGGCAGATGGAGATGGTACAGACGCGACAAATGGGACCATGCAGGGAGACACCAAGGTTCACGAGATAGATCAGGGTATTGTGGTTACCATTGGCTGTGCAAATTGCGCTAATACAATGAAGGTTGCAAGCAATGGTGATGTGGAATATACGGGTGGGTTAGACTTCCTGGCAAAGGTATCCTTTGACGAAAAGAACAAGCCAATTACGGATACTGATACAGAAGGCACCATGGCTGCTACGTGTACTAGTGAAGGTAGAGCGTTCTATCAGGTTAAAGCATTGATTTATGGTGATGGCGACATGCCGAACCAGACAATTGAAGCAGAAGACTTGCTTGCAACCTTAACGCCAGTTGATGAAGATGCACATGCATGGACTGAACTTGACTGGGGAAAAGAGCCTTGGCAACCAGTGATGGAGGATGGAAATAGGAAGTTTGTGACAGTAATCGCAGAGATTGAAGGAAAGAATGGTGTAACAAAACAGTGTAAAGTTCCAAGTTACACAATTGCTGCAACGCGTTACTGCACGAATGGCTGTGCTATCTCAAAAGAACAGCCACAGGAATTTACTGGTACGGTCGGTACAGAGTCGACGGAAGATGCACATATTGTCTTTGATATAAAACAGCGTGAAATGACATGTACCAAAGGTGGGAGAACTACATATGAGGCAACTGCTTATGTAGGTGACACACTGGTTGAAAAATACGTGGCTCCTGCTGTATATAATGAAGATTCAAAGGGACATTCCCTTGAACTTACATGGGATTGGAATAATGTTTATAAAGTCCCAGGCGATGAGGAATCAGCAGTTATTGGCGTTGATGGTTTAACAGTTGAGCGGAAATGTGCAAATTGCTCTGTTAGGCCAGACGGAGAAGACGTAGTAGACCGTCCGAAAGATTGGTTTGAACCACAGATATGTAAGATAAAACTTACTGAAAAAGAAACAGAAGATGAAGAAGGTAACCTTGTTCCACCTACTTTTGAAGAAGATACGGATGATAAGGGTAATCCTATCCTGGGTGAAGATGGAAAAACGCCAGTATTGATTGCAACTGCTACAGCGACTACAGATAAAGGTGTAGTGTTGAAGTTGGAAGTTACGAAAGATGGGAAATCAGCGGACTGCGACAATTCAGGCAGTGTTACATATGATGCTAAGTTTAGCATTCCGGCAGCTGGTGAGAGTTGGACAACAGAAAGAAGGATTATCAATGCAGCCCTGGGACATGCGTACAGATGGTCTATCCATTGGGATCCAAAAGACAATCCTTCTGAGGAAGACGTGAAGAATAAAAATATTTGGAATGTATATGCAGAAAGAAGATGCCAGAATTCTGGTTGTCCAGATCAAACAACTCCACAGAGGACGGATTTGAACGACAAAGTTACATATGATACGGAAAATTCAGAAGTTCCAACGTGTGTTAAGAAGGGAAAGGATACTTGGAATGTAGTAGCGCCTACATTGCCAGATGGAGAACAGTGGGCATCTGCTGCTGACGGAGAGCCAACGCAACCAATGGTAACTAAGGTAGTAGACAACATACCAGAGGATTCTAATGCCCATGACTATAATGTGGCAACCGTGACACCAGCAGCAACAACAACAGTAATCACCGTTAATGGCGAAGAGAAAGAAGTTCTTCCTGTAACATTTGCACGTACTTGTAAGAGAGATGGTGCAGATAATAGCCATACAGATTCTGTAACACTCAACGCAACAACAACAGATAAGACTGAAGATTGTTCAAAAGGATATGACTGGAACTTTAGTGTAAATGAAAAAGAAGTTGAGGCATTGAGAGAGGCTGGATGGGAACTGCCAGATGATTATACTGATACATTTACGCATCGTGTAGCGCCAGCAGAAGGCAGGAAAAACCATGATTTGATTCGTGTTGCAGGTGGTACAAGTAGCAATGACTGTAGCGAGCCGACTCATCCTACTTATTATGAATGCAAGAGGTGTACAAAGAGGTATACGACTCAGAGTGCTCTTACAGAGTATTCGGGTCCTGGCAAAGGAGAGGGTACACCACAAGGTCATTTGTATGGCCAGCCTGTGTTCTCTTGGATTGAGGAGGGCGAGACAGTTCAGGCAACCTTTAGATGTACCCGTTCGCAGTGCCCAGGCAATGTAACTATAGAGACAGATGGTAATAAAATAGTTTCTCCGGAAGAGTTAACACTTGTAGCGGATCTTGAAGATACGCCATACGTAGAAATCCCAGCAGAGTGTAAGGATTCACAGAACACACATACAACAGAAAGTGGTCTTGCACTTCCAGCTGGTATCGGATATGCATGGGGATTGGCTACTTTGAGGATTACAGAAGGAACTGCTCAAGGTAATCTTAATGTAAATGACTATTTCGAAGGCGAACTTGGAATGTATCTTGACCATGTGGATCATGAATTTGTAAATGGCACATGTAAGTGGTGCAACCTAGAGGGTGGAGTAATTATTAACTTCTATGGACGTACAAATACATTGGTTTCTCGTTTGGATTGTTCATCAAAGGAGGGGCAACGCCCAACGGCAGATACGCTTACATTACCGACAGCTCCAAACCAAATTGGATATGAGTTCTTAGGTTGGAGTTTAAAGAGGGGTGATCAAGCGGCATCTAAGAATATTAAACAAGAGATATGTGACTTATGTACAGAAGATAAAACGATTAATGTATATGCAGTATATAAAGTAATTGAAGATAAAGGAAAGGTACGTGTCGATAAAGTTCTTAGGACAGACGGCACGGACAGCGTGATAGAAACAGGTTCAGAGCAAGAAGTAGTTATTGGAGCAAAGTATACAGCAACTGCGGATCAGCTTGAAAGCTACCATTTCTCACACTGGGAAAAGGACGGGGCAGTGCTTGGAACAGACACAAGCTATAGTATGTATGTTCAAACTACTAACCTGGTAGTTTTAAAAGCTGTTTATGTTCCGGATGAATCTGGTGTGGCGAAGCCAGAAGCAAGGGTTGTAATAACCGATGTATATGGCTCCGTTGTTGATTCGGTAGAGAAGTTATCTTTTGTTTCTGCTATAAGTGATATTCCAGAAGGCTGGGATGTAAGTGGAAGTGGTTTCGTATACAGTGTAAAGGATGGTATTGCGGAGGGTGATTTAACCTTGGAAAGGACTGAGGTTTCCGGATCTGGAGTATACAAGAGTGCACTTAATGGTACTCAGACGAATATTATGACTGTTAAGATAGGTACTGCTAATAAGGCTAAGACAGTATCCGCAAGAGCATACGTTATATACACGAATGGAACAGAAGCAAAAACGATCTATTCAACAATGAGGGCAACATCGTACAATGATGCACCGCAAAAAGCTCCGGAATCAAGAAGATAAGAAAAATTGGGCTTCTTTCCCACAGTTCGCTGTGGGAAAGCCCATTACTGAAGGGAATGGATGTGTTTAAGTTGGGAAGGAGGTGGAATTTCGTGATGAAATACGAAACTCCTGATATGGTAGTCATTTATTTTGAAACAGAAGATATCCTTACGAATAGCTTAGGAGAAGGGGATGTGGATCCGTTTGGCTAATATTATGGATGCCATATTTTTCTTTCAGAATGAATGGGATTTTTGAAAAGGCTATAGCTTGATCTCAAATGCTATTAGTTAAGCTGAAGATATATAAGACAGGGTGGATACAGTAATAGTATTCACCCTGTTTTTGGTAAGTAAATGGTAGACCGTAAGTAAACGGTAGATACCGTTTACCTGAGCGGTGCCAAAACGGTGCTGAAAAGAGGAAAAGATGTTTAGTTATGCTTGTTTGATGTTAAATATAATAGGCTTTTTCTAAAGAAAACGAATATTACATGTATAAAAATGTGAAAAATTCACAAAATTATTGACATAGAATTCAAAAAAAGCTATATTATATATTATCTAGGAGGTGATGTGATATGTTAGTACAGTTTTTGTTAAAAAATGTTCTGTCGTTTAAGGAAGAGACAATTTTAGACATGACAGCAATTAATGCGTATAAGGAACATCAATGTAATTTAATTGACTATGAGACAAAAGAGAAATATCTTAGAGTTGCAGCAATTTACGGTGCAAATGCAAGTGGTAAATCAAATATTTATATGGCAATGACATATTTTCAAAGAATTATTGCGGAGTCTTTAAATAATGTTGAAGATGGAGAGGAAACAGCTATTCAAACATATTATCAGCCATTTTCATTTGATAGTGAAAAAGAAAACTCAGAATTTCAGATTGTGAATATTTTAGGAAATTTTGAATATAAGTATGGTTTTGAATATAATTCAAATTGCATTGTTACGGAATGGTTATATAGAAAAAATTTACAAACTAAAAGGTATTCAACAGTTTTTGAGCGTACAACAGAGAAAGTTGAATTTGGCTCATGTGTAAGAAAAGAATGTGAAGTATATAAGGAACAAATTCCAGTTGAAACTTTGGTTTTAACATTTTTCAATAAGTTAAAATTAAAATCTAATATTTTTAAGATTGTTTATTCTGGAGTAATGGATACATTAGTTGTTCCGACAAACTTTTGTGAGGATACTCGGCTTCTACAGGCACTTTTGCCACGATTAATTGATGAAGGAAAAAGTGCATTGGTAGATTTCTTGTCTGCTATTGATACAGATATTAAAGATATTGATTATGATGATAGTGAGAAAGAAGTTAAATTTACAACTTATCATAAGGGGAAAGACGGTGAATTACATCCACTGAATTTATTTTTTGAATCAGAAGGAACGATTAAAAGTATTATGTTATTCATTTATGCACGTACAGCTATTCTTTATCATAAATCTATTTTTGTAGATGAATTGAATATTAAATTACATCCACTTTTATTGAAATTTATTATTGATTTGTTTTATGAAAATGAATCGCAAGCCCAATTAATTTATACAACACATGATACTACTTTATTAGATAAAAAGTTCTTTAGAAGGGATCAGATTTTGTTTGTACAAAAGGATGAATTTGGATATTCAGAATTGTCCGCTTTGTCAGATTTTAAAGTAAGATCAGATACTTCGTTTGAAAAAGATTATTTAGCTGGGGTATATGGAGGAATTCCATGGTTGAAAGAATTCAGTATGAGAAAGGGTAAGTAAATGGGTTCAGATGATTTATTTAAAAAGAGGCGAGAAGCTAGAACTCAAAGGAAGCATGGATATAAGTCTCCCAAGGCAAATTCTTATTTAATTGTTACAGAGGGAGAGCGTACAGAACCATTATATTTTAAGGGTATGCAGAAACTTATACAAGAGAAGGTAGGTGGAGTAGTAGATATTATAGAATAGCCGTTTATTGATGTATATGGTGAAGGTTGTTCTACGGCCAGGCTTGTTGAAGTAGCAGACCAAATAATAAAAGATGCAAAAATCATCTATCAAAATGTATGGATTGTGTTTGATAAGGATGATTTTGATGACTTTGACCAAGCAATACAAGAAGCTAGTAGAATCTCTGAAAGTGTACTTAGAGTAAGAAAAACATTTAATGGATAAGATGGATGACAAGATGCAGGCACGTATTCTCAAATATGAACAATATTGATTCTGCTATGCAAAACCGGCAGCTTTGAAATCTTGCCGTTGACCCGTATCGTCTTTAAAGCGCGGTATGTAGTGCAGTTCTTATTCGTTGTCCGTCACAGTCTCATTTGTATCACTTCATAACTATTATACAGTATTTAATGGAAAGTAAATACAAAATACCGTTTTACCACTTAAAATTTAATTGCGTAAAATAAAAAAGGGTGGTATACTATAGAAAATATAAAAATATAGTACAGATTAAGAGGTAAAATTATGGATTATTTAGATAGCTTAAAGGTAAACGGTAAAACGGTTCTTTCCACTGTTAGTTGAATTTAATGTATTAAAGTTTTATAATATAGTCAGACTTTTATGGAAGGACGTGACTGTTACATGGATGAATTTATCAAACTACTCAACCAGGATTATGAATTAGTGCAGTATCGAATCAAAGACAAGGCGGTTATTTTCAATATACAGTCCAGTAAAAAAGAGCTGACGTGTCCGTTTTGCGGTTCAAAATCCATATGGGTCCATTCAATATATCAGAGGGAAATCCAGGATTTGCCAATTCAGGATAAGCAGGTTATTTTATTGGTAGATACACGAAAAATGTTTTGCAAAAACCCGGACTGCCTGCATAAGACTTTTGCTGAAATACATCCTTTTGCCGCGCCAAGAGCAAAAAAGACAGAACGGCTGGCCAAAAACATCATCCATACTTCAACACAATTAAGCTCATTGAATGCATCGGGGCTTCTAAAGGGTGAAAATATCACAGCATGCAAAAGCAGCATCTGCAGCCTGCTTAAAAAAATGCCAGCCATTGTGGATAAGTCCTCGGTAACAAAAGTTTGTGTGGATGATTTCGCACTCAGGAAAAGGTTTTCTTATGGGACGGCCATGGTCGACCTTGGAAGCCACAGGACCATTGACCTAATCCCTTCCAGGGAAACCTCCGATGCCGCTAAATGGCCTGCAGCATTTCCAAACATCCAGGTCGTGTCAAGAGACGGGGCAGCCATTTATTCGTCAGCAGCAGACTCACATCCTGATGCAGTACAGGCCAGTGACCGCTTCCATTTGATAAAGGGGCTTTCAGAAGCCATAAATAAATACATCATCAGGGAGTTTCCCGCCAGGATAGGGTTCCCGCTAACGGAAGAAGTTTCAGGGGAGATGAAGACCCTGTACAATACTGCGAACCGGCCGCTTCGGATCAGGTTTGCCCATCAAAAAAGAAAAGAAGGGCTGGCAGTAGCCGACATTGCATTGTTATTGCATTCATGCCCTGCGACAGTCCGGAAATACCTTGCCATTCCAGAAGATGAGATTCCAGACAGCATGGCAGCCGCCCGGGGAAGGCAGCATCAGCTGGCAATGCAGCAAAAGCAGCAGGAAGCCGATGAAGCCAGGAAACTGGCGCAGGCCGGATATCCGATGGAACAGATTCCAGCCATGATGCACCATACTTGTAAGACGATACAGAATTACCTGAATCCCGGCTATTCCGTTACAGACGGTCATTATAACGCACGGATTCCAGGCAAACTGGCGCCATCTGAAAAAGATGTCATAGAACCCCGCAGCAGGGGGCCCACATATCCCCAAATCCATAAAATCCTTTGTGAAAAAGGATATACCGGAAGCGTTGCATCCCTTAGAATGTTCATGCAGAAAGAAAGGACGCGGATGCATGAACAGGAAGAACAAAACAAACCCCGGCCTGAGTTCATCCAGAGAAAATCCTTATGCCAGCTGATCTACAAGAAGCTGGAAAATGTCGCAACAATCACATCAGGCCAATATGAACAGGCATTGAAAAAATATCCCCTGTTAAGCGAACTGTATTCTTCAGTAAAAGAATCCCACTCATTGATGTTTTCCAAAAAACCAGAAAAGCTGGATATATGGATAGAGTCTGCCAAAAAACACGACATACCCGAACTGCAGTCATTTGTCGAAGGTATATTGAAAGATTTAAAAGCTATTAAAAATGGGATTATTTACTCTTACAATAATGGCCTGGCAGAAGGCAGCGTGAATAAGATTAAGGTCATAAAACGGATCATGTATGGAAGAAACAGCTTTGATCTGTTAAAAGCCAAAGTACTGTTTCATGAACTTTTTCACGTTGAATTCAACTAAGAGCGGAAAGAACCTATCTACCGTTTACTAGCAGGATGCTCCTGCACACCCAAATGCGGCGGATAAAAAACCTCTCCAGGCAAGGCTTGCACCATGCTGGGAGAGGTTTTTTACTTGACAAACCCTGCCATGAGGCGGCACTTATTTTTTTCTAACGGTTTTTACTTTTGGCTATGCAGGATAGTTGCCAGCCGCCCTTATGCCCACGACCCTCTTTTCCCAGTGGGCGTGTGCCTGCCTTCCTTATAAATGTGCAAGAGACGCCCTTATCTCCGTCCCATAAAGCTCTTTGCCTCTTCACTGGTTAGCTGGTACCTCTGGGCCAGCTGGCCCTCAATCATCTCTTCTGGTATGGAAAGAAAACGGAG
>CAJTNT010000010.1 GCA_910577785.1 uncultured Lachnospiraceae bacterium | reverse complement strand
ATTGCCTATCCGATTAAGAATTCCAGTATGAGCAATTGTATCATTCTCGATCCGTTTGGCGGCAGCGGCAGTACCTGGGTCGGCAATTTCAACTGGATCCGTTTTGAGCAGTTTTTCAAGGCGCCTGTGGAGGAAAAGGGATATGGCCTCTATCAGGCCGAGGAAGCGGATGGATTATCCGAAGATTGTGCCATTGAAAATGCGGACTATGTCAGCGCCAATGCAGACGGCGCATGGCTGAAGTTTGAAAAATGCAAGTTTACCGGAGAAGGTTTAGGCAAGCTGTCCATTCAGTACGCCCAGAACGCGTCCACAATGGGCAGAAATGCCAGGGCGGAAATTTACTTTGACAGCAAGGACAAATTGGCTCCGGACGCAGTGATTGACCTGCCAGAAACCGCATCAGGCAGCGACAGTTACCAGGGGGCAGATATAGCCTTCAGCCGCCCGGTGACAGGGGAGCATACCCTCTACCTGGTGCTGCGCGCAGAGGCAAATGGCACAAGCCAGACGGCTGCCAAGCTGGACTGGATCCTCTTCCAGGAGGCAAACAGCCATCTGGAACGCTTGGAATCCCTGTACGGTGCATTGTCCCAGGCCAAAAATAAGGCAGACGTCCAGCAGCAGATGGAGGCGCTGTATCTGCCCCTGCGGGAAGCCCTCTTAAAGGCAGGGCGGCTGATTGCCTCCAATGTTGCAGACAAGGATGAGGTTATCCAGGCTGAGGAAGCGCTTGCCGCTTTGGAGCGGCCGGTTGTGGAATGCCTGCTTAATGGCGAGATGAAGGCATTAATCCAGGCAGTGGAAGGCCTGAGCAGCCAGAATACGGACAAAGGGGACTTAGAGGCCATAAAACCCCTGCTGGAAGCCGCCAGGGCAATCCAGCCAGGCAGCGGCTATGAAGCGTATGCAGCCGCTTATGGCGCCCTTAGGCAGGCTTATGACACGCGCAAGCCGACGGAGGACAAGCTGGCGCTGGCAGAGCTTCTGGCACAGGCACGGGAGGCACAGGCCAGCATCGGTGAATACTTGACGGAATCCAAACATCTCCTGGCCTCCGCCATGGAAAAGGCAGAAGCTGTGATTGCGGACGAAAAAGCCACGGAAGGCCAATTAGCCGACGCTGCCGAAAGCCTTCGCGGCGCCCTGGACGCCCTGGTTCCCCTTGCGGACAAGTCAGGGCTAGAGCAGGCGGTGGCACAGGCCGCAGAGCTGCTGCAGCAGGAAGGCCTGATGGAAGCGGCCGTCCGCCGGATCGAAGAAAAAGTAAATGAAGCAAACGCCCTCCTTGCCCGGGCTGCCAGCGAAATGGCGCCTACGACAAACAGGGAATATTCCCTCGCCAAGAAAGAGCTGGAGGACGCAATGCGCTGGGCCAAGAGCCTGCCATCCGCTGACGAAAAGGCTGCTTTTGACCAGCTGAAACAGGAACTTGCAGGCATGGATCTTAGCGGCTATACCCTATCCTCTGCCCAGGCGCTGCGGGAAGCCTTGGAACGGGCAGAAGCCTTGGGCGAATACCCCACGGCAGAAGAGGTGCAGGCAGCCATGGAAGCCATGCAGCTTGCCAGGGCAGGCTTAGAGGCAGACCGAACAGCCCTGCAAAAAGGGATGAGCCGCGCAGAAATCCTGCTCTTACAGGCAGGGCGCTATACCGAAGATTCCCTCCATGTACTGGAAGCAGCCCTAAATCAGGCAAAAGCCATTTATGACAAAGAAGATGCCAGCGTAACAGAAATCAAAGCAGCGGTAGACGCTTTGGAATCCGCGGAAACAAAACTCGTTTCCATCCATGCCCTGCTGGTTACCAGGGGGAGCGGAAGCGGCTTTTACGCAGAGAAACAGACGGTAACTGTTACAGCGGACAGCCCGCGGCAAGGCCAGCGTTTTGTAAAATGGCAGGCTGAAGGGGTAACGCTGGAAGACGCCAGCCAGGCACAGATTCAATTTGCCATGCCGGCCAATGCAGTTGCCCTGACGGCAACCTATGAAGAAATCCCTGTCATTTCCGTAACGGACGCCGCAAGCGGCATTGCCATTTCCGGGCGGATTACCGGCCAGGAAGGCCTGTCGGTAAAGGAGTTTGCCGAAACAGACGCCGGGTATGCGGAAATGAAAGACTTCCTGGGCGGGCAGGATGTAATCGGCGCATACGTGATTTCCGGCCTGACCTATGACGGCACAGTAACGTTAACCTTCCCAACAGATACAAAGTGGGATGGGAAGATGCTTACCATCCTGCAGAAACGGGCAGATGGCAGCATACAGATGTCCCACGCTTTTGCAGAGGAAGGGAAAGTCAGCATCAAGGCAAGGGAACTGTCTGCATTTCTGATCGGGATCTGGCAGGCAGACGGCAATGGAGCGACTATTGATCAGCTGCAGAAGATGCTTGAGGAAGTTCGGAAAGCCCTGGAAGCGGCTGAGAAGGCGCAGGATGGCGCCGAGGCAGAACGCCTGAAAGCCGAAGAGGCTGTACTCAATGCCAGAATCGAACAGAAGAAGGCCGAAGATGCCAAAGAAGCCGCCGAGAAAGCGCAGAAAGAGGCCGAAGAAGCCCAAAGAAAGGCTGAGGAAGCCCGCAAGGAAGCAGAAAAGGCCCAGGAAGAAGCCCGCAAGGAAGCTGAAGAAGCCCGCAAAGCCGCCGAGGCAGAAAGGCTTGCAGCAGAAAAAGCGTTAAAAGAGGCGCAGGAGGCACAGAAGAAGGCCGAGGAAGCCTGGAAAGAAGCGCAGAAGGCCGTGGAAAGCATCCGCAAGATGCTAAAGAGCGGGAAGGTTTACACCGTAGGCAGCTATAAATATAAAGTGTTAAATGGCACAGCAAAAGTCCCAACGGTCGTACTTTACCGCGCGGTAAAGAAGAACATGAAAACCGCATCCATCCCGGCAACGGTCAAAATCAAAAACATTACCTGCAAGGTAGTCCGGATAGAGCCATATGCCTTCCGCGGCCAGAAAAAGCTGCAGAAAGTTGTAGTTGGCACAAATGTAAGGCGGATCCGCAGCAAGGCCTTCTACGGAGCCAAGAAGCTCAAGCAGATAGAAATCAAATCTAAAGTACTGGCAACTGCAGATAAAAATGCCCTCCAGGGAATTGCCTCCAAAGTAACCGTGAAGGTTCCCAAGAACTGCCAGAAAAAGTACAAGAAACTGCTGGCAGGCAAAGGCGCAAAAGTAACCATAAAATAGGAAAACCCTATGCATGGACGGCAGCTAGTGGGTGAAAAGAAAGTGGTAGGCTTTATCACAGGAAAGCCCCCATGCAAAGAAAAACTATTCCATAGGCAGCAGCCAGATTTTAAAAATAAGAAAGAAAAACAGCAGGAGCAGAGATGCTTCTGTTGTTTTTCTTTCTTTGCCATTTACAGTTTAAGTTACTTTTCACATGGATATTTCTCATACAAGGAAATTTTCTATTGTTCCGAACCCTGGATTAGTGTTATAATACAGCAGGAGGCAGCCATGTGATCCATAGTTTCAAAAATAAATGGAGGTATGGAAATGGCGTATAAGGAGTTTGTCAGCGCACTGCAAAAAAAGTTTGAGGATAAGAAACAATTGCCATGTTTTATCCTGGCGTGATGAAGCGTATCTCAGAGCTTTTCGGGGATGATTATTATATCGCTTTCACGGGCATCAGCGAAGCCAGGCTCCATGTTAAAATTGTACCAGAAGGAGGAATAATGGACATTCAATTTACAAATCCCGGCGCAGACTATATGATACGGCAGATTATGCTTCCCCTGTCAGAAGGCGAGACGGCATTCTGGACGGAGCCTTTGTATCATTTCTATCCGGAGCTTGACAGGGACTATGCCAAAAGCTTGCCGTTCCCTGAGAAAAAGAGCTATATCGAACATACCTTACGGGCTGCCTATCTGAAATTAGCAGACACGATAGATGCTAAGGCAGCCTTATATGCTGCCTATTGGGCGGAGTGCAGGGCGCAGGTGACGGATGCCCTGTCGGAGGCTTTCCAGGTGGACTGTGCAGGCATCTTTCACGACTTGCGGTGCAACCTCAGCATGAGCCCTATTGCGCCGCGTTATTTACAGGAGAAATATTTTGATGTCTTCTATCTGAACAGTGAGAAAGGAGCTATCGGAAGCAGCATTCATGAAATTATCCATTTTGTCTGGTTCTATGTATGGAACCAGGTTTTTGGAGACAGCTACGAGGAATACGAACGCCCCTCCCTGAAATGGATCCTCAGTGAAATGGTTGTGGAATCGATTATGAGGGATCCGCGCCTTTGTTCGATTAATCCTTATTTTCCCAGGGAAGAGGGCGGCTGCATTTACCCCTATTTTTTCGATTTGGAGGCAGGGGGCGAGCTGGCGCTTACGGTACTGGATCAAATGTACCGCGAGCAGCCGATCGAAGAATTTATGAAAAACAGCTATGCGTACTGCCAGAAGCATGAGACAGAGATCCGCAGGCATATACAGGAGGCAGAAGGAGGGAATATGGCATGAAGGACAGGTTAGAGCGTTTTCTGGCAGCGCAGCAGGGCGATTACCAGACGGCGCTGCAGGAGATACGGGCAGGGCAGAAGCGGAGCCATTGGATGTGGTATATTTTTCCGCAGGCTGCCGGGCTTGGCTATAGTGAGATGGCGCAGTATTACGCCATTCAGGATATGGATGAGGCGAAGGCATATCTGCAGCAGGAAACCTTAAGAGCCCACCTGCTGGAAATATCCCAGGCGCTTTTGGATCTGGCTTCGGATGACGCTGCCGCCATTATGGGCTGGCCGGACAACCTGAAGCTGAAATCATCCATGACGCTGTTTGCACTGGCAGAGCCGGAGTGCGCGGTGTTCCAAGAGGTGCTGGATAAGTTTTTCCAAGGGGAAATGGATGCGCGGACCGTGGAGCTCTTGTCCAAATGAAGACGGTGGGAGCATTGTCCAAATGAAGAAGCCAGAGAGCCATGGAGATATTACGGATATCAACGAGGAAACCGAGGATAAGAGTATGCCAAATATAGAGATTTTGGATCAGCAGACAATAGATAAGATTGCAGCGGGGGAGGTAGTGGAACGGCCTTCCTCTGTGGTGAAGGAGCTGGTGGAGAATGCGATTGACGCCCAGGCCAGTGCGATTACGGTCGAGGTGAAGGAGGGCGGCATTTCCTTTATCCGCATTACGGACAATGGGTGCGGCATGGAAAAGGAGCAGGTACCCCTGGCTTTCCTGCGCCACTCCACCAGCAAAATCCGCAGCGTGGAGGACTTGGTTACCGTGTCTTCCCTGGGGTTCCGCGGGGAGGCGCTCTCAAGCATTGCGGCGGTGGCGCAGGTGGAATTGATTACCAAGACGGCGCAGAGCTTAAGCGGCGTGCGTTATGTAATCGAAGGGGGCAGGGAGCAGTCCTTAGAGGAAATAGGTGCGCCGGAGGGTACCACCTTCTTGGTGCGGAACCTGTTCTACAATACGCCCGCGCGGAGGAAATTCCTAAAGACTGCGCCGACGGAGGCGGGGTATATCGGGGATTTGATGGAGCGGCTGGCGCTGTCCCACCCGGAGGTGTCCTTTAAGCTGATTGTAAATAACCAGCCTAAGTTACACACTTCCGGCAATTCCAACCTTAAAGAGGTGATTTACCATATCTATGGGCGCGACATTGCCTCGAACCTCATTGAGATCAAGGGCGAAGATGAGCGTTTTTCAGTCAGCGGATTTATTGGCAAGCCCTTGATTTCCAGGGGGAACCGCAATTTTGAGAACTATTTTGTCAACGGGCGTTATGTCAAGAGCAGCCTGATTGCCAAAAGTATTGAAGAAGCCTACAAATCCTTTGTGATGCAGCATAAATACCCGTTTACCGTGCTGCAGATTTCCATTAACGGCAGCCTGCTCGACGTGAATGTCCATCCGACAAAAATGGAATTGCGCTTTTCCAATGGGGAAGCGCTGTATCAGTTCCTGTCCACATTGATCCGTGACCATATTAATCAGAGCGAGCTGGTATACCAGGTGAGCCTGGAAAAAGAACGTGAAGAGAAGGCCAGGAAGGAACAGGAGAAAAAGCGGAGGCTGGAAGCGGCCAAAAAAGCGCCGGAACCGTTTGAAGTGAAGCGGCTGGAAGCCGTGAAGCAGGCAATTCAAAAGGATAGCCCTTACGAGCCAAAATATGGGAGGATGGCAGATCGGGTGAGGGAAGATTCTGCGTTTGCAGACGGCAGAAGTGGAAATAAGGTATCTAGTTTGTCAGATGGTATGCCGATGCCATTTGGACAGAGTGATAAAGCATCTGATTTTTTGGTCAGAGAGCCGGGGCAACTGGGAAGCAACGATAAAGCTTCAAATTTGTCAGCCGTTGAGTTGGGGCAACTTAGAAACGGTGATAAGCTGTTTCATCAGATGGCAGGAGCAGGCCAAGGGAAGGCAGGAGCAGGCCAAGAGAATGCAGAAGCAGGCCAAGGGAAAACAGAACGGGAAGGAATGCAGTCAGCAGGCCAGGTGAAAACGGAGCTAGGCCAAGGGCTGCCAGAATCCGTACAGGGCTTGGCCAGGGAAGACAGCAGCCGGTTCCAGCAAGAATCATTGGATTTTTCAGGGCAGGGGCAAGAATCAGAGACCACGCGCAAGCTTTTGGAACTGTCTTCCAGAAAGGATCATAAGATTATCGGGCAGCTGTTCGATACCTACTGGCTGGTGGAATTTGACAGCCAGCTTTACATCATTGACCAGCATGCCGCCCATGAGAAAGTGTTGTATGAGCGCACCATCGCTTCCTTACAGACAAAGGAATATACCTCACAGGTAATATTTCCGCCTCTGTTGCTGACTTTGAATATGCAGGAAGAATCCCTATTGAAAAAATACATGGAATATTTCCAGAAGCTGGGCTTTGAGATTGAGCATTTTGGCGGCAAGGAATACTCTGTCACGGCGGTGCCGGGCAACCTCTTTGGCCTCAACGGGGAGGAACTGGTGATTGAGATTTTAGACAGCCTCTCTGGTTTCCATGGGAATGAGACGCCGCAGATGATTACGGAGAAAATTGCATCCATGTCCTGCAAAGCTGCGGTAAAGGGCAACCATCGTCTCTCGCGCCAGGAGACGGAAGCGCTGATTGGAGAGCTGCTGACCCTGGAGAATCCATATCACTGCCCCCATGGCCGCCCAACCATTATCTCCATGTCTAAGCATGAGCTGGAGAAAAAATTTAAGCGTGTGCTGTAGCGCTGCTTTAGGGAAAAAATATAAGAGGGCGCTGCAGCATTGCTTTTTGAGAAGAAATATAAGCGTGTGCTGCGGCATTGCGATGGAATCAGGAAGAAAAGTTTGTGTTCAATAAAGCGGACACTGATAAGGTTACTGCCACTCATTTAGATACTATAGCAAATTGATATACTGGCATGGAATAGATTTCACGCCAATCATAATGGAAAGCGCGGTTTAATCTCATGAAAAAGCCATTAATTATCTTAACGGGGCCCACCGCCGTAGGAAAGACGGAACTTTCCATTTCCCTAGCGAAAATGGTGCAGGGCTCCATTATTTCTGCCGACTCCATGCAGGTGTACCGCCATATGGACATCGGCTCCGCTAAAATCAAGCCAGAGGAAATGGGGGGGATCCCCCACTATCTGGTGGATATCTTAGAGCCTTGGGAGGAATTCCATGTCGTCCGCTTCCAAGAATATGCCAGGGCCTGTATGGAGGAAATCTATGCCCAGGGAAGGATCCCCATCCTTGTGGGCGGGACGGGATTTTATATTCAGGCCGTGCTGTATGGCATTGATTTTACAGAAGAGCCAGAGGATGTTACTTACCGCGGGGAGTTGGAACGGTTTGCCCAGGAGAAGGGCGCATATGCGCTGCATGAGCGTCTGGCTGCCGTAGATCCCCAGGCTGCTGCCGATATCCATCAAAATAATATCAAGCGCATCATCCGCGCCCTGGAATTCTACCATCTGTCCGGCAGGCGGATCTCGGAGCACAATGCCGCCGAACGCCAGCGCGAGTCGCCTTATCAGTTCGCCTATTTTGTCCTCAATGATGACCGGGCGCGTTTATATGGGCGGATTAATCTGCGGGTGGACAGGATGCTGGAGGAAGGCCTGGTGGAAGAGGTGCGCAGCCTGCGGCAGATGGGCTGCCATAGCCAGATGGTGTCTATGCAGGGGCTGGGCTATAAAGAAATCTTTGCTTACCTGGAAGGCGAATGCACCCTGGAAGAGGCCGTCTACCGGATCAAGCGCGATACCCGCCATTTTGCCAAGCGGCAGCTTACCTGGTTCCGGCGGGAACGGGACGTTATCTGGGCCAACAAGCCAGATTTCCAGTATGACGATGCAAAAATCCTTGCCTATTTCCAGGAAGAACTGCGCAAAAGGCAGGTGGCAGGCGCTGTCTAAGCTGTCTAAATGGTAACATTTACGGCTTGGGAATGAAATATATTCTTGTGCTTAAAAGAAGGAATACTTTAGGGATCTTACAGAAAGGTGGATGATAAAGATGGAAGAAATATACAGGCAGCTTGGCATTTCGAAAAGGGTCTATCAATATGGGCAGGAAATCGAGGCCTCGCTGGCAGGACGTTTTGCGGAAATTGACAGGAATGCAGAATACAACCAGCTGAAGGTTATAAAGGCCATGCAGGCGCATAAGGTCAGCGCGGAATGCTTTATGGGTAGCAGTGGGTATGGGTATAACGATCTGGGCAGGGACACCTTGGAGGAGGTCTATGCCCACTGTTTTTGCGGCGAGGCCGCACTGGTGCGCCCGCAGGTTACCTGCGGCACCCATGCGCTGGCCTTGGCGCTGATGTCCAACCTGCGCCCGGGGGACGAGCTGCTCTCCCCTGTGGGGAAGCCCTATGATACGCTGGAAGAAGTGATAGGCATCCGCGCCTCCAGGGGGTCGCTGGCAGAGTATGGCATTACTTACCGCCAGGTGGATCTTTTGGAGGATGGGGGCTTTGATTTTGAGGGCATCCGTAAGGCGATGAACCCCAGGACGAAGCTGGTGGCCATCCAGCGCTCCAAGGGCTACCAGACCAGGCCGACCCTTTCCGTGGAGCGGATTGGCGAGCTGGTGGCGTTTGTCAAGTCGGTCAATCCGCAGGTGATCTGCATGGTGGATAACTGTTATGGGGAATTTGTGGAGCGCAAGGAGCCGCTGGAGGTGGGCGCGGATATGATCGTCGGCTCCCTGATTAAGAACCCTGGCGGCGGCCTGGCGCCGGTGGGCGGCTATATCGTCGGCAGCAGGGAATGTGTGGAGAACGCGGCCTACCGCCTGACCTCCCCTGGGCTTGGCAAGGAGGTGGGCGCATCCCTGGGCGTCACCCAGTCCTTCTTCCAGGGGCTGTTCCTGGCGCCGACGGTCGTAGCGGGCGCGCTGAAAGGAGCCATTTTTGCCGCCAATATCTATGAATCCCTGGGCTTTCCTGTGGTGCCGAACGCCACGGAAAGCCGCCACGACATTATCCAGGCGGTGGAGCTTGGATCCCCGGAGGCCTTAATTGCTTTCTGCAAAGGCATCCAGGCAGCTGCCCCGGTGGACAGCCATGTGACCCCGGAGCCGTGGGCGATGCCGGGATATGACGACGATGTCATTATGGCGGCAGGCGCTTTTGTCCAGGGCTCTTCGATTGAGCTGAGCGCGGACGGCCCCCTGCGCGAGCCTTATGCTGTGTATTTCCAGGGCGGGCTGACCTGGTACCATGCCAAGCTGGGCATCTTGATGTCCCTGCAGAAGCTGGAAGAAGCAGGGCTGGTAACATGGCCAGAAGGCGCCGCGGCAGGGCAGCCCCTGTAAACAGCTTTGGCGTTATGGCTCCCCAATCTAATCCAGCAAGTCGCCAAAGGCATCCCGCACGGAATTTAAGTAACTCTCGGACACCGGGTAGGAAGAGCCGTCGGAGAGGGTCACTTCTGTGCGTGTCAGCCGCATAGCTTTATTGATGTTTACAATGACCGTGCGGTGGCAGCGCACAAATTCCTGGGGCAGCCGCTGCTCCAGGGCTTTCAACGTTATTTTCTGCTGGTAGGTCTTATAGCCGCTGCTGCCAGGCGCAAGCGGGATCTGCGTGATAATGTCCACATAGTGGCGGTAAGAGGTAAAGGCCAGAATCTTGCTGTATGGTATCTTAAAAAGTCCTGATTTGGACTGCAGGAGGTAAGAAGAGCCCTCCAGGTCTTTCAGCACTGGCTGCATGCAGCGCGCCAGCCGTTCCTGGTCAAGGGGCTTTAGGAGGTAATCCAGTGCCTGGACATGGTAGCCGTCAAAGACGTATTCCGAGAATGCCGTCAGGAAAATAATATGCCCGCGGAAGCCGTCTTTGCGCAGTTTTTTGGCGATTTCAATGCCGTTTGAGGTGATAAGGTCAATGTCGAGGAAGAAAAGCTCGTCCTCCGCATAGCCGGCCTGTAAGAAGCTTTCTCCGCTCAGGTAATGCCGCAGGCAGGGCGTAACCCCATGTTTGGCCGCCCATTCCTGCAGCAGTGCGGCAAGCTGACGGGCATAGGAGGGCTCATCTTCTAAGATCGTGATATGCAATGTCATAATAGAATCCTCTTTTCTGGGAAAATATCCAGGAATCCACCGCTTCGCGGAAATCCGCCTATATTAGAGCCGGGGGTGCCGCCATAAGCAAAGGCTATTGTTATAGCGGGATGTAAACCCCAACTTCGAAATACGCCTTCTCTGCATGGATCTGGCAAAACCCCGCATGCGCCTCTACAATCCCCGCCACATTGGCAAGCCCTTTCCCATGGATTTCCGGGCCTTCCTTGGTCGTCTTAAGCTTCCCGTCCTCACTGTAACGGTATTCCCCAGGCGAACGGTTCTTTACCCCAATATGCAGCATCCCCCGCTTCGGCTTCATCACAAACGAAATAAAAGGCTCTGCCCCTGCTGCCTTCTGGCAGGCCTCGAGGGCATTATCCAAAAGGTTCCCTAGGATCCCCGTCAGCTCCGGCCCGTTGAGGGGCAGCTCTTCTGGCAGGATGACGGAATGCTGGAAGGAAATGCCTGCCCTTTGGGCAAGCGCGATTTTATTCGTCAGTACGGCATCAATGACCCGGTGTCCCGTATCCACCGTAGGGAAGGCCTGCGGCAGGCTCTCCAGCTGGTTTTGGATATATTCCTCCAGCTGCCCGTAAGCCCCTTCTTCCATAAGCCCCTGCATCACGGCTAAATGGTTCTTGTAATCATGCTTCCACTTCTGCAGGCTCTCTGCAGACTGCAAAAGCGCCTGGTTGCGCGCTTCGTTCTTTTCCCGGATATGAAGCTGTTCCGCCAATTCCATATTTTCAGAGAAGGCCCTTCCTGTAATCTGGTGCAGCAGGAGGGTAGATAAAAACAGCGTCAGGATCAGTAAACTGATCAGATAAAACTGCGCCTGGTAGCGGAAAGGCAGCATGCCTGCGTCCAGCATTAAAATTCTGCCAAGGAAATATGTGGACACCAGCAGCGCAGCCGCCGTGACAGCAACCAGGAGCCCGTACGCTTTCTCCGAAAGCCTGGAAATGTCCTTGAGCGAAAACAGGAACAGGTACATGACGATATATTCAAAGCCCAGATAGAACAGCGTGCTGCGGATGCTGTTTGTGATATTGCAAAACAGGGCATAATCCGTAAAGGAACATGCCTGGTACAGCCAGTCTTCCAAGGGGTGTCTGCCCTGGGCGGAATAAAGATGCTCCGCCAGGCAGGAGGCCTGGTCTGCAAACAGCCCCATAAAGCAGAGCAGGCAGATATGGAAGGCCTTGTCAGAAAAAGTGCTTCGGAAAAAGAAGGATACCAGCAGCATGCGCACCAGGAACGAAAGTACCTGCAGTGTGCCGGTGCTGAGGTTTCCCCTCAAAAAAATATGCACCATGCTGCTGGCAAGGATGATAAGGCAGCAGAAGGCAGCCTTCCATGCACGTGCATCCCACAGGGCGCTTTCGCTATTTGGGACAAAACGGCCATGCCGTTTTAGGGAAGGCTTTCTATCTGGAAGATGGAAGGCGAAAGGTTTTTTGCATTCCATCCTGCGAGAGAGGAAGGAAGTAAACAGGATGCTTTCGATTATGATTTCTGGGAAGCTGAGAATATAGGGTATTGGCATGGCAGCTGTTCCTTTCTGATGGAAAATTCATTTTTGCCGTATGCTTATTATATACCGGATATCCTGCCTTTTCAAGGCCTGCCCGATTGGATTTCGCGTACGGATGCGGGCGATTCGTGCACGCCCTATTGACGGATGGCAGCAGCTGCCATTACTATCATGGCAAAGCGCATCTTTCATGAGAAAGGAGTTAGTTATGGCGAAAATAAAATTTATCTTTGAAGAGCTGTACCGAAGCTTCTGGGGCGGCTGGCTCAAAGATATCCTTCTGATGGCCATGTTCTGCATCAGCCTGGTCATGGCAGTCCTGATGTGTTCCTATTACTTCGATCTGGGGGAACGGGAGCCGAACGAGGTAAATTATGACAACAGCGCCTGGTATCAGTTTGGCGTGGCCTTTGCCGAGGATAGCAGCCAGGAAGACTATATGAACAGCCTCCAGACGGCCAGCGGATGCCAGAACATGATGGATTATTATGGGGCGCTGTGCCATTCCAGGGAACATCCTATCCTTACTATCTGCAGGAAAGAAATCCTCATCGAAGAGGGGGAGATGGAGGCGCTGTTCGGGGAGCATGATTTTGGCAGCTTCCTCCAGGAAGGGATGGGAGAGTCCCATTCTGTCTTTGATGCGCAGGGAGGCACCTGCCTGGTATGGTCGCTTAAGGCATATGCGGCGAACGCTGGGGCTTACCGGCAGCTAGGGCTTAAGGCCGTGGAAGGGGAGGGTTTCACCGAAGAGAGCCTTTCCATCCGAAGCGCCGAAGAAGGGATATCGGTCCTGGCGGGGTATGGGTACAAGGATATCCTGTCAGTTGGCCAGGCCTTTGAGGTAAAAGGCACCTATGGCAGCTACCGCTGCCGGGTGGCGGGGATCTTGGAGAAGGGGGCGCAGTTCCCAGAGAGTGACTTTTCCGGCGTGGAGACAGTGCCGATGGATTCCTATATCCTCTTCCCTACCGGCGTGCAGGTGAAGGAAGTGAGGGAAGGGAAGGAAGGCAGTGGCGGCGTGCAGGTAAAGGAGGGGGCAAAGGACATGCCGGTACTCCAGGAATTGGCCTGGGGATGCATCCAGGCGCTTTCCAGCGGCAAGGGGATCATCCGCATTGGCAGGAAGGACAGGCTGAAACAGGCCGTGGAAGAGGTCAGGCAGATCGGTGAAGCCTATGGCCTGCCGCCGATTAAGATTTTTGGGGCTTCCATGGGGATGAACCTCTTCCGCAAGGAATCGGCGGTACGTATCCGGGTGATGATGATCCTGACCATTGTGCTGTCCTGCTTTACATTTTATGGCTTGTTTGTCACCTTTTATGATAAGATACAGTCCAACCGCAGGGTGTATGGGATTTATCTGATGAACGGCTGCCCAATGGGGCTTTTGCTGCTCCCGTGCCTTATGGAGATTGCAGTGATCCTGCTGCCGGCCGTGTTCGCAAGCGGGTATGTATTTACGGCGGACAGCGTAGGGGGCGGCGACGTGCGGGTGGTTTTAGGGGCGGCGTATGGGCTGGCAGGGGCTGCCTTCCTTGTGGGCGCGGGATTTCTTTTTTATCTGATGCGCGGGGTGGATACGGAGCGCCTGATCCGCCAGAAGGAATGAGGAAGGTGGGAAAAGAGAAAGGGCAGGGGGGTAGGAACATAAGGCCAGAAAGTGCAGGGATATTTGGAAAATAGGTGGTGGGGGAAAGGAGCAGGACATGAGAAAATATGGGAGGGCCTACAAAGCAATCACGGTAGTTGCCTTTTTGGCAATAGGCATATTTTTTACGGTGGGGCGCAGCGGCAGGCCGCCGGATCTTACAGAACTTGTGCATGAGCATCCGGCGGTGAAGATGTACTATGACGGGGCCTGGGAGGGGCGCTATGAAGAACACTGGACGATGGGAGGGGGCAGTGCGACGGAAGAGGTGATAGGCATTACCCTTTCCGTCAATGTGCAGAAGGATATGACGAGAGAAGAGATGGTGTCCATCTTGGATTATTATGAGCTGGTGGCAAATGCGAGCTTTGTCGGCAGCACCTATGTAGGGGAAAAGGACAGCGATTTTGTCGGCTATGCCGTATTTTTCCGAGGGGAGACGGATGAAGAGCTGGGGCGGGTGAAATTTTACAATGGGGCGGAGGCAGAAATTACGGAAGAGGATAAGGGGAGGTTCCCGCCTCCTTATTTCCATCAGGAGCCAGGGGATGAAATAAAGCCATGGCTATAGGAAGGCAGCAGACGAATGGAGAGGGAAGCACCGCGAAAGGAATGGGAGAATCATGAAAAAATATAAAAAGGTATACTGTGCGCTTACCGCTGCCATTTTTTTGGCCATAGGGCTGCTTTTTGCCCTGGGGCGCGGCAGCCGGCCAGATATCAGTGAACTTTCAGAAGCACACCCGGCGGTAAAAATGTACCGCGAGGGGGTCTGGACGGGGCGCTATGAGGGATGCCATGTAAATGATGCGACAGGGGACAGGAGTGTCAGGGTGTCGATTGATGTCCAAAAGGAAATGTCCAGGGAGGATATGGTATCTATCCTTGATTATTATGAGCTGGTATGGAATGCGAGGTACGTAGGGGGCAGCTATATGGGGGAACGGGAGAATGATTTTACCGGCTATGCCGTGTTTTTTCTGGGAGAGACAGACGAGGAGCTGGGGCGGGTGAAATATTTCAATGGGAAGGAAGCGGAGATTGCCGAAGAGGATGCGCCGTTCTTTCCCCAGGCGTATATGCGTTCCGATCCAGGCCCGCACCCGTGGATGTAAGGTTTGCGGCAGATGCAGGAAATATATGTGGGAAAGGAGAGGCTTTATGATTGAAATGAAAGGCGTGTGGAAAACGTTTGGCAAAAAGGAGGCCAGGGTAGAGGCGCTGCGGGGGATAGACCTGTCCATTTCCCAGGGGGAGATGGTGGCCATCATGGGCAAAAGCGGGTCTGGCAAGTCCACCCTGCTGAATATTTTAGGCGGCATGATGCCCATGGATGACGGGGCATACCTCTACCAGGGCAGGCAGATAGCCGGGCTGGGGCAGAAGGCGCTCGCCCGATTCCGGCGTGACGAAATTGGCTTTGTCGTGCAGTATTTTGCCCTTGTGGATGACCTGAACATCTTCCAGAACGTGGCGCTGCCGCTGAAATACCAGGGGCATTCCAAGAAGGAGATCCGGGAAATGGTGATGGATGCCCTTGGGGAGCTGGAGATTGCAGAGAAGGCCAAAGCCTACCCCTGCGAGCTGTCCGGCGGGCAGCAGCAGCGGGCGGCCATCGCAAGGGCCATTGTCAAGCAGCCCAGCCTGATCCTGGCGGATGAGCCGACGGGCGCCCTGGATGAGGCCACCGGGGAGGCGGTGCAGGAAATTTTCCGCAGGCTGAACGGCCAGGGCAGGACAGTGGTGATCGTCACCCATGACGCCAGGGTAGCAGGCAGCTGCGGGCGCATGGTTTCCTTAAAAGACGGCAGGGTAGAAGAGAGGGGAGGAAGGATGCCATGAAAATTTTCCCAAAACGCATCCCCAAGGGCAATGTCCTCCTGTTCCTGAGCTTTTCCGCCATTTCCCTGTGCCTGCTGCTGATTGTGTCAGCCTCCAGGGCAGGCCGCGAGAACAGCCTTATGCGCAACAACCTGTATTCCGGCCACCAGAAGAATTTTTATATTGTCGGCACAAAAGAGAAGGGGCAGTGGCAGGAAGTCATCCCGGCGCTGGCCGCGTCCAGGGAGGATTTTGGGCTGTATGTCTCCGTGCCTTCGGAAGAAATCCCCATCCGTGGGGTCTGCGTACAGGGAGGCGTCAACCAGCCGCCGATGATGGAGGGCGGGTTTTTTGATTTTGCCACTTCCTGGACGGACAGCCCGAAGATGGTGCTGGGCAAGGCTTTCCAGAAGCAGGCAGCCTTGCGGGGAGGTTCTTTGTATTACCAGTTGGAAGGGATAACCTTTGAAGTGATTGGGGTTATGGGGACAAAGGAGGACAGCCGCGCCAACCATATGATACTGATTGATTTCCAGTCCGCAGTGAAACTGTCCGGCATTAATGCCGAGTACAAGCTGGATACCAAAAGCCGGGACAGCATCCGCGGCGTGGGGCAGGAATTGTGCCGCCTGTTCGGCGGGTCGGCCAATGTGCTGATGACGCTGGGGGAGGAAAGGGAGGAGCCGCTGCTGACAAGGCTTTTTTCCAGCGATGCGGTTATGGATACGATGTATGTCATGGTTCTGGTAAGCTTTTCCCTTAGCACGATCCTTGTTACCTTTATCTGGCTGCGGTTCCGCCGGCAGCTCTTTTTTGCCTGGGCGCTCTGCGGGGCTGGCAGGAGGTGGGAATGCCTGGAGGTTTTCTGGAGGTATCTCTGTGTGGCGGGCGCCGCCTTTTTTGTGGGTATATTGATGATCCTTCCTCTGTCTGCCGTTCTCCCAGAGATCCGGATATCTGCCCAGGATGTACTCCTGGCGCTGGGGATAACGCTGGGGCTGGGGACAGGGATTCTGTTTTCCTGCTATGGCTATGATAGGCGGAAGGTGTAGGGGGACGGAGGCCAGTGTTAAATAGATGCCTTCCGGTTTTCCTAAACCCTCAAATTTCTATCACATTTCTTCCATATAATAAAAAAATGCAGGCTTGTCAGCAGTACAGACTTCGTATAGTTGCCGGCCTGCATCCCTTAGGAATGAGAGATTGGGATTAATATAGGATAAAGGACAGGCAAAGGAGGCCAAAATGGAAAAACTTTATAAAATCTTAGAGGGCGTCAGGGCAGACGTGGATTTTAGGAATGGGACGGCAAACCTCATTGATGACGGTGTTTTAGATTCTTTTGATATCATTGCGATAATCGGGGAGATTAACGAGGCGTTTGGGGTAGAAATTTCCGTAGAGGAACTGCTCCCAGAAAATTTCAATACCCCAGTTGCAATGATGGAATTAATCCAGAAACTACAAGAGTAACGGTTACACCAGGATGCGGTAGATGACACCGCATCCCGGTGTTTTTTATTTCCTTACATCATCCGTTATCTTCTCATCAATCCGATTCTTCCGAAGCCATCTTCCACCCCGTATGGTCTGTATGCAGCAGCTCATGCGCCTTATGGGACAGCGGCTTTTCCAGATATTGGTCATACAGCACAATCACAGACGGGTTCTCATGCGAGAACCGCAGCGGGTTCTTGGCGTCCAGCTGATAGAGCTTCGCGCCGCGCTCCCCTGCCATTTCCCGGCCTTCCGTGACAGGCTGCCCGCCTCCGCCGGCACAGCCTCCCGGACATGCCATCACTTCCACGAAATCATACTGCGCTTCCCCACTCTGGATCCTCTCCATCAGCTTGCGCGCATTCCCAAGCCCATGCGCCACCGCAGCCCGAAGCGGCGCCCCGGCAATCTTAAGCTCTGCCTCGCGGATGCCGTCCAGCCCGCGCACTGCCTGGAATAAGTCGGGCGTGGGGTTTTCCTTATTCAGCGCATAATAAGCCGTCCGCAGCGCCGCTTCCATGACGCCTCCCGTTGCGCCGAAAATCACGGCCGCGCCAGACCCTGTCCCCAGCGGCGAGTCAAACTCTTCTTCCTCTAAATTAGCCGGGCTGATCAATTCGGAACGCAGCATTCGGTCAAATTCCCGCGTCGTCAGCACTACGTCCACATCCTGGCCTGCGCCCGCGTCATTCATCGTTGGCAGCGCGCATTCCGCCTTCTTGGCGGTACAGGGCATAATGGATACGCAGAAAATGCTGCCAGGGTCAACATCGAGTACCTTCTGTGCAAAATAGGACTTTGCCACTGCGCCGAACATCTGCTGGGGCGACTTGGCCGTGGAAAGCTGCTTGGCCATATCCGGGTACTGGGACTTGAGGAAACGCACCCAGCCGGGGCAGCAGGAGGTGAACATCGGCCACTGGTATTCCTCCTTGTGGGACAGGCGCTCCAGGAATTCATTGGCTTCCTCCATAATTGTCAGGTCGGCGCTGAAATTTGTATCAAAGACATAGTCCACGCCCAGGGCGCGGGCTGCTGCCGCCATGCGCTTCTCGGTGGCCATCTCTTCCGGCAGTCCGAGGCCTTCGCCCCAGGCAGCGCGGACTGCCGGCGCAATCTGCACCACGACCGTTTTGCCCGGGTCATTGATGGCGTCCATGACCTTGCGCACATCGTCACGCTCCTGCAGGGCGCCAGTGGGGCAGTGGGTGATGCATTGCCCGCAGATGGCGCAGTCCGAGGCGGTAATCTTCTGCATGTTGGACACGCCTACGCTGGTACGCTTGCCCGTGTTGATAATATCCCAGATGCCCAGGGTCTGTACCTTGTCGCAGATCTGCACGCAGCGCATGCATTTGATGCATTTGCCGGCATTGCGGATTAAGGGGAAGGTGGGATCCCATTCGTTTTTCTCAAAGTCCTGCTGGAAGGGCACGTCGTTGATGTTCATGTCGGCGCAGATTTTCTGCAGGGAGCAGCTGCCGTTCCTCTGGCAGGCCGCGCAGCGGAAATCATGCTGGGAGAGGATGATCTGCAGGTTCATCCGGCGGGCATAATGCGCCTTCAGGCTGCTGGTGTAGGCCACCATCCCGTCCTCTACCTTGGTATTGCAGGAAGACACTAAGGTTTCCTTCCCTTCTACTTCCACGCAGCAGATGCGGCAGGCGCCGATTTCGTTCAGATCCTTCAAAAAGCAGAGCGTGGGGATCTCAACGCCTGCAGCCGCGGCAGCTTTTAAGATTGTAGTGCCTTCTGGCACCTGGATTTGTTTGTGGTCAATCGTCACGTTTACCATCTGTCTTGTCTGCCTCCTCTCAATACGCCGCATCCATGGCGGTCACACCGCAGGCAGCGGCTGGCCTCCTGGTATGCCTCTTCATCGCTCATGGTGTATTCAATGCCTTCAAAGTTGTCTTTCCTGGCCCAGGATTCCTTCTCGCCCAGGTTGACCCGGCCGCAGGGAACCTTGTCGTTTAAGAGCGGCTCCGGGATGTCCACATCGACAGAAATCATATGGTGGAAGCCGAGGAATTCGTCAATGTTTGCGGCGGCTACCTTGCCGGCCGCGATTGCCTTGATTACCGTGGCTGGCCCTGACACGCAGTCGCCGCCCGCATACATGCCCACGCGGTTCAATGCGCCGGAGACGTCAGCCTGCAGGCGGCCGCGGTCTGTGGCCAGCCCGGCCTCGGCAAAGGGCTTTGAGATAATGTCCTGCCCCACGGCCATGAGGATAATATCGCATTCCAGCCGTTCTTCCGGCTTGTCAGCCTTGCGGGGGGATGGCCTGCCGCCCCGTACCTGGCCGATAATCTGCGGCTGCACCCACAGGGCGCGGGCCTTGCCTTCCTCATCGGCCTCAATACGCAGGGGAGCCTTGAGGGTCAGAAGCTCGATGCCTTCAGCGATGGCGCCTTCCACCTCTGCCGGGAGCGCCGTCATATCCTCTTTGCGCCTACGGTAGACAATGCTGACCGTCTTGGCGTTGGAGCGGATGGCGGTCCTTGCGCAGTCCATGGCCACATTGCCGCCGCCGACGACGATCACGCGCCTGCCAGTGAAATCTGGGTATTTGCCGTCGCCAATCTCCCGCAGCATCTCTACGGCGGAGATCACATGCTGGCTGTCTTCGCCCTCTAGGCCCAGGCGCTTTTCGGCATGGGCGCCGATGGCGAGATAGATGGCGTCATAGGCGCGGTTGATTTCTTCCAGCTCCGCCGTGCCGACGGGGGTGTTTAGCTTCGTCTCCACGCCGGTGGAAAGGATGGCGTTGACGTCTTCATCCAGGCGTTCCCTGGGGAAGCGGTAGTTGGGGATGCCATAGCGCAGCATGCCGCCCAGCTGTGCCTTTTCCTCGAACACGGTGGCCTGGTGCCCCATCAGCTGCAGGAAATACGCCGCAGTCAGCCCGGAGGGGCCGCCGCCGATAATGGCTACCTTCCTGCCCGTGGGCGCTGCGCAGGCCGGCGCGGGCACCTCGCTGGCGCGGGCCTTGTCCATGACGTAGTGCTTGATGCCGCGGATGTTGATGGAATCGTCAATCATATTCCGGCGGCACCTTGCCTCGCAGGGATGCTCGCAGATCAATGCGCAGGCCGTGGGGAAGGGGTTGTCCTTGCGGATCAGGCGCACGGCGTCCGTGCAGCGTCCTTCCCCGGCAAGGGCGATATAGCCCGGGATGTCCACGTTGGCAGGGCAGAGCGTCACGCAGGGGATGGGCTGCTCGAAGGTGCCGGTGCATTGGCGCTTCTGCACATGGGAAAGGTAGTCTTCCTTGAAGCCCTCTAAGCCTGCCAGCACCATGCGGGCAGATTCAAAGCCGATCGCGCAGTCTGCGGAGTTCTTGATGTTAGTGGCTGTGTGTTCAATTAAGTCCAGGGTCTCCATGGTGGCGGTATTGTCCAGCACGCTTTCGAGGAGTTCCTCTAAGATCCCCAGGCCGGTGCGGCAGGGGACGCATTTGCCGCAGGTCTGCGCATGGCAGACTTTTAAGAACGCCAGCTGCATGTCAACGGGACAGACCCCTGGCGGGTTGGCGATAATTCGCTGGGTAAATTCCTTCATCAGCTTTTCCGTGGTGGAATTTACCTTGTCGGTGGAAATTACTGATAATCTGCTCATCGTTCTCTCCTAATATCCATTCTGAAATAATCGTAAGGTTGATTCTGGTTTGTTGTTTGTTACATTTTGGATGCTGGGTGTTGCTTGTTGGTTCTGGTTTTTTGGTAAATATTAATACAGAATCCCCAAAAGGGGAATGTACTGCTATCTATTTTAATGGAAAATGGGAGAGGATACAAGGGGGAAAATGTGTATTTTGTCGGGAACTGGGGTGGAAAAATGTTATTATTTGCGGCATGGGCCTTAAATTCCAGGATGATGGCATCGTCCCTGTTAGGGTCTTTGGGCTCTGGCATCACGTCATAGGGAGCTTCCTTTTGGATAATGCTTGTTTGGGTTAAGTCTATTTTAGGGGATTGCGGGAGGTTTTGCAATGATGTTTTTGGATTTTTTGTGGGCCTATGTTTTGATAGCTGAATTTGGCGAATAGTTGAAAAATGCGGTTTCCTGCCTTATAATAAAGCTATCGCATTTTATAATAGAGTCTCTTTTTCGGTGGCAGGAGGATGAAGGATGAAGATTGTAGTATTGATGGAAGATACAGGCAGGGATCCGGCGTACCGCTCGGAGCATGGGCTGTCCATCTATGTGGAGACCGAAAAGCACCGGCTGCTGGTGGACACGGGCAAGACGGATGCTTTCCTGGGAAATGCCAAACGGCAGGGGATTGACCTTGCGAAGGTGGACACGGTGGTGCTGAGCCATGGGCATTATGACCATGGCGGTGGGATAATGAGTTTCCGTGAAATAAACCCGCATGCGGTAATCTATATGCAGCAGTCGGCCTGCGGCGGCTATTACCATGGGGAACGTTATATTGGGATTGACAAAAGGATTGCCGGACTTGCCAATGTCAGGATGCTGGAGGGGGACTGGAGGATTGACCGGGAGCTGTTCCTGTTTTCAGGGATTACGGGCAGGAAATATTTTGCCCAGGGCAATCTGTCGCTTAGGAAGAGGGAAGCAGGGAAGGAAATGCCGGATTCCTTTGCGCATGAGCAGTGCCTTGCCATTACGCAGGAAGGGGGGAGCCTGCTGATTTCCGGCTGTGCCCATAATGGGATTTTGAATATCTTAGATCGGTACCGGGAGCTGTTTTCGGATGCCCCGAAGATGGTGATCAGCGGCTTCCATATGATGAAGAAGGGGGAGTACTCCCAGGAAGAGCAGGAGGCAATCTGCGCCACGGCACGGGAACTGGCAGGGATGGATACGGTGTTCTATACCGGGCATTGCACTGGGGAGCAGGCATATGCATGGATGGAGCCTTTGATGGGCGGAAAGCTAAAGAAGATATACAGCGGGATGCGGATTTGTTAGGGGAGGTGCCGTTATGGCTGGAACTAAGGATTTTACAGGGATATGGAAGGGGAAGAATACCATATGCCCGTGGGAATCAACGGTGGAATATCAATCAGGAGCCATAAGGAGGGAGCTGGCATGGATGATGGGAGGACGCGCCATTATGCGTCATTACAGGAGGCAGTTGCCGCAGTCTTTGGCAATGGCGCCAGGATTGTGCAGGCAGAACGGGTTTTTGGGGGCGACATCAACCAGGCGTACCGGCTGACGCTGGCGGATGGGAGGCGAGTGTTCCTTAAGGCAAACCGGAAGGAAAATGCGCCCTTTTTTGCAGCGGAGGCTGCCGGGCTGGCCGCGATTGCCGGCACGGGGGAGATTGGCACGCCGCAGGTTTTCGGTAGCGGGGAGGACTGCGGGGAATTGGGAGGGGCGTTCCTGATGATGGAATTTTTGGAAAAGAAAAAGCCTGGGGCAGGTTTTTGGGAGGCGTTTGGGCGCCAGCTGGCGAGGATGCACCAGGCGGGGACAGAAGGGCTGGCGCCAGGAGGGAAGTTTGGCTTCTTGGAGGATAATTTTATCGGCGCAGGCAGGCAGGTCAACACGCCGCATGGCAGCTGGGTATCCTTTTTCCGGGACTGCCGCTTAAGGCCGCAGCTTCGGCAGGCGGCCAGGTATCTTGGCTCCAGGGAGAGGCAGGGGGCGGAGCGGCTGCTGGAACGGCTGGATGACATCCTGGAAGAGCCCGTGCGGCCGTCCCTGCTGCATGGAGACCTGTGGTCGGGGAATTTCCTGGCAGGGGCGGACGGCAGGGCGTGGCTGATTGACCCGGCGGCCTATGTGGGGCATGCGGAGGCGGATCTGGCGATGACGGAATTATTCGGCGGCTTCCCGCAGCGGTTCTATGATGCCTACCGCGAGGAATTCCCCGTCCGGGAAGGGTATCCGAGGCGGCGGGAGGTGTATAACCTCTATCATCTGCTGAACCATCTGAACCTGTTCGGAAGCGCGTACCTTGCGGCAGTGAAAGGGATTATCCAGGAGTTTGCGCCTTGATCTGCCCTGGGGCAGAGGATGCCGTCAGCGCCTGCAGCTCCCGCCGGGAATAGGCGGATGTAAATTTGGAGGCGGCGAGGCACAGGAGGGCGGCGGCCAGCCCTGCTGCCAGGCACCCTTCCATCCCCGAATGGTAGACGGCTTCCCCTTGCCAATAGACAGGGGGAAGCGAAGCCAGCAGGCCGGCCAGGAGCGGCGGCAGGAAACGCAGGCGGTTCTTAAACAGGCAGAGGCCAAAAAGCTCCTCATCGGTCGCCCCGATCAGGAAAAGGCTTTGCGCCATCCGGCGGTTTTCTTCCTGTTCGGCGGCAATCCGGAAATGGATGAGCAGACAGGCGGCCATCAGCATCAGCAGCTCGATAAAGCCCATCAGGAAGAACCCGCATTGGCAGGACTGCCGCGCCGTCTGGAGTTCTGTTATTTTCGCCGTTGCCCGCAGGCGCCATTGCTCCTCTGGAGAAAGGCCGTTCGCCTCCTGCAGGAGATCCTGGAGGGCAGCTGCGCCGCCTGCGGATGATTCCCAGTCCCAAAGCTGGATGAGGTGCATGGTGTTTTGCCAATAAGGGCCTATGGAGGCGATTTTTTGATAATCGCCGTCATTTAGCAGCAGCGTGCGGTCGGCAAAGGCCGGGTTACGGTTAAACAGGATGCGGACATCGCTGCCGCAGGAATCCAATTCCAGCGTGTCCCCGGCCTCTGCGTCCAGGCAGATGGAAATATGGGAGGTTTCCGTTAGGCGGCCTTCTGTCCCATATCCGTCCTCCAGGTCTTCTTGGAATAGGTTTAGGAAGGAGCCGGGAGGGACTTCGTAGCTGCACCCCAGCTTCTGGTTCACTTCGGATACCGGCAGGTAATTGAAGGCAGCGTCCCTGGCAAAGGGAATCTGGATTTCTTCCTTCAGGGGGGCGCCATGCCGGGACAGGCATTCCCGCAGGGCTTCCCCAGAAATGCGGTTGTGGAGGAAGCTTTCTGCATAGGCCAGGTCATAGGGGCAGTAGCGCGCAGCGCCATACGGCAGGGAAGGCAGGACGGCGGCACAGAAGCCAATCAGGTACAGCGCCGCCCCAAACAGCAGGGCAGAGAAGCAGCAGCGTATGGCCCAGCCCATTTTATGGCGGGCAAGCAGGGAGCATTCTAGGAGGCGTTTCCTGGCATAGGAGGGGAAATGTTTCTGCAGCCATCGGTATCCCCTGCCTTTCTGCTCTGCCTGGTAGGGAGCCAGGAGCAGGGAATGGATGCGCCTGCCTAGGAGCTGGAACGCCAGGAGCAGGGCAGAGATGGCAAGCACGGCTCCATAGAGCAGGGCGGTGATGGCATAGGCTTTGCCAGAGATGCCAAAGCGCAGCCCATGAATCCCCATCACATGGACGAGGATGCCATAAAAGGCATAGGATACGCCTGTCCCGGCCAGGAAGGCGCCTCCCAGGGCAGCGGCTCCCAATGCGGCGCTTTCCCCAAGCAGCCATTTCAGGCCTTCCAGCCGCCCGAGCCCCAGGGAGAATAGGATGCCGTATTCCTGTTTGCGGGCAGAAAGGAACACGGCGTAGGAATAAGGCACGAAGAGCAGCAGGAAGGCTGCTGCCAGGAGGCTTGGGAAATAAACATTGCTGGATATCATAGGGTCAACGGCAAACCCTTCCATAAAGGAAGGGTTGGTTAAGAGCGCGGCAAAGCAGAAAAATAGGGTTAGGGCAAAGAAGCTGCACAGGAAATAAAGCCGGTAACGGAGGAGGCCTTTTTTTAGCATTTTTAAGGAAATATCCAGAAAGGTCATCTGCCGCACCCCCTTTCTGTGGATGTCTCTTGTCTTTCTGGGGGCATTGCTGGCAGCCGGAAGCTGCGCCCATTTCTATCCTCTTCGTATATCCCATTTCCATCCAGGCAGAGGATGCGGTGGCAGAAAGAAGCGGCATATGCGTCATGGGTCACAAGCAGCATGCTTGCCTGGGTCTTTTGGTTTAAATCCGCAATGCAGTGCAGGATTGCCCTGGCGGTTTCTGCATCCAGGTTCCCGGTGGGTTCGTCGGCGAAGATCAGCGGCGGCCTCTGGATCAATGCCCGCGCAATCGCAACCCGCTGTTTCTGCCCGCCGGACAGTTCCGTAATCCCACGGCCTGCCAGTTCGCCAATGCCTGCCAATGACAGCGCCTCCTGCAGACGGGCGGACTGTTCCTGGGGAGTTCGCTTGTCGAGGATTAGGGGCAGCAGGATGTTTTCCTCTACGGAAAGGCTTTCCAGCAATTGGAAGTCCTGGAAGACCATCCCCAGGCGCCTCCGGCGGAACAGTGCGAGCCCGCCTGGGGAAAAGGATCTTAAGTCCTGGCCGTTGATGCGGATTTCCCCGGAATCTGGCCGGTCAATCCCGCTTAGGATGTGCAGCAGCGTTGTCTTGCCGCTGCCGGAAGGGCCCATAATGGCTACCATTTCTCCTTTGCGGATCTGTAAGGTAATGTCTTTTAATACGGGGACTTCTTGTTTTCTTGTGCGATAGGTTTTCGATAGGTGTTTTGCTTCTAATACATACATTTTTGATCCTCCTGAAATATTTATGGGCAAATGGACGCTACGGACATGGAATCAGGAGGGATCAACGGTTTATCCGTACAGATAGGCTGCAGAGCGTAGTGCATTGCACAACGTTAGAAAAGAAAGGCACAGAAAATACAGCCTGCAAAAAGAATTTCCCAGGCAGGAAAGGATGTGGGGGCAGCAGCCCCATAGGAAGCAGGGAGGGGCGGCTGGCAGGGGTGCGGCCCATTTGCTTCAAGGACGTAGCTTTTTGGGGAGCCAGTCCTGTGCCGATGCAGGCTTCCTGCTGCCGTACCCAGCCCTCTAGGCTGTCTTCTTCCCAGCGGCTGCTCCAGATATGGAAGTTCAGGGAGAGGAGCAATGTCAGGAAGATTGAAACCAGAATCAGTATGGCCAGGATGTTCTGGTAAAGATGTAATCTGCCCGCCCGCAGATGTGGCGGCAGGGTGGGAGCGTTTTGCATATTTTGCATGGCGCCACCTCGCTTTTTTAGGTTTTATGTTCTAAGTCGCGGTTTCAATTTGCGGAAAGCGCAGTGTGATTTCAAACCCTTCTCCCCAGGCCGACTGGACATCCAATGCAATGTTCAGGTCGTCTGCCACTGCCTTGGCCAGGTAGAGCCCCATGCCGGTTGCCTTCTTGCGGTTGCTGTCAGGGCCGCCGGTAAAGCCTTTTTCAAATAGGAACGGCAGGTCGCAGGGCTGTACGCCAATTCCGTTATCCGCAATGTGCAGTAGGATCTGTCCGTCCGGCGCAGACGGGGGCGGCGCCCAGAGGCGGAGTTTTCGTATCCCGCTGTCCCTGCAGTATTTTATGGAATTGCTGATCATCTGCCGCAGCAGGAATTCCACGCCGCGCTGGTCCGAAAGCACGGTGACGCCTGGCAGATCCAGCGACAGGCAGAACCTATTTTCTTCCAGCAGGGGCTTGTAGTCCCCCAGGGCATTCTGGCAGCATTCCTCCAGGCACAGCGGCTCCAGAAGGTAATCCTTATGTACCGACTTTAGGCGTGCATAATACAGCATTTGGCTGACCGATTCCTGCATCTGGCATTGCACATAATCCAGCTTCCTGGCCACGGAAGGCGGCAGTTCCTGCCGGTGGTTGTCCATCAGGAACGTAAGCAGGGAAATGGGTGTCTTGACCTCATGCGCCCAGGCTTCCACATATTCTTCATATTCATCCAAATCCATGGAAAGCTGCTGGTTTTTTGCCGCGGCTTCCCGCAGCAGGCGCCCGGTTTTCTGTACCATCCCTGCTTCCGGCCGCCCGGCCAGCCGGAGGGCCTCCCCTTCCCGGAGCGGATCTGGCGACTCCAGGAAATGCAGGAAGGCCGCTTCCTTCTGCCGCCCTTTTTTCTGGCTATAGATCAATATTACAGTAAACAGCAGCAGCGAGCAGAGGCCATTGGCCAGGGATAGGACGCCAAATGCCTCAACGTCCGCCAGCCAGAGCATCGTCAGGGAGATCAAGTCCATGCAGGCCAAGGCCAGGAGCCACGGCAGGCTGTCAGAACGCTTCCAGAAGAAGATGCGCTGTTTCTTGTGTGTGTTTTCCGTGAAATCAGCGTTATGGGTATTTTTATCGTTATTTTGGTACTTATTATGTAGTCCTTGTTTGGATTGCGCTTCCATAACTGCCCTCCAGTTCAAAACAAATGTTCGGTTTTGTGCAGGGAAGGCCATGCCTGAACCAGCGTGGTAGATGGCTTTATTCAGAATCTGCCAACTGGTATCCTTCCCCCCGTACAAATACGATCTGCTGCTGAATGCCAAAGTTTTTCATGTTTTTCTTAAGCCGTGTCAGGTTTACCTGCAGTGCGTTTTCATCTATATATTCTGCCGTTCCCCAAAGGGCGGTGCACAGGGTTTCCTTGGAGAGGGTTTCCCCGCGGTGCAAAAGGAAGGTCTCCAGCAGCTTTCCCTGGTTTTTTGGAAGTATGGCAGACTGCCCATGGATGTATAGGGTATATGTCTGCTGATCCAGCAGGAACCCGGGGCCTTCCAGCAGGTGTTCCCTTCCTTCGTACCGCCGGAGCAGGTTGGCAGCCCTTGCCAGCAGCCGTTCTTTGCGGCAGGGCTTCGTCAGGAATTCGTCTGCCCCCAGCCCCAGGGCATGGAGCTCATCCCGCAGCTGGTCCCTGGAGGTCAGCACCAGGATGGGGAGCGCACGTTTCTGCTTTAGTTCCTGGCAGATTTGGAACCCGCTGGCGCCTGGCAGGTTGATGTCCAGCAGCACCAGGCCGGCCTCCATCTGTAGGATGCTGTCTGCCGTATGGCTAAATTCCGTAATGCTGCTGGTGCGGTAGCCTGCCTTTTGGAAAATTTCTTCCAATTCTTCCCGCATAAATACTTCGTCTTCTACAACGATTACATGCTTCATGTATCACACGCTTTCTGCGAAATCTTTTCGCCTTTGCCATATCTATCATACTGCTGCGTCATTCTTCCCGCCCAGGCTCCATCAGCTTCAGGAGGTGTTTGCGGCTTGCCCGCGTGACAGCGGTCAGGTAAATGTATTCTGCCAGGCATAAGAGCAGCACGGTTGCTCCTGCCAGAAGGGAAAGCTTGGGGATGTCGTGGCGCATCCCATAGGGCAGCATCCCGGCAAACAGGGAGCATATGCCAAAAATACTGCTGGCTGCCGCTACGGCCACTGGGATGCCAAAGTGCCAGCATGCCTGCCTTTTGGCTGTGCCGCAGAGCGCCTGGTAGCTGCTGCCCAGCCGGATCAGGGACTGGTATCTGCGCCCGGCCTTTTGCTGGCGCATCAGGAACTGTACGCCGAGGATAGTGTTGGCAATCAGCAGGAAGATGATGGCCAGGTAAAGGGTGATATAGCTGGCTGCCGTCTGATAGAAGAGCTGCCGCCCTACATTCTGCAGGTAGCTTTCGTATCTGAGCGCGGTATGGCCAAGCTGCTGGTTGGTCTGCATAATGGCCTGCAAGAGGCCTTCCTGTTCTACGATTTCTGTACGCAGCACCCCATCCCAGTAGGTGTCATGTTCCCCTTCTGTCAATTGCCCAAATGTCTCGTCTGGCACTATCAGCGCAAAGGACAGCGTGATGGCGCGGTCTACGACGAGGCTTAATGACTGGACGCTGCCAGACAGGCGGCAGCTTTCCCCGGCCAGATGGATTTCTGGCTCCTGGGACAGCATCTGGTTCATCAGGTTTCTGTCGATGATAAATTCGGTGTCCATATAGACGGCTGCCTCTCCTGGATCCAATTTTATCACGTTTTCCCCTGCGATGGCAAGCAGATGATTGTATCCAGAAAGGGAAATCAGGTGAGGCGAGACCATCTGCCCAAGGTTATGGAGCAGCGTGTCCCGTTCTGCGCTGGGAGGCATCTGTGCCAGGGCAGTCAGCGCCTCTGCCATTTCAAAGTTTGGCTCAGCGCCGTCATCGCCCCGTTGGATATAGCCCACATACATGGGGAAGAAATCCTCGAAGCGCTGCAGGATCCCATTGTTTTCCAGAAGTTTTTCCACATCCACGTCGCTATAGTCGCATTGGAAGGTATAGTCCAGGACGTGGGGCTTTTGCCCCGTGTGGTAGAGGGCGGTAGCGGCGCCAAAGCCGAAGCAGCACAGCGCTGCCAGGATCAGCAGGGAACTGACAGCCATGGAGCAGGGCTGGCAGATAACATTTTCCTGCAGCTGGCGGAAGGTGAACACGGAAAGCCTGCTGCCAGCCTTGGATTTTTCCGCCAGGGCAGCCAGGACAATGCGCATTCCATAGAAGAGGAGGAAGGTGCCTGCAAGGCCCAATGCCAGAGTGGCGCCCATAAGCAGCAGGGACGTCCAGGCAAATCCGAGGATGGCAAGCGCATAGGCGGCGGCCAGGCTTAAGAATCCCAGCAGGAAGCAGGCCTTATGGGTAAATGCGGTTCTCTGTAGCCTGGCGTTTTCTGGCAGTGGCGTCAGCATGCCGCCGATTTCCATACCGGCGATCCGCCCGCTGAGGATTAAGAATGCCAGGAACTTTATGCCCAGAAATCCGGCCATGGTCCAGAGGATGGCTGGCAGGGAGTAGGCGGACTGATGTCCGAGGATGCCAATCCCAACCAGGCGGGCAGTGATCAGGCTGATCATTTCCGCCAGCAGCAGGGCGATGGGGAGCCCGATGCCTAGGGACAGAAGGCTGCTCCACAGATCCTCTGCCAGCAGCATGGCAAAGAGCTTGGAGCGTTTCATGCCCAGCATCAGGTAGAGGCCAAATTCATGGCTCCTGCGCTGCAGCTGGTATTTGCTGGCAAAGTACACCAGGAAGAACAGCAGGATCAGGGTGACTCCGTAGAGCAGGGGAACCATCTGCAGCAGCCGGCTGACGGCATCGCTTTCCATCTGCGCGAGGAAGGCCATGACGTCCTGCTGGGGCAGGGAGAGTACGATGTAAAAAGCCACGATGGAAATCAGCAGGGAGGAAAAGAAAATGCCGTTTTCCTTGCGGCTGCGCCTGCTGTTTCTGCGTACCAGATCAAAGAACATTTGCGCTCCCCCCTCCTAATTGTGCCATTACCTGTAAGATACGTCCGTAAAAGCCCTGCCGGCTTTCCTGGGGAAACTGCCTGCGCAGCTCATGGAAGACTTTCCCGTCCTGGATAAAGAGGATGCGGTCGCAGTAGCTGGCTGCGTTGGAGTCATGGGTCACCAGCAGCACGGCGGAGCCCTGGTCACGGTTCAGCCCGGCCAGCTTTTCCATCAGGGATTTGGCGTTCTTGGAGTCCAGTGCGCCGGTCGGCTCATCTGCCAGAACCATCTGTGGCCCTAAGATCAAAGCGCGGGCGGCGGCAATGCGCTGTTTCTGCCCGCCGGACATCTGGGAAGGGAATTTATCCAGGACGTCCGTAATTTCTAAGTATTCCGCCAGTTCCTGCAGGCGGCGCATGCCCTCCGTTCCCTGGGCGCCATGGATGGAGAGCGGCAGCAGGATATTTTCGCGCCCGGTCAGGTTGTCCAGGAGCTCAAAATTCTGGAACAGGTAGCCGATGCTCCTGCCGCGGTACTCTGCCAGCCTGCGCCCCTTGAGGGAGCCAAGCTCCGTGCCGCTGATGCGGATCTGCCCACGGGTGGGCTTTATGACGGTGGCAATGCAGTTTAGAAGGGTGGATTTGCCAGAGCCGCTGCTGCCCATAATGCCGAGGAATTCCCCGGCCAGCACCTGGAAGGAGATGCCGTCCAGGGCTTTTGTCTGGCTTCCCTGCCTGCCGTAGTATTTTGTCAGCGATTCCACTTCCAATATTTTCTGTCTCATATAAGATGCCTCCTTTGCGTTGTGCTATGATACGAAAAGGCAGAAGAATCAAAAAGCTGCCTTCGCCTGTTATGGATATATCATAGCACAGGGCATTGGGAAAGAACACTTACATTGGATGAAAGGTTACTGTTCACACAGATTATGAGAATGTGTGCGTTTATAGGAAGGGGCGCATATTGCACACCAGTTTTTCTTCCAGCTGTATCAGACGTTTTGCAATGTCTTTGGACTGCTCGTCGGCTGCCTTGTATTGGTTCAGGTATTTGCTGAGGGATTTTATGCCCATATTGCAGCCGTCTGTAATCAGGTCGGCAATCGTGCGGTCGGATTCATCGATCACCAGCTTGACGTTTGTCTTAATCCAGGACATGCTCTTGGCCATGGTATCGGGCTTCTTTCCTTCGTCGTGGTATTCCTTTAAAAGCAGCAGCAGCTCGTCTTTGAGTACGATATGCCTGTTCTTGCAGTCCACCAGGCACTGGCGGAGGGTATTGTCCTTCGCGTAGTCCAGGACGTCGTCAATGGCATTGACCCCCATCTGGATGCCTGCATCGCATTCCCGCATAAGCCGTATGGTATCTGGCTGTATCATAATTTTTCACTCCAATCTGTTTTAGGGTGAAAATAGTATTTCAAGTTTACGTAGAATTATTCCATCACGTATGCCTTACTCATTTCCATCTGCAACAAATCCATATCCTCTGCATAGTGTAATAGCAAATGCTTTCAGGGATTGAGGACCATGCATATATTCTTACATGTTTTATATGGCACAGGATTTACATTCTTAATGACGGCGCTGGGGGCTTCCATCGTCTTTTTCTTCCAGGGCGCGATCCACCCCAAACTGAACCATGCTTTCCTTGGCTTTGCCTCAGGGGTCATGATGGCGGCTTCTGTCTGGTCTCTGCTGCTGCCTTCGATTGCGCAGAGCCAGGAGCAGGGGTTTGTGGCATGGCTCCCGCCGGCGGCAGGATTTGCCTTTGGGGGCGTGTTCTTGTATGCCGTGGACAAAACGCTCCCCTGGTTCCATGCGGACTATAAGGGCAGAAAGGCAGGGACGAAGCTTTTGGTGCTGGCGGTGACTGTCCATAACATCCCGGAGGGCATGGCGGTTGCCCTTGCCTTTGTCCTTGCAGGGCAGCATCCCCAGGATCCGGTTTACTTGGCATCGGCAATTGGCCTGGCTATAGGGATTGGTATCCAGAATTTCCCAGAAGGGGCTGCGATTTCCCTCCCTGTCCGCCAGTCCGGCCAGAGCGTGGGCAGGTCTTTCCTCACGGGATGCCTGTCAGGCATTGTGGAGCCTTTGGCGGGTATTGCCGTATTCCTGGCGGCATCGTCAGCCCTTGTGCTGATGCCGTGGCTTTTGGCCTTTGCGGCAGGCGCTATGGTCTATGTGGTGGCAGATGAGCTGATCCCACAGGCGCAGCCGGACGAAAGCTCCAATGTGGGAACCATCGGCGTGATGGCGGGGTTCTTGATTATGATGGTGCTGGATGTGGCGTTAGGATGAGCTATGCTTTTTGATAGATGGCCCAGGCGCACCCTGCCGTGGCAAATTCTGTGAAGCAGAAGGCATACCATACGCCGTCTGCCCCCCAGATCCTGCTGAACAGGAAGGCGGCAGGCAGGATGACGGCCAGGTAGCGCAGCAGGGAAATCAGGAAGGAGGGAAGCCCTTTCCCCAGGCCTTCCAGCGCCCCGGAGCAGGTAACGGACACGGCCGATGCAAGGAACCCAAGGCTGATTATCTGCAGCGCCGACACGCCAATCCGCACAGTTTCTGGGTTTTCGGTAAACAGGCCAATCAGCTGCCCGGGGATGGCCCAGGAGAGGATGGTTCCTATCAGCATAACCCCCATGCAAAGCAGCAGGGCCGTATGGAAAATCTGCTTTACCCGTCCCTGCTCCCCGGCGCCGGCATTGTAGCCCATCAGCGGGCGTATGCCCTGGATAATCCCATTGGCCGTCAAGTAAATAAAAGTCTGCAGCTTGTAATAAGCGCCCAGTACCAGCACATAGGCGCCGGAAAACCCGGACAGGATGCCGTTGAGCGCGGAAATCAGCAGGGAGGGCAGCGCCAGGTTCAGCGTGGCTGAGATGCCGACAGAATACATTCTGGCTACCACATCCTTCTGAAAGGGCAGGGAGTTCCGATGCAGCTTTACGGGGATTGGCCGCAGCAGGTAGAAGCCAAGGTAGGACAGCAGCGAGGCGCACTGCCCAATTCCTGTGGCATAGGCCGCGCCTGCGATTCCCATGGCCGGGAAAGGCTCAATCCCAAAAATCATCAGCGGGTCTAGAATAAGATTCGTTACAAACCCACACATCATGCAGAACATGGAAACCTTCATCCTCCCTACGGCCTGGAACAGCTTTTCAAAGGAAAGCCCCAGGGTAATGAAGACGGAAAAGAGGAAAGCCCTGCAGGAATAGGACAGCGCCAGGTCCACAACTTCCGCATCTGTGGAAAACATCCTTAGGAACAGCGGCATCCCGGCAATGCAGGCAATGGTCATAAAGACGCCATGGAGGAAATTTAAGAATGTCCCCTGCGTGGCCGCCCTGCATGCCCGTACCGAATCCCCTGCCCCTAGGTAAAATGCCACGCTGGCATTGATGCCGATGGCAAACCCAATGGCAATGGCATTGATTAGGTTCTGTACCGGAAATACCAAGGACAGCGCAGTCATGGCGTCCTCGCTTAATTTTGCGATAAAATAGCTGTCTACGATGTTGTAAAGGGAATTTACCGCCATAGACACTACCATAGGAAGTGACATAGACAGCACCAGCGGCAGTACTTTCCGTTCTTTCATAAATGTCTGATCCATAGTTTCTCCTTTCATCTCCTTGCAAAAATGTCCTTATCACAATAAAATAGCAGAACTGGCAGGCCTGCAAATAAAAAGCCACACAGCGGCAAGATGCAGCTGTGTGGCGAAAAAAGATTCCTTTGGAAAGAGTCCTCTTGAAAAATCCACTCCTGTTAAGGTTTTATGGTGTATGGAAATATTATTTCATAAATTTGTAAAGCTGTCAACGGAAGATTGCCCATTCTTGGAATCATTTCCTCTGTGCCACATGGTAACTCATAAGTCAGATTCTGGGGAGCTGTCCCGCTTCAGCCATCTGTAAACCATGCCATAGAGCCAGATTAATACGGGAATGGCAAGGGTCGAGAACAAAGAGGCCATGAACATAGGGAAGAAGTCCTTGCCCAGGCAGGCCAGGACTAAGGTAATAAGGTAAAGCCCTAAGAGCAGGACAACGCCAGCCATAGCCAGGATACGCCGTGATTTTTTCATTTTAACCTCCAGTCTGTGCCGTTGTATATCTGCTGCGTTGTATCCGGAATTATACTAAGTGAGGAACCGGAAGATATGCCGGCATGCCTTCACAGAAGGAAACTTCGGATTCGCCCTGGATCAGTGGCTTCACGTAGGATACCAGGCCTTCTGTCACGTCATTTCCACGGTCGTTGATAAATTCAGACGGCACGGCCTTCACGCCGTTGGCAATCTCGCAGACAGGCGCAGAGCCATAGGTTACCGTATAAGGGGCGTTGCTGGTGCGCTGGATGGTAACCATAAGGCCGGTCTTTCCTTCCGCAGCCAATGCTACGCCGTGGTTCCCTTCCTGGAAGGACTCATCTAGGTCTGTCTTAGAAGCAATGTGTGCGCCGCAGCGCTGGAGGATGTTCAGCTCAATCGATCTTACCTTTACGTCAAGGCGGTCTTGTACCAGATATTCCAGGGTCTTTCCTGCGCCGCTTAACTGGCTGTGGCCGAAGTTGTCCACTTTGCCGGTGGAGGCGCTGATGTACTTGCCGTCCTTGTCGCGGATGCCTTCAGAAACGGCTACGATTACGTTGCTGCAGGTCTCTAAGAGCCTGCTGACGTCGGCTAGGAATTCTTCTGTATCAAAGGCTGCCTCTGGCAGATAGATCAGATGCGGGGCGGCACAGTATTCGTTCCTTGCTAGGACGGACGCGGCGGTCAGCCATCCGGCGTCACGCCCCATGATTTCCACGATAGTCACGCTCTTGGGGGTATAGATGACCGTGTCATGGAAAATTTCCCGCAGGGAGGTCGCTACATATTTGGCAGCGGAGCCAAAGCCGGGCGTGTGGTCTGTGATGACCAAGTCGTTGTCGATCGTCTTCGGTACGCCGATGACCCGCACAGGGCTGTCGATGGAAGCGGCATAAGCAGAGAGCTTGTCCACAGTGTCCATGGAGTCATTCCCGCCAATATAGAAGAAGGCCTGGATATCCATTTTCTCAAATACCTGGAAAATCCGCTTATAAGGGGCGCTGTCGTCTTCCAGCTTCGGCAGCTTGTAGCGGCAGGAGCCTAAGTACATGGCAGGGCTGGCTTTCAGGGTGTCTAATGTCTTGGCGTCCTGGAACGTATCTGTCAGATCCAGGGTGCGCTCATCCAGGATACCAGTAATCCCATTGAGAGAGCCATAGATACGGTCAAATTCTGGGCAGTGGATAGCGCCGTAGATGACGCCTGCCAAGCTGGCATTGATAGCGGCAGTAGGGCCGCCGGATTGGGCTACGATACAATTTTTCATTTTGTTTCTCCTTTAAGCTTATCATTAAGATTGATGTATGCTCCAGCAGTAGGGATGCCAGAGTAACAATTGCATAGGCAACGATGGAATGGTGAGCCGCTGCCTGTACATAGTAAATTTTATAATAAAACAGAGAAAAAGGCAAATGAAATTTGCAAGTTCTAGACCAAGGTTGTTACTATAATGTTATAGTATGATAAATATAAATAACAAAACAAAAATCCGCTCCGCGAAAATACACCCAACCAAAAAAATCCCACCTACAAAAAGATTGCTTGTCCAGAGAGAATCAAGTATAATAAAACCAAAATAAATCAATAAAAAACAGATGCCCGAGAGGAGAATACAGTGGAATTACAAGGTAAAAATACGTCCGAATTATTGCGCGGTCCGCATCATAATTCAGGAAAAAAGGAAAGAAAATTAGCGCTAAGCGATAAGATTTTGCTAAGTGTAGAGAAGCCCGCCCGCTACATCGGCGGTGAGGTAAATGCAGTCATGAAAAATCCGGATCAGGTGGACATCCGCTTTGCCATGTGTTTTCCCGACGTGTATGAAATTGGCATGTCCCACCTGGGGCTGCAGATCTTATATGATATGTTCAACCAGAGGGAAGACGTCTACTGTGAGCGTGTCTATTCCCCTTGGCACGATCTGCACAAAATAATGAAGGAACGCCAGATCCCATTATTTACCCTGGAGACCCAAAGCCCAGTCAGGGAGATGGACTTCCTGGGTATCACCATCCAATACGAGATGTGCTACACAAATATCCTGCAGATCCTGGATTTAAGCCAGATTCCCCTGCTGGCCGCAGAACGCACGGAGGAAGACCCGCTTGTCATCGGCGGAGGCCCCTGTGCCTATAACCCGGAACCGCTGGCAGATTTTTTTGACATGTTCTACATTGGGGAAGGGGAAACCCGCTATGATGATTTGCTTAACCTCTACAAAGCCCATCGGACAGAGGGCGGCAGCCGACAGGAATTTCTGCGCCGGGCCTGCCAAATACCAGGCATCTATGTGCCGTCCCTCTATGAAACAGCTTACCAGGAGGACGGCACGATTGCCTCCTTCACGCCCAAATATGAAGACGTACCGCCCACGGTGAAGAAGGAAGTGGAAATGGACATAACGCATACGCCTTATCCCCGCAAGCCCCTGGTTCCGTTCCTGAAAGTTACCCAGGACCGTGCCGTATTAGAAATCCAGCGCGGCTGCATCCGTGGGTGCCGTTTCTGCCAGGCAGGCATGATTTACCGCCCAACCCGCGAGCGGGATGTAGAAATGCTCAAGGAATGCGCCAGTGAGATGCTGCGCGCTTCCGGACATGAAGAAATTTCCTTAAGCTCCCTAAGCTCCAGTGATTACAGCCAGCTTTCGGAACTCATTGATTTCCTGATGGGCTTCAAGGAGAAGGGCGTGAATATCTCGCTGCCCTCCCTGCGAATTGACGCATTTTCCCTGGATGTGATGGGCAAGGTGCAGGACGTGCGCAAGAGCAGCCTGACTTTCGCGCCAGAGGCAGGCTCCCAGCGGCTGCGGGACGTCATTAACAAAGGCCTGACGGAAGAAGTCATCTTAGAGGGCGCCGGGCTGGCCTTTGAGGGCGGATGGCAGAAGGTAAAGCTATACTTTATGCTGGGGCTTCCTACGGAGACAGAAGAAGACCAGCGGGAAATCCCGCGCCTGGCAGAGAAAATTGCCCGCCGGTATTACGAAATCCCCAAGGAGCAGCGCAAGGGCAAATGCCAGGTTACCATCAGCACGTCGTTTTTCGTGCCGAAGCCCTTTACGCCCTTCCAGTGGGCGCCAATGTACGATCGGGACGAGTACCTGGCCAGGGCAAGGATTGTCAATGAGGAAATGAAGGCGCAGTTGAACCGCAAGAGCTTAAAATACAACTGGCATGAGGCTGACGTGACTGTTCTGGAAGGCGTGCTGGCACGGGGCGACCGCCGGATCGGGCCAGTCCTGGCCAAGGCCTATGAAAAGGGCTGCCTGTTTGATTCCTGGAGTGAATCCTTCCACAATGAGCTTTGGATGGAAGCCTTCCAGGAATGCGGCGTATCCATTGATTTCTACAACCTGCGCACCCGAAGCACGGATGAGATTTTGCCCTGGGACTTTATTGACTGCGGCGTGTCCAAGTCCTTCCTAAAGAAAGAGTGGGAGCGTGCCCAGAGAGGGGAAGTAACCCCCAACTGCAGGCAGCAATGCAGCGGGTGCGGAGCGGCACAGTTTCAAGGGGGTGTCTGCTATGGTGGATAAGGGGATGTTAGGGATCACAAGTAGGTATTGCCATTCGAAACGCGGAGGAAAAAGGAGGGCATTGCGTTGAATATAAGAATTAAATTCCAGAAATATGGGGCTATGAAATTTATCGGGCATTTGGATGTGATGCGCTTTTTCCAAAAAGCAATCCGGCGGGCGGGCATAGATATTGCTTATTCGGAAGGATTCAGCCCACATCAGATTATGTCCTTTGCCGCACCATTAGGGGTTGGGCTAACCAGCGATGGGGAATATTTGGACATTAGCGTAAATTCCGCTGATTTTGGCCAAGAAGAGATCCATCGTCTGAACCAGGCCATGGTGGAAGGGATTTCTATTTTGGGCTATCAGAAAGTCCCGGATATGGGGAAGCCTTCGATGTCTTTGGTAGCAGCGGCGGATTACCTGGTCTATGTAAAGCCAGAATATGCAGAGGAACAACAAGCTGGCGATGGGATGGCTTCCATTTTTGGGGATTCTAAAATACTTCAAGAGAAAGTTCAGGCATTTTTTGAGAGGCAGGGGGAAATCCTTGTCACAAAAAAGAGCAAAAAAAGCAGTATAGAAATAGATTTAAAGGGCCTCATCTATAAAATGGAAGCATTACAAGAACCAGCATCACAAGAATCTGGCGGCAGGCTGTTTTTAAGGCTCTGCACTGGGAGCAGCAATAATTTAAAGCCAGAGCTGGTGCTGGAGGCTTTCTGTAATTTCTGCGGCGTAAGCTATGACCCATTCCTGTTCCAGATACACCGCCTGGAGGTTTATGCCAAAGCGGATGAAGTTCCCGTAAAAGGGGAGCAGGCGCGTACAGAATACCAAGAATATATAGAAAGGATGAAAGCGTCTTATGCCAAAGAAGGAAAACCGTTCCCTGAATGGTTTCCCTTGGCAGAAATCCCCTATGTAACAAGGTAGGATATTCGTTTATTATGTACGGCTCTGCAAGAGAAAGCTGAAAAAGCCTAACATAAGCTGAAAATATCGCTGTATGTTAGGCTTTTTAAGATATCATGAAGCGATCATTCTAACAAAATCGGACTATTCTAACGGCACTTTCACTCCATTCACATGGACTTCCGCAATATCATCCACGTCAATAAAATACTTGCAGAATATTGCGCTATAGGCACAGTACCTTTCTGGGGCATTGCCGCCGGATCCATAATATCCCGCTGCAATGTTGTATACATTTTCTGGCAATTCCTGTTCCGCTCTTGAGGGAAGCTGCTGAAACTCTTCCACTAATTTTGCTACTTCCGGTGTAAAGTCTTCACGGTTCAAAAGATTCCCCTCTGCATCATAAAGAGGAGTTTTCTGGAACTTACAGGCAGTAAGGCTGCCAACACGGTAAGTAACCCCATCCTCCATTATAATTTCAAAAAATGGAAAAAAGGCATCTGTACCAAACGCTTCGTCATCCCAAATTTCCTCGTTGAAATACAGGACAAGCCCCCCGCTCGTAATGCGGGCCTTTGCATCGCAGTATTCCAGGGAAGAGCAGTCCGCATACCTTGCCTTCAGCTGGCCGGTGGGCGTCATAACGATATTGCCTAAATCTTCTGTTTTGTACGTGGCGCCCGTCACCCATTCCTGCGAATCATCACCCATAACATGAACAATATAAAAATGCAGTTTTTGGGGATAGCCATTGATATCCTCCGCATTTACCATATAATGGTAGTAAACCATGGCAGAAGTCTGCGCTTCATTGTAAATGGGGGCATCCCCGTTGCCAGTTCCGCTTGCGCCTTCCCTGATGTTAGCCCTATAACGCTGGTTCACCTGTTCCATATCCAACGGCGTCCCATCCAGGGAATCCGTGCGCAATGCGCAATAGACTTCACCGTTCTTTCTGTCATAAAAATAATACTCCAGCGTGAACTTCAGGTTATTGCAGGTAATGGACTCCCCTGATTTCTTTGCGCCTTCGGCAATGGCAGAGAAGGTCTCAGAATCGGAAGTCACGCCCATATTCTCGTACAAGGAAGTAAACATTTCCCATACATTCTTCCCTGTCTGCGCATAGCAGATGCCATTTACGCCCAGGCTAATGGCCAGGATGGCGGCAATGGCTGCTGCCATCTGGGTACGGAAGCGCTTTTTCTGAAGCGCATTTTTCTGGGCGGCAAGTTTTAGCAGTTCCCGGCCTGTCTCATCGGAAATCCTAACATTCTCCATGGCTTCCTTGTAAATATCGTGATTCAGCTTCATATGATCCACTCCTTTCCATTGTCTGTTTCAGCTTTTCCCTTCCGCGCTGCAGCTGTGTCTGCACGGCGGTTTCGCTGTGGTGCAGGATGTGCGCAATCTCGCGCACGGAATACTCCTCATAGTAATACAGATGTATGGGTACACGGTATTTTTCTGGCAGGGACAGGATGGCCTCACGCAGTTCTTCAATCATATCACCCGGGTTTTGCCAAAATGCGCGGTCGCTGTCCCATTCCTCCAACTGCACCACAGAACGTCTCCATTTGGACTTCAGGATGTCCTTACAGACGTTGATGGTCGTGCGGATAAACCAGGCTTTCTCATGTTCCCGATCCTTGAACTGAGGGCTTCGTCTCATAAATTTGTAAAATACCTCCTGGAATGCATCTTCGGCCTGGCTCTTATCCTTACAGTAGGAATAGGCCAGCTTGAAGACGGTATCCTTATACGCCTGGTAGCATTCCAAGACCCTGGATTCCTCCGTGTTTTTCATAACTCTGCACCTCCTTCCTTATAGTAAGAAAACGAATGAGGGATGGAAAATATCACAAGATATGCAGAATTTTTTTAACAGATTTCCGTTCAATTTGCCTTGCTGTTATGTATATCGAAAAACAGAAAATAATGATAAGCCACCAGGGCAAATGGACGTTGCCCATAAAACAAAAATAATTTTGTGCAGGGCTTGTATTTTCCATACCTTAAGAATATAATAAGAATGTGTTCATGGGACACAAAAACTCCAATAATAATGTGAAGGAGTGTATGTATGGAACGATTCATTTTGAATAGGCTGCTGGATTGGAAAAAATCCCCTTACCGCAAGCCGCTCATCTTAAAGGGTGTGCGTCAGGTAGGCAAGACCTGGGTTCTCAAAGAATTCGGCAGGCGTTATTATGAAAATACGGCCTACTTTAACTTTGATGAAAACGAGGAATATAAGCAGTTTTTTGAGACAACCAAAGACATAGGACGTATTCTGCAGAACCTAATGCTGGCCAGTGGCCAGAAGATTGTACCAGAAAAGACACTCATTGTCTTTGACGAGGTACAGGACTGCCCCAAGGTTATTAATTCCATGAAGTATTTCTGTGAGAATGCCCCACAGTATCACATTGCCTGTGCGGGTTCTTTGCTGGGGATTGCCTTGGTGAAGCCATCGTCTTTTCCAGTGGGAAAAGTCAACTTTATGCAGATCGATCCTATGACCTTCATGGAATTTCTGCTCGCCAACGGCGATGAAAATCTGGCCAAGTATCTGGAGAGTGTGGATACCATTGAACCGATTCCGGATGCCTTTTTCCATCCGCTCTATGAGAAATTGAAAATGTACTATGTTACAGGTGGTATGCCGGAACCCGTGCTCCTGTGGACGGAAGCACGGGACGTTTCTGCCATGCAGGAAGCCTTGTCTGGTATTATCGGCTCTTATGAGCGTGATTTTGCCAAGCACCCCAATAGGAGCGAGTTCCCGAAGATCTCGATGATTTGGAAGTCCATACCGTCCCAACTGGCAAGGGAGAATAAAAAATTCCTCTACAAGGTGGTGAAAGAGGGGGCGCGGGCCCGGGAATATGAGGACGCCCTGCAGTGGCTGGTAGATGCCAGGCTGGTGCATAAAATCTACCGCAGCGCAGCTCCTGGCTTGCCAGTAGCTGCCTATGATGACCTGTCTGCATTTAAGATCTATCTGGTGGATGTGGGGCTGCTCCGCCGCCTGGCTCATCTGGCGCCTACGGCCTTCGGAGAGGGCAGCCGTCTGTTCACCGAGTTTAAAGGCGCACTGACTGAGAATTTTGTGCTACAGGCCTTACTCACGCAATTTGAAGTGGTTCCCCGGTACTGGAGCCAGAATAATCCGCCTTATGAGGTAGATTTCCTTATTCAGCGGGAGAATGATATTTTCCCTGTAGAGGTCAAGTCTGAGGCCAACACCACCAGCAAGAGCCTAAAGAAATTCAAGGAGCTATTCCCGAATCAAGTCAAGCTCCGTGTGCGGTTTTCACTGGACAATTTGAAGATGGACAATGATGTTTTGAACATTCCGCTGTTTATGGCTGATCAGACAGACCGACTGATGGAACTGGCATTGGAACAACGGCAAGATGGCGCCCTTATTACAACTTTATGATAGCGCTTCAAGCGGACAGCATCATGCGCAGTCGGAAAGGAACATAAGCAAAGAAACGATGGGAAATAAATTATTAGTCACAAAAATAGAAAAAAACGGCAGCCCATGCATTGCGGCCGCCTTATTCGAGGATAAGAAATTACTGGAAATCAGCCTGGAGGCAGTGGGAAAGGAGAGTATCCTGGGCAATATATACGTAGGGCGGGTCAAAAATATCGTCAAGAACCTGAATGCGGCATTTATTGAGATTGCACCAAAAAAGCCCTGCTACTACAGCCTGGAAGACGTAAAGGAGCCGCTGTATACAAAGAAAATCAATAGCCCCAGGATGGTGCAGGGGGACGAGGTGGTAGTGCAGGTGGTGCAGGAGAGCAGCAAGTCCAAGCCGCCGAAAGTCAGCACGAACCTGAACCTGACAGGGAAATATCTGGTCATTACCAGTGAGAACCGAACATTTGGCATTTCCAGGAAGCTGGACGCCGAAGAGCGGCAACGGCTTCGGGAAGCGATCCCTTTTGAGGCAGGCGGGGAATTTGGCCTTATTGTCCGTACGAGCGCAGCCTCCGCTTCTACAGAGGAAATCCTGGCAGAGTACCGGCAGCTTCGGCAGGAATACCTCTCCCTCAAGGAGAAAGCCCCGCACCGCACCGTGTTCAGCTGCTTAAAGGCAAGCCTCCCGGAATACCTCCATGCCCTGCGGAATATAAACCAGGAACTGCTGGAAGGGATCCTTACCGACGACAGGCAGCTGTTTGAGGAGATGCGGGAATACCTGGCGGAATGCCAGCCAGAAGATCTGGAAAAGCTTTCCCTCTATGAAGATCCTATGCTGAGCTTAAGCAGCCTTTATAGTCTAGAACGGAGAATCCAGGAAGCGCTCCAGGAAAGGGTCTGGATGAAGTCGGGCGGATACCTGGTCATCCAGCCGACAGAAGCTTTGACGGTAATTGACGTAAATTCGGGGAAAAGCGTGGCAAAGAAGCAGGCAGAAGAGCATCACCTTAAGATTAACCTGGAAGCTGCCCAAGAAATCGCCCACCAGCTGCGGCTGCGTAACCTATCGGGAATTATCATTGTAGACTTTATTGACATGAAGTCCGGTTCCTACCAGGAAATGCTGATGCAGGCGCTGCGCAATGCCGTCCGCACGGACAGCGTCCCCGTCCAGGTCGTAGGCATGACCCGGCTGAACCTGGTGGAGATTACCCGCAAAAAGATAAAAAAGCCTTTGGCAGAGCAGGTGAAGCACCTGTGAGGGAGGAAAAGAGTTTGACACGGAATTTCCTATAAAGGGAGGGATAGAAGCGTGGAGATACAGGTGATATTACAGCAGATGCTGATGCTTTTTGCAATGATGGTAACAGGATATGTTATCTGGAAAATAGAATGGTTTGATGAAAATGCCTACCAGAGGTTATCAAAGGTCGTAGTAAATATCCTAAACCCTATCCTAGTCGTCAACGGGGTCATCGGCAAGGATTCCGGCGGGGATGCGTCCCTGCTGCTTGAAAACCTGGGGTTTGTGGCGTTTTTTTACCTTTTGCTTACGGCGGTCAGCTTTGTGCTTGTCTGGGCCTTACGCCCGCCCATGGCGCAGCGCAGACTCTACCGCCTGATGGCCATTTTCCCGAACGTGGGGTTTATGGGCATCCCCGTCATTACTAGCATTTATGGTTCGGAATGCATGATTTATATTGTCTTTTATATGCTGGGATATAACCTGCTGCTGTACACCTATGGGCTGTTCCTGGCCAAGAAAGCCGCAGAGGACGCAGGGAATACAGCGCATGGGAACGGCGGAAGGGGGCAATGGAAACGTATGGTAAATCCTGGCGTCATTTTCTCATTGCTCGCCGTTGTGATTTTCCTGTCCCGCCTGCAGATGCCGGCGCCGATCATAAGCTTCTGCGGCTATATGGGAAATGCCACCATCCCGCTTTCCATGCTGCTGATTGGCATGTCCATTGCCAAATCCGATTTAAAGCCTATCTTTACGGATGGGCGCATCTATGGATTTACGGCCGTCAAGATGCTGGCGCTCCCCATCGCCGCCATTATCCTGTTACGCCCCCTGCAGGCAGACCCGGTGATATTTGGCGTATTTGCCTTACAGCTTGCCATGCCCGTAGGGAATATTGTCACGCTGATTGCAAAAGAATGCGGGGCAGACGAGGCCGCCTGCACAAATGGGATTGTACTCAGCACCCTGGCCTCCATCCTGACGATTCCCCTGGTATGTATGTTTCTGTGAATGAGAACATTATCAAATCGAATTGGCTCCATATGTATTCGTTTCTTTTCTTTAGACAGTCGTGTTTACGCCATTAATCGCAGCATGCTCATTTTCGTCCAGTGGGATTACCAGACATTTCCTGCCGCCAATCACCTGTGAGGTTATCTGGGAAGCCTTCTCCGGCTTGACACGGAGGATAACGTCATAGGTCTTAGCGCCGCCTGTTTCGTCTTCTGCACTAGCGCCGTTTCCCGCATTGTCTTCGTTTTCTGCGCCATCTTCGTTTCCAATTATCCCTTCTGCCTCATTTCCCTCTTCCTGCATCCTGGAAGCCCTACGGCTATCTGCCAGCTCCTTCTCCAGGACGGCGACTTTCTTCACCAGTTCCCGTTCCTGGCGGCGCCTGCTCCCTGCCTCCACGGCTTTTGCGTCAATCAGGTAATCCAGGATCGGCGCTTCGTCCTGAAATTCTTCCTCATAGGATTCTTCAATCATCGAAGCGGCTGATTCTGGCACCGCTGTCTCTGCCATAATCCCCCCAATATCCTGGGAAGTGAGACGTATCGGCTCCTGCTGCATATCCGCTTCCCCCATCTGGCTTTCTGCCAGTTCAGAGAGCCCCTGCTGGATTTCATAGAACACTTCCCGAGAAACCTCATCGTCACCGCCGACCGCCCGCTTCACAATGGCTTCCAGCGCCTGTTTCTGTTCCGTGGCCGTCCGTTTTGCCGCACAGCCCAGCGCGCCCTCCATCAATTCCGCATGCGGCACCCGCGGATTCTTATGGTATGTCATAACGCTATGGATATCCGCGCTGCGGTCTGTAAAGGCCGGGAATACAAAGCCGCTTTCCGGCATACCCACGACCCAATCACGGATTCTGGCGCCAAAGCAATTTTTCTCTGCCAGATAGCCTAAGCCAGGCTTGCTTAAGGCCACCGGGCAGATGGCACAGAGCAGGTACTCATAGACCTCCTCCGACTCATCAAGCGCCAGGTTGTCGCTGGTCTTTTTGATGATGTCATAAGCATCATGGAAGAGAAGGATTAAATAGTTGCCAGAAAACTCAAAGTTCTCAATTATAAGGTCATAGAACCGCTCCAGCAGCTCATCGCTCTTTAAGGCGCTCTTCCTTAAGGCATTCAGGAACTGCTGCCTTCCTCCGACAGCCTCTTCCTCCAAGGGAAATTCCAGCTCCAGGAGGTTGTTCCCCAAAGTACCAGAAAGTACTTTCTTGGCAATCTCCAGATATTTATAGAATGCCTCATCCTCAATGTTAAGGAACGTTTCCCCAAGCTTTAGTACGCGGTTGCGCTCGCCGTCCACATAGCACCCGCACAGACGGGTAAACGTACATGTCTCTTTTTTGAGGCGGCGCTTCAGTTCTAAAATATCTTTCTTGTTCATTAAAATCCTCCCTTTTGAAAAACAGTTATTAATTCCAGATATTCCGCCAGCACCTTTTCTGTAAGCCATATGCCATTTTCCGAAAGGTAAAACGGGATTCCAGCCTGGCGCATCGTCCTACTGTGTACCAACAGCACAGCAGGTTTCCCATGGCGTTCCCCTACTTTGACAGCCGTTTCTGCATCCTTCGACAGATGGACATATTGCCTTCCCATAGGCTTTAGGCCTTCTGCCAGGATAGACCCCACAAATCGGCTGGCCGTGCCATGATAAAGGAACTCCGGCGGCTCCTGCTCCCTAAACCCCAAATCTACGGAAAGGCTATGCCCCTGGTTGGCGCGTATTTTCGTTTTATCCTGGTTAAAGCTGTAACGCTGTTTTTCATCCGTTGCCACAATCTCTTCCAAAACTGCCATGTCCATCTGCCTGCCCGTCCCCTGTATCCCAACGAGCAGATCCCCGACTTGTGCCCATCCGTGCGCATCCAGGCTTATCCCTGCCGCCTCAGGCTTATGGCGGAGAACCAGGCTTAAAAATTTGCTGTATTTCTTATACTTGCTGCCATCTCCCATATGCATTCCCTCCAATCTTCCCTCTTATGAGTGTTCTATGCAGAAATATATCCGTCACGTATTCATAGCAAATTTCATTATGTTCCTAAAACCGCCATTTGTCAACCATGCCGCCATTACTTTTCACAAGTGGGAGAGTAAAATAAATTGAAAAAATAATTGACGTCTGCCCGTTTTTATGCTATCCTATATGAGTATGCCGCACAGTGAGGTTTCCAAAGACTGCCAAAGGGCAGCACCAAAACTGGCGAGTAATGATAAATAGGAGGTGCAATATGTACGCAATTATAGCAACAGGTGGTAAACAGTACAAAGTATCCGAAGGCGATATCATTACCATTGAAAAGCTTGGCCTGGATGCCGGCGAGAAAGTCACATTTGACGATGTGTTAGCCGTAAGCGACGGATCCCTGAAGGCAGGGACAGACGCAGCAAGCGCAACCGTAGAAGGCACTGTAGTGGAGAATGGCAAGCTGCGCAAGGTTATCGTGTATAAGTACAAGAGGAAGACTGGCTACCACAAGAAGAATGGGCATAGGCAACAGTTCACCAAGGTTAAGATTGAGAAAATTAACAGCTAACCAGCAGGAAATGTTATGACCCATATAACGATTTACAGAAGCCGCGGGCAGGAGTGCTGCGCATTCCGCTGCATGGGACATGCAGGGTATGCGGATGCCGGGGAAGATATTGTATGCGCCGCCATTTCCGTACTGGTCATCAATACCATCAATTCAATTGAACGCCTGGTAGGCGACCCGTTCGATCTTGTGGCAGACCAGGAAAGCGGCCTGATTGATTTTTCCCTGCGGGAGGGCTATTCCCAGGAATCTCTCTTGCTGATCCGTTCGCTGGCATTAGGTTTACAGGGAATACAGGATAACTATGGAACTGATTATATGACACTTAAGTTTGAGGAGGTGTAAGGCATGTTGAATATGAACCTTCAATTTTTTGCCCACAAAAAAGGGGTCGGCTCTACCAAGAACGGCAGGGATTCCGAGTCCAAGAGGCTGGGCGCCAAGAGAGCTGACGGGCAGTTTGTAAAGGCTGGCAATATTTTATACAGGCAGCGTGGGACGAAGATCCATCCGGGCATCAACGTTGGAAGAGGCGGCGATGACACACTGTTCGCCAAAGAAGACGGCATCCTGCGTTTCGAGCGCAAGGGCAGGAACCGCAAACAGGCTTCCGTATATCCGGTTGCAAGCAACGAATAATACGACAAATAGACCCGACTGTATAGCCGGGTCTATTTTTCATCTGGGATGAAAACCTCCTGGGAGGATACACACGCAGACCTGTCCCGAAAAGGGGACATAATAATTTGGATGGAATAAGCCATTCTGGCCGGAGTTAGGAGGACAAGACAGCATATGTTTTCAGACAACGCGAAAATTATCATAAAATCAGGAAATGGCGGTGACGGCCACGTATCCTTCCGCCGTGAAAAATATGTGGCAAACGGCGGCCCCGACGGCGGGGACGGCGGCAAGGGAGGAGACTTAATCTTCGAGGTTGACGAAGGCCTGAATACTCTGGTAGACTTCCGCCACCGGCGCAAGTACGCCGCCGAAAACGGGGCGCCGGGCGAAAAGCGCAACTGCCATGGCAAGAGCGGCCAGGATCTCGTGGTCAAGGTGCCGGCAGGGACGATTATCCGTGATGCCCAGACCATGAAAATCATTGCCGACATGTCCGGGGACAATAAGAGGCAGGTCATCCTCCCCGGCGGCAGGGGCGGCCTGGGGAACCAGCATTATGCCACCTCCACCATGCAGGTGCCGAAATATGCCCAGCCAGGCAAGCCGGGCATTGAGCTGGAGGTATACCTGGAACTAAAAGTGATTGCGGACGTAGGGCTGGTAGGGTTCCCCAACGTGGGCAAGTCTACCCTCCTTTCCAGGGTAACCAATGCCCGGCCTAAGATTGCCAATTACCATTTCACCACATTGAACCCGAACCTGGGGGTAGTGGATCTGGGGGACGGCAATGGGTTTGTCATCGCCGACATCCCTGGGCTGATTGAGGGCGCATCCGAGGGTGTTGGGCTGGGGCATGCATTCCTCAAGCATATTGAGCGCACCAAAGTCATGATCCATATGGTGGACGCCGCTTCTGTGGAGGGAAGGGATCCGATTGCCGATATTTATGCTATTAACCGGGAATTGGAGAACTATAACCCAGATCTGCTGAAAAAGCCGCAGGTGATTGCTGCGAATAAGATAGATGCCATTTATGACGAAGCGGAGAGCGCGCTTCCTGCTATCCGGCAGGAATTTGAAGCCAAGGGCATCCCCGTTTATCCGATTTCTGCCGTGAGCGGCCAAGGGATGAAGGAGCTTCTGTATGCTGTCCATGGCCTGCTGTCACAGATGGATCATACCCCTATTGTGTATGAACAGGAGTTTTTCCCAGAGGATACCCTCCAGCGGGAGGAAGCCTTTACGGTGGAATATGACCCACAGGAAGACGAGTATGTGGTGGAAGGGCCTAAGATTGAGAAAATGCTTGGTTATACCAACATTGACTCTGAGAAAGGATTCCTCTTCTTCCAAAAATTCCTCCGCGAGCAGGGCATCTTAGAAGCACTGGAAAAGGCTGGGGTTTCGGAAGGGGACACGGTGCGCATGTATGGGCTGGTGTTTGATTATTATAAATAATTTCCTTATAACATGGGATTTTTTATCTTAGGAAAAGGAATGGCATTTTTATTGTTACCTATTGAAATATTAATTTATGCAGTTACAAAATGCAGCTGTTCAGCAGGACAAATGTGCAGGGCCAGCGGAACAGTTACGGAAAGGATTCTATTTATGGACAATATTACGAGCAAGCAACGCGCTTATTTAAGGGGGCTTTCCAACGACCTGGAGGCAATCATCCATGTCGGGAAGGCAAGCCTTACACCTGAAATCACTAAGTCTGTGGATGAAGCCCTGGAAAAAAGGGAATTGGTCAAGGTAGCTGTACTCAAAAATTGCTTTGACGATCCTTATCAGATGGCAGATATCGTATCGGAGCGAACCCACTCCAAGGTTGTCTCTGTCGTGGGCAAGAAGTTTGTGCTGTACCGGCCCTCCAAGAAGAACCCTAAGATCCAGCTTCCCAAATAGGAACCCGCTTAAATAAGATGATACCTATGAAAGAAGTTACGTTTATGGAAATGAAAAAGATTGGCATTATGGGAGGGACATTCAACCCTATCCACAATGGGCATCTGGTGATTGCCGAAAGCGCCAGGGAGCAGTTTGGGCTACAGAAAGTATGGTTCCTTCCCTCTGGGCGCCCGCCCCATAAGCGGGAGACGATGCCGGCTTCCCGCCGCTGTGAGATGGTTTCCCTGGCAATTGCGGATAATCCATTTTTTATACTGGACCGAAGAGAAACAGAGTCGCCGGAAATCAGCTATACCTATGCGACCCTGGAGGCATATAAAAAAGAGGATCCCAGCACAGATCTGTATTTTATCTTAGGGGCGGATTCCCTGTTTGATTTTGAATCCTGGCGGAAGCCGGAAGCCATCCTGCAGCACTGCAGCATATTGGCCGCTTTCCGCAGGCATGGGCGGCAGGAGGAATTTTTCCAACAGATTGATGCCCTGAACCAAAAGTATCCAGGAAAATTTTTCCCGTTGGATACACCGAGCCTGGAAGTCTCTTCCCAGGATATCCGCAGCCGTGTACGGCACGGCAGGAGCATACGGTATCTAGTTCCGCGGGAGGTAGGGGCTTATATCCAGGCGCACCATTTATATGAAGGAGGCGCATTGGGAGATGAACCGTCTGGAAATTGAGAAGAAACTGAAAAAAGCATTGGATAAGGAACGCTATACTCATACGATGGGCGTGATGTATACAGCTGCCTCGCTGGCTATGAGGCACGGCGCGGATATGGAACAGGCGCTGTATGCGGGACTTCTGCATGACTGTGCCAAATGTGTCCCCAACCGCGAGAAGCTGAAACTCTGCAAGAAGCACAAAATCCACGTTTCCCTCTCGGAAGAGCGGAACCCCTTCCTGCTCCATGCAAAGCTGGGGGCATATTTTGCCAAAAAACGCTATGGCGTCAAGGACAAGGAAGTGCTGCATGCCATCCAGGTGCATACCACGGGAGAGCCAGGGATGAATCTGCTGGACAAGATTCTCTATATCGCAGACTACATTGAGCCAAACCGCGACAAAGCCCCAGATCTGGCAGAAGTGCGGAGGCTGGCCTTTGAAGATTTGGACAAGGCCATGATGAAAATCCTCTCTGATACTCTGGATTACCTGAACGAGCGGGGCGGGGAACTGGATCCGATGACGATGAAGACGTATAAGTATTTTAAGAAGTTTTCAGTAGGCTGACATTTGATGAGAGATAGGTAAACGGATATAATTATTATATAGAAGAAACACAGTTAGAAAGGAGAACGCAGAATGGATCAATCCCGTGAAATGGCAAAAATTGCCTGCCATGCTTTAAGCGACAAAAAGGCAGAAGACATCCGTGTGATAGACATCAGTGAGGTTTCTACCTTAGCGGATTATTTTATCATTGCAAGCGCAACGAATTCCAACCAAATCCAGGCCCTGATCGATGCAGTGGGAGAGGAGCTGGGCAAGCGCGGGCATGAGGCAAAACAGGTGGAAGGAAACCGCAATTCCAGCTGGATCCTGATGGATTACAGGGATATTATTGTCCATATCTTTTCCAAGGAAGACCGCCTGTTCTACGATTTAGAGCGCATCTGGACGGATGGCAAATCGGTGGAAGTAAGTGAACTGTAAGCTTTGGGAAGTTTGATTTTTGTGTCTAAAGACATATCCAGCAGGCAGCAAGGAGCGGAAAACGCCCCTGCTGCCTGCCGCTTCTTCGCCTGAAAATCATTTCCAACGAAAACTACCCCATAAAAAATAGGGAGATCGAAAGAAGGCATAAACATATGCCAATCACTTACATACGCAGCTTACTTAAAAATCCGCATAACTCCGAACACCTTCCCTAAAATCGTGCAGTCCTTCACAATGATCGGATCCATCGTATCGTTTTCCGGCTGCAGGCGGTAGCAGTTCGTTTCCTTATAAAACGTCTTCACAGTGGCAGAATCGTCAATCAGCGCCACTACCACATCGCCGTTGTCTGCTGTGGGCTGGCTCTTAACCATAATATGGTCCCCATCAAGAATCCCTGCATTGACCATGCTGTCGCCCTTAACCTGCAGGATAAATGCCTCCTGGTTCGGCATGTACTCTGCCGGGATAGGGAAGTAAGACTCAATATTCTCCTGCGCGAACAGCGGCTCGCCAGCTGCCACCCGGCCTAAGACTGGAACATTCACGACCTCGCGCCGGAGCAGGTTGAAGGTATCGTCCATAATCTCAATTGCCCTGGGCTTCGTTGGATCTCTGCGTATGTAGCCATTCTTCTCCAGCGTCTCCAGATGGGAGTGAACAGAAGAAGTCGACTTCAGATGGACAGCCTCACAGATGTCCCGCACAGCTGGCGGATAGCCGCGGTGCAGGATCTCGCTCTTGATAAACTCCAATATTTCCCGTTGCTTATCACTGATTTTTCCATATGCCATATTTCATACCTCCTGAATCAATCGAATTTTGGTAACCGTGCCCTTATATCTATCATACCATATTTCCGGGAAAAATCAAACATAATTTCCGAAAATTTGTTCGTAAATTATACCCTTGTTTTTTTGCCAAAATAAGGGTATAATAAGAAAAGTATAAAAGTCCCCAGCGAAATCGAATGGACTGGAAAACATATGTTATAATTACAAAAAAAAGAAACAGAAAGAACAGGTATCCATTATGAGATTTGTAATCCAGCGCGTCACCCGCGCATCCGTATCCGTAGAACAGCAGACAATCGGAGCGATCGGCAAAGGCTTCCTAGTGCTGATTGGCGTCGGCCAGGAAGATACCCGCGAGATTGCGGACAGGCTTGTGCGCAAGATGGTTGGCCTGCGCATTTTCGAAGATGGGGAGGGGAAGACCAACCTGTCTTTGTCCGATGTTTGCGGTTCCTTGCTGCTGGTGTCGCAGTTCACCTTATATGCAGACTGCAGGAAAGGCAACCGCCCGTCTTTTACCAAGGCAGGCAGCCCTGATCTGGCGGAGGAGCTGTATGAATACATTATTTCCGCCTGCAAAGAACATTTTCCACAGGCCGGGAGAGTAGCGACAGGCTCCTTCGGCGCTGAGATGGAAATCTCTTTGGTAAATGACGGGCCATTTACCATTGTGCTGGATTCCGCAGAACTCTGTGGATAGCCGCAGCCTCCTGTGGGGATGTGGGATGCATCAGTTCGCGAAATGATGATTTTGCGAACTGATGCATAAAATCGGAAACTAGTGTATGATTATAGATAAGATGGAATCAGAAAGGGACGCATTATGGATTATGTAGAACAAATTAACTTGGAAAACAATCGGAAGCTGCAGGCTCTGCTCAAGGAACTGCCCAAATTCTGCGCCATTTTTTTCCGTTACCTGGATACCAGGAACACTTCCTCGCGCACCCGGCTTTCCTACGGGTATGACCTGCGCCTTTTCTTTGGCTTTATCCAACAGGGCAACCCTGTCTACGCCAACATGCCCATGCAGGATATCCCAATCTCTGTCCTGGATGAGATGACCCCCATGGATATCGAAGAATACTTGGCATATCTCTCCTATTATGAGAAAAAAGGCGGGCGCCCCATTACCAATGGCGAAAAGGGGAAATCACGCAAGCTTTCCTCCATCCGGACGATGTACAATTATTATTTCAAAAAGGAATTGATTAAGACAAACGCCCCTTCCATGATTGAGACGCCAAAAAAACACAAAGAAAATATCATCCATTTAGACAGGGATGAAGTGGCAGAATTGATCTCTGCCGCCGAAAATGGCAGCTCTCTGACAGAACGCCAGCTTGCCTCCCACCAGAAAACCCGGTACCGCGATACGGCCATTCTAATGCTGCTGTTAGGCACAGGCATCCGGGTATCGGAATGCGTTGGTTTAGACCTATTAGATATAAGCTTTAAAAACAACGGCCTGCGCGTTGTCCGCAAAGGCGGGAATGAATCCACCGTGTATTTTGGGGACGAAGTTGCCGGCGCGCTCTTCGACTACCTGGAACTGGAGCGCCCCCTATTAGCCAAAAAAGTCCTCCCTGAACATGAAACTGCACTGTTCCTCTCCCTCAAGCACAGCCGCCTCACCACAAGGTCTGTGGAAAAGCTGGTCAAAAAATATACAGGAGCCGCCAATATCAGCAAAAAAATCACGCCCCATAAGCTGCGCAGCACCTACGGCACGAACCTATACCGAGAAACGGGGGATATCTACCTGGTCGCCGACGCGCTGGGCCATAAAAGCGTAGAGACTACGCGCCAGCATTACACGGCCATGGATGATGACCGCCGTAAGCTGGCCGGAAAATACTCTGGGAGTATCTTCCATGAAACAAAAGAAGCCGATGCACTATGATGCGCTAACTTACATGTTCCTTCTTTTTGGCTTCCACAATCTCCATGTGTTCCAAGATCATCTTGCAGCACCCGTCAAACCCCAGCACGCTGCTGTCCAGCGTAAGGTGGTAGCTCCTGGAATCCCCCCATTTTTTGTTGGAGTAGTAATTATAATAATTTGCCCGCTTCTTATCCGTCTTCTGGATCATATCAGCCGCTTTTTCCTTTGTCAGGCCATAAGTCTCGACAATGTGCTGGATCCGGAACTCTTTCTCCGCATGGATGAACACCTGGATGCAGTTGGGGTGCTCCTCTAAGGCATAATCCGCACAGCGCCCCACGATAATGCAGGATTCCTTCTTCGCCAGGTTCTTGATTGCCTCAAATTGTGCCAGGAAGACCTTATGGTTCAATGGCATTTCCATAAAAGGCGTTGAGGTATAGCCGCTGACAGAGTAAGTGTCCATAACCAGGGAATAGAGGAAGCTATTGGTAGGCTTCTCATCGTGGCTTTCAAAAATCTCCTGGCAAAGCCCGCTTTCCTTGGCTGCCATTGCCAATAATTCCTTGTCATAACAGTTCACATTTAGCTGTTTGGAAAGCATGCGGCCCACGTCCAAACCGCCGCTGCCAAATTCCCTCCCGATTGTGATTACGAAATTCTCCATAAAAATACCACCTTTCTCTCTGCAATCTTACATGCAGCATTACTCTCACGGCAAAATCCCTAAACAAATTCTGCAAGCTTCTATTACTATTATAGTATAAATTATCTGAAATGTATAGGAAATATGTGCGAAATTCACAAAAAATATTACTGTTCACTCCTTGACCAGTAACATTCGCAAATCCATCTGAAGAAGGCTCCCACACAAAATTACAGAGCCTTCTTCAGTAAATCTGCAAAATATTCCGGCAAAGGCGCGGATACCTCCACATACTCCCCCGTAGACGGATGCACAAAGCCGATGACTGCCGCATGGAGCGTCTGCCCCTGTAGTTTCCAGGGGCTTTTCCCATTTCCATAGACAGAATCGCCCAGAAGCGGGTGCCCAATGCTTGCCATATGGACGCGGATTTGGTGGGTGCGCCCCGTTTCCAGCTCAAATTCCACATAGGTGTGGGAGGAAAAACGCTGCAGTACCCGGTAGTGGGTCACGGCCCGCTTCCCGTTACGCGGATTGGCGGCCATTTTTTTGCGGTCGGAAGGATGGCGGCCAATCGTACCTTCTACCGTCCCGCTGTCTTCCCTTACGATCCCTTTCACAATCCCCAGATAGCGCCTGGTTACAGAATGCGCCTTAATCTGTTCCGCAATATGCAAATGGGCGCTGTCGTTCTTGCAGACAATCAGCGCCCCTGTAGTATCCATATCAATCCGATGTACAATCCCAGGCCTTATCGTGCCATTGATTCCGGATAGGCTATCCCTGCAATGGTACATCACGGCATTGACCAGCGTACCAGAGCTATGCCCGGCGGAGGGATGCACCACCATGCCTTTCGGCTTATTCACCACCAGCAGATCCAGATCCTCATAGAGGATATCCAGTGGGATATTTTCTGGCAGGATCTCTATTTCCTTTGGCGCCGGAATTTCTACTTGGATAAAATCACCCTTATTTACGCTATAATTCGCCTTTTTCACACAGCCGTTGACCTGCACCTGCCCATTTTTAATCAGCTTTTGAAAAAAAGAGCGTGACTGCCCTTCACCATACCAAGCAGACAGAACCTTATCCAGCCGCCCTCCTGCCCAATCTGGCGTTACCTGGAGTTCCTCTTTTTTTGCCGCTTCCTGAATTTGATCTGCAAGATTTTCTTCCCTGCCCGCTTCCTGAATCCCCTCCAAAATCAACTTTCCTCGCTCCAATTTTGCCTCCATAAATTTTTATGCGTTCTTCTTCCTGCGGAACGGCCAGAGCATTTCCAGCTCTTCCTCCTGATAGTAAAACAGGATAAGCGCCGCCAGCAAGGCCATGCCGATGCTTACATAGATATCCGCTACATTAAAGACAGGAAAATTAATCAATTCAAAATAAAAAAAGTCTATCACATAATCCAATGACAGGCGGTCCACCAGGTTCCCAATGGCTCCTGCCGTCAATAGCACAAGGTCAAGCCGTAGCCAGCGGAACCTTCTGCCCTTAGGCGCACGGAAATAAACCAGCAGCATTGCCGCCAGCATAAACACCGTAATGGCCACAAACCAAAGCTTCTTCCCCTGCAGCACGCCAAAGGCAGCTCCTCGGTTCTCCAGATAATGGAGCTGGAACACATTTTCAATTAAAACAATGGAATGCCCGCCCTTTAAATAGGCAGACGCCAGATATTTCGTATACTGATCCACGCCCAGCAGCAAAAGTACGCTGGCTGCAAAAAATATACAGCGATTAATACAAATACCGTATTCCTTCCAGAATCCTTTCATCTGTCAGCTCCTTTGTAATATAAGCATCCCCAAACCTTTTTAACAGCACAAATTTTATCTTCCCAGATTCCATCTTCTTATCCAGCTTCGTGGCGGCCAGCACCTCTTCTGGCGTATGCCCAAATGCGGATAGCTTCACCGGGAGCCCGTAGCCTGCCAGTATGGATTCTAATTTTCCTACCTGTTCCTGGGATAAATCCCCCTGCAGATAGGAAATATAGGCGGCGCCCACCATGCCAAGCGCCACGCATTCCCCATGGCAGAGGCGAAATCCTGACAATTTTTCAATGGCATGGCCAATCGTATGGCCAAAATTCAGAAGCGCCCGCTCCCCCTTTTCCTTGGGATCTTCTTCCACCACATGCCGCTTCACTTGGCAGCTCCGATAAATCACATCCTCCAGGCAGCCAGGTTCCTGGGCCATAATCTCCCGGCTATCTTCTTTCAGAGTCTCCAAAAGTCCGGCATCCTTAATAAACCCATGCTTGATCAGCTCCGCCGCCCCGGAAGAGAACTGCCTCCCTGGCAAACTTTGCAGCGTAGAGATATTCATATAGACCAGTTTGGGCATATAAAAAGCCCCCACCATGTTTTTATACTGCATAAAATCTACGCCCGTCTTACCACCGATACTGCTGTCTGTCTGTGCCAGCAGCGTAGTCGGCACCTGTATAAAATCAATGCCCCGAAGGTACGTTGCCGCCGCAAAGCCTGTCAAATCGCCCGTTACCCCGCCTCCCAGCGCAACCAGCACATCCTTCCTGTCAAAGGAGTGCCGGATCAGGCATTCATACACCTTCCCCACCGTGTCTGTATTCTTGCTGCTTTCCCCCGCCTCGAATACATAGGAGATACATTCTGAAAACACTGGGGCAAGAAGGTGTTCTATTTCATGCAGATAAAATGGCGCCACATTGCTTTCCGTAATAATGCAGGCTTTATTCGCCCCATATCCCAGTTCCTGCAGGCGCTGTGGGAGCTGAGAGAAATCCCTCTGGATCTCAATATGATAGCAGGGCGCCCCCTCATACGACACCGAAATCTTTTTTCCCATATCTTTTCCCTTTCCATAGCGCTGTCTTTTTCTTATATTATTTCCACGGCGCTGTTTTATTAAATTTCATTGCCGCCATGTCAAATATACTTTTCATACCGTATCCGCACTCTCCCCTTCCGCGTCTCCCCTCCGCACCCTAAGAAGCGAAACCTTCCGACAGAGCGCACAGAGATCAGCTCCTGTTCCTTGCATTCATGTGATACCTGCACCACTTCCCGGTGGTTTAGGAATACTTTCCCGCTGCGGATCATCTGGCTGGCCTGCCCCCTTGATATCTTGCACAGGCAGGCGACAATCCCGTCCAGGCGGTTTGAGCTTACAACGCCTTCGCATATTTCCACCTTAGGCTCCAGCTGCAGGCCGTCCGGCTGTACCTGCCTTGCCTGCACCGTAGTATGGCGGATCCGGCTGACCTGCTCCTGCAGATACCCGGCAACCTGTTCATGGCAGAACACATGGATATTCCCTCCATCCACCAGGATATCCCCTAATTTGCCCCGTTCAATCCCCAGCCCCATCAACGTGCCCAGCACATCCCGGTGGCTCAGTTCCTCTGCAAACTTCTGGTTTACGGGCGTAATTTCCAGGCAGGCAATTGGGTAATTCCAGGCATAACAAAAAGCATCAGGTATAAATGCTATCATCTGACGCTCGCTCCAGGCATACCCGCCGGACATTTCAAAACTGCTATAGAGTTCCGAAATGCCCTGGTGAAATATATTCAGTTCGTTTAAGTTCAGATATTCGCTAAACAGCACGGTATCTCTCTGCTGTGCCTGACGGGACAGATCGATAAAACGCCTGGCCAGCAATTCTTCATCCCTTGTCATAGACATGGCTTAGTACTCTGCTCTCATCGCCGGTATATCAAACGCGTCAATAATAGCGGCAGAATCCCCGGAAATATCCACATTTGGCGGAGTAATGAGGAAGATATAGCTGGAAATCTTCTGCAGGCTGCCGCCGATGGAAAAACAGGAGCCAGAAGTAAAATCAATAATTCTCTGGGCAACATCTACATCCAGCCCTTCTACGTTCAGGACGACTGTGCGTTCCATCAGCAATGTCTCCGTAATCTCCCTTGCATCCTCTACGGAAGTCGGCTTAATCACACATACCTTCATATTATTGGTGCCCTGCTTGTGGGAACGTATGGGAGTCACCTTCGCGTTGGGCTTTGCGCCGCCGTAAGTTTTGGGATCCTCTTCCTCATAATCATCCTCTTCGCGGGAAGATTTCTTGGCGCCCCAATGCTTCTTGGGGGGTTCTTCTTCATAATCATCATAGTACTCATCATCATAATCATCATCTGCCGTCAGTCTCATGATATCCAAAAACTTATCAAGCATTCCCATAAAATTGTCCTCCCTAACTTAACGATAATTCCTGTTTCCAAAAATACCTGTCCCTACCCGGACCATGGTCGCCCCTTCTTCAACCGCCACCATGTAGTCACCTGTCATTCCCATAGAGAGTACAGACATATTTATATTATCAATCTTTTTCTCGCTAATGTCAACAGATAATTGCCGGATTTGGCGAAAATATTTGCGGTTATCCTCAGGATTCTCCACAAAAGGCGCAATTGCCATCAGGCCTTGTACATGGACATGGGGCAGTTTGGCGATCTCCTCTGCCAATTGGATGGCATCCTCGCGGCAAATCCCATATTTGCTCTCTTCCTGGGCGATATTCACCTCAATAAGGATATCCGCCTCCACCTGCTTCTTCCCTGCCTGGGCGCTGATTTCCTCTGCTAAGCGCAGGGAATCCACGGAATGGATCAGGCATGCCTTGTCGACAATATATTTCACTTTGTTCCTCTGCAGATGCCCAATCATATGCCAGCGGATATCGGAAGGCAGCTGGGGATACTTGTCCATAATCTCCTGTACCTTATTTTCGCCGAATTCCCGGCTCCCGGCGTCATATGCTTCCTTCAGGTCAGTGACAGGCATGGTCTTGCTGACGGCAATCAGCGTCACCTCTCCTGGATCCCGGCCAGCCTTTTTGCATGCTCTGCATATATTTTCCCGAACCTGTGTTAAATTAGCGTTAATACTGCCGTTTTCTTTCCTCATGGCGCTCTCTCCTTTTCCTATTGCTGTAGGATATCATATTCTCTCACGGCAGAAGCGTCCAGCGCGATATGGTCATACAGGGAAATCCCGTAATCTGTCGCCGTATCGACAACCGTGTATTCATTATTTTCCGCCAGGATTTTTATCCTGCGGAATACGGCATAGCCCCTGTTGATATTATAAACGCCCCAGAAGGTTTTCTGCTTCTGCAGAAGGTACCGCTCTCCTGTCTTCGGATGGACAATGGCCTCTCCCTTCTCCAGCTTGCTCCCAGCGATATAATACGATTTCTTTTTCTTGCCTATGATTGTGGCTTTTGCCAATTCCGTTACCGTTTCCCCCTTGCTGTTCTGGCGCCTGAGGAGGACGCCTTGTGCGCCGGTCTCCTCGTCCGTTGTGTAATACCCCTTCGGGATCAGGAAGAACTTCTTCTTGGTCAGTGCGGAAGTAGGGATTTTGAGCCCGCTTGCCTCTGAGCTGGCCAGCTCAATCTCCAGGTAACGGTCTGTGGCAAAACGTAAGGAAGAATCCTGAAAAGACAGGGTGAGATAATGCTCCTCGCCATGGCTCACAATGGCTGATGCCCCCCAGGCCATGGAATCATCCTTCTTAAAGCGTACTTGCAGGTGTTCCGTCCTTTCCAGATCCTTGGCCAGTTTTTCATCGATCGGCACCACCAATGACCAGGCTTCGCTGGTAATCATCTTATAAGCGGCATCGCCCGCAGCCACCTGTTCCCGGGAAATCAAATTGTTCTTCTCATGGGCATCCTGGTCAAACAGGTCACTGTCAAAATTTTCCAGGGTCACCCCTTCCAGTCCATCTATATTGTATACTACGATACCAGGCTCAGGCGCCTTGTAGAGCTGGATCCCCGCCGTATCGCCCGCCTGCCCGTCCAGCATGGACAGGGCATTGGCGCTGGCGGCCTCCATAAGCTCCGCCACCACTTCCTGCTGGAAGCGGTATGCCTGGTGGAACGTGACATCGGAATAACCCAGCACAAAATTCTCTGCTGTCTCTTCTAATTTATCATAAGATCCTTCTGCCTGGAAGAGCTGCCCGTCCGGCTGCTGCATCACCTGCCTGTAAAAGCTGCCGTCCCCATCAATGGAGTATACATAGGAATCCACGCCGACCCTTGAGGCATCCCGGTTATAATAGTTGATATAGCCTGCCTTTTCTGTATAGAAAATTTTCTCATCACGCACGATAGCCCCTGTATACAGGGTATCCTGGGCAATGCTCCCCAGGGATACCTCATACACGGCTACTTGCGGAGTCGTAAAATACCGAAAAATATTATACAGCATATAGAAAAAAATAACAAGAAAAACGATAACGGCCATATTAAGCCGGAACGTCCTATGAAATTTGACAACCTTTTTACCTTTTGCCATAAACGCCTCGATTCTGTCCTATAAAATTCCCAAAAATTCCTAACATGATTTTCCCCATGGCGGCAATACTATATTTGTGGAAGGAGGAATGCATATGAATAGCAAAGCATTGGATTATACCTTATTAGCGCTTGTCATTATCGGCGCCATCAACTGGGGATTAATCGGCTTGTTCCGCTTTGACCTGGTATCGTTCTTGTTCGGAAGCATGAGCTGGCTTACCCGGATTGTCTATGGTATTGTAGGAATTGGCGGCCTATATCTCTGCAGTGTCTTCGGGCGCATCCGTTCCATGAACGAAGCTTAAATATAGAAGAAAGGGAGTTACCGTGCATAAGCCCGATAACTCCTTTTTCTGTAACTATATCCGTGCCTTTATAGTTACATTTCAAAATTATAGTGAAACAATTACCTTGCCTTTGGTGCATTCCGGAAGGTCGCTTTCATTCCTGGAGATGCTGAGTACAAAATCAACATGGAATTTTTCGCTGATGGTTTCCAGCTTCTCAATGGCATGTACCAAATCGCTGTCATCCATCTTGGCAATTGTAAGGAAACTGTCTAAGTACATTTCTTCCAAATCGTGATCCTGGGAAATAATCCCACACAGGAACCCTAGAAACTCGTCACAATTTGAAATCACATAATCCGCAACATTAATCAGCCGCACTTTATTGCTCAGCTCATACATGTGCTTCTGGCTCTTATCCAGATAGACAATGTTGCCTGTAGCAGACTTTACTGATTCATTTACCTTTTCCAACAGATATTTCGTCTTCCCTTTTCCCTTTTCTCCAGCTATAATTTGTATCATGGCAATCTCCTCCTAGTCTCACTGCTTTTGTGCAAAATAGACAATGTACATTCTTGAACCGTCAAAAACCACTGTCCATTTTGTATGTTATGAGTATTTTTTATAAAGTAATTATAGTATATATCACGTAAAGTTGCAACTAATATTTTTAAAAACTTGTTATTACTATTCACGGCCCGAAAGTCCGCGAATAGTAACGATTCGGGGCGATATTTAGAGTGCGGTACAGCGCATTCCTGAGCCTTGAATAGTAACCACGGCACCTATTGTATTTCCCCCAGCAATTCCGTCATCTCCTCATAGAGGTTCTCCTTATTCTCCGCCTTAAACACAATGGAAATATACGGGCTCCCTCCCTCCTTCTCGCTATAGAGCACCAGGCAGCTGCCGGCAGCGCTTGTCGTCCCCGTCTTGCCGCCAATGACATGGACGCCTTCCGGCTGTGTGGCCTCCCCGGTCATATACCAGTTGGAGTTGGTCCAATCCTTGGTGACGGATTCCCCAGCGGCATTCGTAAGCTTTCCCTCATGGGATGCGGAGCTGATCAGGGACAGGAACTTTTCCTCCTTCACGGCTGCCTGGAAAATCAGGTACATATCATAGACCGTCGTATAATGTTCCTCATCCTGTAGGCCATGCGGGTTCACAAAATGGGAATTGGTAGCGCCCAGAGCCATGGCTTCTTCATTCATCTTCTCCACAAACGCTTCCCTGCTCCCGCAGACCAGGTCTGCGATCACATTAGCCGCATCATTTCCGCTGCTGAGCATCAGGCCGTACAGAAGCTCTTCTAGACTGATGGTATCGCCTACTGCCAGGCCGCAGACACTGGATCCTTCCTCTAGCTGCAGCTCTTCTGCCGTCACCGTTGCAGTGTCCGCCAGGTTCCCGTATTTAAGGGCCACATAGGCCGTCAGGATCTTCGTCGTGCTGGCCGGGAACAGGCGCTCATGGACATTCTTGCCAAACTTCATCTGTTTTTCCTGGAGGCTGAACAGCCCTGCCGCCTCAGAAAGGGCAGCCTTCACATTTTCGCTGAACAGGTCTTCCGTGCCTGCCACGCAGAGATCATCGGCAAAGAACGCCTGCGAGCCGCCCCCTTCCGCAGCGTTGCCCATACCATAGGCTTCCATGGCGTCCCGCATGCTGTAGGCATTTTTAAGGGCAGCCTTTTCCCCGCACCCTGCCGACAGCGAGAGGCAAAGGGCAATGCTTAAAATCCCTGCTAATTTCTTTTTATTTATACATCTCACGCCACTCTAAATCTCCTCTGTCTAATGACTTAATCAGCAGTTCTGCCGTGGCAAGGTTCGTTGCCAGCGGTATGTTGTGCGTATCGCAGGTGCGCACAACATCATTTACGTTGGGCTCATGGGACTTTGGCGTCAGCGGGTCACGCAGGAAAATCACCAAGTCAATCTGGTTGTGCTCAATCTGTGCGCCAAGCTGCTGCGCGCCCCCCAAATGCCCGGCAAGGTATTTGTGGATGGACAGATTTGTCACTTCCTCTATCAGCCGCCCTGTTGTGCCTGTTGCATACAGGTCATTCTTGCAGAGGATCCCCCGGTAAGCGATACAGAAATTCTGCATCAGCTTTTTCTTGGAATCATGCGCTATTAATCCAATATTCATTTCTCATTATCCCTCCATTCGGTATTTTAGCGGTTGTAGTCCTACATTTAATACTAGTCCAATGCCGATAAAGAGGCTTACCAGCGATGTCAGCCCATAGCTTACAAAGGGCAAGGTCAGGCCGGTATTCGGCATCATTCCGGTTACCACACAAATATTGACAAAGGTTTGGAAGCCAATCCAGACAGCGACGCCGCCGCAGATTAGCTGACCGGATAAATCCTTCGCCCTCCGCCCCATTAAGATGCATTCAATGACAATCAGCAGCAATAAGGCCAGGATAATGGCACTCCCCACAAACCCCAGCTCCTCCCCTGCTACGGCAAAGATAAAATCTGTCTGCGGCTCGGGGATGAAGTTCCCATTCTTGACGGAGAAAACGGTATCGTTATTGAGGCCTTTCCCCCAGAGCTGCCCAGAACCAATTGCCATAATGGAATTTTTCTGCTGGAATACATTCTCTGCGTATTTTTCCGGCTGCAGCCAGGACATGATGCGGATCCATTGGTAATCTTCCAGGATCTTCTGATCTGGCTGCAGGATCAGGTAAATAAACAGGGCCGCAGCCGGAATCACGACTGCAAGCACTCCCAGGATTATTTTATAACTTAATCCCCCCAAAAACAAGAGGGATAGGAAAATTACGGCAATTACAATGCTGGTAGACAGATCTGGCTGGTTCTCAACCATGAACCAGGGGATGAAAATCAGCACGCCAGAAGCCGCAATGACGGGCAGCGTATTGATCTTCTCGTGGAATTTCCCAAAAAACCAGGCAAAGAAGAGGATCAGCAGCACCTTTGACAGCTCGGAAGGCTGAAAACGGAACCCGGCCACCTCAATCCAGCGGACGGCCCCGCCCCTGGCGTCCCCGCCCAAAATATGGAAAGTAATCAGCCCCAGCATGCCCAGGTTGAATGCGTAAATCAGCCAGTTAAAACGCAGGATAAAGGAATAATCGATCAGGGATACCGTCAGCATAGCCACAAGGCCAATCAAAAGGCCTGCAATCTGCTTGTCCTGCACAGACTCCTGGGCGCTCCCAATCACGCTTATCCCTATCATGGTAAGGGCAACCACATAAATCACCAAACGAAAGTTGTAATGTTTAATATGATATTGCTTTAGCATAATTCCATTCCTTCTCCTGTCCATTCCTATGTACACACGGCAAGCATCTGCATGCTATTAGGTTGCGCTGGGATGCTTCATGTCCTTGATGGGGATATTGGCGTATAATGCCGGCACATTTCCCTCGTTCCCATCCAAATCCATCTGGGTAATCTGGATGTCCAGCCCCTCTGCATCAATTTCCATATATTTCGAAATCACTTGGATGATGTCATTTTTAATCATTTCCATCACATCCGGCGAACAGTTCGCGCGGTCGGAAACCAATAGCAGCTTGAGCCTATCCTTTGCAATCGTCCCGGAGGATTTTTTCTTGAACAGATCTAATAAACTCATATCGGTTCCCTCCTAATTTTTCTTGAAGATTTCTTTGATCTTCCCCCATAGGCTGGACTTAATCTCCAAATCCAGCAAAGGCACCTCTTCCCCTAAAATGCGGTGGCAGATATTGGCAAAGGCCTTCCCGGCCATGCAGTCCGTCCCTACCAGCGGCTCCCCTTGGTTCGTAGAAATGACAATCTGCTCATCATCCGGAACCGCGCCAATCAGGTTGATGGCAAGGATATCCGTCACGTCATTGATGTTCATCATGTCCCCACGTTTTACCATGTCCATCCGCAGGCGGTTGACAATCAGGTCTGTCTGCTTCACCTCATTGGCGCCCAGGAGGCCGATAATGCGGTCTGCGTCACGGATGGCGGACACCTCCGGCGTGGTAACGACCAGCGCACGGTCCGCCCCGGCGATGGCATTCTTGAAGCCCTGTTCAATCCCGGCCGGGCAATCCAGCAGGATATAGTCAAATTCATCCTTGAGGCTGTCAATTAATTTCACCATCTGTTCTGGCGAGACAGCCGACTTATCCCTTGTCTGTGCAGAAGGCAGAAGGGAGAGGTTGGGATAGCGCTTATCCTTGATCAGCGCCTGCTTCATGCGGCAGTTTCCTTCCACCACATCCACCAGATTGTACACAATGCGGTTCTCCAAGCCCATCACTACGTCCAGGTTGCGCAGGCCGATGTCCGTATCGATCAGCACTACCTTTTTATCCAGCTGTGCCAGCCCTGTACCTACATTTGCGGTGGTGGTTGTCTTTCCCACCCCTCCTTTTCCTGATGTAATTACAATCACTTCACTCATTTACCATATCCTCCTGCTATTTATATGCTGTTCAAAAGGCCTTTCGTAATCGGCTCAATATAGATATTCCCATCTTTGACGATTGCCACCTGAGGCTCGGCAGCCTCTGGCTTTTTCTTCCCCCGTTTCCTGCCAAGCAGCGTCCTGTCCGCGGCTGTCTTGTCCGCGCTCCTCGCAATCACGTCCCCAATCCGGATTTGGATGGGATCCATATCCAGCGCCGCCACGAAAGCCTGGTCATTGCCGCTTGCACCCGCATAGGCATTGCCCTTTAGCGCGCCCAGCACCACAATGTTCCCCCTAGAAATAATTTTTGCGCCTGGATTGATATCTCCCAGTATTACGATGCTGCTCTCACAGTCCAGCACCTGCCCGGAGCGGAGGGTGCCTCTGTAAAATTCCCCGTTCCTCCCAGACTGTTCTTCCTCGAACTGCTCAATTTTCTGCCGGACCATCTCCTCCCTTAATATGTCATTATCCAAGATGCAGATAATATCAATGGACGAATTGCCTGTAATGGTTTCCACAATGCGGAACTCCTCCTCCTGAGCCAGTTCCCTGCCCTCAAAGGAAATCGCCAGCCTGGCGTCTTTAAAAAATCCCGCGGATTCCTGAAATCTCTTGGCGATACAGTCAAGAAGCTCCTCAAAATCCATTTCACTGTCCAAAATTAGGTTAATGCCATACCGATTGCTTTTCAATACTACTGGCGTTGACAAATTTATCCCTCCAAACCTTAATCTGTAAATCCATTTGCGGTCTCCCCGATTTCCTCTGCCTGCCCATTCAGCAGAGTAGACGCATCTTCCAGCTTGAAATAATACTTTATGATATTGCCTGACACCTCTGCGGCGTTGGCAGACGTATACCCATAGGCAATCCGCGTGGCCAGGGCAATCTCCGGATCCTCAAAGGGCGCATAGCCGATAAAGAGCGCATGGTTTGCCCGGTTCTCAATCTGCTGCGCCGTCCCCGTCTTGCCTGCCAGGGCAATCGGGATATCCTTTAAAATATCGCTGTTTGCCACTACCTCCCGCATCCCGGTATGGATGGCGTCCCAGGAAGGCGCTGCAACCTCTGAGATATGGCGGATAAGTTCCGGCTGGAACTCTTTAACCAGGTTGCCGTCAGAGTCTGTTTCCTTCTCCAGCAAGGTCAGCTTGTAAATATCACCGCTGCTGGCCACGGCCGTGACATACCGTGCGAGCTGTGTCGTCGTAAAGTTGTGGTTGCTCTGCCCGATGGCCGAAGTAATGGGGTATTCATTGGCAATCTGCGGGTCGTTTTCCGGTATCTCAATCCCCGTCTTCTCTCCCAGGCCAAACAAAGTCGCATATTTCTGGATGGCCGCAATCCCCTTGGCTTCGTTATAGATGTCCCCGGAAGAACTCAGGCGGTATCCCATCTCATAGAAAAAGTAGTTGCAGGAATGGCGGATGGCCTCTGAGATATTGATGGAGCCATGGGTGTTGCCAGGGTAAATCCAGCACTTCGGCGGCGGCGTAATCTTATCATACAGCCCTTCCGTCTTAATCTCATCCTTGATGCCGATCACGCCCTCCGTCAGGGCGGCGGCGGCCGTAATTGGCTTAAAAGTAGAGCCAGGCGCCGTCCGCTGCTGGGTCGCATTGTTATACTGGGGGAGGGAAAGATCCTGCTGGAGGCTTGCGAAATATTCGGAATCCACGCTATTCGCCAGCCGGTTCGTCTCATAGCCCGGATAAGTCACGCAGGCCAGGAGCTCCCCTGTCTTCACATCCATGATGACACAGCTGGCCGTACAGGGATCCAAGGCAAGCTGCGCGGGAGTAATTTCCATATTTTTAATCTTCCCACGGATAAAATCAAACGCACTGACCGCCCCATCGCGGAGGCTTGCCACCTCTTGCGCATTCTCCTGCAGGACGCCCTGCTCAAAGAGCAGCAGGCAGATCTGTGTCCCTGTCACCAGTTCCTGGTTAATCATGCATTTATAAATCCGCTTGTTAAATTCCAAGTCATCCGGCAGTTGCTCCATAATATAATCAATCAAAGCGTCATAGATTTCTGTGGAATCAGAATATTTTGAGTCTGTATCAAATTTGGTGATATCAATCCAATCCATGGAAATCGCCCGGCGCAGGTATTCCGACAGGCTGGCGGCGTCTTCCTTCCAGGATTTGTACACCTCATCCTCCGTGTTTACCTTATCTGCCAGGAATACGCCCTGGTCTGTCAGCATGGACAGGATGCTGCTCATGTACATCTGCTGTTCTTTATCCAATTCCCCATACGGCGTCGGAGCCAGTGCGTCGAATTGCTGCCGCAGTCCCTGGATTACGGCATCCCGCTTGCCCAGGAAGGCGCTGTAGACCTGCTTTTCCACTTCCCCAGCCTCTTCCTCGCCAAAATGCCCGATATCAATAATGCTATTGTTAATCAGGGCAAAATAAACGTCATCAATAGGGATCTTGATATCTGAAGCCGTACCGGAGCTGGTATCATATTCCTTGATATTCTCAGTCGTGGCATAGACAATCCCTGCAAGCTCCTGCTCCAGCAGGCGGTAGACAGCCTTCTGCAGGTCTGCGTCAATCGAAAGGTAAATATCATTGCCAGAAGTTGCGTCCACCTTGTTAATAATCTCTGTCACCATGCCAAGGTTGTCCACATAGAAGGACTCCTTGCCTTTCGTTCCCTGCAGTTCCTGATCCATGACCTGCTCAATGCCGGATTTGCCGATGACGTCGTTCAGGCTGTATTTGTCGCTTTTTTGGGACAGGTCGTCATACTCCGCCTGGGAAATCTGCCCGGTATATCCGATAATATGGGAAAAATAGACGCTGTCCTCATATTTGCGGATACTGTCCTCCATCACGTCCACCCCCTGGAGGATATCGGAATTCTCCTTGATGACGGCCACCGTTTCTTCATGGACATTCTGCGCAATCGTAGTCTGCACATATTTCTGGAAGCTGTTCTGGGAAATGGCATAACGCAGGAAAGTAATCTTATATGCTTCCTGCGGCGTATAGAAGGCCTCATCTGTTTTTTCCTCAACACTGCCGGATGGCATGGAGGGATCCTTCACATGGATGCCAAACCGCTCCTGGAGGTATTCCATCACCTGTTCTGGCGTTGCATCCGCCTCGTCATAGCCCAGTTTTTTGTTATATTTTAAATCTTCAATCTTCGTATGGCCATAGACATCGGCCAAAAACCGCTGCAGCGCCTTCCCCGATACGGTAAAGCTATATCCGCCGGCCTCATCTTCCTGGATACTGAAGCTATTGGAAATGGTATCCCCTTTCTCTTCAATCATATGGATGACCGTATTCAGCTCCTCATTCATCAGCCGGTTTTTCTCATCCGTACTCTTATAGACCCCATTGTCCTCAATCGTAATGGAATAAGACAGTTCATTATAAGCCAAAAGCTTCCCATTGCGGTCATAAATGCTCCCGCGGGTTCCGGCGGTGACACGCTCCTTCCGGATTAAGAGCGTGTAATTGTCCAGGTATTCCTTCCCATTGACCACCTGCAGCATAAAAATGCGGTGCAATAAAATAGAAAAAAGCAGGACCATAGCGATGCAGAGTACAAAAAGCCTGGCTTCCAATATTCTTTTGGGGATACTTTTTATAAAATTAAACAAATTTGGTTGCACTCCTTTTCTCAATTTTTTCCAGCTTCTGGTTAATCTTCAGGATAATAAAATACAGAATAACCGTCACAAGGATGGTATATACCAGCTCCGGCAGCATGATATGCAGCAGGTAATAAACAAACTGCAGCTTCCCGCGCAGGAAAAACAGGAACAGGTACACCAGCATGCTATAGGAAAAATCGCTTGCGGCAATCAGCGCCAGCGGCAGCTTAATGTCATCTGGGAAAAACCATTTTCGGAAAAAGCCGTTCACATAGCCAATGCAGGAATAAATCATGGCATAAAAGCCAATGACGCTGCCGAAGAAAATATCCAGCAAGAGCCCACTGAAAAACCCGATCCACATCCCTTCCTTCCTGCCGCGCATAAACCCAAAGGAAGATGTCACGACAATCAGGAGGTTGGGTGAGATTGAGGCAATGGACAGGGTCTGGAAGAGGGTGCTCTGCAGCAAAAAACAGATAGAAATAATTAGGGCTACGTATATTTTGCGTCTCATCATGTGATCCCGCCGCTCCTTTCCTGCTGGCTAATCCCTAAGCTTCGCCTTTTTGTCCAGTATTACGAGCACTTCCTGAAGATGCTGGAAATCCACTGCCGGGGTAACAGTCCCGGAATAAGTCAGGTTGTTGGAATCCCGTTCAATCGTGCTGACATAGCCGATTAAGATGCCCGCCAGATATTTGTCGCTGATATGGGAAGTCACAATCTGCTCTCCCGCTTCCACTTCCTCATCCGTACATTTAAGGCTGGAAAACTCAATGACCTGCCCTTTGTTCATGGTAGCCAGGTTCCCGCTGACAATACAGCGGTCCGCATTCAGAAGGGTCATCCCGCTGACATTGCTGGCATCGTCAATGATCGAGCGTACCTTTGCATAATTTGCCCCAGTATCGATCACAATGCCTACCAGCCCGCTCCCGGCAATGACGTTCATGTCCTTCTCTATGCCGTCCTCCTCGCCTTTGTCAATCAGGAATGTATTGAACCAGTTCCCGCCGTCGCTCCCTATGACCCGCGCCGCCACCTTCTCATAGCTGGGATATTTCTGATCCAGCTTCATCAGTTCCCTTAAATTGTCCAATTCGTACCGTTCCAGCTTAATGGTGTTCATTTCCTGGGTAAGCCTGTCCACTTCTGCCTGCAGCTCTTCATTCTCCTGCATCACATCCCGCAGGGACTTCAAATCGTCTGCCCGTGAGACAATCCATGTCCCGATCGTATTGATCCCCTTCTGCATGGGGACAAATACATAACCGGCAACCGTATTCAACGGCCCGCCGGAAAGGTTCAGCGTAAAGCTTACGAACATCGCCAGCGCACAGAAGCACACTAGGATAGCAAGGGTGTATTTTGTTGGAATCGAATGTTTTGATTTGCGTCTCATAAATATTTACGACCTCTAATTATAGATTCTGTCTTTCATGCTGAAAGCAAGCCTGCGGAATTTCTCATCTGACACAATTTTATTCAAGCCGCGTACGGCGCTCTCTTCTGGTAGCTCGCAGGTATTTACCTGGATATTCGTAATGTCAGAAAACAGCTGATCCATTTTGCGGATCCGCGAAGAGCCGCCCGTAATGTAAATGCCAGAATGGATGATGTCCCTGGCCAATTCTGGCGGCGTCTTCTCCAGAATCATCTTGATCGAATTACAGATGGTGGCCAGGCTGTCCTTAATGGCCTCATAAATGACATCTGAGGTCACCTCCATTTCAATCGGAAGCCCGCTCACGACATCGCGCCCGACAATGACGGTACTCTGCACCTCATCTTCGGGAAGGGCGCATCCGAGCTCTTCTTTCAGGTACATAGCCGTCTTCTGGCCAATGACGAGGCTGAACTTGCGCTTCAGATGGTTGATGATTACTTCGTCAATCCGCTTCCCCCCGAAGTGCAGCAAATCACTGAGCACCAGGCCGCCAAGGGAAATTACGGAAATCTCCGTGGTGTCCGCTCCGATATTCACAATCATAAATCCGGTAGGGGAATTTACATCCAGATCCAGCCCAGCCGCGTCAGCAATCGGCTTCTCACAGAGCAGCACGCTTTTAGGCTTGAACTTGCTCTTGTAAAAGAGGTCAAAAAAGGCTTTCTTCTCCACTTCGGTAATATCCGTGGGCACGGCAACGATAAACTCAGAGCCCTTGATGTGGCCTTTGATATGCTTCTCCAATACCTTCCCTATCATATTCTGCATATTGTTATAATCTGCAATCACGCCATTGACGACCGGGAACGATACCTGGATAGCGTCCGGCGCCTTCTCATACATCGCATAGGCGTCGTCCCCAAAAGCGTAGAGCTGGTTCTTGCCCACAATGGCAATCGTATTCTTCTCATTGATGACTTTGCCCGTGGACTTGCAGTATATTTTCAGATTGAAGGTCCCTAAATCAATTCCATAAACATTTGATGACATAATCTCCGTTCCTTTCCTCAGCCTAAAAGGCCATTTTCTCTAAAGCTCATATATCGGTTGTCCCCAATAATAATATGATCTGCTAATGCAATTCCCAAAAGGCCGCCGCATTCCAGAACCCTCTTCGTCACCTGGCTGTCCGCCTCGCTGGGCGACGGATCCCCGCTGGGGTGGTTGTGCAGCAGCACGATGTGTACGGCGTGGCACTCCAGCGCTTTGAGGAATATCTCCCGCGGGGACACCAGGGAGCTGTTGACCGTGCCTACGGAAATGACAGCATCGCCTAATAGGACGCTCTTGGAATCAAACATCGCTAACAGGAGCTGTTCCCTGGGTTCATGGCGCAACGCCTCCATATAGTAGGCGGCAATGCTGCCGGGGTCATTCAGCTTCACATTCCGGAAACGGCTGGCCTGCGCAATGCGGCTGGCAAGCTCGGCTACGCACTTCAGCTGGGCGGCCTTTACCTGGCCGATGCCAGGGATGCGTTTCATTTCCTCTGGGGGCATGGTAAAAAGGTTCAAAAGGTTCTTGTCCCGCTTGGACAGGAATAGCTGGGCAAGCTGCAGAGCCGTAACCTTCTGGGTGCCGCTTCGGAGGATGACGGCTAAAAGCTCCGCATCCGAGAGGGCCTGTGCGCCGTAGCGGGCGCATTTCTCTATAGGCTGCTCAGATTCAGGCAGTTCTTTCATCGTGATATGTGTATTCATAAGCGCTTCCTTCCACTCTCTCAAAGCAAAGGAAAAAGTTTTACGTTTTATTTTAGCATATAAAAAAGTCAATGTATACTAAAAATTTGTTAAAATTTCATAAATATTCTTATTTTGGGAAGAATTGGGGGAGAATTTTACTGTTGGAAGACGGGCTTAGGAGGGGGGCTGGGCATTCAGAGGCAGGAATGTTTTCTTGGCGGACAGGACGCTGGGGGATTTTGTGTAGTAGGATCGTTCTGTTCTATAAGCGGATATGGGCAAGGAAGTTTACATAAAATAATTATGTAAACTTCCTTGGCGTTTCTATCTTCTATCTCCATTCTCTAAAAAACATGCCGTTATCCATCGGCAATGTCACCCGCAATATCCTCCAGCACAAACGGCAGCGCCTTTTTTAAGCCGTCAAGGGAAACCTCCACCTGATAGCCGATTTTCCCCCCGCTGAAAAGGATGGCAGGAAAATTCCCGGCAGATCGGTCGATGGTTGTCCGAAACGGTTTCTTCATCCCGATGGGGGAACAGCCTCCGTGGACATATCCTGTCAATGCCAGCAGTTCCTTGGACTTGACCATGCCAATGCTCTTTTCGCCTACGCACCTGGCAGCCTTTTTCAGATCCAGCTCTCTGCGGACAGGCAGGAGGAAGACATAGTGTTCCCCAGAATGCCCCACGGTTACCAATGTCTTGAAAACCTGCTCTGGGTTCTGCTTCAGTACGGCTGCGACATCTATGCCGCTGATGACGCCGGTATCTGCATAGCAGTAACTCTTGTATTCGATTTTCTTCTGTTCTAAAATTCTCATAACGTTTGTTTTTTCTGTATTCTTCTTCATGGCCCTCTCCCAAAAATAGCTTGCATCATTTCCCTTCGTTTATTTTACCATAACCTCAGGGATGTTTCAACCGCCATTCCGTTTGACAGGATAAACTTATAAACATATTGACAAATATTTCCTCAAAGAATAAAATTGAGAAAAAGATGTTCCATAACATATCGGAGGGACACTTGGGAAGGAGGAATGAATGGAAGGCGGCATCATGGGAAGGATTGTGCTGATTGCAGCAGGGCTGCTGCTGATAGGCATTGGATTATTCTATCAGCGCGGGCGCCAGAGAGTAATAAAGGACGGCATCCGGGCCACAGCCCTGATCCGGGATTATACCGCAGGCCCTGCGGAACAATATTTCTATGTCTATGAATACACGATCCTGGGAAAACGGTATACAGGGACGGGGAATATTGGCGTCAAACGAATTTCCCGAAAGAAAATCGGAACGACCGAAGAAATTATCTGCAAAAAAGACCATCCAGGGCAATTCGTCCTGGCAAAGGAGCCCACAATGGCAGCCGCTATGCTGGTTCTCGAGATTGCAGGCATAGCGTTGATTGCAGCAGGGCTATTTATATCATAGGGAAGGAGTAATGACATGAAAGAGAAGATTTATGAAATAGGCAGGAGGATGTTGGCGGTTTTCCTGTCCGCGGCAATACTTTTGGCTATGCTGCCAGTACAGGACCTGGCGGCGAAACCGAACGGACAGGAAACTGCACACAAGAACACAGGTTCCATAGACGATAACGAAGGAAATTCTGCGGCAGACGGCAGCTCTTCCTCTGCCGGAAGCAAACATAAGGCATTAAGCCAGGGCGAACAGCAGAGGCTGATCGAGGAAAGCCTGAAAGGGGCACAGCCTGCCCCACAGGCAGACGCCAAAGGAAATGGGAAGGTACTGCTGATTGAAGACAATCTGCCATGGGATTCAACAGCAAACCATACGATCCTTTCGTCCCTAACCAGTTACAAAAAGGTGACGACAGGGCAATTCCGCAAGACGGATTTATCCGAATATGCGGTTATTATGTTCGCAAATGACCAATCCTTTTCCACTTACAGTAATTATGCAGAGTTTAAGGAATACATAGAAGCGTATGTCAGCATTGGCGGCGTGGTTATTTTTGGGGCATGCGATAGCGGATGGGCAAACGGGAAGCTTGTAGAAGAGCTCCCTGGCGGTGTGACAAAGGGCAATAACTATCTGTACAGAAACCAGATTGCAGATTATAACCACCCCATCGTAACCGGGCAATATTCGAATGGCATTTCCCTGACCAACAACGATTTGTATAACAATTACTGCAGCCATGTCTATTTCAATGAGGACAGCCTTCCGCAAGGCAGCAATGTGATTATCCGGGGGACAGACGGCAGGCCTACCTTAGTGGAATATCCATGGGGGAAAGGAAAGGTCATTGCATCCGGCCTGACCTGGGAGCACAATTATATCTATGCAGAGGATAAAGGATATGGGATGTATGCCCAAAAGGTTATGGATGACCTTGTCCTCTATGCCCTGGGCTGCAGCCAGGTGGATTCCAAGGATCTTAGGAGCCTGCTCGTATACCGCTCTTACCAGGACGAAGTCCTGGTCTATGCAGGGGACAGATCTACACAGGACAAGATTTACCAGGCAAAGGTGACGATTGGCTCGGATACAGAAGAGACAGATTCTCTGGGAATGGCGCATTTTGCAATTCCAGAAGGAAACTATACGGTAACGGTATCCGCAGACGGCTATGAAACACAGAAGCGGATTCTCGACCTAAAAAAAGGAAGCATGGAGCCCTTTTACCTAGAGAAGGCGTCAGGAAATAACGTTCCTTACCTGACGATGGCATATGCCTCTTATGGGAACGGGAAGATAAGGGATCTGCGGATGGAGCGTCTGAATTACAAAGAAGACGAAGAGACCGAATGTACCGTAACGCTTGCGGGCGATTGGGCCGGGCATCCGGCAGGCGACTTTATCCTGTATCAGGGAGAAAAGCAGGTGAAGACCAGAGCGTCCAGCATTACGTTCAAGCCTGGAGAAACGTTTTCAGCAGATAAGCCTGTCTACTGCATGATGCTTAGCGCAGACGGCACGAAGTCTAAAGCATACCAGACTGGCATCACAATCCGGGAGAAAAGCTCTGGATTTATTGGGACCGACAAAGAGGCAAAAACAGGATTCACCATCGGGCAGAAGACGGGATTTACCATCGGCGGGGACCTCCCCATCATAGGAGGCACCAGCTTTGAGGTCTCCATGGACGATATCCCGCTGTCCATTGTCACGGAAGACAATAAAGTTCAGATTGCTTTTGGCGGGACGGATGTTAAGAGTGTCGAAGAGAACTGGAAGGATCTGAAGAAAAAAATTGACGATGCATGTAAGACAGCGGACAGGATTGACCGGTGCCGTGATATTATGAAAGCCTTTGGCGCAAAGTCTGGCTCCTTTTCTCTGGGCGGCAGTTTTTCGAAACCAGAGTTAGAGGTCAGCGGCTATGCAGAAGGCGTCTGGGATGAAAAGACAGGGAAGATTACCAATCTGACTGGCCGTCTTTTGCTGGGGACGAGCGTAAAGTATACCTATAACCACCAGTTTGTCGTAGGCCCGGTTCCAGTTTACTTTGAAATCGGCGGCGGGGCGTCTTTGGAGCTTGACGCAAAGGTAACGAAGGTGCTGACAGAGACGGGACAGATTGAAGTCTCTTTGCCAATTACTTTTACACCGAACTTTACCATTGGCGGCGGCGTGGGAATCAATGGCGCATTATCCGTTGGGGCAGAAGGCAGCGTGGATCTCCCTATTGAGATGGACATACCCAAAAATCATGTGAAAGTCAGCCTGAAAGGCGGCATGTCATTGAAAGCTTCTATGCTCTTCGTATTCAAAGCTGAGAAAAAGATCGCAGAGGGGACATGGGTGATCCTGGACAAGTATTATAATGGCGCAAAAGAGATGGCTGTCTTTGACTATACAGAAGGGGCAGAGGCATTCAGCGAGGAGATGGCCCTTCCATTCGAAGAAGCGTCTTCCTATGAATTGGAGGACAGGAGCTACCTGGCCAAAACAAGCGGCTGGAATGCGGGGCAGCATGGCGCTCCCGCCAGGTCACAAAACTACAGCTATAACGAAATCCTACAGGATTACATGCTGCCAGGCACACAGCCGCAGTTAGAGAAGGCAGGCGATACCGCCGTGCTGATTTTCCAGGCAGACAATGGCAGAGATGGCGTAGATTACACGCAATTGATGTATACCTATTGGAATGGTTCCGGCTTTGCTGCGCCGCAGCCGGTATGGGAGAGCGCCGCAGGCGAATCGGATTATCAGGCGTCTTTAAAAGCGGACGGAGACTCCCTTTATTTAGTATGGCAAAGGAAGAAAGCCGCATCCGATGCGTCACTGGCAGGAAATCTGGAAGAAGGTGTCAGCGATGGCATGCTTTCCGAGATTGCGGGCAAAATGGAAATTGCAGCAGCCGTATGGAATCCTGAGACGGCTTCCTTTGAGAGCCAGCGCTACCTGACAGAGAACGATGTCTATGACGGAATGCCCCGGATCGCTACAGGCAATGGGAAGGCGGAGGCCGTATGGGTGCAGAACGATGCAAACCACCTGCTGGGAAAAGGCGGGATGAACAAGATGTACCATGCGGACATTCTATCAGGGCAGGCGCCGGAACAGCTGCTTTCCACACCGGAATACATCAGCGGGCTGGATGCAGGCTATGATGCGGGCGGCGCATTAATGGCAGCCTATACCATAGATACAGACGGTGATCTGAATACTTCGGCAGATACAGAAGCCTATCTTTGGAGAAATGGAAGCGCCACGGCCCTGACCGAGGATGATACGGCAGACCTGAATGCACAGATAAGCGGCGGCATGGTATTCTGGTATAAAGAAGGGCAGATTATGTCTTACCACCCGGCAGACGGAACTACAGCCCCCCTCTGGGAAGACGGCACGTTGGCAGGATCTGCATTCCAGATCGTAGAACACAACGGAGGCAGATCCGTAATCTGGGGAAGCGCTGCCGCTACAAAAGAGCCAGAAGACAGCATTGTTATCCGCAGTTCCGGCGACGGCAATCGTTATGGGGCGCCTTCTATCCTTGCATCGCCAGAAGGAGCGCTTCAGTATTTTGACGCGGCGCTTTTAGAGAACGGCACATACCTTACGGTATATAGCAGCAAGACGGAAGAGGATAATTATATACTTGCCAGCCAGCTTATCACGCCGCAGCCAGATTTGGAAGTGATTGGGGTAAGCGCTATTGATAGGGAACGCAAAGATGGCATACAGCCATTTGCCATTACTGTCCAAAATAATGGATTGTCCGAAGCCTCCGCCGTGAATGCTACGTTTTACCAGGACGGCCGGCAGATAGAGGATGTAGCGCTGGAAACGATTGCGCCCGGCGAGAAGAAGACCATCACAAAAGAGATTTATATTGGGGAGCAGGAAGAGGTGACCCCCTACCGCGTGGCCGTCTCAGATGAAAATGAAGATGCGGTAACGGAGGCAAATGAAGCGGAGGTTACCCTGGGATATAATGACATTGCTATCGAGGCAAAAGAATACTATATTCAGAACAAGCTGATGCTGTTTGTTAAATTACGGAATCTGACTGACCGGACTGCAGATGCCAAGGTTTCCATTCATGAGGACAGCGCAGAGGGAAAGGTTTTAGTTAGCAGGACGGCAGAGGATCTCGCGCCGGATGAAGAATATGTCTTCCAGTATGAAATTCACCGCGGGCAGATGGATGTCCCGTTGGGAGAGGACAAATATTACTATGTGGAAGCCTTTGCCGAGGATGAGAATTCCTTCACGGACAATGAAGCTGTTGTGCTGATCCCTACGTCAGAAAATGAAGTAACGGATGTTTCATTAGGCCGGGAAAGACAGATTGTAGTAGATATTAAGGATAAAAAACAAAAGACGATCCAGCTGAAGGCAGATGTACTCCCACAGGAAAGCCCCAATAAGGCTGTTTCCTGGGAATCCTCAGATGTATCTGTCGCAAAAGTAGACAGTACGGGAAAGATCCAGGTACAGAAGGCCGGAACGGCAGAGATTACTGTTACAACAGAAGAAAATGGCTGCCGGGACAGCATCATGATCTATGCGGTAGACCCTATCCGGACAGCGCCAACCTCTGTAAAAATAACAGGTGTTTACGATTCCGTAAACCTTTCCTGGAAAAAGGCAAAGGGCATAACGAATTACGAAGTACTCCGCGCCACGTCCAAAAATGGAACATACAAGTCCGTAGGGCGGACAAATTCTGATACCTACAAGGATTACACGGCAGAGTTTGCAAAAACTTATTATTACAAAGTAAGGGGCTACCAGAATTATTATGGCACCCTGATTTATGGAAATGCGTCAGGCGCCTTGGCAGGAAAGGCACAGTTAGGCGCCGCAAAGCTGGAAAAAGGCTCTGTTTCCCACAAACAGCTGGAAGTTCGTATTGCAAGAGTCGATGGTGCAGACGGCTATATGATATACCGCAGTACGAAAAAAGACAAAGGCTATAAGAAAATTGCGTCCACAGCTTACATAAGCTATATCGACAGAACAGTGAAAGTTGGGGAAAAGTATTATTATAAGGCCGCGGCCTACAAGAAAATATCCGGAAAGACTTATGAAGGCCCAAAAGGCAATATTCTCTCCTTGAAGCCGGAAATCACGCCGCCTTATTACCTGTCCCTATCTGTGGGAGATTACCGAAGCGCAACCGTCTCTACCAGCATTCCATCGGATATCCGCGGGTGTGAGATTTTCCGTTCTACAAATGAGAAAAAGGGTTACAAAAAGGTTGCCACCACAAATACCGGCTTTTACTTAGACAACAGCCTGCAGATTGGCAAGACCTATTATTACAAAGTGCGACATTACATTATGCAGGGCAAAAAGCGCAAGTACAGCCGCTTTACGAAGCCTTACTCCTATACGCCCGGCCTGGCCGCCCCTCAGAACGCTACGGCGCATCCGGCCGCCAGCAGCCATATAAGGATTTCCTGGGATAAGACGGCAGGGGCAGCAGGATATGAAGTGCTTCGGGCGGATAGTTACAGCGGCTCCTATAAGCTGCTGAAATCGGTAAGCAAGCTTTCTTATGTAGACACAAAAGCCGGTAAGGATGTGTACCGTTATTACAAAGTGCGCCCCTACCGCAAGGTGAAAGGGAAGAAAGTGTATGGCATGGAAACAGGCGCCTTTTCTGCAAAAGCATACTTTGCCCCGCCGGCAGAGCTGGAAATATCTTATCCCTCCTACAAGAGCCTGAAGCTGACCTGGCGCCAAATGAGCGATGGCAAGAAAACAGAAGTATCCTACAGCGACAGCTATTATGGGACGTACAAAACGCTGGCAAATACAGACAAGAACAGCTATGTGCATAAGAACCTAAAGGCAGGCGTCACATATTACTACAAGCTCCGTACCTACAAGGTCGTGAACAAGAAAAAAATCTACACAGATTACGGCTATATAAGCGGACGGACCCGCCTTCCTGCCGCATCGGGCTTGAAAGCCTCTTCTGCCGGCGCCAAGGCAATCAAATTAAGCTGGAAAAAGACCAATGGGGCAACCATTTACTATATTTACCGCGCTGTGAGCCAAAACGGCAGCTACTCTAAAATTGGGGAAAGCACAAAAGCCTCTTATACAGACAAAGAAGTAGCAGCCGGAAACCAATATTTCTACAAGGTTATGCCTTACCGGATCCTAAATGGAGATTATCTGTCGGGCGATGCTTCCGAACCGGTAATGGCTGTGCCAAAGCTTTCCAAGCCGTCTGCCCTGAAATGCAAGTCTGTGTCGGCAAAGAGCCAGAAGCTGACCTGGAAAAAGGACGGGCAGGCAGCAGGATACGAGATTTACTGCTCCAGGAAAAAAGGAAGCGGCTACAAGAAGATTGCAGCCACCAAGAAAACAAGTTACACCAACAAGAAACTGCCGGCAAAGACGATGTATTATAAAATACGTTCCTATCGCCTGGCCGATGGGGAAAAGATGTATTCTCCATGGTCTGCCATTGTGAAAGGCAAGGCGAAGAAAAAATAGGCGGCCGCCAAACGCATACTGGGCAATAAAGAGGGGTACTTTTATGCCCCAGACAAAGGAAGCAGCAGACCCGTTTTACAGTGAGAGAATAGCAATCAGGGGCATTCTGAAAAATAGAATGCCCCCACTCTCCTGCTAACGATATACCTCCCGCAGCGCCATAAAGGCCTCCGCCCTGCCAACGCCTATATTGCTCCCACGGAATGCAGCCAATGCGCACAGCGCCTCCTCACTCCGGGGATGCGGGAAGGCTGCACTCTCGCTCTGATAACATCGCATCCTATCCAACAATTCCATCCCATCCAGCCTGTTATCTGGCAGGCTGCCAAAATCAATTGACGCATAGCCAACGATATCCGCTGCCTTTCTGGCATCCTCCTTAAGCCTGTCCATTTCATAGGGATCTGCGTCTTTCCGGCTGGCTGCCCTGGAACTAATGCCTTCCCCGACAATCACTGCCCGGCAGCAGGCTCCCTGTTCCGTCAGCTTACGGATTGTCCCTCCTACCCCCAAAAGCTCATCATCTGGATGGGCTGCAACCACTAACACATTTTCCATAACCATAACCGCATCGCTTCCCACCGCTGCCTTACCGGGCGGCTCTGGCAGTCCCGGATCTGTGCATCCCATTCCTTTAAATGGCACTGCTCAGCCACCATGGTTGTTTCTGCTTTCATAGACTTACCTCCTGATAGTGGTATCAAAAGTTGAGACTTAACTTTTGATACCCGTGATAGAAATATAGTCTATTGTCACACATTTTTCCTTCGCAGTCGAGGTACGCACTATCTATCGGTTCTTTCCAGACTTTGTTGATTTTAAAGTGTTATTCCATATTTTCCTCTACTTCTTATCCCTATTTATGTAGTAAAATGGCGCTTTATCAAAATAACTTTAACTAACGATGGAAAGAACCTATCTACCGTTTACTATAGGAAAGCCTACACTTTTTTACACTAATATATTAAGGCCTTTTCTATAAGATAAAATAAACCGAGGGATTTTCATTGTGAAAACCTCTCGGCTACGTAGGATATAGAAATGTTTACCCATACAAGCACTCATATATCCTTAAATATTTAAAACAATAATTCGCTATTATTTTCACAAACATTACCACTTTGACATTTTAGAAGCGTTTTGCATACTTCTACTACGCATAGCTTCATTGGCAATTACTTGTGCAGAAATTTCTCGTTCAAGTTTTTTAAGTGTTTCAGCTGTTGGACGTCTATTAGCAGGAACTTTTACTAATCTAGCACTTCCTCCACTTTTATTCATTTCTTTACTCAATATCCTACTTATGCTCATGGCTACTATCCCTCCGTCGTACAAACGATTTTTCAAATCTCCGACAAACTTTCAGAGACCTCCTCTTCACAAATCTTACCACATCTTGTGTATTCTAGCACAAAACGCCCCAATTGTCAACATCTGCAAAGTAGCAAATATCGTTTACCAATAATATATGGGTTTTCATCTTAAATATTTCATGGTTTTTTAGGTTTTTATTTTACACAAATTCCTTTGATACCCATCAAAGAGTTCGTCATCCTCTAACTCAACCATTTCGTCAATCTCAGGGTTTGTTTGTTCTGGATAACGAATACCTATCACCTTGGGATAATGCATCAATATTAAACTACAAACGCTATGCCCTCTTCCAAATGCTGATGTTGCATCAATAACAATTTCTCCAAAAGCCTTTAACTCCTCATAATCACTTTCCCTATACAACTCACAAACCCATACAAAACGTGGCATAGGTACTATGACATATGCTTCCTTAGCATAAACATTTTTAATTGTATTTGAACGAAAATTTTTCAAACTACGAGATGATGCCATAAATAACCTTATAATAACATCCTCTCTTTCAAGCAAAAACTTATCAGACCACACATCAATGCCAAACTGCTCATGATGCAAAACAGACCTAACAATTGCTGCAGCATCTGATGCATCCAAAAACATTCTCTTATATAAAGGAACAGCAATATTTTCCACTCTCATATCAGGATACATTGAAAGATGCCGAAATGGTTTGACTTGATATACTGGTTGATTATCATCTACTACAACATAAGTTTCATAAAAATCAGCAGAATTTATAAGTGGATGGCAATGCTCTTTATTTTCCCAGGAAATCCATTTATTTCGTTTTGCTCTCTTCATTAAAGCTGCATTAGGGCTTCCATGCCCTATACAAACCATGGAATGACCTGAACCACTATTCCCCACTGGCAATAAATTTAATGCGACAGGAATACCAGATTCTATGTAATAATGCAAACATCTTTTTAATTCATCTTCCTGTGTGATTTGAGATAAACTATATTTATCTATAGAAGATAAATTATACAGCCTTGGTGAAAACCCAAACTCAGACAATACTTTTGTCAATATAGGATAAGAAATTCCCCTAGAAGGCAAGACTCTCTCATGACTATGCTTTTGCTCATTTTCCAATATCTCACTCGGCACAACACTTTTATAATCATGATAACTATTAGCATAATATTCTAACAAATTTAGCAGTGATACCTCTGCACACCTCATAGTTTCCTCATCTTGCATACGATATGGAAAAGCATTAACATAAAATTTTTTTCCATAAACATTCAATTCAAACTTAGACAAGCGAACATATACAGGCAGTATTGTTGGATTTAAAACATACAAAGGATTTATTAAGGTGCGTCCAATTACTCCTGTCGTTAAAGGATTTATGACACAAGCGCCCATAAAATGCTCTGCGATTCGCTTCTGTCTTTCTTCATCTTGCACAAAAAAGTCTTCTTCGCTCATTATTTCAGCAAAAAAGGATAACCTCCGAGAATACCTTCTTACTTGAAAGTGCTGATTCGAGAAATATGTGTAATAAGTATCTCTATAGCTGGGGTCAATATGATAAAATTCTTGGACTATGGTATATGGTCTTGGTAACTGTTCTAGAAGCCTGCTTAAATCAAGCATAAAACTATGTATCACATCACTTCCAGTATCAACAGTTTCAAATATACTATTCCTAAAGATTATTTCACAAAAATCAAATATAACTTCCTTATAATTATTATCTGTTATAACAGTGAAAATTTCTTCCTCATATTCCAATTCCCCTACCAATTCGTTATTTTTACCATAATCTAAATTATCTTGTTTTTCTTCATCTTTCACCTCAAGCTCCCTCCTCCCATCGTATACATATTACTTTTTAAATTTGAAAACATATTTACGGGCGTCCTTCTTTGCCATAAGGAGTCCCTTATCATACAATGATTTCAAGGCCTTCTCCAACGCTTGCTTCTGAAGCATTTTACAAATATCTGTAGCCTCTTCTAAATAATCACAATCCCAAGTATTATTATGCATATTGCAAATCGGACGTTCTGCATCTGGAAACCAACTTTTCAAATCTTCGATTGTAAATTCGTTATATTCCCTAAAATGTGTTGTAGCTTGCATATATACACAAAAATCCCAATCATCCAGTTTCTTTACAGTAGTAAACAATTCCCATAGTGCCACAGCAATACCTGAGCCAACAGAAACTGTAAACCCTGTAAAGTTTCCTTGTGAAATATACACTATTAATGCATCAATTAAACCCGATACACAAGCTACTTTCAAAAAATTTAGCATAATTTGTTGTACCCGTATATATCTCGACCCTAATAATAACTGACTCGGTGTATTTATCTGATTTTCCCATAAAGAAATCATCTCTTTTGCAGAATCCCAATTTTCTTGTTCATAGTCTCCTGTTAAAGCTGACAATATTTCTGCTTTATGTTCGATTAACTGTGTACCATCAGCCGCTTCTGCGATATATTGGTCAAGAAGATTCTCTAATTCTTTATATGAAATATAATACTCAGCCATTAGTATCTATCCTTTCAATCTATATTATCCAACTTAACTGGATTCAGTATAACATAAAACCTGAACTTTGTCGATATTTGTATTCGCCAGTTTACAACTTTTAGACAGCCTTAGTAATTTCAAAACCATCTGCTTTATTTGTGCAATATAAAAAATACTTACTTTTAGTCCGCTATGCTCCAACACATAATCCTTGATTTCCTCATAGGTCGCTGGCGGAGTAGGCATATTAATGAAAAGAATTGCCAGGAATCTATAAAGACCAAAAATAGCCCTGACAGATACCTGGCAATTTAAGTTATGATAATCAAGCAGTCCATGTGAATCTTATCCCTCGAACATCCCCCATTGCAGCACCATATCCTCTGATATATCTATCTTTGCCCGCCTGCCAACCAGCTTTTCCAAATCCTCTGGATGGATGCCTGTCCCAGGGCGCTTAAAAGTCAGCATATGTTCCCTCACAGGCGTACCCTTCTTTATCTCCACCATACTAATGAGGGAGCGCCTTGCGTTTTGCCGGGCAGCCTGCTCGCTTTCCAGGCAGGAAAGCTCATAGCTTCCCCGTATGCTATGAAAAAAGGCAATCCCCTCCAATATCTTCCGCGCATCCTGGGGATTCATGGCATGATAATGGTCATTCCCTGGAAGGGTCTTGTCCAAGGTAAAGTGCTTTTCCACTGCTTGGGCTCCCAGGTTATAGGCTGTCTTTATCACGTCTGCACATGCGTCAGGTTTAGTGTGGTCAGAATAGCCAGTAATCAAATCTAGATAACGCTCTTTCAAGGAAACAATTTTATTTAGATTTGCATGGGAATAAGGTGTTGGATATTCCAATACACAATGCATCAAGACAATAGGCTGTTTGTTATACTCCCGTATACAGCCAATGGCAGCATCAATCTCATCTGCATTCGATGCACCTGCCGACAGCAGGATCGGCTTCCCTTTTTTGGCCTGATATTCCACGAAGGGACGGTTATTCAAATCAGAGGATGAAATTTTATAGACATCCATTAAGCCTTCCAAATAATCTGCAGACTCTATGTCAAAGGCTGTGGATAAAAACTCAATGCCCTGTTCCCAGCTATACCTGGACAACTCTTCATATTCCGGATAGCCAAAGGAGTCATATTTCCGAAATAGCTCGTACTGGGACGCAGTGCATTCTTCCGTCATGTCCCAGTATGCGGGAGATTCCTTTGCTGGCAAGGTAGCTGCCTTGTATGACTGAAACTTCACAGCATGGATTCCCGCCTTCTTCGCTTCTAATACCATTTTCTTAGCGGCTTCCATATTGGAAATCCCCTCTTTTTTAGCAATGTCATAATAATTTACACCGATTTCGGCAATTAAGACAAACTCACCGTTTTTCACCCTGTTAATGATATTGCTCATTCTAAAACCTCCTAATTATTTCCCCACATCTTTTCCTTGTATTCTCTATGATAACTGTGTAATCAAGTGCTTTATGTATTCTATTTAAGGATTACATCCAATACTCGTTCCGTACCCTTTTCCAAATGGCTGCAAAGCATTAAATTCCTCATTTCCTTACGTATCTGAGGCGTATGCACAAGCCAATGGAAGGTAGACAGGATTGTGTCATCTGAAACCTCTGAAATGACAGACAGCTGTAAACCAGAATTAGAGAAGTTGGAGAAGATGGAACATTTAGAAGCAGAGGTGCGGGATATCCGAAATGACGTCGCAGCCCTAAAAGATACGATGCTGAAATTAAGCCAGCAGCTTTCCGGCCTCCAATCCACCCTGGAAAACGTCACGAACCAAAATATCCTGTTAATTGCCGAAGAGTTTAGCGGCCTTGCCAAAAAGATAAACCCTTCCCTTTCAGCAGCTGGCCACCATATCGCAAATGAGATCAAGGTAAATTATCTGATGAATGATGTCCAGAACCTCAAAAAGGACGTTGGCGAAGTAAAAGCCAAACTGCCAACCATTTACCCGTTATGAAATAGATACCTATTAAAGTTCACCCATTTGCACAAACTACCAGGGTACTTAGGAACTGTCCAGAAATAACTTGTGAATAGCTCCTTAACATAGTACCATAGTGAAGCGAAATATTCTATGTACTATGCTAAGTACCCTGGTGGATAAAAACATTCTATAAATTTATTTCACTTAAAATAGTATGCTATTAAATTTAAATTACACGCTCAGATATCAAAATATGGGCTTCCAATCATCAGATCGTCTGCCAGAAGCTCTGCAAACCTGGCGACAATCTTTTTTTTCTCATCCCAGTAAGCCTTGGCCTTCTCTGTCACCATTGGGTTCGGCTCTTCCTTATTGGAGTTCTCCATAATGTGGTAGTAGGCCTTGGCATAGCTGTTGGCATGCACGTTCCCCATGGCCATGCAGTCCCATACTACCCCCATGGCGCCTTCCTCGTCCATCAGGTCTGCCTCCAGCAGCAGGATCAGCTCCTTATCAATATCTGGCGCCTTCAATAATTTCTTATTGGAATGGGCATAAATCAGGCGCTCCACCTTATCCCGCAGCAGGGGATCCATATTCTGTGCCACGGCATATTCGTGGAAGATTTTCCCGCTGCGTATGGCATGGCGCCCATTGTCTGTGCCCTGATACCCCACATCATGGAAAATCGCCGCCAGATACAGCGCCTCATGATCAATCCCTTCCACCCCTTCCGCCAGGCGGAAGCACCAGTGCAGCACCCGGATCGAGTGCTGGAAACGGGAACGGAATGGATGCAGGGCATTCGGCGATGCCATCCCGTGGTTCCTGATAAGGTAGTCCTTCACATACTTTAAATGTGCCATATATTTATCATCCATCATGCCAATCTCCTCCCTGTCTGTTCTGTGTCCATGTCTGCTGAGAAGATTGTACCATAATATGGAGGCAAGTAACAGTCCTGATTTTCTTTTTCTGCCTGTAATCTCTGTTACTTTGTAACTGTTCACAGCTCAGGCAATTCCCCTTCTGCCAGGGAACCACCCGCTGCAAATCCCCGCAGCAATGCAATCTCCTGCTGGTATCCGTCCAGGTCATTGGGCGTCTCAAGGAAGAAGGGAAGGCCCTGCAGCCGGGGATGGGCAACGATTGCCCGGAAGGCTTCCAGGCCAATCTTCCCCTGCCCGATTTTCTCATGCCTGTCCTTGTGGCTCCCCAAACCGCTCTTGCTGTCATTTAGGTGTATGGCCTTAAGCCGCCCGAGGCCAATCACTGCGTCAAATTCTGACAGCACATCATCCAGGCGGCCTGCGATATCATAGCCGCCGTCAAACACATGGCAGGTATCCAGGCATATGCCCAGGCAGTCCCCGCCTTCTGTCTGCTCCAGGATGCGCTGCAGCTCTTCAAAGCTCCTCCCCATCTCCGTACCTTTCCCGGCCATGGTCTCTAAGAGGATGGGCGTATGATAGCCATGCTCCAGGATACGCCCCATCATCCCGGAAATATACTGGATTCCTGCCTCTGCCCCCTGCTTCACATGGCAGCCGGGATGGAAATTATACATGGCGTCCGGGATATGGGAGAGCCGGGAGAGGTCGTCGCACATCGTACGGTACGTAAAATCCCGCAGATCCGGGTCTTTGGCACAGGCATTCAGCGTATAGGGAGCATGCGCCAAAATACTGGAAATTCCATGAGCCTGTGCATATTCCAGGTAGGAAGCTACGTCTTCTAAGTCCAGCTTCTTGGCGTTGCCGCCCCTGGGATTGCGGGTAAAAAACTGGAAGGTGTTCGCCCCAATGCGGACGGCTTCCTTCCCCATGGCCAGAAAGCCTTTGGAAGATGATAAATGGCACCCAATTCTCAGCATATCGTTTTTTCTCCGTATTTCCATTCCTATCACCTCACGATCCGCCTATCATTCACTGCTCCCGCAGCCGCTCCGCTACGGCCTGCCGCTCATTCACTGCTCCCGCAGCCGTTCCGCTACGGTCTGCCGCATGGAAATGCCTGATACTGCCAGGGGGATGGCGCAGGACAGGGCCAGCAGCACGGGAATGCAGGACACCACGGGCAGCACGGTAAAATGGCTCTCATAGAACCAGGCGCCTGAGCCGGACTGTAACAGCGTAAGGTTCACCGCTGTGCTCATGGCCAGGGCGCAGGCAAGAACCAGGATTGCGTAGATCCCGCCTTCCCAGGCCAGCACGGCCCTCCGCTGCCTCCCCGTCATGCCTACTGCCTCCATCATGGCAAATTCCTTCTTCCTTGTCAAGATGCCTGTCACCATGCTGTTGGTAAAGTTCAGGATCCCGATCAGCCCCAGCAGGAAGCTTAGGCTGCCGCCGACCATCCAATACATCCGGATATAGCCCTCAAAATCTTTTTGATAGAATTTCCTGGATACATACTGCAGCGTAGGGCTGCTTTCGGCATAGGCCTCTAAGGACTGTTCCAGTACGTCTTCCTGCCCTTCCCCTGCCAACAGCGCCTGGTACAGCGCGCCCGGCTTCGCGGCGTGAGCCAGATACTCCTGCTCAGGCAGCACGGCCATAGTGCCCAGGTAATAGGAAAAACGGCTGGTGATGGCAAACGGGATGTCAGCGATGGCCATTACCTGATAATCCTTCACCGAACCGTCCGGCAGCCTTACCGGGCAGGTATCCCCAACATCATAATATATGCCCATCAAGGGCTCTGCGCCGCCCCTGCCCAGGCCAATGGTATTGAGGATGATGTAATCCCCTGTCTGGAATTTTTCCCAATCAATTGCCCCCTTCTCTGGCAGAAGCCGGCTTACGCCCCACGCATCCATCCCGTACAGCTGGCAGAGCAGCTGCCCCTCCTGCTGTAAATAGTTCAGGATGCCGTCCTCAGGGCTTTCCTCGAAATACATGGTCTTTTCCCGCACCGTCCTTAACATCCGCTCCTGGCTGGCGCCGCCAAAGATAAGATAGGAATCTGCGCTGTAAATCGGGTGGCTTTCCGCCACGCCTTCTAACTGACGGATCTCTTCCTGCGCCTCCTCTGCCACGCCGGCAGTATCCGGCTGGAAGGAATGCTGTAAAATAGAGGCGTCTGACACCAGGGCATCCCCCACCAGGGAGGAAGAGATGTACTGTTCCATATCAAAACCGCGGACTAATGCATACACGGAATTGAGCAGCACCAGGCTCAGGGAAAGGGAGAAAACCACCACTGCCACTTTCCTGGGGCTGCGCTGGAGGTTTGCCCTGGCAAGCGAGGCCGCCGTCCCTTTCCGGCGCTTTGAGAACCGCCGGGAACGCCCTGCCGTTTCCCTTTTAGCGGAAATATCCAGATAGCGGGACGCCTCAATCGGGGAAACCTTTGCGGCCATCCGGCAGGCCTTCTGGCAGCTGATCCAAACGGTCAGGAAGGAGAAGCAGGACGCCCCCAGGAAAATAGCAGGATGCAGGGAAACTTCCATGCCTGTGGCGCATATTACATCCGAAAGGCTGCTGGCCACGGCTGGCAGTATATATTTTCCCAGCAGGGCCCCCAGCAGCAGGCCGACAGGGATTCCTACTGCGGACAGGAGCAGCGCCTGGCAGCGTACCAGCTTTTTCAGCTGCCTGCCGGTTGTGCCGATGGTCTTTAGCAGCCCATAACTTTGGATATCCCCTGCCACATTCAGTACGAAGATGTTATAGATAATCAGATAGCCAGAAAGCATAATCAGGCACAGCAGCCCAAATACCATGAAGACTGTAGCAAAGTCCAGGCTTGCCATCCCATACGCGCTGTTGACAGAGGCGGCAATCTGGCTGCTGTCATAGCCATTCCGTTCCAACAAAGCGCGCAGCTTCCCTTCCAGGTTCCAGCTATTTTCAAAGTCAAAATCCACCATCCAATAGCCTGCATATGTTACCTCTTCCTTTTCATATTCCTTTTCGTAAAAGGATGATTCCGGCGCAGGCGCCATTTTCTCGCAATAAGCCCGGGAAACCCAGCATTGCTGTGCCGAAGCCCACAGTTCTCCTTCCCAATAGCCAGATAGGGTAAATGTTTCCCGCACCTTCCGCCCGTCAACCTCAATGGCCAGGGGAACCGCCACGCCTATCCTGCATGGCACGCCCAAGGCCTGCAGTACCAGTTTGCTGGTGGCAATCTCCATCCGCTCTGCGGGCATCCTGCCCTCTGTCGGGGCGCAGTACATAGAGCCTGCTTCCTCTTCCGTGGCATAGCTTACTTCTGTGTTAAATTTTTGTAGCTTCTCTTCTCCGGCCCGGCCGAGGATAATCCGATATCTGGCATTGAGCACGGCGGGATCCCGGGCCAGCTTTTTATAATCCTCTTCACGGACAAATTTTATCCCGGCCATGGCGCTGCTGCCCATCTTGCGCATGGCAACGTCCTGGTAGATTTCCAATAAGCTGCCGCCAACCGTAAATAATGCCGTAAACAGCACCGTTGTCAGCAGGATGGCCGTAATCCCTGGCAGGCATTTCCGCTTCCCTTGGCGCACCATCCGCAGGGAGAGGCGGCGGATTGCCTTTTTATTCTGCACCTTATGCATATCCATGCCCCCCTTCCTCCCCACAGCTTTCCTGGGCTGGCATATGGCCAAGCCTTTGGATGATCTTCCCATCCTCGATATGGATGATCTGGTCGGCCATCTGGGCAATCGCTTCGTTATGGGTAATCATCACAATCGTCTGGTGGAATTTCTGCCCGGTTACCTTCAGCAGGCTGACCACGTTCTGGCTAGTACGCGAGTCCAGGTTCCCCGTAGGCTCGTCTGCCAGCAGGATGGCCGGCTTGGATGCCAATGCCCTGGCAATTGCCACCCGCTGCTGCTGGCCGCCGGACAGCTGGCCCGGCATGCTGCCCTGCCTGTCTTTCAATCCTAAAAAATGGATGACCTGGCTCACATAGCCTTCATCCACTGTATTCCCGTCCAGTTCCAGCGGGAGTACAATATTCTCATAGGCGTTTAACACAGGCACCAGGTTAAAGGCCTGGAACACAAAGCCAATCTTCCGCCTGCGGAAAATCGTTAGGGCATCGTCCCCCAGGGAAAAGATATCTTTGCCCTCCACATAGACTTTCCCTTCCGTAGGCCTGTCAAGGCCGCCCAGCATGTGCAGCAGGGTGGATTTCCCGCTGCCGCTGGTGCCTACCACCGCCACAAACTCCCCGCGCTCCACCTGAAAGGAGACGCCGTCTAAAGCCTTTACCTGCCTGGCCGGGCTGCCCGGCCTCCCATAATATTTCTTCAGCCCTTCTGTACGCAATACCTCCATGCTATGTCCTCCTTGTTCCTTTTGTCCTGATTATAGCAAAGGCATCTTTCCAGGCCATTTCTGAAATCTTACAGTTTGGTAAGAATATATGTTTCTTCCCGTGGAAGAAACAAGTAAAAGCTACTCCCCTCCCCCAGCCTTGACTCTGCCGAAAGGTAGCCTCCCTGCTCCTCGGCAATCTGCCTGGCTAGATAAAGCCCAAGCCCTACCCCTTCTTCCCCGCCGGCCTGGCGGCTCCGGTAGAACCGCTGGAACACCCGGGCAACCTCATCTTCTGCAATCCCAATCCCCTGGTCATGCACGCCGATGCGCACAAACATCTCATATTCCATCACGGACACCGATACCCCGCCGCCCACCTGGGAATACTTGACGGCATTGTCCAGAAGGTTGCCAAATGCCTCTGCCGTCCATTTGGGGTCAAACACCGCACGAACGCAAGGCTCTGGCTGCGGGAGGGAAATCCGGATCCCGTGCTTGGCTGCTTTCGTCCCTGCCTGCTGGGCTGTCTCCCGCAACATGGGGAACACTTCCTGTTCCCGGGGAAACATTTGCAGCGTCCCTGTCTCCAGCCGGGAGGCCTTCACCAGGGAGTGGATCAGGAACTCCAGCTTCCCGCACTGGCGCTCCATCTCCTCCGCCAGCGCCCTGCTTCCCTCATCCAGCTCCTGCTCTTCCAGCAGCTGGGCATACAGCAGGAGATTGGCAAGCGGCGTCTTAAGCTGGTGGGAAATATCAGACACCAGCCCCTGGAGGCTGGCGCGCTCTTGGCGGAGCTGTTCCCGGGAAAGCTGGGCGTCCACTAGGAAACGCTTCCATTTTGCCTCCAGCTTGGAAAGCTCTGTCTCATTAAATTCTTCCTCTTCAAAGCTGCCGTCAATCGCTGCGTCTACCATCTGGTTCAGCCTGGCATAAGTGCCCCGAAGCCCCCTCATGGCCTCCCTCCTTCCTGCCATACATAGCCAATGCCATAGACCGTCTGAAGGTACGCAGGCTTTTGCGGGCATGGCTCCAGCTTGTCCCGCAGCCGTTTCACCGCCACGGAGAGGGCGTTCTCGTCCACATACGCCGCGCCGTCCGTCCAGACTGCATCTACCAGCCTTCCACGGGATAACGTAATTCCCCTGTTCTCCACCAGATGGCGCAATAGCTTCTGCTCTGTCCTGCTCAGCACAATCTCCTGGCCGTCCCTTGAGAAAAACATCCGTTCAAAGTCAAAGCAGAAGCCGTCTGCCTCATAAATGCTGCGGCGCCTGGTTCCTCCCTTGCCAAACGCCTTCTCAATCCTTGCCCGCAGCACCATCAGGCTGAAGGGCTTGGTCATATAGTCGTCTGCCCCCAGCTCCAGCCCCATCACCTCATCTGTCTCCAGGTCATTGGCCGTAAGGATAATGACGGGGACGTCCGATGCCCTGCGGATTTCCTGCAGGTAGGAAAAGCCGTCCCCATCTGGCAGGTTGATATCCAAAATAAGCAAGTCGCAGGCAGAATCTGCCCTGCCTGCCCTTGCTTCAGCTAAGGAATGATATTGGGTGAATTGATAGCCTTCATGCTTTAATGCGAGGACAATCCCATGGTTCAGGCTTCTGTCATCTTCGATGACTGCAATCCGCTTCTTTGGCAATGCCGCACACTCCTTTTTCTATAATAGTTCTGACGCCCTGATTCCTGGCATCCCCACTTTATCACAGCGCCAGACGCTGCCATTTGGCAAAACATCCCTACAGTTCCCGCTTCATCACTGCGCCAGTTGCGCCGGAGGTCACCATCTGGGCATAGCGCGCCAGATATCCTTCCGTTACCTTGGGCTCCCTTGGTTTCCAGGCTGCCTTCCTTGCGGCCAGCACATCTTCTGGCACATCCAGCTCCAGCTTCATTTCCGGGATATTAATCTTGATGGTATCGCCTTCTTCTACCAGGGCAATTGGCCCGCCCACGGCTGCCTCCGGGGAAACATGGCCAATCGAAGCCCCTCGGCTGGCTCCAGAAAAACGCCCATCTGTAATCAGGGCAACCGTAGAGCCCAGGCCCATTCCGGCGATTGCGGAGGTCGGGTTCAGCATCTCGCGCATGCCGGGGCCGCCTTTGGGCCCTTCGTAGCGGATGACAACCACGTCGCCTGATACGATTTTGCCGCCTTTGATGGCTTCGATTGCATCTTCTTCACAGTCAAAGACACGGGCAGGCCCTTCGTGTACCATCATTTCCGGCGCAACGGCAGAGCGTTTTACTACGCTCCCTTCCGGAGCCAGGTTCCCCTTTAAGACGGCAAGGCCTCCGGTAGCGCTGTATGGGTTGTCCAACGGGCGGATGACTTCCGGGTTCTTATTGGCGCAGCCCTTGATATTTTCCCCGATGGTCTTGCCTGTCACTGTCATGCAGCCAAGGTGCAGCAGGCCAAGCTCTGCCAATTGGTTCATGACGGCGTAAACGCCGCCGGCTTCGTTCAGGTCTTCCATATAGGTGGGGCCAGCCGGCGCCAGATGGCAGAGGTTCGGCGTCTTCTCGCTGATCTCATTGGCAAACCCGATGTCAAAATCAAAGCCAATCTCATGGGCGATGGCCGGGAGATGCAGCATGCTGTTGGTGGAGCATCCCAGCGCCATGTCCACGGTCAGGGCATTCAGGATAGCGTCCTTAGTGATGATGTCACGGGGGCAGATATTCTGGCGGAGCATCTCCATAACAGCCATGCCCGCATGTTTGGCAAGGCGGAGGCGGTCAGAGTATACCGCCGGGATGGTGCCGTTGCCCGCAAGCCCCATGCCCAGAGCCTCTGTCAGGCAGTTCATGGAGTTCGCAGTATACATGCCGGAGCAGGATCCGCAGGTTGGGCAGGCCTTTTCTTCAAACTCGCACACATCCTCTTCGCTCATGGTGCCTGCGGCATAAGAGCCAACAGCCTCAAACATAGAGGACAGGCTCGTCTTGCGCCCCTTGATGCGCCCATAGGTGGCGTCGTTGCTGTTGTACCAAATGTCGGCGAG
>CAJTNT010000009.1 GCA_910577785.1 uncultured Lachnospiraceae bacterium | reverse complement strand
AAATAAAATCCAATGTACTCTGAGAGTGTAAGTATAAATTTAAGCGTCAGAGCTGAAGCGCGTAGGAAAAATTTGCTTTTTCTGTTGGAATGTGGTATTTTAGATAAGGGCTTGAGTAAAGAAAGGAAAATAGCATGCGTGAGCAAAAAGTGATTGTTTATTGCGGTGAAGGGAAGGGGAAGACAGCAGCGGCGCTCGGCTATGCGATACAATCTGCAAGCCACGGGGAGCGTGTAATCATCATCCAATTTCTCAAGGGCAAGAAAAGCCAGGAAATGGAATTTCTGCGGAGGCTGGAGCCGGAGGTGAAGGCATTTAGCTTTACCAGGCTGGGCAAGGATTTTGCAGAGATGTCGGAGGAAGAACGCCAGGAAGAGGGCATGAATATCCGCAACGGGTTTAATTTTGCCAAGAAAGTCTTGGTGACCGGGGAGTGCAGCCTGCTGGTACTGGATGATTTTTTAAGCCTTCTGAACAATGGGATGGTCAGCCAGGAGGATCTGGAGGCGTTGATGAAAGCCCGTTCAGAAGATACAGAGCTTATCTTTACAGGAAGGGGTATGAATGAGGCGTTAGAAGCGTTTGCAGGGAAAATTTATGAGATTCGCGAGGAATCGCAGATATAGTTTCTGAATAAGGCAATTTGTCTACTGTTCACAGTAATAGCCTGTCAGTTCCGTATGCACACGGGATTGGCAGGCTTTTGATTTGTGATTAGAATATGATGGAATCGTGATATAAAAGTTGCAATTTTGTTTTTTACCGTTTATAATAGGGCGAAAGGACAAGATTTTAAACCAAAGGAGAAAATAAAATGGAGCTGATAAGAGGCAGGGGGCTGCATGTACCGAAGTTCCCCAGGGAGATTTCCCGGAATCTGAAGAAACTGGCCGTTGTGCTTCTGGCAGCGATGGCCATATCGTTCCCCTTAGAGCGCCTGGTGGCAAATGTGTTTTACGACAGGGATACCTTTTTCTTTGGAAGGTATGCGGCGGTTTTTGTGTCGGTGGAGCTGCTGGCGCTGCTGTTCTGTTTCCGGGAGATTGTCGCCGTAAAGGTTGAAATTGCGGCATTCGTAGTGATCCTCAGCGTGGGGAGCCTGTATGCGGTGGCGCTTCCGGCCTTTTGCGGGATTGCCTGGGACGATGAGGTGCATTATTTCCATACGATGCTGATGTCCCATGCCTTCGATCCGGGAATCACGGAGGCAGAAGACTTCTATCTAAAGGGCTACCGAGATATGGCCTTGGGGCATAAGTATTATGACAGGGAAAGCCAACAGGAGATGTACCAGAAGGTGGACAGGCTGAACGGATTCAAAAAAAGTGGCTCTGCAGATCGGGAATATCCCCGTTACCGCATCCTCTGCTATGTGCCGGCAGCCTTTGGGCTATGGCTGGGGAAGGCGCTGTCCCTGCCCTATCCTGCGGAATTTATGCTGGGCCGGTGGTGCAGCCTGGTTTTTTATGCCATAATGTCATTTCTGGCAATCCGCAAGCTGAAGTCTGGCAAGGTGCTGGCTTCTGTGATCGCGCTGATTCCCTTTCAGGTATTTATGGCGTCTTCTTATTCTTACGATACTTGGCTGACAGTCTGGTTTCTGTACGGTTTCTGCTGCTATTTCGGCGTTCTGCAGCAGCCGGACAAAAAAATGGGCCTAAAGGACTGGGGCTGCATGGTATTCTCATTCTTTATCGGCGCAGGGCCGAAGGTGCTGTACATTCCCATGATATTCTTAATCCTTTTCTTACCCAAAGAAAAGTTTGCCAGCCCCAGGCAGAGGAAGTGGATGTACCTGGCGGTGGCTTGCGTGACCGTGCTGGTGAGCATACAGTTTGCCCATACCTATCTCTTTGGCGCTGACGGCATCGCCCAGGATAAGCGGGGCGGAGAAGGCGTGAACGCTGCAGGGCAGATTGCCTATATTTTTGCCCATCCCTGGGAATATACGAAAATACTGCTGAAGACACTGGCAGAATACCTGTCGCCACAGGCTTCTTGCCAGTATATGTCATACCTTCATTATTTTAGCGGACTGAAGCCTACCGCCTTTTCCACGCTGTATGTGGTTTTGCTAGCTGTGGTTGCCATTACGGACAAGGATATCTGCGACACGAATATTAGGATACTTTCCAGGGTGGTAACGCTGCTGCTGGCCTTTGGCGTACTGTGCCTGGCGGCGACATCAATGTATGTGGCCTTCACGGAAGTGGGGAACGGCAAAATTATGGGATACCAGTACCGATATATTGCCCCCCTTCTATTTCCGGCGCTGTATGTCTTGGGCAGCGGAAGGGTAAAGAATCATGTCAGGAGAGAATACTACAATGGGATAGCGCTGGCAATTTGTGCCTTTGTGTCAATCCATGCAGTCTGGGCATATGCGATTAATCTATATTGACGGATTTGGGATGGCGGGGGAGCTTGCCAGAGGAAAGGAGGGCGCAGATGCGTAGACAGCAGAAGATAAGGGAACAGAAGAAATGGGAGGGAAGGTGTTTTTTGCTTATCATCGCCGCCTTGTCCTTGCTTAAGCTATGGCTTGTCCAGGGGCTGGTTATCCATCCATTGCCTTCGGCGATGTGTGATGACGTATTACTGCGGGATTGGGCAACCAGCATTGCAGGAGGGGAATGGATGGGCCCGTTTTCCTGCTATACCTTTGCCAAAGAAGTAGGCTTTTCGATTTACCTTGCAATTACCTATCGGCTGCAGCTGCCATATATATTGACGACAAATCTCCTCTATATGGCTGGGGCGCTGGCGCTTTTGTATGCCGTAAGCCATGTGATGAAGAAAAAATGGGCATTGTGCCTGATCTATGCGGCAATTCTTTTCCATCCCATCATGACCTCGTTAGACACCGGGCAGAGGGTGTACCGCAATGGATTTGCGGTAGCGCTGACGCTGTGGGTCTTTGGGAGCCTGCTGAATCTTTACTTTGAGATTGGGAAACCGCTTTACCAAAGCCTGCCTTGGGCGGTTCTGGCGGCAGGAAGTTTGGGGGCTTTGTGGAATACGAAAAGCGATACGGTCTGGCTCCTGCCTTTTTCGGTGGTGGTGCTCCTGGTGGCGGCAGCCCTTGTGCTGAAGAAGCAAAAAGGCTGGAAGACAGCGCTGCCAAGATTGGCATTGCTGGCCTTGCCTTTGCTAGGTATCATATTTGTGTCAAAGTTTATTGCTATCATGAATGCAGGCGCATATGGTGCGCCGCATATCGCATATTATAAGCCCGCCATGTCAATCCTTATGAATACTGAGACGGAGGGCAGGACGGCGAATATCAGCCTTCCGGCAAAAGCATTCCAGGAACTGTGCGCATATTCCCCGACTCTGGCAACGGCGCAGAAAGAGATTGAGGCGCAGTTAAAGGCTTACGATCAGTATGATAGGCAGAAAGGGGATGGAGAGGTAGAAGACGGATGGATTGGCTGGGCTCTGATTGAGGGGATTGCGGAGGCGGGATATTATGGAAGCTGCCAGGAAGCGAATGCATTTTACCAGAACGTCTATGAGGAGCTGCAGGCAGCCGTAGAGGCAGGGCAGATAAAAATACGCCCCCAATCGTTTCTGGAAACATTCCACTTGTCCACGGCAGAAAAAGGCAAAGAACTATTTTCTGCCATAGGGCAGATCTGGGGTTATGTAGCCAGCCACTGTGACTTGGAATCCCAGGTCAAGGCGATCCCCCGCGAGAAGAATGAACTGGGAGGATGCCGGATTTTTGAGGTGGTTACGCATGATAAAGCCTGTTATGGCGGGGACTTTGATTACTGCTGCAGCCTGGGCTGGATCCTGTTTTCGGAGTATGATTTAGGGGAGCTGCAGGTATTTGTGGAAGATGCGCAGGGGAACCGTCTCCAAAAGGTACGTTTCCAGGAAAGCGAGGATATAGGGAGGCTCTATCCGGACATAAAAGGGTCGGACAGATGCCGTTTCTTTGTCAAATGGGACAGCCAGTCTGCGGATGAGGATATCCCATATTGGCTTGCGGCTTATGCGGATGGCCGTCAGGTGGCAAAGGCGCGGATGGATGAATTGGGAATGCATGAGCTAGAAGAAAAGAGCGGCCTTGGCGCGATTGACCTATTTATTAGCCCGTACCGGCACCAGAAGGCATATGAGGATGCTCAGAAGAGCGTAAAGCGATGCAATATCCCTGTATTTGGATACCGTGCATTCGGCTATCCGTTAGCCCTGGCAGGCGTGGCGGCCTATGTGGCCTTTACCGTCCTCTCTGTTATGGAGTGGAGAAGGAAAGAATATGGTGAGGTAAACGCCTGGCTGGTCATTACGGGAATCCGTTTGAGCCTGCTGCTATTATTTGCAGGCATAGCCGTGACGCATCTGCAGAAATGCCCGGCAATCACTTCTATGTATCTGAGCGCTTCCTATCCGTTGTTTACCCTGGCGGCGCTGCTGTCCATCTTCAAATGCGCAGAGGGCATTTCCAAGGCCGCAAGGCAGGCGGTACGCAATAAGAATAGGAGGCCGGGAAAATGAAAGAGAAGCATTCCGTGGCGTTTAATTTTGTGATGAATTTTATCCTCACCACCTCATCCCTGGTAGTCCCGCTGATTACATTCCCTTATGTGTCAAGGGTTCTGCTTCCGGTTGGGAATGGGAAGGTGGCGTCTGCCACGGCGATTGTCTCTTATCTGTCGATGATCTGTATGCTGGGAATCCCGACATATGGGATCCGGGTCTGTGCGCAGGTAAGGGATGACAAAGAGAAGCTGTCGCGGACGGTGCAGGAGATCCTGATCATCAATGTGGTTATGATGGCGGCCGTATATCTGGCATTTGGGGCCTCGCTCTATCTGATTCCCCAGTTTGCGGAGGACAGGACGCTGCTGGTGATCATGAGTTCTGCAATCCTGCTGAATGTGATTGGCGTGAACTGGCTTTATTCTGCGCTGGAAGAATATGCTTATATTACAGTGGTCTCCTTGGCCTTTAAGGTGGCTAGTGTAGTTCTGATGTTCCTGTTTGTGCGCAGCCAGGAGGATTACCTGATTTATGGCGGTATTACCATCCTGTCCAATGTGGGATCTTATGTGCTGAATTTTTTCCGTCTGGGAAGGTATATTACCTTAAGGCCGATGGGAAATTATAACCTGCGGCGCCATCTGAAACCAATTGGGGTATTTTGTGCGATGACCGTGGCTACCAGTATTTATACGAACTTGGATGTGGTGATGCTGAAGTTTATCAGCGGGGATGAGCAAGTGGGGTATTACAATGTGGGGGTGAAGGTGAAGACGATTGTGGCAGGGCTTGTGACTTCGCTGGGGGCGGTGCTGCTGCCAAGGCTTTCCTATTACATTGAAAAGGGAAGGCAGGAAGAATTTATGAGGATGGTTTCTAAGGCATTGGGCGGAGTGTGTATCATGTCTTTGCCTCTTACTGTTTATTTTATGATGTTTGCAAGAGAAAGCATTGAGCTTTTGTCTGGTATGGCCTATGAGCCGGCCATTGTGCCGATGTGTATTATTATGCCTACCATTGTGTTTATTGGCGTGTCGAATTTACTGGGGATGCAGGTCTTGGTGCCTACAAACCGGGAACAGGATGTCCTGAAATCTGTGATTGTGGGCAGTATTGTAGATCTGGTATTGAATCTGGCGCTGATTCCCAAGTATGGGGCGTCTGGCGCTTCCGTAGGGACGTTGGCGGCGGAGTTTGCCGTTTTATTTGTGCAGATGTTGTTTTTGAGGAAATTTTTGGCAAAGATAAAAAGTGATTTTCATATCGTTTATTATATAGTGGCGCTGCTGCCAGCGGTTGGAGGGAGCGGGTGGATGCGCAGGATAGTGGCGTCTGTTCTGGCAGCGGGAGTGTCTCTGATGTGGAGGCATTTCATGGTGCTGGCAGTTACGGGAGTTGTGTTCTTTGGAGTTTATGGAGGGATGCTGCTGGTGATGGGGGAGCCGATTGTGAAGGAGTATGCAATGCCTTATTTGAGGAAGGTTATGCGGCGGGGTATTTAATTTAATTCAAAAGAAAGTGGGAAAGAGGTAGAATGGTAAAAAAAACAGGGAAACATATCCTGATATTGTTTTTGATAATTGCAGTTACATTTTCGTCAGAGGCAGAAGCGTTTTATGCGATGGCGGGCGTGGCAGGAATGGGACAGGAAGGAAATGTGCCAGGGACTGAGCGGGATGGAGATGCAGCAGGGACAGGCCAGGGTGGAGAAACGCCAGGGGCAGGTTTGGATGGAGATACAGCAGGGACAGGCCAGGATGGAGAAACGCCAGAGGCAGGTTTGGGTGGAGATGTCCCGGGGACAGACCCAGGAGAAGAGGCGCCGGTAGATACGGCCTATACCGTTACGTTTGATCTGGCGGGCGGGTTTGCGTCAGATGGCGCGGCGGAGGTGCAGCTGCAGGTGGATGCGGGCGCATTGCTGGAGGAAGGGGCAGTGGCAGAGCCTATCCGAACGGGGTATCTTTTCCAGGGATGGACGGATGAGGCGGGAAATGGGTTTGATTTTTCACAGCCGATTGTGGAGGACAGGACAGTTACCGCGGCCTGGAAGCCGATTATGTACCGTGTGCGCTTTGAGGCGAATGGGGGGACGGGGCAGATGCCTGAGCAGATGTTCCTGTATGATGAGAAAAAGCCTTTGTCCTTAAATGGCTTCTCAAGGAAGGACTGTGTCTTTGAAGGGTGGAAGCTGAACGGGCTTCTGATTGGCAAGGACGGGGAAGAGGTGAAGAACCTGGCAAGCCAGGAGGGGGCGGTTGTTGTATTGAAGGCGTCCTGGAAGCGCGGCAGGTATGAGATCCGTTATCATGGCAATGGCGGGACGGGGAAGGTAGACAGCCAGACTGGCAAATGCGGCTTGACCAAAAAGCTGCGCAAGAATGACTTTGAACGTACGGGGTATCGTTTTGTGGGATGGAACACCAAGAAAGACGGCACAGGCGTTACGTATAAGGAGGGCAGCGAAGTGCAGTCCCTCAGTAGCCGCATGGGTGATGTGGTCACCCTGTATGCCATGTGGAAAGGGATTACTTATAAGGTATGTTACTATTATTTTGACGATAAGGGATCGAAAGATTACACCATTACGCATGTTTATGGAGTCCCTAAGAAGCTGAAGAAGATCAGCTACAAGAAGAAGGGATATGTTTTTTCAGGCTGGAGTTATTGGGATAGCGTTGAAAACAAAGTAAAAAGGGTAAAAGATCAGGCTGTGGTGAAAAACCTGACGACAAAAGAGGGCCAAACAATTCTTCTATATGGAGAATTTAAACCTATTAAATATACGCTGACCTATAAGACCAACGGCGGTAAGATGGCTAAGTCCCACAAGAAGAAATATTCGATTGAGACAAAGACATTTACCATTCCGAGGCCTACGCGGAAGGGCTATGATTTTGACGGCTGGTACAAGGATAAGAAATATAAGAAGCGGGTGGGGGAAATTAAGAATGGCAGCACGGGCAACCGCACGTTTTATGCCAAATGGGTGAAGTGTACGCGGAAGGCAACGAGCAATTCGGCCAAGCTGACGGCCTGTAAGGCAGTAAGCAAGAAAAAGGTGCGTGTAAAGGCTACCATTAAGTCCCGTGTGCTGAGTTCGGATGACTATTATTATCTGGTTTATGTAAACCCGGTGAGTAATACGCCTTATAAAACTGTGAAAAAGGTCTATAAGAAGAAAAATATCAGCTTTGTCCTGCCGCTTTCCGAAAACCGCGGGTATCTGGTGTCCAAGCTGGGGATTGCGGTCAAGAAAAATGGGAAATTTAAGCTGATTAGCAAGTCCTCCTATGTGAAAAACCCGGAAAAGGCAGCGGTGAACAAGAAGGCTTACAATCCGGGAAAGACGAAGAAGGGCATGCAGTTTTATGAGACAATGGATGAAATCCTCGCCTGTAACGCCAAGCAGATTTTCCTTAACATTACAACTTCCATGGTGTTTAATACTAATGACGCTCTTTTGTATGACTACAATGGGAAAAGATATGTCTTCAACCGCCTGCAGGACTATCAGAAGATTGTCCGTGAATGCAACCGGAGGGGGATTAGCGTCACCGTGCAGATTCTGCTGGATTGGGTTGGCGGGGCAGATACCGATTTGATTTCCGCCCGTGCAAGGGTGCCGGGGGCGGCGCCGTTTTATACCTGGAATGTGACGTCGAACAGCGCGAGGGAAAAGATGGAGGCGTTCTTCTCCTTCCTGGGAGAGACGTTTGGCAAAAAGGACTGCTATGTAACCAACTGGATTTTAGGGAATGAGGTCAATGTGCCGCATTTATGGAATTACAGGGGCAGTATGTCGGAGAGCATGTATTTTCGGACTTATGCGCACGCCTTCCGTTCGCTGTATTATGCGGTCAGGAGCCAGTATGCCAATGCCAGCATCTTTATCTGTATGGACAATATGTGGAACACGGCGCTGGCAGGAGGATTTACGGTCAAACATAGTATCGGCGTATTTAAGAAGAAGCTGGATGAGATACAGAAAGGGCTGAAGTGGAACCTTGCCTACCATGCGTATTCCGCCCCGTCCACCTATACGAATTTCTGGCATGGGGTGGGCATTACCAATAAGGTCAGCACTCCTTATATTACGATGAAGAACATCAATGTGCTGACCAATTATATTAAGAAAAAATATGGGTCTTCCGTGCGGATTCTCCTGTCCGAACAGGGATACAGCTCTACCTGGGGGCAGGCAAACCAGGCGGCGGCGCTTGCCTATAGTTATTATATTGCGGCATGTAACCCAATGATTGACGGCTTTATTATCCGAAGCTACCGGGACAATGCGGTAGAGGCGGCGCAGGGGCTGCGTATGGGAATTGAGGGCAAGGAGGCGTTTGGCGTATATAAAAATATGGACACGAGATCGTCCTTTTACTACACCAATAAGTACCTGAGGCTGATTGGGGGCAAATCCTGGAAGAAGCTGGTGCCCAAATTCAAAAAAAGCAGGGTTTGGAAGATGTACCGCAAAAGGTGACGGTTCCTTACTTGAACATACAGGCAAAAGGTGGTAGAATGAAGGTGCGGAATCATTAGGATAAAAAGGGCGCGGATGTATGCTATTCTGCGCCTGTATAAATATCAGAACGGAGGAGTGGCCATGAAAGGAATTATTTTAGCCGGCGGAGCCGGCACAAGGTTATACCCGCTGACAAAAGCGATTTCCAAGCAGATTATGCCTGTCTATGATAAGCCGATGATTTATTATCCTTTGTCCACGCTGATGCTGGCGGGGATCCGGGAGGCGCTGATTATTTCCACGCCCAGGGATTTGCCGGTATTTGAAAGCTTGCTGGGGGATGGGAGCCAGCTGGGAATGCGGTTTGCCTATCGGGTGCAGGAAGAACCTCGGGGGCTTGCGGATGCATTTCTGATTGGGGAAGAATTTATTGGCAAGGATCCGGTTGCCCTGGTGCTGGGAGACAATATTTTCTATGGGCAGAGCTTTTCCCGGGTGCTGGAGCGTGTGGCTGAGCGGACGAAGCGGGAGCCTGGCGCAACGATTTTTGGATATTATGTCAGGGATCCTAGGGAGTATGGCGTGGTGGAATTTGACGCGGAGGGGACGGCAATTTCGATCGAAGAGAAGCCGGAATGCCCGCGGTCTAATTATGCCGTGCCAGGGCTGTATTTCTATGACAATGATGTGGTGGAGATTGCCAAGAATGTGAAGCCTTCTGCCCGTGGGGAGATTGAGATTACCAGCGTCAATAACGAATACCTGAAGCGTGGGACGCTGAAAGTGGAGACGCTGGGGCGCGGCTTTGCCTGGCTGGATACAGGGAACCATGATATGCTCCTGGCGGCTGCGGATTTTGTGTCAGCATTTCAGAAGCGGCAGGGACTGTATATTTCCTGCATTGAGGAAATTGCGTATAAGAGAGGGTTCATTGATGAGTCGCAGCTGCGGAAGCTGGCGGAGCCTTTGATGAAGACAGAGTATGGGCAGTATCTGATGGAAGTGGCGGAAGGCTTGTAGAAATAGGGCTTTCCAGGAAAATGGAGGAAGAGATGGGAAAAATTAAAGTGACAGATAACTGCAATGGGATTGCGGGATTGAAGGTAATAGAGCCAATGGTATTCGGGGACGCCAGAGGGTATTTTATGGAGACTTATAATTACAACGATTTTGCGGAGGCAGGGATTGACTGCACATTTGTGCAGGATAACCAGTCGGCGTCCAAGAAGGGGGTGCTGCGCGGCCTGCATTTCCAGATCCAGTATCCGCAGGATAAATTGGTGCGCGTGGTCAATGGGGAGGTATTTGATGTGGCAGTGGATTTGCGGGAGGGTTCGGAGACGTTTGGCAAGTGGTTCGGCGTGACGCTGTCCGCAGAGAATAAGAAGCAGTTTTTTATCCCAAGGGGCTTTGCCCACGGGTTTGTGGTGCTTTCCGAGTATGCAGAGTTTTGCTATAAAGTGACAGACTTCTACCATCCCAATGACGAAGGCGGCCTGCTGTGGAAGGATCCGCAGATTGGCATTCAGTGGCCGATGCCGGAAGGCATGGGGGAGGATGATTTGATTCTGTCAGACAAAGATAAAGTTTGGGGAGGAATTGCAGAGTACCAGAAAGGATAGGGGGAAAGGAGGATTGGTATGAAGACAAGGTTGTTGGCATGGTTGTTGGCTGGGGCTATGATAGGTAGCATGATGCCGGCGGAGGTATCCGCGGCGGAGGGAATCCAGAGCATAGAGAGCAGCCAGGAACAGGTGGGGGCAGAAGCGCTAAGAGGCCAGGCGGAAGAGGAGAGACAAAGCCTGGGAGAGGCGCCAGGTTCCGAAGGGAATCAGGGTGTGGGAGGGATACAGAATACTGGAGGGAACCAGGGCGCTGGGGAGAACCAGGCTTTTGGGGAGAATCAGAACCCAGGGAATCCAGCTCCTGGGGAGAACCAGGATCCGGGCAGCAATCCAGGCGTTGGGGAGAACCAGGATCCAGGCAGCAATCCAGGCGTTGGGGAGAACCAGGATCCAGGCGGCAATCCAGGCGTTGGGGAGAACCAGGATCCAGGCAGCAATCCAGCTCCTGGGGAGGATCAGGATCCAGGCGGCAATCCAGACCCTGGAGAAAATAAGGAACCCGAGGACAATTCTGGAGAGAAGAATCCCGGGGAGACGCCAGAACTTGCCGACCCATCAGATCCGGAGGCCAATGATAAGCATAAGCCCAATCGGCCAGGGACAAATCAGCAGCCGGTGACGGATGAAGAACCCCCCCGTCCATCGGTTATACCTGTAGATGAGGAAGGCTCTGCGGCAGAGGATGCTGCGCCTTCACAGGATGGGGCGCAAGGCGCTGTGGCAGACACACAGGAACAGGATCTTTTGGACGGCTGGGACGTACCCTTAGACGGGATGCAGTTTACTTATCTGCAAGTGCCGGGGAACATTCTGGCTCGGGCAGAGGCGATTGACGCCGACAGCCAGGAATTGAAAGAGGGCAGGGATGGGCTTGCGCGTGATGTTAAAGGCTCCCAGAAATACAGTTCTGCCTGGGATAAATATTCTTCCAATTATATTTATAATCACCTGAGCGCAGCGCAGAAGAAGTTTTGGGATGCGTTGGACTATATCTGTTATCAGTACCTTACAAAAGAGCTGGACGCCGACCGTTACCCGTATAGCTGGGATAAATACTATGGCTACTCCAAATGGAAGGTCATGTATGGGAAAATCGGGCTTACTTATGAGCAGGCGCGCAGTATTTACATTATGTTTGCCTATTCCAACCCGCAGTATTATTTCCTGGACAGCTCTGTGATGATCAAGCAGCCAGACGTATACTCTCCCCAGGAATGGATGGTGTTCTTCTATGGGAAGTTTTCCGATGGGCAGGACAGAAGGGCAGAGACGGCAGCTGTAAGCGCGCGGATCCAGGAAATGAAGAAGATCATCAACCAGGGCAAAAGTGATGTGGAAAAGGCGCGGATTGCCCATGACTTGATTATTCGGACCGTGGACTATGATCATACGTATCTTTCCTTTAACCCCAAGACGATTTTCCATCAGAGCGCATACAGCGCGCTTTGTGAAGGGTATACCGTCTGTGCGGGATATGCGAAGGCGTATGAATTATTGATGAATGCGGTGGGCATTGACACGATGGCGGTGACAAGTTCCTCCCATGCCTGGAATTTAATCCGCCTCAATGATTCCTGGTATCATGTGGACTGCACCTGGGACGACAAGGACGGAGCGGGCGGTTATGAGGGCGTTTATACTTATTTCGGCCGTAAGACATCGCGGATTTCCGGTGATTTAGATAAGAACAATTTCCATCAGATGGAGTATTTTTACAACAAGAAAGTCCCCAAATGTACACAGGATTCCGGGGCGACCCTGACCAGCATCGGCAGCTACAAGACGCCTGCCTCGCAGGTGAAAAGGCCTGTGCTGAAGACAAAGAAGGTGTCCGGCGGGATGCAGGTGACCCTGAAGACAGCCACATCAGGAGCCAGCATTTACTATACCCTGGACGGGAAGGAGCCATCTACGTCTTTCAGCAGATGCTACCGTTATACCAAGCCGTTTAAGGTGACTTCCAATGTGACAGTGAAGGCCATTGCGGTCAAGAACCAAAGCTGGGACAGCGCCGTCCGTTCGGCGAAGGTTTTGGGAAAAGTCTGCACGGTTAAGTTTAACGCCATGGGTGGGAAGAAAGTCTCATCCAAGAAGGTGTACTACAATACAAAAATGAAGAAGCCTTCCGCAAAGCGCAGCGGGTACCGGTTTGTAGGCTGGTATAAGGATAAAAAGTGTAAGAAAGTCTGGAACTTCAAGAGCAAAGTGAAAAAGAACATGACGCTTTATGCGAAGTGGAAGAGGAAATAGCAGCCAAAATTACCTTATATTGACAAGGATACAGGGATGCGGTATAATAAAGCCGTTTGTAAGGACTATTTCTATTATAAATGTAAGAAAGGTGGGAATTTAGAAATGCAACATGGGAGAAAATGGCTCCATAAACTGCTGACGCCAATCGTGGCGCTGGCCCTTGTACTGACAGGGATCTCCTTCCAGGGGCTTGCGGCAATGGAAGCTGCTGAGACAGAAGAGGCCGGGGGTTTGGCAGCGTACGGGGAAGCAGAAGGAGCCGAAGATTTGGCAGCGTGCGATCAAGCAGAAGAAACAGAGGAACCAGCAGCGTATGCAGAAGTAGAAGAGACAGAGAAACCGGCAGTCTATGGCGGAGCAGAAGGCAAGCTGGAAAGAGCCTGCGAGAAGGCAGAAAGCGGGCTGGAAGCGATGGATGCGGAAGAGGATGACGAAACGGAAGACGACGGTGAGGCAGACGAGACAGATAAGTCAGCGCTTACAGAAGCAATCCGCAGAGCGAATCAGCTGAAGCAGGCAGCATATTCCGCTGCAAGCTGGAAAAAGCTTAAAACAGCCTTAGATGCGGCAAATAAAATAAATGACAAAGAAGATGCATCTCAGGAAGAGGCAGATGATGCCGCAGAGAATCTGGAAAAGGCGATGAAAGGGCTGGTCAAAGTGCCGGGCAAGCCAGGTACGGTAAAGGCAGCCTGGAAAGGCGCCAAGACGGTCAGCCTCACTTGGAAGAAAGCTTCCGATGCGAAAAAGTATCTGGTATACCGTTCCTATAAGAGCAGTTCCGCCGGCTTCAAGAAAATTGGCCGGGTAGAGAATAAGACGAGCTACACAGATAAGACGGCGACTCCGGGGAAGAAAGCATACTACAAGGTAGTTGCCTACAACGGCGGCCTTAAGGGCGGCGAGAGCGCGGTCAAGAGCGTCCTGATCCTCAAGGCTCCGGCCAGCGTCAAGGCATCTGCTTCTAAGACCACGGTGAACGTATCGTTCAAGAAATCAACGGGCGCTTCCGGCTATGAAATCTGGAGCAAAGCAGGCAAAAAGGGCAAGTATAAGAAAGCCGCTACCCTCAAATCTGCCAAGACAGTCAAAAAGAAGTTCACCAATCAGAAGGATGGCACGGTTTATTACAAGGTAAGGGCTTATAAGCAGGTTGGCAAGAAGAAATATTATACGGATTACAGCAAACAGGTAAGCGTAAAGGTATCGCGCGGCAGCACGATAGAAAATACCAAATCCCAGCTGACGATTGAGGCAGACATCAACCTCAAGGGCACAGGGACCGGATACCATGCGAAGCTGGTAATGGTTACGCCGACTTCCGCCGTATCCTTCGGCATCCAGTATGACCAGCATGCAGTGGCTCCTTATACTGGCAAAGCAATGGCTCTGATTGAAAATGTTGCCAACAATGACACAGGCGGCCAGCGCTATTCAAGGCCAGGCAACAAGTCCTTAAAGGTAGGCCAGACATACCATATGATGATGACAGTCGACAAAAACGGCAACGGCGACGTCTACCTGGATTATAAGAAAATCGGCAGCTTCTCCCAGCCAAACCTGGCCAAGGATACCTGCTATCTAAGAATTGAAGCAAGCGCAAGGCTGAACGGAGACAGCGTAGACGCTACATTCTCCAACATTAAATGTAAATGGAACGGCAAATATGACCCCACCAGAGTGCTGGGGCAGAACCTGAAATGGAATGAATTTAAGACCAATGCCGGATTGTCCTACAAGTATAACCAAAAGAAGAAGAACATCCGCATTTTTGGAACCGTTCAGGGCATTAACGGAGATTGGGACAGCGCATATGACAAAGTATCCGATATTCTTCAGTTCCAGTCCAATGGCGCACTGTAACATAATTTAGCTGATCTTGGCGAACATATGCCAGTTCGGGCAAACCGTCCCCTACGCAGACGGGGCAAGGCTCCTGCATTGTCTGCCTAAGGGAATGGTTTGCCCAAACCAGCTGATATCGGCAGCGAGAGTTATATTATTTTTGTATAAAATGTTTTGCGTGTAATATTGTGTGTATCATGTTTAGCATAAAATATTTAGTATATAATATTGTGTATCTAATAGTCAACATAAATACTTAGCGCTAAATATTTTGTATAAAGCATTGTATATATAATATTGCATGTAAAATATTGAGTATTATGTCCTATCTGATGTTGTGTATCAATATCGTATGTGACAGTATTATAAATACCCTTTTACAATTTTAGAACAACACTATTCATGCCAGAAACGCTTGGTTTCCGCAGGCTAGTAATGGTGGTTGTTTTTTCTGTTTTTGAACGTCTAAAATAGAAATACCGAGAACCAGGAATAAAGTATGGAAGGATGGAAGGAATAGAGTATGGAAGGATTGCAGTAAATTATAAATGCAGAAAATACAGATATACAGGAGGAATCGTCGCATATGGCAATCGCACAGCTAAAAAAAGCATTTCATATATGGAGGAATGAAGGTTTTGACGTACTTTGTTATAAGGCAAAAAGAAAAATAAAAAGCATACGGGAAAATGGTATGGACATCTACAGTACCTGGATTGCCGAAAATGAGCGTGATCTGCGTTCTACAGAGCCGCTTTCCTACCGCCCTTTCTTTTCTGTCGTAATCCCAGTCTACAATGTGGCGGACAATATGCTGCACGAGTGCATTGGCTCTGTGCTGGCGCAGACGTATAAGAATTTTGAGATCATCCTTGTGGACGATGCCTCGACACAGGAATCCGTGCGCAAGGCGCTTAAGAAATACGAAGGCAAGAAAGGCGTTACCGTCATCTACCGCCAGCAAAACGGCCATATTTCGCGTGCCACGAACGATGGCATCCAAGCGGCAAAGGGAGAATTTGTAGCCCTCTGTGACTGTGATGACCTCTATGCGCCAAATGCGCTGTATGAGATCGCCAAAAAGCTGAACGAGGATCCTGCATTGGACTATATTTATTCTGATGAAGATAAAATCAGTGAAGACGGCAAGGAACGCCGCGATCCGTTCTTTAAGCCGGACTGGTCCCCAGAAACATTTATGTCTTATATGTATACTTGCCATCTCTCCGTATACCGCAGGACGATTCTGGAGGAGATTTCCGGGCTGCGGCCAGGGTTTGAAGGATCCCAGGACTATGACCTGGTCTTACGCGTAATGGAGAAAACCAACCGTATTGGCCATGTGCCGAAGATTCTTTACCACTGGCGTATGCGGAAGGAATCTACCGCCAACAGCATGACGGCTAAGCCTTATATTATGAAGGCGACGGTCAGAGCCAAGGAAGAAGCGCTGGAACGCCGTGGGCAGAAAGGAACGCTTACCCTGCTGCCGGATATTTCGCAGTACCGTGTCACCTATCTTCCGCAAGGGAACCCGCTGGTTTCGATTGTGATTCCTTCCAAGGACAACCCCAAAGTGCTGGACATGTGCCTGACCAGTATTGCCCGTAATACGGATTATGCGAATTATGAGATTATTGTCGTGGACAATGGCAGCAGCCAGGAGAACAAGGAGCAAGTCGAGGCTCTGATTAAGCGGACAGAAGGCATTGTGGGAGCAGGGAAAGCCACGTACCTGTACCAGCCGATGGAATTTAACTTTTCAAGGATGTGCAATCTGGGGGCGGCCAAGGCCAGCGGGGAGTTCCTGCTGTTCTTAAATGACGATATCGAAATTAGCGATGATGTGAAGCAGAACCCGAACCTGACTGCGCCGACCAACCAGTGGCTCTCTATCCTTACGGGGCAGGCGCAGGTGTCCTATACCGGCGCAGTGGGGTGCAAGCTATACTACCCAGGAGGTGTTGAGTTTCAGCATGCAGGTGTGCTTAACTTGCCGATTGGCCCCGGACATTGCCTCTATGGCATGAAGGACAACCTGAATTACTATTATGGGAGAAACCTGCTGGATTATAATTTCTGTGCTGTGACAGGCGCCTGCCTGATGGTGGAACGGAAGAAATTCGATGAGGCGGAAGGTTTCGATGAAGAGCTGGTCGTGGCATATAATGACGTTGCGCTGTGTTTCCGGCTGGTGGAGCTAGGCTACCACAATGTGATCCGTAATGACATTGCCCTTGTGCATCACGAATCGGTCAGCCGCGGGCTGGATCAGGCGTCCGAGGAAAAAGAGGAGCGCAGGAAGCGTGAGTTGAGGAAATTATACGACAAGCACCCTAGGTTTGCCCATGGCTATGACCCATGCTATAACCCCAACCTAGTTCCGGATCGTGGGGATTTTTCCTTTAACATGTATAAAGAGGATGAAATCCCGGGGCCGGCGTTATAATGTTAGGAACGGTATTATAATAAGTAGAACAAGCGTTATAATGTTAGGGTCGGCGTTGAAATGTTAGGACGGGCGTTATAATTTTGGATTTTGCTTTATTCTTTCATGGTCTGTATGGCAATGGCGTATGCATAACAATCAAAGAGAAAAGGAACATTATTGGTATATGAAGCGGAAATCAAAGAGTATTATTTTGGAAATTATAGAGAACCGGGGGCTAATTAAAAACCTGGCCAAAAATGATTTTAAGACCAAGTTTGCAGGTGCGTACCTGGGAATTATCTGGGCCTTTGTGCAGCCGGTGGTTACGGTGCTGATTTACTGGTTTGTGTTTGAAAAGGCCATCGGGGCGGCTGCGCCTTACCGCGGGGAGCGGCCGCTGGCGTATGTGCTGTGGCTGGTGGCCGGCATTGTGCCATGGTTTTTTTTCTCAGACTGTGTCAGTGCGGGGACAGTGGCATTGGTAGAATATAACTACCTGGTCAAGAAAGTAGTGTTTAACGTAGATATCCTGCCAGTGGTGAAGGCAATATCTTCTATTTTTGTACATGCTTTCTTTGTCATATTTACAGTATTGCTGTTTTTCCTGTATGGATATCTGCCCGATTTGTACATCTTGCAGGCGCTGTATTACAGCCTGGGGGTATTGGCGCTTGCATTGAGCATCTCCTATCTGACCAGCGCCGTGTCCATTTTTTTCCCGGATGTGCGCCAGATCGTGGGGATTGCCCTGCAGATTGGGGTCTGGCTGACGCCGATTATGTGGAGCATTGACGACATGCAGGCGAAGATTCCAAGCGCCATTATGGTGATTTTAAAATGCAATCCTATGTACTATATTGTCATGGGATACCGGGAGGCATTTATTGATAAAGTATGGTTTTGGGAACATCCGGGCATTACCCTTTATTTTTGGGCATTTACAGTGCTGATTGGCCTCTTGGGTGTTACCGTATTTAAGCGCCTGAAGGTGCATTTTGCGGATGTGCTGTAAAAAAGCTTGGAAATAGATGGAGAACAAATATGCAGAAAACAGCGATAAAGGTAACTCAGGTCAGTAAAATCTATAAATTATATGATACGCCGGCCGCCCGCCTGAAGGATGCGTTAGGGCTGACCAGGCATAAGAACTATCGGGAACATGCGGCGCTGAACGACATTGATTTAGTGGTTGGGAAGGGAGAGACGGTCGGCATTATCGGCACCAATGGCTCTGGGAAGTCTACCCTGCTCAAGATCATCACCGGCGTCATCCGCCAGACGAAGGGGGAGGTAGAGGTAGATGGCAGGATTTCGGCGCTGCTGGAGCTGGGCGCTGGCTTCAATTCGGAGTATACCGGGATTGAGAATGTCTATCTCCAGGGCACGATGATGGGATTTTCCAAAGAAGAAATTGAAGGGAAGATGGATGCGATCCTCGAATTTGCCGACATTGGCAATTTTGTCTACCAGCCGGTGAAGACGTATTCCAGCGGAATGTTTGTGCGCCTGGCCTTTGCGGTGGCCATCAACATTGAGCCGGAAATCCTGATTGTCGATGAGGCATTGTCGGTGGGGGACGTGTTTTTCCAGTCGAAGTGCTACCGCAAGTTTGAAGAGTTTAAGGAGCAGGGGAAGACAATTTTATTTGTCAGCCACGACTTAAGCAGCATTGCCAAATACTGTGACCGGGCAGTCCTTCTGAATAAGGGGAAAAAAGTGATGGAGGGTACGCCGAAGGAAGCGATTGACCGTTATAAAATGGCGCTTGTAGAGCAGGAAGAGGCGCAGTGCAGGGAAAATGCCTCCTTATGGGAGTCCAAGGGAGCCGGCGGCACATGGCATGAGAGCCTGAGCCTGAATCCGGATACCCTGGAATATGGGGATAAAAAAGCAGAGATTGTGGATTTTGCCATTGTGGACAAGACCGGGAAGGTGACCAATATTATTGAAAAGGGCGATTTATGCACGATTAAAATGAAAGTGCGTTTTGCCGAAGACGTTACGGAGCCAGTGTTTGCATTTACACTGAAGAACCTGATGGGGATTGAGATTACCGGCACCAACACCATGTTGGAGAAACAGGGCGTGGAGCCGCGGAAAGCCGGGGATGTGCAGAGTGTCGCCTTTACGCAGCGGATGATCCTCCAGGGCGGGGAATACCTGCTGTCCCTGGGGTGTACAGGCTATGAGCAGGAGACGTTCCAGGTGCATCACCGCCTGTATGACGTATGCGGGCTGACGGTGATTTCGCATAAGAATACGGTTGGGTTCTTTGATATGGAATCGACAGTGGAAGTGGAAGGGGAAGTTTCAGAAGCACATTGACGGGCAGAGATAGGTACACGAAATTCTATCATATTTTCATAGTAAAATATTAACAAATGTTCTGTATAGGCCAAAGCGCTTGCCGTGGAGGCAGTAAGGACGTGGTTTTGGTGTGCAGTGAAGGGAAAAGCAGTGTGGCAATACATGGACAGCCTGCGGAGTCCGGCTGTATGTTATTGCATAGATGCAGCAGTTGCCAGGAAGGGAAGATATGCATAAAATTGGGAATGTCTTTTTGGATGAATCGCATTATCAGGGAAAAGATTTCTACAGTGATGGGGAGGTTGAGGAGCGGATCCTCAAATTGACAGCGGAGTACGGGGAACGTGAGTATAACAAGCTGATAGCAAAGGAGCGGGAATGGGCGGTTATGTACCATCTGGCGCATGAGCGCGGGAATATCTTATCCTGGTATCCCTTTGCGGAAGGGGCCAAAGTGCTGGAGGTGGGATCCGGCTGTGGGGCTGTTACGGGTACGGTGGCTGCGCGTGTGGGCTCCGTGACCTGCATTGACCTCTCCAAACGGCGCAGCACGATTAATGCCCAGCGCAACCGGGAACGGGATAATATAAAGATCTGCATTGGCAATTTTAAAGATATTGAAAAGGATTTGGAGCATGATTTTGATTATGCGACGCTGATTGGCGTGTTTGAGTATGGGATGGGCTATATTGGCGGCAAGAAGCCATACCATGAATTCCTCCGTACGATTATGGAGCATTTGAAACCTGGGGGGAAGCTCTTGCTTGCGATTGAGAATAAATTTGGCCTCAAGTATTGGGCAGGATGCACAGAGGATCATGTGGGGAGGATATTTGAAGGCATTGAGGGCTATCCAGGCACGGAGGGGGTGCGTACCTTTACCAGGCAGGAACTGATACGGATCATCGAAGCGTGCGGCTGCTCGGATTACCATTTTTATTATCCCTATCCCGATTATAAGATTCCGCTAACTATCTATTCGGATGCCTATCTGCCCAAGAGGGGGGAGCTGCAGGGGAATTTCTGCAATTTTGACCGCCCGCGCCTGATGCTGATGGATGAAGGGCGGGTGTACGACCAGATTTTAGAGGATGGGCTATTTGGGCTGTATGCCAATTCCTTTTTTGTGGAAATCTGCAAGGAGCCGCGGCAGGAGAACGCTGCTTCGGTGATATATACCAAGTATTCAAATGGCCGTGCGCCAGAATTTGCCATCCAGACCCGTATTACAGCGGGTGGGAGCCGTACGGCAGCAGACAGTGCGCAGCCTGATATTATGGTGGATAACGCCCAGAACCGGCGGATTTACAAGGTGGCTGAATATGAAGAAGGAAAGCCGCATATCCGGCATATTGCCCAGGCGGCGGAAGCGCTCCGGGAACTCTGGAAGCAAAAAGGTATTTTTCAGGTGAACCGGTGCTGGCTGGAAGGGGAGCGCGTTTACTTTGAGTACCTTGAGGGCGTTACGTTGGAGGAAACCCTGGATCAGCTGCTTGAACAGCGGGAATTGGAACAGGCGATGGCCAAACTCAAGGAGGCCGTGCGCTGGATTATGGATGCGGCTCCCACCAGCAGATTTGTGGCTACGCCAGAGTTTGCCCAGGTATTTGGGGAGACAAAAGCCCTGGAGGGAGCCCAGGCCGTGGAAGCTGCAGATATTGATATGATTTTCTCAAACCTCCTTTTGGATGGGGAAGGAAAATGCCATGTGCTGGATTATGAGTGGACGTTTTTCTTTCCTGTGCCAGTGGGGTTCCTGGTATACCGCGCCCTACATTATTATCTGGAAAGTGCGCCCAAGCGGGGCATACTGGAAAATTATATGCAGGAATATACCAGCAGGAATCCCAGTCCGGTATATCCGGAGGGCATGATGGATCCCTTAAAACGTCCTGGATATGGCCTGCAGGGAGCAGGGAACGGGTCCGCCCAAAGTAATGAGGGAGAGGATGGGTATCAGAGATTTTATGAATATTTTGGCATTAGTTGGGAAATGCGGGGGGTTTATGCCCGGATGGAGCAGAATTTTCAGAAATATAAGGGCGGCGGCTATGCTTCCGTAGGTGAGCTGTACCGTATGATGGGCAAGGCGGCGCTTTCCGTGGATGGGATCCTGCAGGAAGCAGAGCGCAGGCGCATTCAAGTGTATCTGGATACTGGGCAGGGGTTCTCAGAGGATAATTCCTATTTTATTGACGTGGGGTTCCACGATCGGATTTTCTGCTGTGCCGCGTTCCCTCCAGAGACAAAAGGGATCCTGATTGATCCTGCGTTCAGCCCTTGTATTATCCGCAACGTCAAGCTGCAGTGGGAGGATGACACCCCCGTCTCCTATGGGACGACTGGTATTGAATTAACAAAGGGCAGCTACTTGTTTGATAATGCAGACCCCAAGATTGCGGTTACAGAGATTCCGCAAGGCAAGGAGCATATCAAGATTTCTTATCGGATTAGCTTTTTGGATGAGAGAACGGCAGCGCTGCTGCTTGAGCGGATGGATATGAAAGGGCGGATTAAGGAGAAATTCCATAAGCTGATAAAAGGATAGGAGCATGAGAAGAAGAGAGCAATACAAACATTTATTGAACCTGGCGGCAAATGTCGTTATGCTGGCGATTGAGGGAATCCTGTTTGGGTATACTTGGTATGTAATCTATTATCCTTTGCTGGAAAAGGAAAACCAACCGTTCAACAGGGGAAATTGGGCGGTCATCGGCATGTATTTACTGGTGGTGTACTTTTTTACCAGGACATTTGGGGGATATAAAGTAGGATACCTGAGGATTACGGATATCTGCCTGTCGCAGGCGCTGTCCATATTTTCCGCCAATGTGGTGGGTTACCTGCAGGTGTGCCTGGTGGCGAATGACTACATGCCTGTCCACCCGATGGCAGTGCTGACTGGGGCGGAGCTTGCGGCCATCCTGCCCTGCGTCTACCTGGTGCGGCGGATTTATACCAGGCTTTATCCGCCGCGGAAGATGCTTGTCATCTATGGCACGCATTCCCCCCAGGATCTGATCCGCAAGATCAATTCGAGGAAGGATAAGTACAATGTCTGTGCCACGGCCAGCGTCTATATGGGATATGAAGCCCTGTACCGGAAGATTCTGGAATACGAGGCCGTTGTGCTGTGCGATTTGCCGACCAAGATGCGCAACCCGATCCTAAAGTTCTGCTTTGACCAGAACAAGAGAACCTATATCACGCCGAAAATATCAGATATTATCCTGACAGGCACGGAGCGCATCCACCTGTTTGACTCGCCGCTGATGCTGGCGCGCAACCGGGGGCTTACGATTGAGCAGCGGTTTGTGAAGCGGACTATGGATCTTGTGCTGTCAGCCATTGCAATTGTGATTTCCTCACCGTTTATGCTCCTAATTGCAGCTGCCATTAAGGCCTATGACAAAGGCCCGGTCTTCTATATGCAGGAACGGCTGACCCGGGACGGGGAGAAGTTCCAGATTATTAAGTTCCGTAGCATGCGCATGGACAGCGAGCAGGATGGGGCGCAGCTGGCCAAGAAAAATGACAGCCGGATTACGCCAGTGGGGCGGATTTTGCGCCGCACCCACTTTGACGAGCTGCCGCAGATTTTCAATATCTTCAAAGGCGAGATGTCTTTCGTGGGGCCGCGGCCAGAACGCGAATCCATTGCCAAGGAGTATGAGGAAGTTATCCCTGAGTTCAGTTTCCGTCTCAAGGTGAAGGCGGGGCTTACAGGTTATGCCCAGATATATGGCAAATACAATACGACGCCTTATGATAAGCTGAAGCTCGACCTGACCTATATTGAAGGTTATTCTGTGTGGCTGGATATCAAGCTGATGCTGATGACCTTCAAGATTATTTTCCAAAAAGAGAATACGGAAGGGATTGATAAGGGACAGATGACGGCGGTGAGGAAATGATGCAGGATACAAAGAGGATGGTTTTTTTGGATATCGCCAAGGGGATTGGCATACTTACCGTGGTCTGGGCGCATGCCAAGGGACCTGGCAGCGGTTATATTTATCAGTTCCACATGCCGTTTTTCTTTTTGGTTTCGGGATACTTATACCGTCCGGAACCTTCCTTGCGGGAATTTGCCCGCCGTAAGGTAAAAAGCCTCTATCTTCCCTTTGTGTTTTGGAACCTGTTGGCGTTGTTCGGCAAGCGGGCGGTGGGGATTTCCCATCTGCCGTTTGCGGAAATGCTCCAAAAAGCAACGGAAATGGTATTGGCGCTTGACAAGGACGGGCAGTTTTTTGGGGCGACATGGTTTTTGAGCGCCCTGTTTTGGGAATCTATATTTTATAAAGCATTGGATCAATCCATGGAGAAGCTCAGATACCGAAGAGCCTGGGTAACAGCTATTTTCCTGCTGGGGATGGCCGTAGGGTTTGGCGTGGATTTCCCCTATATGCTGAGCAGGAACTTTGTATTAGGCGGTTTTTTTGCAATCGGTTATGCCGTCAGGGAAAACCAGGACAGGCTTAAGAAGTTCTGGAACGGGAAGCTGGCGGCTGTTTTTGGGACAGTTTTTCTGTTTCTTGGGCATGGGAGCCATGCAGATATGGGCAAGAATGACTATTCTTCGCCCATTGGCTTTGTGGCAGGGGCGCTGATGGCTTCCTATGCTATCCTTTATGCAGCGCAGCAGTTTGGCCGATGGCAAGAGAGGATATGCATGACGGTACGCCCGATGGGGATGCCAGATAAGGCGATGAAGCCGTTTTCTGCCTGGAAGGGCTATGTATTGCAGGCTGCCCGTGGGATATGTTATTTGGGAAAGAGAAGCATAGATCTTGTGATCTGGCAGTTTGTGGCCTTTCGGATTGTGATTGTGCTGCAGCTCTTCTTAGACCATAAGCCCGTGTCCCTAGCAGAAGTGCTGAAATACTATCCGGTCTATGACGCAGGGAATGGATGGTGGATGGCATACCTTGTGGCTGGGATCTTTGGATCGCTCCTTTGGGGCAGCCTGTTAAGGAAGGGGAAAGAATGCGTTCGTTTTGCAAGGGCGTGATTTGGAAACAGAAACGCGCTCCCGCAAGACAGAGGCTGTTGCCTGATTGTTAAATATGGCTCAGGCGTAGCGGTATTCTGAAACACTGGGAATAGTATGGCAATAGAGAGAATAGAAGCTACCGCCAATAGGATGGGGCAGCAGCAAATAGAGAATAGAAGCTACTGCCAATAGGATGAAGCAGTAGCAAATAGAAAAAGGATCTGCTGCCGAAAGGATAGGCGGCAGCAAATAGAAAAAGGATCTGCTGCCGAAAGGATAGGCGGCAGCAAATAGAAAAAGGATCTGCTGCCGAAAGGATGGGCGGCAGTATTAAGGAAGGGAAGATACAGGCGAGGAGAGAAAATGGCAAAAGTATCAATTATTATACCGACTTACAACGTGGAAATGTACCTGGAAGAATGCATGGAAAGCGTTACTCACCAGACCTTGAGGGATATTGAAATTATATGTATTAATGATGGCTCTACGGACGGCTCCCTAGAAATCCTCAAGCGGTATGCCGCCCAGGATCCGCGGATTCTGCTGGTGGACAAGGAAAATGGCGGGTATGGCGTGGCAATGAACATTGGGCTGGAGAAAGCCTCTGGGGAGTATATTGGCATTGTCGAGCCAGACGATTTTGTTGCCCTGAGCATGTATGAAGAGTTATACCGCCAGGCGGCCGAACATCATTTAGATTTTGTAAAGGCTGATTTTTACCGGTTTAAACGAGAAGAAACGGGGGACATGTCCCTTTTTTATAACCATCTTTCAAAAAACCCAGAGGATTACAATCAAGTTTTTAATCCCAGCGAGGACCCGCAGGCGTTGCGCTATATTATGAATACTTGGAGTGGCATTTATAAGCGCAGTTTCCTGGAGAAACATCATATCCGCCACAATGAGACGCCGGGGGCGTCTTTCCAGGACAATGGGTTTTGGTTCCAGACCTTTATTTTCGCAAAGCGGGCAATGATTTTAGACACCCCCTATTATCGGAACCGCCGCGATAACCCCAATTCCTCTGTACACAATTCGCAGAAAGTGTACTGCATGAATGTGGAATATGACCATATCCGGGAGATTTTGATGGCGCATCCCGATTTGTGGGAACGGTTCAAGGCCATGTACTGGTTCAAGAAGTACAATAATTACCTTGGCACCGTCAAGCGCGTAGGCTATGAATACAAAAGGGAATATGTCAAGCGTTTTGGCGCAGAATTTAAACGGGGACTGGAGAAGGGGGAGCTGGATCCATCTGTCTTTACGGAGACTGCCTGGAACCGTATCCAGCTCATTGCTAAGGATCCGGACACTTATTACCAGAAATATGTGATTTCTTCTTCCAAAACGTTAAAATTAGAAGCAAAGATTGTCCGCCTGGAGAAGAAGGTGGTTAAACTGGAAGTAAAAACCGGGAAACTGGAGGCAAAAGCCAAAAAACTAGAGGCCAAGGTGAAAAGCCTGCAAAAGGAGAACCGCCGCCTCACCAGCCGCTTAAAAAGCCTCCGCGTATCCTTTTCTTATCGGTTGGGAAGGGCGATTACCTATATCCCCAGGAAAATAAAGCAGCTGCTGTTTGGAAAATAAAACTAGGAAAGAATATGTTGCTGGAGAAAGCAGGCGTCCAGCAGAAGGGAGGCAAAGATGGCGCCAAAAGTATCGGTGGTACTGCCCGTGTATAATGTGGGCAAATATCTCAGGCAATGCATGGACAGCATTGTCGGGCAGACGCTAGAGGAAATAGAGATAATCTGTGTGGATGACGGTTCCTCCGATGATTCCCCACAGATTCTGCAGGAGTATGCCAGGAAAGATCCACGGGTCAGGGTCATCTGCCAGCAGAACCAGGGCGCAGGCGCGGCTCGCAACCATGGCCTGTCCGTGGCGCAGGGCGAATATCTGTCCTTTTTAGATTCGGACGATTTCTTTGAAATAGATATGCTGGAGAAGTCTTACCAGAAGGCGAAGGAGGCCAGGGCGCAGATGGTGGTGTTCCGCTCTGACCAGTACCATGAAGACCGGGACGAGTTTGTCAAGGTAAAATGGACCCTGCGCCAGGGAAACCTTCCCCCTTACCGCCCCATGAACCACAGAACCTTTACGGGAAATGTATTTAAGGTCTTTGTGGGCTGGGCATGGGACAAGCTGTTTGAACGGAATTTTATTGAGGGACATGGCCTGCGCTTTCAGGAGCAGCGGACATCGAACGACCTGCTGTTTGTATTTTCCGCACTGGTGCTGGCGCAGAGGATTGAGATCGTAGATGAAGCGCTGGCGCACCAGCGGCGCAATCTCAAAGAATCCCTCTCCAATACGCGGGAGAAATCCTGGCAGTGCTTCTATGAGGCGCTGAAGGCCTTAAAAAGCAATCTGGAAACATTTGGCCTGTACCAGGAGCTGGAGCAGGACTACATCAATTATGCGCTGCATTTTTGCCTCTGGAACCTGGATACGATTACTGGGGAGAAAAAAGAGACACTGTTTGACAAGCTAAAAGGGGAATGGTTCGAGGCGCTGGGAATCCGCGGCAGAAAAGAGGAGTACTTCTATAACAAAAAGGAATATGGGCATTATAGGGAGATTATGGGGCGAAGTTTTCAGGAGGTTTATGTACCCTGTGAATCGTAACAAGGGCGCCGCCGATCGATGCTTCGCCCAGTAAAGCTTTATGTAAAATAGCCGCTTCGTCTACCAGACTGAGGCGGCTGTTTTTGTGGTGCGCCCGGCGGGCGCACGTTCTAATGGGTGAAAGTCCCTAATCCGCCTGGTAGTGAGAGGCGTCCGTTACGATTCACGGCTCCCCTCATTCTGCCCAAAGATATTTGTATGTATATTGACTTTTAAATTGAGAAATGCTACTTTAATAAAAGCGCTGATAAATATAAAAATAACACGCCCCTGGCAAATCAGAACTTTGCAGGGGATCCGTGCGTAGGAGGTATACAGATGAAAATAGCAGTTGCAGGCACCGGCTATGTGGGGCTGTCGATGGCGGTCTTACTGTCCCAGCGCCACAAGGTATACGCTGTGGATATCGTGCCGGAAAAAGTAGAAATGCTCAACCGTAGAGAATCCCCCATTGCAGACAAGGAGATTGAGGAATATCTGGCAGACAAGGCTTTGGATCTGACGGCCACACTGGACGGCGAGATGGCGTATCGGCAGGCGGACTATGTGATAGTCTGCACGCCCACCAACTATGATCCGAAGATGAACCATTTTGACACATCCTCCGTGGAGCAGGTCATCCGGCTGGTGCAGAATGTCAACGCTTCCGCTACCATTGTCATAAAATCTACGATCCCTGTGGGTTTTACCGAGTCTGTCCAGAGGAGATACCAGATGGAGAACCTCTTGTTTTCTCCGGAATTTTTAAGGGAGGGGCGGGCATTATACGACAATTTATACCCGTCAAGGATTATTGTCGGCTCCCCCAGGGACAATGAGCCAATGGCAGAGCGGGCAAGGGAGTTTGCAGGCCTCTTGGCTGAGGGCGCGATCAAGAAGGACATTCCTACCCTGTTTACGAACCTGACAGAGGCGGAAGCCATTAAGTTGTTTGCCAATACGTACCTGGCTCTGCGTGTCTCTTATTTTAATGAGCTTGACACTTATGCAGAAGTCCGCGGGCTGGACAGCAGGCAGATTATCGAGGGCGTTGGCTTAGATCCGAGGATTGGCAGCCACTACAACAATCCGTCTTTTGGGTATGGCGGCTATTGCCTGCCCAAGGACACCAAGCAGCTTTTAGCGAATTATAAGGATGTGCCCAACAATATCATCGGCGCCATCGTAGAGGCCAACCGCACCCGCAAGGACTTTATCGCGGACAGCGTCCTGGAGCGGAACCCCAAGACCGTAGGCGTCTACCGCCTGACGATGAAGGCTGATTCCGACAATTTCCGCCAGTCTTCTATCCAGGGCGTGATGAAGCGGATTAAGGCCAAGGGCGTGGAGGTCATTGTCTATGAGCCCACAATGAAAGAAGAGGAATTTTTCCGCAGCAAGGTATACCATGACCTGGAGGCCTTTAAATCGAAATGTGATGTGATCCTTGCCAACCGCTGGAGCGAGGAACTAGGCGACGTCAGAGAGAAGGTATACACACGCGATTTATGGGGGAAAGATTAAGAAGAGGCGTACCTAGCGCTTTGATCTGTAGAAAGGGATGAAAATTTATGAAAGAGCATATTTTCCTGGCCTCCCCGCATATGAGCGAGGAAGGCTATGAGCAAGCTTACATCAAGGAGGCGTTTGACACCAACTGGATTGCGCCCCTTGGAAAGAATGTGACAGAATTTGAAAAGGAAATGGCAGCAAAGCTGGGCGCAAAGGCCGCTGTGGCGCTTTCCGCAGGCACGGCCGCCATACATATGGCGCTAAAAGCCGTTGGCGTAGGGCAGGGGGATCTGGTGTTCTGCCAGGATCTGACCTTTTCCGCTACGGCAAACCCGATCCTCTATGAAAAAGCAGTCCCTGTCTTTATCGACAGCAACGAGGAGACCTGGAATATGGATCCACAGGCGTTGCGGCAGGCATTTGAGAAATATGGGAAATTAGGCAGGAAGCCGAAGGCTGTGCTGGCTGTACACCTCTATGGCCTCTGTGCCCAGATCGAGGAGATTGCTGATATATGCAAAGAGCAGCAGGTTCCCCTGATTGAAGACGCTGCGGAGAGCCTGGGGACAACCTGGCAGGGCAGGTACACAGGTACCTTTGGCGACTATGGGATTATCAGCTTTAATGGCAACAAAATTATTACCAGCTCTGGCGGCGGCATGCTGTTGGTCAATACCCCCGACGCCCAGGAAAAGGCAGCCAAAGTCCTCTATTGGTCCACACAGGCCAGGGAACCGGCTCGCTGGTACCAGCATACGGAAATCGGCTACAACTACCGCATGAGCAATATTGTAGCTGGTATCGGCAGGGGGCAGCTAAAGGTGCTGGAACAGCGGGTAGGGGAGAAACGTGCGATTTTCTCTTATTACCAGCAGCATCTGGGCGGGCTGCCCGGCGTCTGCTTTATGCCTATGCGCGAGGGCTCCCAGAGCAACTGCTGGCTCAGCTGCGTCCAATTGGCGGATAGCTGCCCGGTAAAGCCCCTGGATATTATGAAGGCATTAGAAGAGGATGATGTGGAAAGCCGCCCCATCTGGAAGCCAATGCATCTGCAGCCCGTGTTTGCAGGCTATGATTTTATACCCGCAGGCGGTTTGGAGAGGAAAATGCTGCAGGTGACAGATACGGAAATGGGCGCCGACAGCAGCGTGAGCGGGCAGCTGTTTGAGCACGGCGTCTGCCTCCCCAGCGACACGAAGATGACAAGCGGGGATTTGGAGCGGATCTGCGGCGTGGTTGGCGCATTGTGGAGAGCATAAAAAGATGCGCCTGATTCCCCCGCCTTGCGGGCTGAAAAGTTATCCTGCACGAACGGTATCTGTAAGTTAGGAACGCTTCAGGAATAGGAGATATTTCATTATGGCCAATCTAATTGCATTATTTATGATATTGCTCATCGTCCCTGGCATCATAGGCATGCTGTATGCCGGGAGCCTGCCCGAAGACAGGCGGAGCATGCTGCTTGGCTGGGCGGCAGGATTTGTGATCCTCTGGGGGATTTTTGAGGTAGTTGCGCTGCCGCTGATTTTCCAGAGGCAGAGCCTGGACTTGCTGTGCATGATTTATGGCGGCATCGTAATCCTCCTGGCGGTGATTTCTGTCATCGCCAACCGGCGCAAGATGGCTATGATGGCCGTGAAGGGCATCGCTTCTTTGCGAAGCCTGCCAGTGATGGGGTGGGTGAACCTGCTGCTTGTCCTCGGACAGGCCTATGTATATGTAAGGTACCTGCATATTGATGAGGATGACGCCCTCTATGTGGGGGCGGCGACCACTGCCGTTTCCACAAATACGATATTCTCTGTCAGCCCTTACACGGGGATGGAGTATACAGCATTGCCAACGCGGTATGTATTGTCCCCCTTCTTCTCCTTTGTCGCATTCTTAAGCAGAATAAGCGGCGTACATCCTGCGGTTACGGCACACGTTGTTTTGGCTGCAACCTTGATCATCCTCTCCTATGCAGTGTATGCCCTGCTGGGAAGGAAATTATTTTCCGGCCAGCCAGCGCAGGCGGCATATTTCCTGTTTTTTGTGATCCTCCTTACGTTATTTTCCGGATATACCGTATATACGCAGGGAATGTTTACCCTGGTGCGCATCTGGCAGGGCAAGGCCGTATTGTGCGCCATCCTCGTGCCAATGGCATTTTATATGATGCTGCATCTGTGGGAGGGGGAGTCTGTACGTGCGGACTGGCTGTTCTTATTGCTGCTGATGTGCGCCTGCTGCATGGTATCTTCGATGGGGATTATGCTGGGAGCTGTTATGTTGGGAATCTTTGGCATCCTCAGCGCGGCCAGGAACAAGAGTATTAAAATGCTGATCTATACGGCGCTGTGCTGCATCCCTAATATGATATGCGCAGCTATTTATCTGGCAATCCATTGATGGATGCAAAAGTCCATGGAAGGTTGGCCGCAATCCATGGGTGATTGCGCAGAATCCATGGGTTCACAGGCAGGAGAATAGAAGGAGGAAGGCGATGAGAGAGGTTTTTCGTATGGCATGGGAAGTATATGGGCAGTTTATTGGCTCTGGGATGCATATGGGGCTGTTTCTCGCGGCGCTGCTTTTTTTGAACGGTACGCCCAAAGCAAATGCAGAACGTGCCAGGACAGCCTTATTATCCTGGTATTCTGTCTTTTTCTTTGGCATCTATTTTTTCCCGGTGACGGCAAAAATAATTATGGAATACTGTATTGGCGCAGATGTTTACTGGCGTATGTTCTGGATCCTGCCCCTGCCGATGGTGGTGGCCTATGGCTTTGCCTTCCAACTGAAGCCTGCGCTTCCATGGAGGAAGAAAGCAGCTCTCGTGGCAGGCGCGGCTTTGGTAATCGCAGTGACGGGAAGCGCTGTCTATACACCGCAAAACTTCAGCAAGGCCGATAATATCTATAAAATTCCCCAAAATGTGGTGGATTTGTGCGATCAGATAGAGGAAGACGCCACGATGCGCGGCGTTTCTCACAAAAAAGCCATTGTCGTTAATGAGCTTCTGCCCTACGTCCGCCAGTATGATGCGGAAATTTGTATGCCTTACGGGCGCAATGCCCTGCGCAACAAAGGCTTCGAGAACAAAAACAGCAAGAAGATTTATCAGGTCATGTGCAGCCAGCAGCCCGACTTGCAGAGCCTTAAGAAATATTCCAAACGGGAAGCTTGCAATTATCTGGTCTATTATAAAGATAATTTAGCCCAGGAGGCATTGTGCGGGCTGGGCTATGAGGTGGCAGGCGAACTCGATGCATACACCATTTTTTATCTTAATCTGAAGGATTTGTAAAAAATATTAAGTAAATATTAATATTAGCGCCATTTCTTAATCTTTGTGGAAAAGTGTATTTTTTTGTGTTATACTCGACTCGTTGGAAAACTATTATGAGTTTTGCCGTATAAAGCGAAAGAAATAGCTGCCTGATTTTAGTGAAGGAGGATCCAAGATGGAAAGAGAGATGCGGAATAATGGCAGGGGGCAGGCGCCCAATGGCAAGAGGCGGAAGGGTGCTGGCAGGAGGAGGCGCCAGCGGAGGAAGCTGATATTTATGCTGGTCGTAGTTGTGCTGGCGATATGCTGCCTGGCGTTTGCCTTTGTATGGAATAAATACGATAAGATGGGGAAGACATTGATTAAAGAAAAAGATGTCAAAATCAATGATCTGACGCCTGAGACGAAGGAAGCCTTCAAGGGATATGAGAGCATTGCCCTGTTTGGGCTGGACAACCGTTCTACCGGTACTTTTGAGAGTGGGAACAGCGACGCCATTATTGTAGTAAGCATTAATAAAGAGTCAGGCGAGATTAAGATGGCTTCCGTATACAGGGATACTTATCTGGATATCGGCGAGGACCATTTCCGTAAGGCCAATGCGGCATATGCCAATGGCGGCCCCAAGCAGGCGATTGAGATGCTCAATAAGAACTTGGATTTGGGCATTACCGATTATGTGAGCGTGGATTTCAGCGCCCTGACGCAGGCGATTGATCTGTTGGGTGGGATTGAACTGGATATCCAGGAAGATGAAGTAGGATATATGAATGACTACATTGATACGACAGGGGAGATTGTAGGGCACAGCAGCTCCCATGTATCTGCCGGCACAGGCGTCCATGTGGACGGGGTGCAGGCGACAGCCTATACCAGGATCCGCTATACAGAAGGATGGGATTATAGGCGTACGGAACGTCAGCGTACTGTCATCCAGAAGATGTTCGAGAAGGCAAAGGCCTGTGATCTGCTTACGCTGAACCATGTGCTGGATGAGATATTGCCACAAGTTTCCACTAGCCTTGACATGGCAGAACTGGTATTATTAGCGAAGGACGCAGGGAAGTACCATATGGGAGAGAACACAGGATTTCCTTTTGAAAAGGAGTCAGGAAGCGTTGGCAATATGGGGGATATGGTTATTCCGATTGACCTAGAAGCAAATGTGATACAGCTGCACCAGTTCCTGTATTCCAATGAGGCATACGAAACTTCTCAGACGGTGAAGGATTTAAGCGCAACCATCCGGGCAAATACAGGATATTAAGCGGCGGTAAGGCATGGGCGGGATGGGAAGCTCCAGCTGTCCATGCCTTTTGAGTATTCAAGTATAAATATATGAGTTGAAATGGAGAGAGCGTATATGAAAATGAGAAAGAGAATCATTGCAATGGCTGTGGCAATGTGCGTGATTTCCACTTCTGCAGCTCCTTCTGTATGGGCGCAGGAGATAGGGCCTGGCATACAGGAAGGCAAAGAACAGACGCAGGAGTTGGCGGAGCAGGCAGAAGAGAAATTGTCTGCTGAACAGCCAGGGGAGCAGGCAGAAGAGAAATTGTCTGCTGAACAGCCAGGGGAACAGGCACAGGCAGGCCAGCCGCAGGAGCTGGAAGGCCAGCCAGGAGAGCAGGCACAGGCGGAGCCAGGTATCCTGCAGTTTGTAATGCAGGAGAGTGAGTTTTTACAGATACCCGGAATACAGAATGTTGTGGCGGGCCTTGGCAAAGATGGCACAGTATTGGAGGATGCTTTCCTTCACTATGTAAATACCAGCACAGGCCAGGAATTTACAGCCAGGGCACAAGCTGTTTCCGGAAACATGGCTCGTTTTTGCATGGAGTATCAGCAAGAGGAACAGTCTGGTGTATATGTGCTGGATGCTTTGGATTACCAGGCGGAGGGGAAAACATACCATGTAACCCTGGCAGAGCAGGATATGGAAGTATCGTATGGCGTCAACTGCCAGGCGGAGGCAGAGCCGGATGAGGTGCTTGTCAACCAGGCGCTGCTGGATGAGGTAGAGGCGAATGTGGTGACATTGGATGAAAATGGCAGCGTAGCTTCGGATCAGTCCGTAGAGGATGTTCTGGGAGGCCTCCAGGCAGGGGGCGGCGCAATGTTCCGAAGTGTTCCTAAGGCAGCCAAAGATATGGTGGTTATTTTGGATCCCGGCCATGACAATACCCATGCCGGCGCAGGCTATCATGGGCTTCGGGAGCAGGATTTGACATTAAAGATTGCATTGTACTGCAGGGAAGAGCTGCAGAAGTATGGCGGGGTCAGTATTTTCATGACCAGGGAGACAGGAGCCTGCCCCTTTGGCGGCTGGAATGCCACATCGGCGGACTGCAATGCCCGCAGGGTAGAATTTGCCCAGAGCAAGAAGGCGGATGTATATGTGAGCTTCCACCTGAACGCAAGTCCCAGCGCCAGCGCCAAGGGCGTTGGCGTTTATTACCCCAACAGCAATTACCGCAAGGATATCAGCGAAGAGGGCAAAGCCCTTGCTACGGAAATTTATCAGAAGCTGGCGGCTCTGGGGCTCTCTACCTGGGCGGATGGTATCGTAATCCGTAATTCAGAGAACAACACGACGTATCCGGATGGTTCCCTGGCAGATTATCTGGCAATTATCCGCAGGAGCAAGCTGGCAGGATTTCCGGCGGTGCTGATTGAGCATGCTTTTCTGAGCAATGCCTCGGATGTGGCGGATTTCCTCAATTCGGATGAGAAGCTGCAGCGGCTGGGGATTGCAGACGCTGAAGCGATTGCAGGCTATTATAACCTCTCCCTGCGCGGTAATTCGCCCACTATTTCCGGGATTCAGTCCCGAAGCAGTGCAAAGCTGCGGATTCAGTGGCAGAAGGTCGATGGAGCGGTATCCTATCAGCTCTACCGCCGCGCTTCTGAAGAGACTTCTTATACTAGGATCGCGGAGGTAACGAAAGATAGCTATGATGACAATGGACTCAGCCCGCAGAATACATATTATTACAAAGTACGGGCTGTGCTGGAGGATGGGGAACGAACCAAATTCTCTAAGCCCCGTGCAGCCAGCCCACTGGCGCAGCCAATGCTGTCTTCCGTAATCTCGAAGGACGGCCAGCTTCGCTTAACCTGGAATGAGATAGAAGGCGCCTCCAAATACGAGGTTTACCGCAGTGAGGCCGCCGATGGAGAGTATAAGAAAATCGCTTCCCAAAAGGCGCAGGCTGGCGTCTCATATACCGATGCCGCCGTGAGCTTTGATCGGCATTATTACTATAAGATACGTGCCAGAGGCGGCGAGAACAATGGGTTTGGCAGTTATTCCGAGCCTATGTATGGATGGGCGATACAGCCTTCCGCCATTGTCCGCGTAAGCTCTAAGACCAGCACCTCCCTTCTGGTTAAGTGGAAAAAGGTTCCCAATGCTTATGCATACCGTCTTCAACGGAGTATCTACAAGAACAAAGGCTACAAGACGGTTGCTACGCTCAGGCCGGCAGACGTGACGAAATATGTGGATCAGAAGCTGAAGAAGGGCGTGAAGTATTATTATAGGGTGGTGGCAGTCAACCGTGTGAATGGCAAAGTGGGTACCAGCAAAGTGAGCGGCACGGTGGCGGAGAATACGATCTCTCCCACTTCCATCCGTTATGTTAGGTCGAAAAACAGTAAAAGTATGGAAATAGGATGGGGAAAGGCTCCCGGCGCCTATGCATACCGCATCAAGCGCAGCACCAAGGAAAATGGCAGCTATCAGAAGGTAGCAGACGTCAAAGGCAGCAGTAACATAACATATGTGGACAAATCCATTGTGCCAGGCAAAAAGTACTACTACGTTGTGGAGACAATTGTCAAGAAAAATGGCGTGAACCATTACAGCGGCAATTCTAAGCCAGCCGCGGCACGGAATCTGGGCGCAGTAAAAGTGAAGTCCCTGCATTCCCAGGAAAGTGGCATTCAGATTGCCTGGGAAGCCGTGGCGGGCGCCAATGGCTACCAGATTGTGCGCAGTGGCAGCAAAAGCGGGCCTTACAAATCAATCGCCAAGCTGAAAGGCAAATCCTCCCTGATCTATACGGACCACAATGTGGAGGTTGGCAAGCCCTATTATTATAAGATCCGCGCACTGCATACGGGGAAGGTGACTGGTTATGGAAGTTATACCGGAGTTCAGGAAAAATGGATGCTGGATTCCCCGAAGGGGGTAAAGGTTTCCGCGCAAAAGCCAGACCGGGTCAAGCTGTCCTGGAAGAAAAAGGCGGGGGCAGGGGGGTATGAAATCTTAAGAAGCGCCAAGGAGGGCAGCGGCTACCAGGTGGTCGGGTCAGTATCGGCAGGTAAGACGGCATTTACGGACAAATCTGTGCTGCCCAATAAGACCTATTATTACAAAGTGACGGCAACGGGAAGCTGGGGGCTGTCGGAAATTGGCGAAGAGCCAGTCCCAGTAAAAGCTTCCACTGCGGTGGAGGACAGTAAAGTGGTCTCCATAACAGCCAAGTCAGACGGCGGCATTGTCCTGGATGTAAAGGAAGTTTCTGGGGCATATGGGTATGAAATCGAGAGGAGCCAGGAGGCAGACAGCGGCTTTCAGGTCATTGGGGAAGCCAGCCAGGGCACAACATTTATTGACCATGATGTGGTGGAAGGGACTACCTATTATTACAAAGTCCGCACCATATGGATGGCTGGGGAGAAGAAGTATTACAGCGGATATTCGGATGTATGCCAGTGTTCCTTTAGCTTCACAAAACACTCTTAAGCATTTATAGTAACCGAATTTGCCCTGAAATTGGTAATGAGAAGAGGAGATTATATTTTGAAAAAGAATTTGAAAGTAGTGGCGGCTGTGATGGCGGTGTCAGTGCTGTCGGTCAACGTTTTTGGAAGTGGAACCCATTCGTATGCAGGCCAGGTGAGCCGGCAGGATTCCAGTCTGTCAGAGGAGGTGGACGGAGAAGGGGATATGGATAAGGGAGGCCCAGAAGCCTCCCAGAAAAGCAATGAGGAAAAAGGCATGGCTGGCAGCCCAGAGGAAGACGGCGCAGGCTCCCAGGGAAATCAGGCAAATGTTACGGATTCCCAGGAAGGCAGCGCAGGAAGCCAGGGAGATGCCGCAGCTTCTCAGGAAGGAAACAGTACAGGATCTCAGGAGAGCAGTATAGATTCCCCTGAGAATGCTGCAGATTCCAAAGAGGATAGCGCAGCTTCCCAGGAAAATGGCACAGATTCCCAGGAAGGCAGCGCAGGAACCCAAGCAAATAGCACAGTTTCTCCAGAGAATGCTGCAGATTCCCAGGAAAACAGCAAGGAAGACCAGGCAGAAGCGCTCTTTGGCAATGCCAAAGATCTCGGAGAGCCAGAAGAGCAGGACATTTTGGGAATGTCTTTTGCAGAATTGATAGCCGAATATGATTTATATGCCATGCTTTCAAATGGCAAGGAATTGCGCATACGTTCGTTGCCGTCAGAATCGGCAGGGCTTACGCATACTCTTCCCAGTGGGTATCAGGTGAAGCTGACAGGGGCAGCCCTGGGGGAAGACGGCGCCCTTTGGTTCCAGGTGGAATATGGGTTCCAGGATGCGGCATACAGTGGGTTTATCCAGGATGCCTATGTGGTCACCCAGGATGCGAGGCTCCAGGAATGGAAGGCGGCTATCCAGGATGCGCGTATGTTTGGCTTGGATCGCTCTGTACGGGGGGCAGCAGGGAATACGGATCTATCCGCATTCCCTAAAAGCTACCGTACTTATATCAAGTCTTTGACAGCGGCTCATCCGAACTGGACCTTCGTACCCATGAATACCGGGCTGGACTGGAAAGAAGTGCTGAGGAATGAAAACGGGGAAAGCGTAAATCTGGTAGATGGGGGCGACCCAATGACTCTGGTGACCTGGAAGTCCACAAAGGACGGCTGCTATGACCGTTCCACAGGGAAATGGATTGTAAAGGAAGGAAATACCTGGGTGCAGGCCTCGGAGTCCATTATCAAATATTATATGGATCCGCGCAATTTCCTCAATGAGGACTCCGTCTTTCAGTTTGAGCAGCTTACTTATAACAGCGCCTACCATACGGAAGCGGGCGTGGAAAAGGTGCTGAGCGGCACGTTCATGAGCCATAAGGTACTAGGGGATAAATCTGGTGAAGGCAAAAATCTTACCTATGCCCAGGCTTTTATGAAAATTGGCCAGGAACTGAAGGTAAGCCCATTTTTCCTCGCCAGCCGGGTAAGGCAGGAGCAGGGAGTCAGTGGGAATTCTGCTTTGATTTCCGGTACTTATCCAGGCTACAAAGGATATTACAATTATTTTAACAGGCAGGCCACAGGGATCGGGGAAGCAGTTATCATAAACGGCCTCAAGGAAGCCAAGAGCAAAGGCTGGAATACCCGTTACAAGGCGCTGAAGGGCGGTGCGGAATCGGTATCGTCAGACTATATCGCCAAGGGCCAGGACACCTTCTACTTACAGAAATTTGACGTGGATGGCTCATACAACGGCTTATATTGGCATCAATATATGCAGAACCTGCTTGCAGCAGATCATGAGGGCAAGAGCGTACGTAAAAGCTATGCGGAAATGGGTACCATTGACAACAGCTTTGTATTCAAGGTGCCAGTGTACAATAACATGCCATCCTCTGCATGTAAAAAGCCAGGGGAAAAATTAAGCAAGCCATCGGTAAGCGTTTCCAAAACAGGCGACACATCTGTAAAAGTATCCTGGAAAGAGGTGCCAGGCGCAGAGGGCTATCATATTTTCCGAGCTGAGAATAACGGGGCATACAGCCGCATAAAAAGCGTGACTGGGTTGGAGAAGGTTTCCTACACGGATAAGAAGGCCGTTCCTGGCAAGCTGTATTCTTATAAAGTACGCGCATACCTCAAGCTGTATGGCGGAAACATGAGGTCTTCCTATTCTGCCGCCAAAGAAGTGGACTTAAGGGTTCCCAAGCCGACCTGGAAAAGCCTGAAGGTCAAGAAATATTCGACAGCCGTCCTTTCCTGGAATAAGCAGGATGTAACGGGCTATCGGATTTACCGCAAGACAGGCAACGGCGCCTATAAGAAGCTTAAGACCATTAGCGGCGCATCTGTTACCAGCTTTAAGGATACCACGATACAGCCAGGAAATACTTATACCTACCGGATACGCTGCTATCGCAAAATCAATGGCGTAGCTTATTTCTCCAGCTATAGCAAGGTGAAAACAATTAAAGTATCTATGTCCGCTGCCAGCCTGACGAAGGCAGCGGTTTCCAGCGGCAGCAAGATTAAGCTGTCCTGGAAGCAGGATGCCAGGGCAGATGGCTATCAGGTTTACCGTGCCGATGCCCCTGACGGGAAGTTTGTCCGTGTCAAGACCATTAGCAGCCCAGATAAGCTGAAATGGTGGGATGCCGCGGTCTCAGAGGGAAAGAGTTATTCCTACAAAATACGTACTTATAGTAAAACATCCCAGGGTACAAAAACATCTAAATTTTCTAAAGTTCTGACCGTAAGCACGGCATTGCAGAAACCGGTCCTGAAAGCGGCCAAGCCTGTCTCCAAAGGCATCAAGGTTACATGGAAAAAGGCGCAGAATGCCGCGGGCTATAAAGTCTACCGCTCATTATCCAAAACTGGTAATTATAAAGTAGTCAAAAAATTTACAGATAACGGAACGGTAGCCTGGACGGATAAAAATGTCGTCAAGGGAAAAACTTACTATTATCGGATAAAATCTTTTTCTGCCTATAACGCTAGAGAAAAAAATTCCGTTTATTCTAATAGGCTGTCAGTGAAAAATACATAAGATACCCGTCGCTGTGCCAGCGGAAATCTGCCAAGCTCAGCATTTTACGGGAAAAATATGGGAGGAAAACATAAGATTATGAAAATTACACCGTATCGGATAAAAAAAGGGATTTTGTACCTAAAGCACTATGGACCAAAAATATTCTGGAACCGCCTTAAGGATAAGATGGAGGCAGCAAAGGTTCCTTATGCCCCCTGGTATGAGCGTCATGCGCCCGGCGCAGCGGAGCTGCGCCGCCAGGAAAGGCTTTCCCGGCATCTTTCGCGCCGTCCGCTGTTCAGTATCGTCATACCCGCCTATAACCCCGACAAAAATTATTTCTTTGTGCTTTTAAGGGGCCTGCAGGAGCAATCCTATGACAACTGGCAGCTCTGCATCGCGGATGCCTCAGATTCTGAGGATGTGAAGGAAATGGTGAGCAACTACCGCTATGTTTTTGAGGAAACCCGCGTTTCCTACCTCCGCCTCAAAGAAAACGGCGGCATTGCGGAGAATACCAATGCGGGGATTGACATGGCCAAGGGGGATTGGATTGGGTTTATGGATCATGACGACCTGCTGGCGCCAAACGCTCTGTATGAACTGGCGCGGCTGATCAACCAGGACGAGGAAATAGAGGCAATCTATACGGATGAGGATCAGGTAGAGTCTGGCAGGGATGGACTGATCCATCAAAAGCCCCATTTCAAGCCGGATTTCAGCCCTGACCTGCTGCGCTCCAATAACTATATTACCCATTTTTTCTGCGTAAAGTCGGAGGTAATAGATCGGGCAGGCTGCTTCCGCAGCGAATTTGACGGCGCCCAGGACTATGATTTTATCCTGCGCTGTACAGAGGCGGCTAAAAAGGTGGCGCATATTCCCAAGATCCTGTACCATTGGCGTATCCATAGCAAGTCCACGGCCGACAATCCAATGAGCAAAACATATGCCTACCAGGCCGGCCAGCGGGCAATCCAGGCACATCTGTCCCGCTGCGGAGAGCGGGGGGAGGTATCCGAGCTGCCCCATTTCGGTTTTTACCGGGTCAAATATGCCGTAGCAGGAACCCCTCTGGTGTCCATCCTGATTTCTGGCAAGAGCCAGGCAGATGCGCTGCGCCGCTGTATTGAGTCCATACAGCGTTCCACATACCAGAATTATGAAATTATTCTCGTGAATAATAACGATACGGAACAGAAGCCCCTTCCATTTGTCCAGGAGCTTTTAGAAAACGGAAAATTGCCAGGCGGGCAGGCCGTAACGGTTCTTCCATGGCAAAAGGAATTCCATGCTGCGGCCATCTATAATCTTGCCGCCTCCCATGCCCGTGGGGATTACTTTGTTTTGCTGAACAATGACATAGAGATTATCACCAGGGGTTGGCTGGAGGAGATGCTGGGCAACTGCCAGCGCCCAGGGGTAGGGGTGGTAGGCGCCCGCCTGTACTATCCTAATGATACCATACAGCACGCTGGGATGGTAGTGGGAATGGATGGCATTGCGACCAATATGTTCCAAGGCCTTAAGCGCGGCCAGGAGGGCTATTACCACAAGGCAGCCCTGCAGCTGAATTACAGCGCTGTGACGGCAGACTGCCTGATGGCCTCCAGGGAAACGTATGAAAAGCTCCATGGAATGGAGGAAAAGCTGCCATTGTCCTTTTATGGCGTGGATTTCTGCCTCCGCGTCAGAAGGGAGGGGATGCTGGTGGTTTATGACCCCTTTATCGAAGCCTATCATTATGGGGCGGTTCCATGCGGGGAGGCGGCGCCTGAAAAGTCTGGAAGAACGGAAAAGTCCAAGGAAGAACGGCGCCTTTTCGAGACAGAGGCTGCTTTGATGCACGATAGATGGGCGGAATTGCTCCAAAAAGGGGATCCCTTCTATAATCCCAATCTTTCTCTGAAAAAAAGTAACTACTCCCTAAAGGCTTAGCCTAGAACTATGTTATTATTCACGGCCTGGGAGCCGCTCATAGTAACGATTCGGGGCGATATTTAGAGTTTTGCTGCGCAAAAAGCGCCCCTCTCTCCTGAATCATGTTCTCACAGATCGCGCAGTTTGGCGCGTTCCTGAGTCATGAATAGTAACAGAACTATTCAAATTTATATCAAAATAAATTTCTAGCCCTTGCCCTTTTGTGCATTCAATGCTACAATAAGGGAACGAAAAGAAAATAATGGTAAGCGTGGAAACTGTAAGGGTATGGAACAGCTGCCATGCATGAAGGTCTGGCATAGGCAGAAGCAGAAGTGAAATGCATCTGCCGCCAGGGAGTTGGAGTGGGAAGAAATCATATGATGAAAGTATTTATCTGCCCAGAATGTGGCAGCATTACAACAGTATCCAGAAGAAAAGAGGTATTCTGCCATAAATGCGGGGGCACAAAGATGGTTCCATGCAAGCTGAGTTTTACAAAGTACTGTGATATGGACGAGCAGCAGCGGAAGGATTATTCTGAGAGTTGGTTATACATACGGAATCGTGCTGGTAATGAGCATTAAGAGAACAGGCAATATTAAGGAAACCCTGAAGGATCCCTTTATGCCAGAGAGCAGGCAATATTAAGGAAATATTAAGGAATTATAACAAGCTTTCCTATCAGGGGATACCGTACGATAAAACCGTAAGCTACTACAAATTTAGCATTAAAGGCTGGAAACTATGTATAAAGAACAGAAAAAAAGCTGGGTCAAGCATTTGGATTTTTTAATCCTGGATCTGCTCTGCCTAGGCGTGTCCTTCTACTTCTCCTGCCTGATCCGTCTGGGGAATATCAGAAGGATACCGATTTTCCGGGAATATGTCCGTCTGGCAATTGTATTGCTGCTGATGGATATCTGCATCGTGTTCTTTTCCGAGGCCTATACCGGCATCCTGCGGAGGAATAAGGTACAGGAACTAAAGGCAGTCATTGTACACTGCAGCATTATTTTTGCCGCGGTGACGATTTATATCTGGGCCAACAAACAGTCTGAAGTTTATTCCAGGCAGGTGATCCTCGTATTTTGGTGGATTGCCATTGTGGTTGAGTATTTTTCCCGGTGTTTATGGAAAATATATATCCGGCAGCGGATGATACGCCGGAAGAATTTCTCTCAATTAATCGTAGTTACGGAAGACCGCTATGCCAAGGAATGTATCTCTGATTTTCAGCATAACCGTTACAAGGAATTTGAAGTCACTGGCGCCGTAGTCGTGGATGTGAACCGTATCGGACAGGAAATCTGCGGAGTGCCAGTGGTGGCCAGCGCGGACAGCTTCCTGGAATATGTGCGCGTCAATGTGGTGGATGAGGTGTTTATCAATGGCAATACCCGCGAGAGCAGCGAAGCCTTGGCCAATGAGCTGCTGGAGCTGGGGCTGACCGTACATTTCAACTTGGTGCGGGAATCCCGCCTGATGCCCAATAAATTGGTGGAGCGCTGCGGAAAATATCTGGTGCTGACGACCAGCATGAAGATTGCCACTCCGAGGCAGCTTTTCTTAAAGAGGCTGATGGACATTGCAGGCAGCGTGGTCGGCCTGCTGCTGACAGGCATTGCCCTGCTGGTGTTCGGGCCGGTCATTAAGCTGCAGTCGCCGGGGCCGATTTTTTATTCCCAGACGAGGATCGGGAAGGGCGGCAGGCGTTTTAAGTTCTACAAATTCCGCACGATGGTAGTTGGAGCGGATGCCATGAAGCAGAACCTGATGGAACAGAATGAGATGGACGGGCTGATGTTTAAAATGGAGGATGACCCGAGGATTTTTGGAATTGGCAAGTTCCTGCGCAAGTTCTCCATTGATGAGCTGCCACAGTTTTGGAATGTACTGAAAGGGGATATGAGTCTAGTTGGGACAAGACCTCCGACGGAAGATGAGTTTGAGCAGTATGAACTCCACCATAAGGCAAGGCTGGGCATCCGCCCAGGGCTGACAGGGATGTGGCAAGTCAGCGGGAGGAGCGATATTAAAGATTTTGAGGAAATCGTAGCGCTGGACACCCAGTATATTTCGAATTGGTCCCTGGGGATGGATATCCGCATCCTGCTGCGGACGGTTGGGGTCGTGCTGCGTGGAAAAGGATCGTCATGACAGATATTTCAGTTGCCATTGTGGCTTATAATGATGAAAAAGACGTAAGGGATGCGGTATGTTCTATTGTGGAGCATACCGCCGCCTGTGTTTCTATGAAAATATATGTGATTGATAACAGCACAGAGGAAAATAACCTCCAGGCGCTGGAGCGGGAGTTTGCACAGGTGGAATATTTGAAGACGGGGAAGAACCTGGGCTTCGGAAGAGGGCACAACTATGTGCTGGGGCGCCTGGACTCCAAGTTCCATGCCATCGTCAACCCAGATATCCTGCTGGTAGAAGACAGCCTGTCCATTCTGATGGATTTTATGGAGCGGATGGGGGCGGGGATGGCGGTACCCAGGCTGCTGGATACGGAGGGGAACCTGCAGGCGGCGTACCGGCGGGAGCTTACGGTGGCGGATATGGGGATCCGTATGTTTTGGCCGTCACATTTTAAGAAACGGCAGGCTTACCACACGATGCAGGACATGGACTACGAGAAGCCTTTCCAGGTGCCTTTCGCCCAGGGCAGCTTCCTCGTCATACGGTCAAAGCTGTTCTGGGATGTGGGTGGGTTTGACGAGCGCTATTTTATGTATATGGAGGATGCGGATCTTTGCCAATATGTAAATTTGGTCAGCTACCTGTGGTATTGCCCGGATACCAAGGTCATCCACCGATGGGAGCGTGGTTCCCACAAGGATGCGCGGCTGCGGAGAATGCATATCAAATCAATGCTGAAGTATTTTTGGAAGTGGGGGTGGAAGCTGTGGTAGGGGAAGTCCGTATTTCTGTGGCCATGGTGACATATCATGGGGCCAAGTACTTGCGGGCGCAGCTGGATTCAATACTGTCCCAGCTGCAGGAGCGGGATGAGCTGGTGGTTTCTGATGACGGCTCTACGGACGGGACGGCTGCCCTCCTCCGGGAATATCAGCAGTCTGACCGCAGGATCCGCCTCCTGCAAGGCCCCCGTCAGGGGCTGAAGAAAAATGTGGAGCATGCCATCGCCCATACCAGGGGGGAATATATTTTCCTGGCGGATCAGGATGATATCTGGTCCCCCCGCAAGGTGGAGCGGGTCATGGAGGCCTTTGCGGGGAGGGATCGGCCTTATGTAGTCATCCATGACGCCAGGGTATTTGCTGGGGACGATACCGAGGATATTCAGATGGAGTCCTTCCTTCGGTTCCGCAGCGGGAGGCCTGGCGTTATCAAAAATATCATCAAGAACAGTTATATTGGCTGCTGCATGGCCTTCCGGCAGGAATTGAAGGAACTTATCCTGCCCATCCCAGCGAGCATAGAGATGCATGACCAATGGATCGGGGTCTTAAGCGACTGTAAGTTCTCCAAATCCTGCTTTCTGTGGGAACCCCTCCTGCTTTATCGGAGGCATGATGCCAATAATTCCAAGATGACACGCTATGGAATTGGTAAGATGTTACGAAACCGGCTGGTGTTCTGCAGCTGTTTTTTTGTGCGGATTTTACATTTTGCTATAAAAAAAACCCGAAAAAGTAGAAAAATTAAGAAAAATGACGATTGATAAATGGGTAAAAATATTATAGAATTATTATCAAATGTGTATGTAAATATAACAGAAATATGACAAAAATATGACGCGCTGTGGATAGGATTCAGAGGACATACGTAGTAAAAATTATGAAAAACGGGGCAGGGTGAGAAGATGGCAAAGAAGGATGGGAAAAAATCGGGGAAAGGGAAGATTGTACGCAGGATTGTGATTGTGCTGCTGGAGCTGGTGGTGCTGCTGGGGGTAGTGGTAGGGGTCTGGCTGAACCAGAAGATGGACATGGTGGAGACAGATGAGAGCTTTGAAGAGGAAGAAGTCGTGAATGTGGAGCTTCCCAAGAAGACGAAGAAGGTGCTGCAGGGATATATGATGCTGGCCTTGTTTGGGCTGGATAACCGTGAGAGCGAGGATTACAGCGGCGGCAATTCGGATGTGATTATGGTAGCCAGGATTGACAAGGATACCAAAGAGGTAAGGCTGGTATCCGTGTACCGCGATACATTTTTAAAGATGGCGGATCTGGATGATCCAAGCGCTTACAGCAAGGCCAATGCGGCTTATGCCATTGGGGGGGCGACCCAGGCAGTGCGTATGCTGAATACAAACCTGGATTTGGATATCAAAGAATACGTGTCTTTTGATTTTAGCGCTGTGGCAGAGGCCGTGGATATCTTAGGCGGCGTTGAGGTTGAGATTACAGATGAAGAATGCATGCATCTGAATAATTATTGTGTGGAGACTTCTGAGGTAGTGGAGAAGGAGTATGAGCCGCTGCCTGGAGCCGGGACTTATAACCTTAACGGCGTACAGGCCGTCTCTTTTGGGCGTATCCGCTATACTGCGGGGGATGATTTTAAGAGGACGGAACGCCAGAGGCTAGTGTTGAATAAAATGATTGAGAAGGCGCTGGCTTCTGATATCGGCACCATTAATAGCCTGATTGACGCGGTATTCCCCAAGGTTAAGACCAGCTTGACGAAAACAGAGATACTTTCACTGGCGGCAGATGCCTTCAGCTATCGGATGGGCGAGATGTCTGGGTTCCCATTTGAGATTGGGAGTTCAGAGGTGGACGTGGCCTACCAGAGACTGAAGCAGGATTGCGTGATTCCGCGTGATTTGGCAACGAATGTCAAGAAGCTCCATGAGTTTTTCTATGGGGATGCAGCTTATAACGTGACGGAGAGCGTGCAGGGCATCAGTGATGAGATTGTCTACCGCTCAGGTGTGACGGCGAAGAAGGAAGAAAATACGGATGAAGCTGGGACTGGCGATGGAACCGGGACTGGAGATGGGAGTACGGACGGAACCGGGACTGGAGATGGGAGTACAGACGGAACCGGAATGGGCGCTGGAAGCAGTGGCGGAACTGGGAGCAGCGATGGAACCGGAATAGGAGACAGCGGGGAAGAGCCGGTTTGGAGCAGCGAGGCCAAGGCAGAAGAGAAGTACGCAACAGAATAGCAATTCGCCGTAACGGCTCATTTGGCTATTGCATTTTCCGTCCCCTGGGAGTTATGGATGAGGGATATAAGATATTTAACCGCCGGAGTAATAGAACAATTATGAAAAATATGGTTAGCAGAACGGGAGGTTGTGCATAGTAAGCCAAAGGGGGCTTTCCATGCGGACCTCCCGAAGTGCTGGAAAAGGAGGGTTTCTTAAATTATGTGTGGAATTGTAGGATATATCGGGGAGGCGCAGGCAGCGCCTATTCTGCTGGATGGGCTGTCTAAGCTGGAGTATCGTGGGTATGATTCAGCGGGGATTGCCGTGTATGATGGGGAAAATATTAAGGTGCAGAAGGCGACAGGGAGGCTGAAAGTCCTAAGCGAGCTGACACATGACGGGGCAACGATGCCAGGGCTTTCCGGGATTGGGCATACCCGCTGGGCGACGCATGGGGCGCCTTCCAATGTGAATGCGCACCCGCATTATAACCAGGCGGAAACGATTGCCGTGGTACACAATGGGATTATTGAGAATTATATGAAGCTGCGGAAGTATCTGGAAGAAAAGGGGTATTCGTTTGTATCGGAGACGGATACAGAGGTGGTGGCACATCTGCTGGACCGTTATTACAAGGGGGATCCGCTGGAGGCGATTACCAAAGCGATGCATCGGATGGAAGGATCCTATGCGTTGGGGATTATTTTTAAGGAACATGCGGATAAGGTCTATGCAGTGCGCAAGGACAGCCCGATGATTGTGGGGCATGGCAAAGATGGGAATCTGATTGCCTCTGATGTGCCGGCAGTTCTGAAATACACGCGAAAGGTGTACTTTATCCAGAATGAGGAGATTGCTGCCTTAACGAAGGACGGTATTTCTTTCTATAATGTCGACGGGGATGAGATTGCCAAAGAGCCCACGGCCATTGACTGGGATGTGAATGCTGCCGAGAAAGGCGGCTATGAGCATTTTATGCTCAAGGAAATGTATGAGCAGCCGCAGACGGTCAAGGACACGCTGAACCCGCGTATCCGCGATGGGGCAGTGGTCATTGAAGAATTGGGGATGGAGGATGAAGAACTTCGGGAGATTAACCGCATCCATATCGTGGCTTGCGGATCTGCCTATCATGCGGGCATGACGGCGAAATATGTGTTTGAGGGGCTGGCAAGAGTGCCGGTGGAAGTGGATCTGGCTTCGGAATTCCGTTATCGGAACCCAATCTTACAGCGGGATGACCTGGTTATCATTATCAGCCAGTCTGGGGAGACAGCAGATTCGCTGGCCGCCTTGCGTGAGGCGAAGGGAAGGGGCGTAAAGACGCTCGGCATTGTCAATGTGGTGGGCAGTTCAATTGCCCGCGAGGCTGACCGGGTGATGTATACCTGGGCGGGACCGGAGATTGCCGTAGCCACCACCAAGGCATATAGCGCCCAGCTGGTGGCGGAATATCTATTGGCTATTAAGTTTGCCCAGGCGAAACATACCGTGGCGGAGCAGGAAGTTGCAGGGCTTTTGCGGGATCTGCAGAAGCTGCCGGAGCAGATTGAGATGCTCCTGAGCAATAAGGGGCGCATCCAGCATTTTGCCAACCGCTATATTGCAGCCAAGGATGTGTTCTTTGTCGGCAGGGGGATTGACTATGCCATTTCCATGGAGGGCTCCCTTAAGCTGAAGGAAATTTCTTATATCCATTCGGAGGCTTATGCGGCCGGAGAACTGAAGCATGGCACCATTTCCCTGATTGAAGAGGGGACGCTGGTGGCCGCCGTGGTAACGCAGGAGGAACTGTACAAGAAGACCATCAGCAATATTGTGGAACTGAGCAGCCGCGGCGCTTTCGTGCTGGCAGTGACCAATACCGGGAACCGCGAGATTGAGAAGGCGGCAGACTATGTGATTTACATTCCCCAGACGAACAAATATTTTACCAATTCCCTGGCAATTATCCCGCTGCAGCTTTTCAGTTACTATGTCTCTGTAGGCAAAGGCTGCGATGTGGATAAGCCAAGGAACTTGGCCAAGTCTGTGACCGTGGAGTAGGGAAGGCGGGTTTTACTTTTATGGGCTGCGGGCTATAACGAAAGAGAAAACACTTTTTTTTAAAATTGTTGTCACAATTTCTACACAAATTTTCCGTAAACTGCTTACAGAAACAAAGAAAACAGAGCAGAAACAAAAGCAATGCTGGAGACAGAGAAAACAGGGCAGAAGCAAAAAGGCAATGCTGAGTTCGGCAATTGAGCTAGAAAAGTATTAACACAGAAGCAGAGAAAAAAGCAAAAGCAGAGGAAAGGAGAATTTGTTATGGAAAACAACAATACAAACTTCAATAGCCAAAGTGAAAATAATAATTTTGATTCTTTCAATTCAAATAGCCAACGCAGCCAAGAGAGGCAGGACGGCAATTCCAGTTACTATGAGGCAAAGGAAGGGAATGCTTATCGCGCCTCATCCGCTGACGCAGAAGAAAGAATCTACCGGGCAGGCGTCCCGGAAATGCAGGCAGGCAGCACAGAGGGAACCTCTACAGCAGGCGAATCCATGAGCGCTTATACGGCAGGAGAAGGAAGCGGCCAGCCAGACGGGACATCTGCTGCTCAGGCTTATTGGAAGGCTCCGTCAGAGAATGCATCTTATGGAAGTACGCAGTCAGGGGAAACTTCCTATGGAGAAGGAAGCAGCCAGCCAGACGGGACATCTTATGGAAATACCTATAGAAGCGCCCAGTCAGATGGGGCTTCTTACAGAAACACCCAGCCAGATGGAGTTCCCTACAGGAGCGCCCAGCCAGATGGAAACACCTACAGAAGCGCTCAGGCTGGCGGGGAATCCGATGACAGCGCCCAGCCAAATGGAGCCTCCTATGGAAACGGCCAGCCAGGCGGTTCTTATTATCAGAACGGTGCAAAAACTCATTCACCCTATGGGCAGGAAAACAGGTATGGGCAGTATCCGAATGGAAGCAATGCTTCGGGAAGGGAGCAGTTTTATCATACTGGCCAGTGGAATGCGGCAGAAGGCCAGGAAGGAGAAAAGGCTTCCAGGCGGAAGATGCGCCAGAAAGCCTCTAAGACGAAAAAGCCCCATGGATTTGGCATGTCCCTGGCAAAATGCGCGGCGATCGCTGTAGTCTTCGGCCTTGTGTCCTCCACAGTATTCTATGGGACGGGGCTGGCCTTTGAGCATACGGCAGGTAAGCCAGGTGCCAGCATCAGTTCTTCCAGCGGCAATTCAGACGGCGTTACTGTGAACAGCAATGGGGTATCAGCCACTAGTGTCAGTACGGCGACGACCGTGACGGATGTGTCCGATATTGTAGAGAATGTTATGCCTTCGATTGTCTCCATCACCAATATGGGTCAGGAGAATCTGGGCTATGATTTCTTTGGGCGTTCCTATGTACAGGATACAGAGAGCGCAGGCAGCGGAATTATTATTGGCCAGACCGACGATGAGATTTATATCGCTACGAATAACCATGTTGTTGCCAAATCCACCCAGCTTACGGTAAACTTTATTGATAACCAGACCGTAAGCGCAGAGATTAAAGGCACAGATTCCAGCACAGACTTGGCAGTTCTGTCCGTGCCGGTCAAGGATATCCCCAGCGAGACTATGGAGAAAATCAAAGTGGCCACATTGGGTAACTCTGAAAACTTAAAGGTAGGAGAGGGCGCCGTAGCCATCGGCAATGCCTTAGGCTATGGGCAGTCCGTAACCACCGGCGTAATCAGCGCCCTGGACCGTGAAGTGACCGTGCAGGATGACCAGACCGGAGCCTCCATCACCAACGACCTGATCCAGACCAGCGCAGCCATCAACCCAGGGAACAGCGGCGGCGCATTGCTGAACATGAACGGCGAGGTAATTGGAATCAATTCTGTGAAATATTCCGATACCCAGGTGGAGGGCATGGGCTTCTCCATCCCAATCTCCGCAGCAGAGCCGATTATCAATTCCCTGATTACCAGAGAATTGGTAGACGAGTCCAAATCCGCATACCTGGGCGTATCTGGCCAGAGCGTGACAGAGGAACTGGCAGTTGGCTTTGGGATGCCAGAAGGAATTTATATCACCTTAGTCCAGGAAAACAGCGCGGCTGCCCAGGCGGGCATCAACAAGGGCGACGTCATGACAGAGTTTGATGGAAGGAAGGTAGGTTCCATGAAGGAACTGTCAGAGATTATGCAATATTATGAGGCAGGCACAGAAGTAGAGATTACCCTCCAGTCCAATGTAAACGGGGAATGGCAGGAGAAGAAAATAACAGCCCTCCTAGGCAAGAAAAACGAGTAATATTAGGCGGGTGAAATAGGTTACGGCTTAGAAAGATAGCAATAGAACGTAGAAGCCATCTCTTGAAATGCCAAAGGCATATGCAAGAGATGGCTTTTTCTCCCTGTGAATCTGGAAGTTTAATTGCTGAAAAACATGATAAAAGTGCTGCAGATGATGGACGACTATGGGGTAGCCAGCCGTTTCCCAGTGAGAAAGGAGTGGTATGATGGGTATGCATTTGGCAGTACAAAGGTCTATAATCCATGGAGCGTCATCAACTTTATGTCTGACTTATGTGCGGATGCCGATGCATTCCCGCGTCCCTATTGGAGCAACACCAGTTCCAATGACATCATTAAGGATTTGATCGCCAGGGCGGATCAGGAAACGAAAGGGCAGATTAAAACGCTGCTGGGGGGCGGTATTTTAGACATCCAGGTTCATGAGGAAGTTACGTATGGGGATATGCACGGCAATGGGGAGAATCTGTGGAATTTCCTTTATTTTACAGGGTATCTGACGAAAGAGAGCGAGTATTTCAAAGGGAAGTATATATTTTTAAGAGTTCGTATCCCTAATATAGAGGTTATGACGATTTATGAGAATACTATCCTAAATTGGCTGAAGGAGATGATAAAGAAAGAAGATTTTCATTGCCTGTACCGTGCAATGGAAGACGGGGATGCAAAAAAATGGCGGATATATTAAACGGGCAGCTTTTCCGTAGCATCAGCTTTTATGACAGCGTAGAGAGCTTTTACCATGGATTCCTTGCTGGGATTTTAAGCCAGAGTGAGAATTATCTGGTGAAGCCCAACCGGGAATCGGGGAATGGGAGGTCAGATATTATGGTGCGGAGCCCCTCCCTGCGGGGCAGGTCATTTATCCTCGAAGTCAAGGTATCAGAGCGGATTGGCGACCTGGAACAGGATGCAAAAAAAGCGCTCCAGCAGATTTACGATAAAAAATATATGGAAGAGCTACTTTTTCAAATGTAACAATTCAAGGGAATAAGAAAACAAAACCCTGCATACATTGTTAAAAACAGTGTATGGGGAAGTTCGTTGAAAGGTTACATAGAAGAAAGGGCAATCAATATTGCTAATTATATAATTGAGGAAAATGCAACTGTCCGCCAGACGGCAAAAAAATTTGGGATCAGCAAAAGCACGGTACACAAGGACGTAACAGAACGCCTGATGCAGATTAACCCTGCCCTTGCCAGCCAGGCCAGGACAGTCCTGGATGTGAATAAATCGGAGAGGCATATCCGCGGCGGGCTGGCGACAAAGGAAAAGTACCTGCATCAGAAGGGGGCTGTCTGAATTCCTATGTGCGCTGCCAATATGGAGGTATTCCATGGCGGTAACATGCAAAAGCCAAAGGGGCAGTTTAGGAAGGGCCGCCTTGCCTTTTTTGGATTGCCCCGTTCCGTAAGCAGCTTTGCCTGGCCGGGAGCGAATGGCAGTGGGAACAGCTATTTTCGCAATAGGCAACGGGAGAGATTAAAAAACATCAATAAATCTGATTAAAATTATCACTATACAAGCGGGAAAATCTGTGATAAGATAAAACCCGTAGATGCAACGAAGAGGAGTAGTAGCTGCAGAAGAACTTACAGAGAGCCATTGGCGGTGGAAAATGGCAGGGATGATGCAGTGAACTGGCCTTGGAGCTTCCCGGCAGAACGGAATGTTGGCCTTGCGTGCCTGCCCAGTAAGCCAGGACGGGATCTCCCGTTACAGAGATAGACGTGAACGCGTTGAAAAGTGCATGTAAATACATGAAGTAGAGTGGTACCGCGCAGGATTTTTAAATCTTTCGTCTCTATTATCCATTGTGGGTAGTGGGAACGAAAGATTTTTTCTCTTATTTCGGAACGGTAGGAAATGGAAATAGAATTGTGGAGGAATCAGATTATGGAAAACTATGGAAAGTACGAAAGGCAGTACTTTATGCCCCCGGAAGTCACCTATGACTGGGTAAAAAAAGAGTATATCACATCCCCCCCCATTTGGTGCAGCGTGGATTTGCGGGATGGGAACCAGGCTTTAATCGAGCCAATGAGCCTGGAAGAAAAACTGGAATTTTTCCAATTGTTAGTAGATGTTGGCTTTAAGGAAATCGAGGTGGGGTTTCCGGCAGCTTCTGAGACAGAGTATAATTTTATGCGCGCGCTGATTGATCGGGAGATGATACCAGATGACGTGACCGTGCAGGTGCTGACCCAGGCCAGGGAGCATATTATCCGCAAAACCTTTGAGGCAGTGCAAGGCGCCCCTCATGCAGTGGTACACCTCTATAATTCCACTTCCTTGGCGCAGCGGGAACAGGTCTTTAAAAAGAGCAAAGAGGAAATCAAGCAGATTGCCGTGGACGGCGCAGAATTATTGAAGAAGCTGGCAGAGGAGACAGAGGGCAACTTTACCTTTGAATACAGCCCGGAGAGCTTTTCAGGAACCGAGGTGGATTATGCCTTAGATGTATGTAATGCTGTCCTTGACGTATGGAAGCCTACCCCAGAGCGTAAGGCGATTATCAACCTTCCGACTACTGTGGAAAATGCCATGCCCCATATTTTTGCAGGGCAGGTGGAGTATATGAGTAAGCATATGAAGTACCGTGAAAATGTAGTGCTGTCCCTGCACCCCCACAATGACCGGGGCGTAGGCATCTGCGACGCGGAATTTGGCATACTGGCAGGGGCTGACCGCATTGAGGGGACGCTTTTTGGCAATGGGGAACGCACCGGGAATGTGGATATTGTGACCCTTGCCATGAATATGTTTTCCCATGGGGTAGATCCCAAGCTGGATTTCAGCAATATGTCCAAAATTGCAGAGACCTATGAGCGGTGTACCCGCATGCAGGTATCTCCCAGGCAGCCGTACGCAGGGGAATTGGTGTTCACGGCATTTTCTGGCTCCCACCAGGATGCCATTGCCAAAGGGATGGCCTGCCGGGAGAAGAATCCCAACGGGGCGTGGGCCGTACCATATTTGCCAATTGACCCCAAGGATGTGGGGCGCACGTATGATTCGGATGTCATTCGGATTAACAGCCAGTCTGGAAAGGGCGGCGTAGGTTATATCCTGAAGCAGAATTATGGCATTGTGCTTCCGGATAAAATGAAGGAAGAGGTGGGCTATACCGTGAAGGGCGTGTCCGACCACCGCCATATGGAGCTGTCCCCGCAGCTGGTGTACCAGGTTTTTGAGGAAAATTATTTAGGGAACATGCCGTATTTTCAGATTCCAGAAAGCCATTTCCGGCAGAAGGACGGGATTTTGGCAGAGATAACGATTTCCCACAATGGACAGGTTCATAATGTCGCAGGAAATGGGAATGGCCGCCTGGATGCAGTCAGCAATGCTCTGAAGCAATATTTCAATATCAGCTATGAGCTGTCCATTTATGAGGAGCATTCCCTTTCCCGGGGGTCTTCGGCCAAGGCTGTGTCCTATGTGGGCATTTCCTGTAATAAAAAACTGTATTGGGGCGTGGGCATTGATGAGGATATCATTAAGTCTTCCATTGAGGCGCTTTGCGTGGCCGTGAATAAGCTGGAGCAGATTCAGCAGAATGGCCAGAGCAGGGATAAGAGGCTGATTGAGATTATGAATGATATTCAGGAGCATTATCTGACGATTACCTTAGATGGGCTTGCAGAGAAGATGCATCTGTCCAAGCCGTACCTTTCCAAATATATCAAGGAGAAGTCCGGGAATACGTTTGGGGAGATTGTAAAAAATGTGCGGATGAAGAAGGCACGGACGCTGCTGAAAAATACCAGCATGACCGTGGAAAGCATTGCGGAGAGCGTGGGCTACCAGAACGTAGAGCATTTTAACCGGCTGTTTAAGAAAAAGTACGGGATGACGCCGGTGCAGTTCCGGAATGCTTCGCAGAGCAGAAAGTAAGCCATTCTATGCTGGTTCATGTCAGACAAGAATACTTTGAACCGCCGGAGTAATACTAATGCACTAAGATATAAATGTAAAAAATTTATACCTGTACATGAGAAATCATATAGCGTAAAGCTTGATTTTAAATATGGTTAAAATATCTTTGAGATGCAGTTGCACAGGTGAAATAATTTTTTTCCTCTCTTTCTAGAATGTCCGCCATGTACGAATACATGGCGGGCATTCTTTTGTATTTTATTTTTCCCAGATATGTTCCATCCCCTGAAGGATAGTGGTAGGCACATGGGAATCCAGTAGGGAATCTTCTGCCATTTGTCTGCGGATCAAAGCGTTTTCCATTTCAGCATGACCACTCATTTGGCGTGGGCGTGGATCGTAACAATCATTCATAGGGAGATAGTAAAATATTTGCATTTTCTCTTGCAATTAGAAAAATTAAGTGCTATCATAAAGAAGATAACAAGATAATCTTAGAGTTGAGAGTGGGCAGTTGTCCACTCTTAATTTTGTGCGTGTGGCCGGAAAGTGCGAGAAAGAAGGTGGAAGCATGTCAAGGAAAGAGAGTTATGAGCAGCGGACGGAGGAACTGCTGCTCCCAATCATAGAAGAATTCCATTTTGAGCTGGTGGATGTGGAGTATGTGAAGGAAGGCGGGAACTGGTATCTGCGGGCATATATTGACAAAGAGGGCGGCATTACGGTGGACGACTGTGAGGTGGTCAGCCGGAGGATGAGCGATTTATTGGATGAGCAGGATTTTATTGAGGAATCCTATATTTTTGAGGTAAGTTCCCCGGGTCTGGGCAGGCCGTTGAAAAAGGAGAAGGACTATGCCAGGAGCCTGGGCAAGGAGCTGGAGATCCGAACCTACCGTCCCATTCATAAGGAAAAAGAATTTTATGGCATCCTTAAGTCATATGATGAAACTACAGTAACCATAGAATTGGAAAATCACGAGCAAATGACATTTGCAAAAACAGACCTGGCATTGATTCGCTTGGCCTTTGATTTTTGAGTGCGAAGGAGGATAAAAAAATGAACAACGAGTTATTGGAAGCGCTGCTGATTATCGAAAAAGAAAAAGATATCAGCAAGGAGACATTGCTGGAAGCGATTGAAAATTCTCTGATTACTGCCTGCAAAAACCATTTTGGTAAGTCAGACAACATCAAGGTAGATATTAATCCCAAGACCTGCGAATTCCATGTGTATGCGGAGAAGACGGTGGTGGAGCAAGTGGAAGACCCTGTGATGGAAATCAGCCTGGAGCAGGCACGGGAAATTGATTCTCACTACGATATCGGCGATATTGTCAATATTGAGGTGAAATCAAAGGAGTTTGGCCGAATTGCCACACAGAATGCCAAGAATGTCATCCTGCAGAAAATCCGGGAGGAAGAGCGGAAGGTACTGTTCGAGCAGTATTACGGCAAGGAGAAGGATGTGGTGACTGGCATCGTCCAGCGGTATATGGGGAAAAACATCAGCATCAACCTGGGGAAGGTGGACGCTACCTTGAATGAGAATGAGCAGGTGAAGGGCGAGGTCTTCCAGCCGACAGAGCGTATCAAGGTCTACATCCTGGAAGTGAAATCCACATCCAAAGGCCCCAGGATATCCGTCTCCAGGACCCATCCGGAATTGGTGAAGCGGCTGTTTGAGTCAGAAGTGACAGAGGTAAAGGATGGGATTGTGGAGATTAAGAGCATTTCCAGGGAGGCGGGCAGCCGGACGAAGATTGCTGTATGGAGCAATGACCCGGATGTGGATCCGGTAGGCGCCTGCGTGGGAGTGAACGGCACCAGGGTGAATGCCATTGTCAATGAGCTGCGCGGGGAAAAGATAGATATTATCAACTGGAGCGACAATGCCGCTATGCTGATTGAAAATGCCTTAAGCCCAGCAAAAGTGATTTCTGTAATTGCGGATGCTGATGAGAAGACGGCCAAGGTCGTAGTGCCCGATTACCAGCTGTCCCTGGCGATTGGCAAAGAGGGGCAGAATGCAAGGCTGGCTGCAAGGCTGACGGGATTCAAGATTGATATTAAGAGTGAAACCCAGGCCAGGGAGGCCGGGGACTTCATGGATTATGAAAATGACTATGAAGAATATGATCAGGATTACCTGGAGGAAGGCTACGCAGATGGATACGGCAGGGAATTAGGGGAAGAAGAATATGCGGACGGCTATGCCGGGACATCGGAAGAAGGCAGCTATGCGGACGGCTATGCCAGAACGCCAGAAGAAGGCAGTTATGCAGACGGCTATGCCGGGGATTATCTGGAGGAAGGCTACGTAGCTGAATACAGCAGGGAATTAGGGGAAGAAGAATATGCGGACGGCTATGCTGGAACGCCGGAAGAAGGCAGCTATGCAGATGACTATGCTGTGGAATCGGAAGAAGAAGGCAGCTATGCAGATGACTATGCTGTGGAATCGGAAGAAGAAGGCAGCTATGCGGATGACTATGCTGTGGAATCGGAAGAAGAAGGCAGCTATGCGGATGACTATGCTATGGAATCGGAAGAAGAAGGCGGCTATGCAGATGATTTCGCCGGGGAGCCGGAAGAGGGAGAGAAAGATGAGTAAAAAGATTCCCATGCGCCAATGTGTTGGATGCGGAGAGATGAAAGGCAAGAAGGAGATGCTCCGTGTGATTAAGACTTCGGAAGGAGAAATCCTTCTGGATGTGACAGGGAAAAAGAATGGCCGGGGCGCATACCTTTGCCCGAATCAGGAATGCCTGGCAAAGGCCTTGAAGACAAAGGGATTGGAACGCTCTCTAAAGGCCGCCATACCCAAAGAAAGTATTGAAAATCTGGTAAAGGAGATGGAAAATATTGCAGCAAGATAGGATATTATCCATGCTTGGATTGGCCACAAGGGCGGGAAAAGTGGTAAGCGGTGAATTTTCCACAGAGAAGGCCGTAAAGAGCAGGAAAGCATTTCTGGTGATTGTCTCTTCAGAGGCATCGGAAAATACCAAGAAGATGTTCCGTAATATGTGCAGCTTTTATAAAGTGCCATGGTATGTGTATGCGCCTATGGAGGAATTGGGCCATGCGATTGGCAAAGGCTTCCGCGCCTCCCTTGCAGTACTGGACGCGGGGTTTGCCAAAAGCCTGGAAGAGAAACTGAAAGCGGATGGGAACGTTGCGCCAGGGATGGCAGAGGATATGGAAAGCGCCTGGGAACACAGAGCAGAGACCAGTAATAAAAGAGGGGATGGCAGAAAATGAGGAACAGAAAATGCAGTCTGAAAATGGAGTGGAAAATATGGAACATTGAAGAATCGTGAGAATATTGAGATAGCGGAGGTAGTAACGTATGGCTAAAATTAGAATATATGAAATTGCAAAAGAATTAAAGGTACAGTCGAAAGAGGTGGTAAAGTTTTTGAAGGAAAAGAACATCAACGACAAGGTAGCCAGCAGTTCCATTGAGGGTGAGACAATTGCCATGGTGAGGAATCAATTTGCAGCAGAGGGCGGGAAGGGACAGAAGCCAGAGGCAGGAGAGAAAGGAACTGGCACAGGAAAACCAGAGCCAGCACGGAAGCAACAGGAATCCCCAAAGGCAGGGGAACCTCAGAAAGCAGGAAAATCTCAGAAAGCAGGAGAAACCCAAAAAACAGGAGAACCCAAAAAAGTAGAAGAAACCAGGAAGGAAGAAGGGGCAAGGATGTCTGAAGAACCAAAGAAAGTAACAGAAGGAAAAGGATTGGGAGGGGCAAAGGCATCGGGAGAGCCGAAGAAAGCAGCAGAAGCAAAGATGTCAGAAGAGCCGAAGAAAGCAGCTGAAGCAAAGGGAACGGAAGCCAGAAAGGGAGAGGATCCCAAAAAGGAAGGCGTATCCCAGGAGGGGAGCCAGCCTGCAGAACGCCCCAAGAAGAAAGCAAGCATTACAGCCGTATTTAACCCCCAGAACAGCAAGACGGCGCCAAGGCGTAGCAGGGGAGGGGATAAGAATAAGAGCCAGGGTGAAAAAGGAAAGTCGCAGGGTGAAAGAGCCGTAAGGGGCAAAGAAGATCGTCTGCCCAAAGGACAGGAAGAAAAGCCTAGAAACATTGTAAATCCAGAAGAGCGGAACGCCCAGGACCAGGAGGATCCGGGCAAGAATAACAGGCTTCAGGAAGAGAAGGGACAGAACAGCCGGGGGCAGGGAGACCGAAGCGGAAGGCCGCAGGGAGAGCGCAATGGTCGGGGCCAGGGAGACCGTGGAGGAAGAAACCAAGGAGACCGAAGCGGAAGGCCGCAGGGAGAGCGAGACCGCAATGGTCGAGGTCAGGGAGACCGTGATCGGAGCGGAAGGCCGCAGGGAGACCGCGGAGGCCGGAGGCCGGAAGACCGTGAGCGGGGCGGCCGGAGCCAGGACGATCAGGAACGCAATGGGCGTTTCCGTTCAGAGCGAGACCGAAGCGGAAGGCCGCAGGGAGACCGAAGCGGAAGGCCGCAGGGAGACCGTGATCGAAGCGGAAGGCCGCAAGGAGATCGCAACAGCCGTTTCCGCGGGGAACGGGACGGAGGAAGGCCGCAGGGGGATCGAGACCGAAGCGGAAGGCCGCAGGGAGACCGAAGCGGAAGGCCGCAGGGAGACCGAAGCGGAAGGCCGCAGGGAGACCGTGATCGAAGCGGAAGGCCGCAGGGAGACCGCGGAGGCCGTTACGGGGGAGACCGTGGCGGGAGGAATGCCCAGAATGCGCGCTCCGGACAAGGCGGGCGTCCCGGGCAGAGGAACCGTTTTGAGCAGGAGATTAATAAGCTGAACCAGGGGTCCCAGTCTGTGCCGATGGACGAGGCACGAGGCAAGGAGAGCCGGGAACGTGACAACCGCAAGGGCGGCAGCCAGCGCCATGAGAAGGAATTGATGGGCAGGAAAAAGGAGCGCTTTGATAACCTGGAGAAGAAGCCCAGGAACAAGAAGGATCATCAGAAGCAGCAGCCCAAGGCAGAGGATACGATTAAGACGCTGACCCTTCCGGAGAAGATGACTATCAAAGAGCTGGCTGACCGTATGAAGGTGCAGTCTTCCGTTATTATAAAGAAGCTGTTTTTACAGGGCAATATCCTGACCGTGAACAGTGAGATAGATTTTGCCACAGCCGAAGAGATTGCACTGGAGTTTAATTGCATCTGTGAACAGGAAGAGAAGGTAGACGTTATTGCAGAGCTGCTGAAGGAAGCGGAAGAAGATGAATCCACGCAAGTAAAACGCCCGCCGGTTGTCTGTGTAATGGGCCATGTAGACCACGGGAAGACTTCCCTGCTGGACGCCATCCGCGATACCCATGTGATTGACAAGGAGGCAGGCGGCATCACCCAGCATATCGGCGCTTACATGGTAGAATGCAATGGAGAGAAGATCACCTTCCTTGATACGCCAGGGCATGAAGCGTTTACAGCGATGCGTATGCGCGGGGCGAACGCCACAGATATCGCCATCCTCGTGGTGGCTGCAGACGACGGCGTGATGCCGCAGACCATAGAGGCCATCAGCCATGCCAAGGCGGCAGAGGTAGAGATCATTGTAGCCATCAACAAGATTGATAAGCCAAGCGCGAATATTGAACGCGTGAAGCAGGAGCTGGCAGAGTATGAGCTGATCCCAGAGGATTGGGGAGGAAGCACGATTTTTGTGCCAGTGTCTGCCCATACCCATGAGGGAATCGACAGCCTGTTGGAAATGGTGCTGCTGACAGCAGAAATCAGCGAACTGAAGGCCAACCCCAAACGGAATGCAAGGGGGCTTGTCATTGAGGCACAGCTTGACAAGGGACGCGGTTCCGTAGCCACCGTCCTCGTGCAGAAGGGAACGCTGAAGGTAGGCCAGCCGGTGGCTTGCGGAAGCTGCTATGGAAAAGTCCGCGCCATGATTGACGATAAGGGCAGGAGGGTCAAGGAAGCAGGCCCATCCACGCCAGTGGAAATATTAGGGTTGAATAATGTGCCCAATGCCGGGGAAATCTTTGTATGTACCGATACGGAGAAAGAGGCGAAGGGCTTTGCCGAGACCTTTATCTCCGAAGGGCGTGAGAGGATGCTGGAAGATACCAAGTCCAGGATGTCCCTGGATGACCTGTTCTCCCAGATTCAGTCCGGGAATATCAAAGAGCTGCCGATTATTGTGAAAGCCGATGTACAGGGTTCCGTAGAGGCTGTAAAGCAGAGCCTGCTGAAGCTTTCGAATGAGGAAGTCGTAGTAAAGGTCATCCATGGCGGTGTCGGCGCCATCAACGAGTCTGACGTGAGCCTGGCTTCTGCTTCCAATGCGATTATCATTGGATTTAATGTAAGGCCGGACGCCACAGCCAAGGCGACCGCAGAACGGGAAGGCGTAGACGTAAGGCTATACAAGGTAATTTACAATGCCATTGAGGATGTGCAGGCTGCTATGAAGGGGATGCTGGATCCGATTTTCGAGGAAAAAGTATTAGGCCATGCAGAAGTCCGGCAGATTTTCAAGGCCTCCGGCGTGGGGAATATTGCAGGCTCCTATGTGCTGGACGGCATACTGCAGAGAGGGTGCAAGGTACGCATATCCAGGGAAGGGAAGCAGATTTTCGAAGGCAACCTGGCGTCCCTGCGGCGCTTCCAGGATGACGTGAAGGAAGTGAAGACAGGATATGAGTGCGGGCTGGTATTTGAAGGATTTAACGACATCCAGGAACTGGACATCGTCGAATCTTATACCATGGTAGAAGTTCCGCGTTAAGCGGGAGAGCCAGGGCAGGAGTTCTGTAGCAGAGCCGGGAAGAAACACGGCAAAGGTACGGAGCAGTTGCTGGAAAGGAATAAAATGAGAAAAAATAGCATTAAGAATACAAGGATTAATGGGGAAGTTCTGCGGGAGCTGAGCAGTATTATCCAGGGGGGCATCAAAGACCCCAGGATCCATCCTCTGACGTCCGTGGTTTCCGTGGAAGTGGCTCCGGATTTAAAGAGCTGCAAGGCATATATCAGCGTGTTCGGGGATGAGAAAGCCCGTGAAGATACCCTGGCGGGCCTTCGGAGCGCGGAAGGTTATATCCGCGGCCGGCTGGCAAAGAGCATCAACCTTCGGAATACGCCGGAAATCCGTTTTATTATGGATCAGTCGATTGAATATGGCGTGAATATGTCGCGGCTGATTGACGAAGTCAACGGGCGGGGAGAGGAATAACATGAAAGATTTAGCGTCTCAGTTAAAGCAGGTAAAAACAGTTGCCATCGCCGGGCATGTCAAGCCGGATGGCGACTGTGTAGGCTCCTGCCTGGCAACGTATAATTACATTGCCGCCTGGTTTCCGCAGATAGAAGTCGATTTGTACCTGGAGCCAATACCCAATATTTTTAAATTCCTGAAAAATGCGGATAAAATCTGCCATTGCTGCGAGAGAAATCAGGCATATGACTTGTGCATTGTGCAGGACTGCGGAGATACCGGCCGTCTGGGCGGGGCAGTAAAATATTTTGACACGGCCAGGAAGACGATCTGTATTGACCACCATATCAGCAATGCCAGCTTCGCGGATGAGAACTATATTTTCCCGGAGGCCAGCTCTACGTCAGAACTGATTTTTGACCTGATAGAAGAAGAGAGGATTACGCCGGAAATTGCGGAATGCATCTATGTGGGCATGATCCATGACACAGGGGTATTCCAGTATTCCAGCACGTCCTCCAAGACAATGCGGGCCGCAGGCATCCTGATGGACAAGGGGATTGATTTCTCCAAAATTGTCGATGAGACTTTTTTTGCCAAGACCTATGGCCAGAATAAGATTCTGGGGCAGGCTCTTTTGAACAGTGAGCTGTATTTAGAGGGGCAAGTGATTGCCACGGTGATTACCCAGGAGGAAATGGCCAGATATCAGGTGAAGGCCAGGCATCTGGAGGGGATAGTCAGCCAGCTGCGGGTCACAAAGGGCGTAGAAGCAGCTATTTTCCTTTATGAAAACGAAGACGGCGCCTGGAAGGTAAGCATGCGCTCGAATGGCAGGGTGGATGTGGCAAGGATTGCTATGAACCACGGGGGCGGAGGCCATGTGCGGGCTGCCGGGGCTACCTTGGAAGGAGCGCCTAAGGAGCGGATTGGCGAGATCTGTGAAGAAATAAAGGAGCAGCTACAGGCACAGGCTTTGGAGGGTTAGAGAAGCAATTATGGTCAATGGAATCATCAATGTGTATAAGGAAAAGGGCTACACCTCCCATGATGTGGTGGCAAAGCTGCGGGGGATCTTCCGGCAGAAAAAAATCGGGCATACAGGTACGCTTGACCCGGATGCGGAAGGCGTGCTGCCCGTGTGCCTGGGCAAGGCTACCCGTGTCTGTGATCTTCTTGCAGACAAGGACAAAGTCTACGACGCCGTACTTCGGCTGGGGATTGTCACCGACACCCAGGATATGACGGGGCAGGTGCAGTCAGAACAGGAGGCGGCCTGTACACAGGAAGAACTAGAGGAAACGATCCGGGGGTTTGTAGGAAACTACTGGCAGACCCCGCCCATGTATTCCGCGCTGAAAGTCAATGGGAAGAAGCTCTGTGATTTGGCCAGGGCAGGGGTGGAAGTGGAGCGCAAGCCCCGCCAGGTTACGCTGTATTCCATTCAGATAGAAGAGGTTTCTCTGCCAAGGGTGCGGATGCGGGTGCATTGCTCCAAGGGAACCTATATCCGTACGCTGTGCCATGATATTGGACAGGCTCTTGGCTGCGGGGGCTGTATGGAATCCCTGGTGCGTACTCAGGTGGCAGATTTTATGCTGCAGGAGGCTCACAGAATTGCCGAGATTGAAGCATGGGTGAAGCGTGCCAGGGAACAGGACATCCAGACAGAACTGCGCAGGGAAGACCTCCTGGGTCTGGTGGCGAACACGGACAGCGTATTTACCCAGTATCCAGAGGTATCCGTGAAGGAGGAATTTTCCAGGCTGCTCTATAATGGGAACCCATTGCTGGAAGAGTGGGCCAAAGGATGGAAGGCGGAATATCGGGACTTGGCCGTACGGGTTTATGACAGCAGGCAGGCCTTTATTGGCATTTACCACTGGGAAGAGAAGATACAGAAAATCAAGCCCGTGAAAATTTTTATGGAGTAAGGACAGGAAAGCCATGGAATACATAAAGCAGAGCTTTAATTTCAAAATAGAAGAGCCAACGGTGCTGTCGCTGGGCAAGTTCGATGGGCTTCACCGGGGGCATGAGCTGCTGATGCGGTATATGGCAGAGAAGAAAACAGCGCTGGATGGGCTGAAGGCCGTCGTGTTCACCTTTGACGTCCCTCCGCAGGGTAAGCTGCACAAGACCCGGCCGCAGGTGCTTACTACAAATGCGGAAAAGGTAAAGCTGTTTGAAGGCGTGGGTGTAGATTATCTGATCGAATGCCCATTTACAGAGGAAATACGCTGCATGGAGCCAGAGGATTTTATCCGTAAGACAGTAAAAAGCCTTAATGTAAAATACCTGGTGGTAGGAAAGGATTTCCATTTTGGCCACAACCGCCGCGGCGATTACCAGATGCTGCAGTCCTTTGCCGGGTTCTATGGATATGAGGTGCGCGTGGTGGACAAGATGCAGAAAGACGGCAGGGACATCAGCAGCACCTTTGTGCGGGAAGAGATTTCCCGGGGAAATATTGAGCTGGCAAATGAGCTGCTGGGCTATGAGTTTTTTGTCGAGGGAAGGATCCTCCATGGCAAGCATATGGGAAATGCCGTGCTTGGGATTCCCACGATTAATCTTCTCCCGCCCGAAGAGAAGCTGCTGCCGCCTTTGGGCGTATATGTAACGGTTACAGAATGCCAGGGAAGCTCATACGGAGGGATTACCAACGTAGGGCGCAAGCCAACCATTGGCGGCAATTTTCCGATTGGCGTTGAAACCCATTTATTTGATGTGTCCAAGGATCTGTATGGAGAGGAAGCAAAGGTGCGCTTCTTAAGCCATGTCCGGCCAGAGCAGAAATTTCGTTCCTTGGATTCCCTGATATCCCAGATGAAGCAGGATATCCAGTATGGCAGGGCTTACTATGAAAATACCAGACGCTTGCGATAGGGTGTCATGAAACTTACTGTTTTCACAATGGAGGAAGGCATGGAACTAATATTAACATTGCTTGGTGGACTAGGGTTATTTTTATTCGGCATGAACTTTATGAGCCAGGGGCTGCAGAAAGCAGCAGGAGCAAGGCTGCGTACCATTTTGGAGGCGATGACCAAGAATAAGATCATTGCCGTTCTGTTCGGCGCATTATTTACCGCTATCGTACAGTCATCCGGAGCGACGACCGTTATGGTAGTCAGTTTCGTGAATGCCGGCATTATGTCGCTGTCACAATCTGTTGGGATTATTTTCGGGGCCAATATTGGCACGACCATAACCTCACAGCTGGTCGCCTTTAACCTGACAGGCGTGGCGCCGCTGATTCTTTTTGCTGGGGCAGTGCTGCTGATGTTTGGCAAACGACCAATGATCAAAAAGGTAGGGGAAGTCATCCTGGGGTTTGGCGCGCTGTTTTTGGGCATCAGTATGATGAAGGATTCAATGGCATTGCTGCCAGGCCAATACCCAATGGTGCTGGAAGTTCTGTCTACCCTTAACAATCCCTTCCTCGGAATTATCCTAGGTACGCTGGTTACCGTAATTGTGCAGAGCTCTTCCGTAACTGTCAGCATCCTGCTGCTGATGGCAAGCCAGGGACTTCTGGACTTGTCTGTCTGCTTCTATGTGATCTTGGGATGCAACATCGGCTCCTGTACGCCGGCCGTGCTGGCAAGCCTGGGCGCCAAGAAGGATGCCCAGAGAGCCGCGGCCATCCATGTGATGTTCAATGTATTCGGCATGGTGATCATCGGCATCCTCCTGGGGTTTGGCATGTCCCATTTCGAGCCGTTTATCCTCAGGATATCTGGCTCAGACATTGGGCGGTGCGTAGCCAATGCAGATACGCTGTATAAAAGTTTCCAGACGCTGATTTTCCTGCCGCTGTCTGGACAGTTCGTGGCGCTGACCAAAAAGATCATTTCTGGGGAGGACAAAGCGGAGGAAAAGGGCTACCAGCTCCTGTACATAGGTAAACACAACCAGTTTTCGCCTTCTACGGCAGTGGTGGATACCACCAGGGAGATTGAGCGCATGGGGAATATGGCCAAGGAGAACTTAAACCATGCGATGGAAGCTTTTTTTGAAGGTTCCGACGAGAAGATTGCAGAGGTCTATGAGACGGAGAAGCAAATTGATTTCCTCAGCCACGAGCTGACGGATTATCTGGTAAAAATCAACCAGCTGCAGCTGCCGGTTGTGGACGCCCAGAGGATTGGCGGGCTGTTCCATGTAGTCATAGACATTGAGCGCATTGGCGACCATGCAGAGAATATTGCAGATTTTGCGGTGAAGAGCAAGGCAGAGGACCTGAATTTTACGAAGAAGGGCAGCAAGGAGATCTTGGAAATGCATGAAAAGACCATGGAAATCCTCGGCAAATCCCTGGAAATGTTCGTAAGCCTGGACGCAAAGAACCTGCCGGATATTATAGAGCTGGAGGACAGCATTGATCGGATGGAGCGGGAGCTGCAGGAGAACCATGTGAAACGCATGGGCAAGGGGAAATGCTCGCCGATGGCGGGAATTATCTTTACCGATTTGGTGACAGGCCTCGAGAGGGTGGCAGACCATGCGACCAACATTGCGTTTTCCATCCTGGAGAAAGACCCAAAAGAAGCATGAGAGCAGAATGCTTGCCGCAATCACAATATCTTAGTAACGCCTTAGCAGCTAAAATGCCAGATAACAGAAGGAGGCGCCACGATGGCAAAAGAGATAAAAGTAATACATATCAACGATGGTTCAGAAAAAATGTTGACAAATGGGAATTTCCATTTTGCAGAAGAGTATGGCTGGACAGGTGAGGTGATTTCGGCATATGTCAATGTTGGGTATCAGATTGTCTCTATCACAACGGACTATTCTCCCTACCCGGAAAGAAATTCTTTCTTCAAGACAGGCTTTAATGTTATCCTAGAGCGTGAGGTAAAGCCAGATAATCAGGAGATTACAGAGGAAGACTGGAAGAAGCTGAATCCCGGCGGAATCACAGAGTCGTATAAGGAACCAGAAGAAGATACCTCAGATGTAGAGGAGGAAATAGCTCCTGATGGGGAGGAATGGGTGGATTGGGAGGAATAAGAGGGAATGTTTCCATTGTACACTAATGTGTAAATTTCTTAGTGCAAGAGATTGCCCTATGTGTGGTCAAATATTACAAAAATATTACGTATTCCTTGACAATGTAAAAAACAGTTGATATAATGCACTTGACTCTTATAGAGAAGTAACGGCTGCCCATTGCCATTTCCAAAGAAAGCAGGGAAAGGCGGGGGCGGTTTGATGTGAAAGAACAGGAAGAAAAGTCAGACGGGACAGAACGTCCAGGAGGTCAAGGATGAAGAATAGATTTTATAAGATGGTAGTGGCATCTATGATGGGGATAGCAGCGTTTGGGATGGCATGGATTCCAGTACATGCATCCAAGAATATCGGGGCAGGCATTACAGCAACACTGAGCGAAAGCCTCAGCAGCGAGGCTTCGGAAGCTGCGTTAGAAACAGATTGGGCAGATAGCAGAAGCGGTGACGCCGGCATTTCCGCCGTATTAAGTGCAAGCCTGCTTGACGCCGCAGACAAGAAAGAGATACAGAACCAGAATCCAGAGGAAACCAACGTGCCTGGGTCAGAGGCATCGGAAGCTGAGCCGGACGTGACAGGGACAGAGGCCGAGCCAGAAGAATCCCAAGAGCCCAAGACAATCTGCGGATATACGAACCTTGGAATTGCAAATGTGGAGAACCATCTGAATATCCGTGAGGGCGCCGGAGAAGAGTTTGAATTGGTAGGGGAACTGCCCGTAGACGCCGGGTGTGAAATCCTGGCAGAAAACGGAGGATGGTACCAGATCCAGTCCGGAGACGTGACTGGTTATGCCAAAGCAGAATACCTTCTGACCGGCGAGGCTGCAGCCAAAAGAGCAGAGGAAGTGAAGACCGTGGTGGCCAAATCTGCTGCCATGACCCTGAACGTGCGCACAGAACCCAGCACAGAGAGCACAATCTGGACGACCATGGCGGAAGGCGAAGAACTCCATCTGCTGGAAGACCTCGGAGATTGGCTAAAAGTAGAGGTAGACGGCGATGAATGCTATGTGGCAAAAGATTACGTAGAATTGTCCGACCAGCTGCAGAAAGCCATGACTATGACAGAAATCAAATATGGAGAAGGCGTATCCAACGTACGTGTAGACATGGTGCAATATGCCTGCCAGTTTATCGGGAACCGCTATGTATGGGGCGGTGAAAGCCTCACCAACGGCGTAGACTGCTCTGGCTTCACCATGCGCATATATGAGAAATATGGGGTATGCCTGCCCCATTCATCCAGCGCACAAGCCGGATGCGGCACCAAAATCAATTCCTCAGATGCAAAGCCCGGAGACCTCTTCTTCTATGGAAACGGAAGCGGCATTAACCATGTAGCCATGTACATCGGCGACGGCCAGGTGGTGCATGCAAGCTCCGAACGGACAGGAATAAAAATATCCAATTGCTATTACCGCACACCTGTCTGCGTAGTCAGATACATTAATGACTAAAAAGCATACATCAAATAAATAAGTAGCAGCAGAAATTACAAAAACAGCTTTTATAAGTAAGTGGAAGGTATTTAGATTATAATCCAAATAGAAAATTTTTACACCAGGGGAACGGCGCTGGATAGGCGCCGTTTCCCTGGTGTTTTTTGTCTTATTAGGAAAAAACTTGTCACGCGAAAGCGTGAAAGTGTCTTTCTATAAGACAAAAATAATATGCGCACTCGCACAAGAGGATTAGATATGCAATAACGTAAAATAACGCACATTTTCCGCCGATTTTAATATACTATCAATAAATCTCATCCAGAGGTCTTAAAATATGGAACATAAACATACCTGCCTGGAAGACACTTGCAATTTCATGGGCATAAGGCCGGCCATAGCAGATCTTCCTTACCCGCCTATCCAGGTAAAATGCAAGAGCCAGGCCTATGCAAACCTGCTCAGCATTGATTACTGCGGATCCGTTTCGGAACTGTCCGCTATTACCCAGTATATCAACAATGAAAGCCGCATCTCCCTGGAGAGATGTTCGGTGGCAAAAACAATCCTCGGGATCGCAATGGCCGAAATGATGCACCTGCAGAAGCTGGCTCAGCTGATTACCCTTTTGGGCGGAACCGTGGATTATATGGCGAGGTTCCAGAACGGAAAGGCAGTTCTGTGGACGCCGGCCTGCCTGTCGCTTCCAGAACAGATTGGAAAGATGATTTCCGTTGGTATAGAAAGCGAAAAAGCAGCAATTAATCAATACCAGATGCATATAAAAATGATGGATGACCCCTATATCAATTCCGTTCTGGCAAGGATTATCCGGGATGAGGAATACCATATTATGATTTTGCAGGCATTGTGGCAGGAGGAAAAGAGGAACATGTCTGCTGGAATTTGTGCGCAACAAAGATAAAATTTGCGCAAAAGGATTCACGGATATTTCATTTACAAACGAAAAATTATAAAATATGCACAAAAAAATTCTTTAAAAATAGGAAAAATGCCCATTGAATAAAATACAATACCATATATAATGATATATATGGGCAAAAGATTGCGCAATGTATCCTCTTTCAGGAGGAACCTGGCAATCCGAAGGTTGCCATAAGAAAAAGAGGAAAGGAAGAGACAGCATGGATAAGTTTATTGTAAATATTATCCACCGCCCAGAAATGGTACCCGAGTATGCGGAGAAGGTTACCGGGCATGGAAAGGCAGAGGATATTGGCAGGAAAGCATTGCTGACAGAGTCTTTGGACATTTTTAAGCAGCAGCAGAGGATTGCCCATGAAAATGGGCTGAAGACTACCATCCAGATGACATATGCCAGCTTATTTAACGAGGAAGCCGTAGCCCTTGCCAAAGCAGATCATGAACAGTACGGGGATGAGATTGCACTGTCGCTGCTGGGGCTCCCCTGCAAGGAGTTCCGGGAAAAATATCAGACGAAAGATTTCTGCATCTGGATGTTCTCTATGGAAGACAAGAAGTCCATCGTAGACGATATTTTTGCCAAATTCCATGAGATTTTTGGATTTTACCCAGAATCGACGGGTTCATATTATATGGATGCAGAGCTGACAAATTATATTAAGGAGGCATATCCGTCTGTAAAGTGCGCGGTAGCTACCTGCTGGGAGGAGGGGCCGAAGGCATACCATACCTGCAATAATTCCTGGTATACCTTTATGGACGGCGGCCCCTGGGCTCCCTGGATTCCGTCAAAGCAGAATACCCATGCCCCGGCGGCAAATGAGCAGGAGGACAGCGGGATTGTAGCTATCCCCCACCTGTCGAGGGACTTGATTGCATGTTATGATGGAAATGGCTCCAATTTTGGGACGCATCCCCAGAATGTGCTGCGCGGCATGATTTATGACAGCAAGACCTGGGAATATCCTTATCTGTATAATTTGATTGACCAGTACCGCGATCTGCAGAAATACAATAACGGCTATGCTTATAACATGATGTTTGTGGGGCCGGCCTGGATGAATAAAATGGGGCGCTGGGAGGCTCCGTATGAGCTGCTCCTGAAATCCTATACCGATGGCTGTGCATATTACGGCCAGCTGAAGAAGGAAGGCAAGCTGGTGGACATGACAATGGCCGAGTTTGCGGATTATTACCGGCAGAAGAAGTCCTATACCGAGCCGGAGTGCGCGCTTTGGCGCGATATCCTCTATGGATCGGACAAGCAGCTCTTCTGGTACTGCGATCCTTATATGAGAGCCTGCGTAAATATGGATCAGGGCGGCGCAATCGTGGATCTGCGGCCTTATGCGGCCAAGCTGGAATGGCCGGTAGGCATTGGTACGAAGCATGTGCAGGACGCCTCCTACCCATTCTTAATCCAGGAGAAATACCGAGCAGGTTATTTTACCCATTATGCCGGGGAAGGGACGGTGCGGAGCGCAAAGCTTTCCTATCAGGGGGAGGAAGTGGATCTCTGCCTCTGCCGCACAAAGGCGCATTTCTCGCAAGAAGGCAAGGACAGGATCCTCACGCTGGATCCGGTGGACATTGTGTTTGAAGGGCTGACGGTGAAGCTGCAGACCAGGATCCATTTTGAAGAGGGAAGCTCCAGGATTAAGATGGAGAGAGAAATCTTAGAAATGAGCGATCCGCAGGCAGAGGTGGTATTGGATGAGTATATGGTGGCCTGCTATGGCACGACAGAGTATCCCGAGGATATGACAGGCATTACCCTGCGCTGTGAAGGGGACGGCGGGGCAGAGATTTCCTATGCCTATCAATGCAGGGAAGCAGAACTGGCCGGGGCGGATGCAGTAAGCGCCGTGATCCCTGCCATAGAGACCAAGGTATCGCTGGCGGCCTCTGGCCGGGAGGCCGTGGGTTATGTGAAGGAAGGGTATGCATTTTCCCCAATGTTTACCTTAGGCTACAGGAAGACAGTATCCGATAAGGAGGTATTTGCGACATGGCTCAATCTGGAAAAGGCAGATTAAACTACAGGTGTCCTTCCTGCTTTATGCGGGATCTGGATATTGATATGTTCTATGACAAAGAGAAGGACGAGTATTACTGCATCCGCTGCCAGTATACGGGAAATGAGAAAGACGTCCTGGAGAAAAATGAAATGGTGCGCTTCCGTTACCAGGCAATGGCAAAGCGTTATACCAAATTTGATTTTGACTAAAAATATAAATTTTAAGGAATTATTTCTTTACAAGCATTGGCGCATGTGCTACAATAAGGTTCGGTATTGGTAGTTGATATAGTATTTATTGTAGTAGCTGGTTATTAAGTATTATCTTAGTGAGGAAGCCCATATTCAGTAATTGGATTCTCCAGCCATTACTTAATATCCTCACGGTCCCTGGGGCAGTCCCAGGGACGGGCGATTAAAAATATTTTAGGAGGCTTATGGCTATGATAGCAAAGGACAAGAAACAGGCAATAATTGCAGAGTACGGCAGGACGCCGAACGACACAGGATCACCAGAGGTTCAGGTGGCTATCCTGACAGCCAGGATCCAGGAACTGACAGAGCATTTAAAGCAGAATCCCAAGGATCACCATTCCAGGCGCGGGCTTTTGAAAATGGTAGGGCAGAGGCGCGGCATGCTGGCATATCTGAAGAAGTCGGATATCGGCCGTTACCGTACCCTGATTGAACGGTTAGGGATTCGTAAATAAGGAGCATGTCCTTTTTCGGAAAATAGAGCGGGGGTTCCGCTCTATTTTCGAATTATACTGGGCGTCAGGTTGATTTGCCGTCCAGTATCATAGGATGTACACGGCAGTATGAGGAATTATGCCGCTTTGTTATTGCTGCCTTGGTATCTGGCTGTCGGAGTAAGGGGGACGGGGAGTTGGATAGCGCCTGGAAGGCAGAGAAAGGTTCCGAGACCACTGAGCTGTGTATAAGGATGGGGAGGGTTTGTACCCAGCTCAGTAGTTTCGGTATCTTCGAAAAGGAAGTTTAGGCGCTAATATGGGTTAATGCAGCTTATAATCAATGATTGGCAAGTGTTATTTTATTTAGGAAAGGAGAGCTACAGAGAGAAATCCGGATATTAGGAAGGTTATCATTTGGAGTAGCAAAAAGAAAAAATGTACAAAAAATTTACAATGGAATTGGCAGGACGTACGCTGCAGGTAGATATCGGAAGGGTAGCAGCCCAGGCAAATGGGGCGGCTTTTATGCATTATGGGGATACCGTTGTGCTGTGTACGGCCACATCATCCGATAAGCCCAGGGAAGGGATTGATTTCTTCCCCCTGAGCGTAGAATATGAAGAAAAGCTGTATTCCGTGGGCAAGATCCCGGGAGGCTTCAATAAGAGGGAAGGCAAGGCGTCTGAAAATGCCATCCTGACGTCGCGCGTGATTGACCGCCCAATGCGTCCGCTGTTCCCAAAGGACTACCGCAATGACGTAACGTTGAATAACCTGGTAATGAGCGTGGATCCACAGTGCCGCCCGGAGCTGGTGGCGATGCTGGGGTCTGCGATTGCGACCAGCATTTCTGATATTCCTTTTGCCGGCCCTTGCGCGACCACCCAGATGGGAATGGTAGATGGGGAATTTGTGGTCAACCCATCGCAGGAGCAGTGGAAGAATGGAGATCTGAACCTGACCGTGGCTTCGACCAGCGAGAAGGTAATTATGATTGAGGCCGGGGCTAATGAGGTTCCTGAAGAGAAGATGATCGAGGCCATTTATCAGGCGCATTCCATCAACCAAGAGATTATTGCCTTTATCAATGAGATTGTGGCTGAGGTTGGCAAGCCGAAACATACGTATACAAGCTGCGCCGTGCCGGAAGAGCTGTTTGCAGCTATCCGCGAACTGGTGCCGCCGGAGAAAATGGAAGAGGCTGTGTTTACGGATGTCAAGCAGGTGCGGGAAGAGAATATCCGCCAGATTACAGAGCAGCTGGAAGAAGCCTTTGCAGAGAAGGAAGAATGGCTGGAGGTATTGGATGAGGCTATTTACCAGTACCAGAAAAAGACCGTCCGCAAGATGATCTTAAAAGACCATAAGCGTCCGGATGGGCGGGCGATTGACCAGATCCGTCCGCTGGCAGCGGAAGTGGACATTATTCCACGCGTCCATGGCTCGGCGATGTTTACCCGTGGGCAGACGCAGATCTGCGATGTTGTGACCCTGGCGCCGTTGTCAGAGGTGCAGCGGATTGACGGCCTGGATGAGAATGAAGTGAATAAGCGCTATATGCACCACTATAATTTCCCCTCTTATTCTGTAGGCGAGACAAAGCCCAGCAGGGGGCCGGGGCGGCGTGAAATCGGGCATGGCGCCCTGGCGGAACGTGCGCTGATTCCAGTGCTTCCAAGTGAAGAGGAGTTCCCCTATGCCATCCGTGCGGTATCAGAGACCTTTGAGTCTAACGGCTCGACTTCCATGGCCTCTACCTGTGCTTCCTGTATGGCGCTGATGGCAGCAGGCGTGCCGATTAAGAAGATGGTGGCCGGCATTTCCTGCGGGCTTGTGACCGGGGAAACAGACGATGATTACCTGGTGCTGACCGATATCCAGGGGCTGGAAGACTTTTTTGGGGATATGGACTTCAAGGTGACCGGTACGCATGAAGGGATTACAGCGATCCAGATGGATATCAAGATTCATGGCCTGACCCGGCCAATCGTAGAAGAAGCCATCCGCAGGACGCGGGAAGCCAGGCTGTATATTATGGATGAAGTGATGTCCAAGGCCATCGCAGAGCCCCGCAAGGAAGTGGGTGAGCTGGCGCCGAAGATTGTGCAGATTCAAATTGACCCAGCCAAGATTGGGGATGTGGTAGGCCAGAGGGGCAAGACCATCAATGCCATTATTGAGCAGACCGGGGTGAAGATTGACATCAACGATGAAGGCGCTGTCTCCATCTGCGGTACAGAGAAGGAGATGATGGACAAGGCTGTGGAAATGGTTGAGATTATTACCACAGACTTTGAGGAAGGGCAGTTCTTCATCGGCAAGGTTGTCAGCATCAAGGAATTTGGCGCATTTCTGGAGTTTGCCCCTGGCAAAGAAGGCATGGTGCATATTTCCAAGATTTCCAGGGAACGCATCAACCGGGTAGAAGACGTGCTGACGCTGGGGGACATGGTGAAGGTTGTCTGCCTCGGCAAGGACAAGATGGGACGTATCAGCTTCTCCATCAAGGACGTGGGCAGATATGCTGCGAAGAAATAAGTTTCTGAAAGGTATGAAATATATATTGTGATGGTATGGGTTAGTTACTTTTCATAGGTGCTGTAATGGTATCAGCTGCTGCATTGAGAACGTAGTTTGTTTTGGTGCGGCAGCTTTTTATTCCCGCAAGCAATAAGGAAAATAGCCATGCCTGTATGGATATTTGGCTTCCGTTTTACAGTGAGAGCAGGAAACCAGGGAATGGTGGGGGGGAGAGGGCCATGATCTTTGGATAGGCCGGATCAGTTGCTGCACGCCCCTTAAAAAATAGGAGGATTTCCATGGAGAAACGTGTGATTTCTACCCAGGCGCAGGAAGAGGATCAGTTGATGGAGACTAGCCTGCGCCCGCAGAGGTTGGAGGAATATATCGGGCAGGAAAAAGTAAAGAAGATGCTGAAGGTTTACATTGAGGCCGCCCGGCAGCGGGGGGAGTCCTTGGATCATGTGCTGCTGTACGGGCCGCCCGGCCTGGGGAAGACGACCCTGGCAGGGATTATCGCCAATGAAATGGGTGTGCATATGAAAATCACCTCAGGCCCTGCGATTGGCAAGCCCGGGGAAATGGCGGCAATCCTAAGCGGCCTGCAGGAAGGGGATATCCTGTTTGTGGATGAGATTCATCGCCTGAACCGCCAGGTGGAAGAGGTTCTGTACCCCGCCATGGAGGACTATGTGATTGATATTATGATTGGAAAAGGAGCGACAGCACGTTCCATCCGCCTGGACCTGCCCCATTTTACCCTGGTAGGGGCAACCACCAGGGCAGGGCTTTTGTCTGCGCCTTTGCGGGACCGCTTTGGGGTCGTTGACCATCTGGAGTTCTACACGCCGCAGGAGTTGGAGACAATCGTCCGTCATTCAGCCGTTAAGCTGGCGGTGGAGATTGACGGGGAAGGAGCCTTTGAATTGGCAAGGCGTTCCCGGGGGACGCCTAGGCTGGCAAACCGACTGCTGAAGCGGGTGCGGGATTTTGCCCAGGTAAAATATGAGGGCAGGATTACCAAAGAGATTGCGTCCTTTGCCCTGGATCTGCTGGAAGTGGATAAGATGGGGCTGGATCAGAATGACCGCAAGCTGCTGATGGCCATGATAGAGAAGTTCCAGGGGGGGCCGGTGGGGCTGGATACCCTTGCGGCCTCTCTGGGTGAGGATGCCGGGACAATTGAGGATGTCTATGAGCCATACCTGGTGCAGAATGGCTTCCTGAACCGTACGCCGAAGGGCAGGGTGGTGACAGAGTTTGCATACCAGCATCTGGGACTTGTGCCATGATGTGGTTACATCGGAAAAAGTGAGTGCATCCAGATTGCATAGCGGCACCTGGAATTTGTGCTTTGATAGTAAAAGAAATCCCCCATTGCCTTGAGGAATTGGCAATGGGGGATAATTTATCAGTTTGACGATAGTTTGGCTTTCTTATCCGAGCCTTCTCATACTGCCCTGAGTTATGAAAGCAAAAGTTACATTAATGGCATTTCTACACCATCCACATAGATGCCTGCGATATCATCTACATTAATCAGGGAGTTGAATGTGCCGGAAAATTCATAATTCCACATATACTTTCCGCCGCCGCCACCGCCGCCGGAGAACTGGCCGAGGATAGATTCGCGGGGGATTTCTTCCCCATCCGGCGTCCGGTATCCGGTATCTTGGAAGTTGCCGCTGGCATCAAGCGCTTCCCTGTCAAGCGGTTCCCATCCTTCGGGCGGGGCGTCGAATACATAGTAGTTGGTTCCGTCCTTCATTTTCAGTGTAATCAGATGGAACGGATACTCTTCTGGGTCATAGCCAATATTATTGTGGAAATACAGGCAGATCCCGCCAGTCGTAACCTTAATCGTTGTGCAGCCATCCATAGAGCTGCCGTCTGCATAGAGGGATTTAAGCTGGCCAGTTGGCTTGAGCAGGAAGGAACCCTCTGCTTTTTTGTACTTATAATAGGTAATGCCATTTTCTGCTTCCTCACCGTCTCTTACATTAAGGAAGACTTCCATGGTATCTTCCGGGCTTCCCTCATTCTCATAAGTATAGACGTCATGGTAAAACATTTGGATGGCAGTATGCGCATCATTTACATAGGAAGGCGATATCGGGCCGTTGCTGGTCCATCCGCCAGGTTCAAATCCTCCCTTCCGATTTGGTGAGGATCCAAACGCCCACTCGTGGGAAATGTCTGAGTCTGCTATGTTTTCTAAGTTTAATGGCGTCCCATCCAGGGAATCTGTGCGGATGGAATAGTATGCTTCGCAGTTAATGGGGTCGAAATAATAGTATTCCAGGGTGAATTGCAGGTTCCCATAAGTAATGGTCTGGCCGCTTTTCTGGAAGCCTTCCGCTAGGTTAGCGGCAGTGGCGTCTTCTGTCTTATGGTAGGTGGCTCCCAGGAGATCCCAGATATTCATCCCGGTCTGCGCATAGCAGATGCCGTTTGCGCCAAAGGCGATAATGAAGGTTGCGGCAATCGCGGCAATGGCCCGCGCCCGCAGCTTCTGGGTGCGCTGCTCTTTCCTGCGGATGGCGCCTTCCATGATTTCCATGCCTACGTCATCGGGTAATTTTACGTCTGAAATAGCCTCTCTGTAAGTGTTATGCTCCAACATCATGTCGTTCACTCCTTTCAAGTGTGTGTTTGATTTTTTCCCTTCCACGCTGCAGCTGTGTCTGGATGGTACTCTCGCTTTTGTGCAGAAGATGTGCAATCTCGCGCACAGAGTACTCTTCATAGTAGTACAGATGTATCGGTACGCGGTATTTTTCTGGCAAATCCAGAATGGCATTTTTCAATGTGTCAAAAGCGTCGCCAGACTCTTCAGGTCCTTCCTGCTTTCTGTCCCATTCCTCTAGATGCAGGATATCCCGGTTCCATTTGCTTTTCAGGAAGTTCTTACAGATATTGATGGTGATCCGGATAAACCAGGCCTTTTCATGTTCAACCGTTTTAAACTTGGGATGGGAAACCAGATATTTGTAAAATACTTCCTGAAATACATCCTCTGCCTGGTATGCATCCTTGCAGTAAGCCCATGCCAGCTTGTAGATCATGTCTTTGTGCTTCTGGTAGCATTCCAGCGCCTTCTGTTTCTCTGTGTATTTCATAATCTGTACCTCCTATATAAAGAAAACAACTGAGGGAGGGAAAATATCTCAAAAGAAGTTAAAAAATTTAAAAACCCCAGATCCTGCCACGCCACAGTCCGGGGTTTTTAAATTTCTATATTATGTACTTACGTCTCAGCACAAGTGCCTCAGCCAAGATGGAACAGCTGCCAATCCTACATTGTCCATTCCCAATTACGGATCTCTTCCAAATCCTGTCCATATTCGGTAATATACTGCTTGTGTTCAATCAGCTTGTTGTTCATTTTCTGTACCAGATGCGCGCCCTTGTTGCCCAGCTGCGGCAGATGCATAACTGCATCCTTTACAAGGTTAAAGCGGTCAATCTGGTTCTGGACACGCATATCAAACGGCGTAGTAATCGTACCTTCTTCCAGATAGCCATGCACGGAAAGGTTGCGGTTATGGCGGTTGTAGGTCAGCTCATGGATCAGGGTTGGATAGCCATGGAAAGCAAAGATAATTGGCTTATCCTTGGTGAACAGCATGTCATATTCCCTGTCGCTTAAGCCATGCGGATGCTTGGCGTCAGATTCCAGCTTGAACAGATCCACAACATTGATGACGCGTACCTTCAGCTCCGGCATCTCTTCCCGCAGGATGGTAACGGCTGCCATGGTCTCTAAGGTCGGCGTGTCGCCGCAGCTTACCATTACGACATCCGGTTCGTCGCCCTTGTCGCTGCTTGCCCAATCCCAGATGCTGATACCCTGTGTGCAGTGCTTTACCGCCTGCTCCATGGTCAGCCACTGGCAGCTGGGGTGCTTGGAAGCCACAATCGCATTCACATAGTTCTTGCTTTTGATGCAGTGGTCGAAGCAGGACAGCAGGCAGTTGGTGTCTGGCGGCAGGTACATGCGCACAACGTCTGCCTTCTTGTTGGTGATATGGTCAAGGAATCCGGGATCCTGGTGGGTAAATCCGTTGTGGTCCTGCTGCCATACATTGGAAGTCAGGATAAAGTTCAGGGAAGCGATTGGCTGCCTCCAGGAAAGCTGGTTGGTAACCTTCAGCCATTTTGCATGCTGCGCTGCCATGGAGTCCACAATACGGATAAATGCCTCATAGCTTGCAAAGAAACCATGGCGTCCGGTCAGCAGGTAGCCTTCCAGCCAGCCCTCGCACATATGCTCGCTGAGCATGCTGTCCATAATGCGCCCATCCCTTGCCAGGCAGTCGTCATTGTCTAACATCTCTGCATTCCAGTCACGGTTCTCTTCTTCAAATGCATGGTACAGGCGATTGGACATCGTCTCATCCGGCCCGAAGATACGGAAGTTGCGGTTTTCCTTGTTGAGCTTGAAAATGTCACGGATATAGCGTCCAAGCTCAATCATATCCTGTGCCTTGGTGCGCCCTGGCTGCACTTCAATGCCATATTCGCGGAAGTCGGGCAGGCGCAGGTCCTTCAGCAGCAAGCCGCCGTTGGCATGTGGGTTGTCGCCCATGCGTGCGGTTCCCTTCGGCGCAAGCTCCTCCAGTTCTGGAATCAGGCGTCCGTTGTCATCAAAAAGTTCCTCCGGGCGGTAGCTTTCCAGCCATTCCTTCAGCTGGTCAAGATGCTCCGGCTTCTCCATAGACATCGGAACCTGATGGGCGCGGAAGGTGCCTTCAATCTGCTGTCCGTCTACGAACTTCGGCCCTGTCCACCCCTTTGGCGTACGTAGTACGATCATTGGCCAAACCGGCCTTTCTGGGTCGTTTTCTGTGCGCGCATGGCTTTGGATGGCTTTGATTTCTTCAATCGCCTTGTCCATGGCCTCCGCCATCTTCCGGTGCATCTCCATTGGCTCATCGCCTTCCACGAAGTAAGGCTTCCAGCCGCAGCCCTTGAAGAAGCTTTCCATTTCCTCATGGGAAATACGTGAGAAAATCGTCGGGTTGCTGATCTTATAGCCGTTCAGGTGCATAATCGGCAGCACAGCCCCATCCGTAACCGGATTTAAGAACTTATTGGAATGCCAGGAAGTGGCAAGCGGGCCCGTTTCTGCCTCGCCATCGCCGACAACGGCAACCGCGATTAAGTCGGGATTATCCAGTACAGCGCCAAAAGCATGGGCGATGGAATAGCCCAGCTCGCCGCCCTCATTGATGGACCCAGGCGTCTCAGGCGCACAGTGGCTGGGCACGCCGCCAGGGAAGGAAAACTGCTTGAACATTTTCTTCATGCCTTCCTCGTCTTGGCTGATGTTTGGATAAACCTTGCTGTAAGTGCCTTCCATATAAGTATTGGCAATCATGAAGTTTCCGCCATGGCCGGGGCCGGAAAGATAAATCATGTCAAGATCATAACGCTTAATCACACGGTTGCAGTGGACATAGATAAAGTTCTGCCCTGGCACTGTCCCCCAGTGGCCCACGATTTTCTTCTTCACATGATCCATGGTTAAGGGCTCTTTCAGCAGTGGGTTGTCTAATAAATAAAGCTGGCCTGCAGAAAGATAATTGGCAGCCCTCCAGTAAGCATCCATCTTGTTCAGAAGCTCATCTGACAGTGGCTGCTTTTCCAGACATGTAGTTGAATCAGACATTGTAATACTCTCCTTTCATTCTGTAAGGTCTTTCTGTGACATTTTTATTATACAACTTTATGGGGGATCGTGCAATATATTATGCTATCCCGTCATACGGTCAGCACAAATTTTTTCCCGTCAATTTCTGTCACGCCCAGTTCAATCCCATAGAGCTTTTGGATGCATTCTGCAGAAATCACATTCCCAGGCGCTCCCTTAACCAAAACCTTCCCTGCCGCCAGACCAATGATCTGGTCAGAAAAGTGAATGGCCTGATTAATGTCATGCAGCACCATAACGATTGTGATGCCGAACTCCCGGTTTAATTTTTGTACCAGATTCAATATCTCAATCTGATAGCGGATATCCAGATAAGTTGTCGGTTCATCCAGAAACAGGATCTTTGTATTCTGCGCCAGCGCCATGGCTATCCACACACGCTGCCGCTGTCCCCCGGACAGCTTTGCCACTTCCCGCTCCCGGTAGCTGGTAATACCGGTAACTTCCATCGCCCACTCAATCAGCTGCATATCTTCCTCCCTGCACCCGCCAAAGAGTTTCCTGTGGGGCGTCCTGCCAAACCCCACCAGCCGCTCCACGGTAATGTCGTCCGTAGAAGTATTATATTGGTGTACAATAGAGACTTTTTTGGCAAATTCTGAAAGCTGCATGCCGCAGATATCTCTGCCATATAAAAGCACCTTTCCCCTGGCCGGGACCAGATTTTTGGTCATTAGGGAAAACAGCGTGGATTTGCCGCATCCGTTGGCGCCCATAATCGTGGTAATCTTCCCGTTTTCTATTTCCAGGGATGCTCCCTGCAGAATCCTATTGTTTCCATAAGAAAAAGACAGGTTTTTTACTTCCATCGCCAGTTTTTTCGTTTTTGCTTGTTTTGTTGGCATACTTTTAGACCTCCTCAGTGGAAAAAGGCAGGTATGGCCTTCGTTGCGGGCTTTGCAGTTTTAGCTTGCATACTTTTTAGACCTCCTCAGCAGGACAATAAAGAACGGGCCTCCTGCAACGCTCATAACCACAGCCGCGCTCACCTCATGCGGGGCGGCGGCCGTTCGCCCAATGGTATCTGCCAGCAGGAATGTAAAAGCCCCCGCCAGTGCAGAAAAGGGCATCAGCGCCCTGTGGTCGCTTCCTACGAGGATTCTTCCGATATGCGGCACGATAAGCCCAAGGAAACTGATGGCTCCCGCTATTGCTGTGGAGATGCTTGCCAGAAGCACGGCAATCAGGGAAATGCAGATGCGTGTGGTATTGACATTAATCCCCAGGCTCCGTGCCGTCTTATCCTCCAGAGACAGCAGGTTGCATTCCCCAAGAAAAAGCGCTGCCAGGAACAGGCCGGCTGCAATATAAGGGAATAAGGTAGATACATCCTCCCAGGTCTTCTGCGTAATATTGGCTTCCACAATGGCGGCCACGCCGGACATATCTTTGCCGGACATGGAATTGAAAGCGCTTGCAAGGCCTGTAAACAAAGCGTCTGCCGCCACGCCGGTCAGGATGATCCGAAGCGGGCTGAGGCCGCCCTTCCAGGACAGGCAGTAGACCAGCAAGAAGGCAATCACGCCCCCCAAAAATGCCGCCAGAGGCGTAAAAAAATACCATTGCGGCGCAAAAGCGGTCACCAGCACGGCTGCAAAGCCTGCCCCACTGGAAATGCCGATAATGCCCGGATCTGCCAGCGGATTTTTAAGCACTGCCTGAAACAATACGCCAGACACCGCAATTCCCGCACCAGCCAGCATGGAAATGATAATTCTTGGGAAACGCAGATCCCATATGGCTGCAACATTGGGGTCATATTCCACAAACAGGCCCTTCAGCAGCCCTGTAACGCCAACCTGCAGGCTTCCTATGTTAATTGCCGCAAAAAACAGCAACGCCATCAATACCGTTATCACCAGAAAAGACAATGCGGCGCGGACTTTCTTATTTTTCTTTCTGCGTATATCATCCTGCCAGCCCAAAGTAGGATTGTCCTGTCCGCAATCCCTATTTCTCTGCTTCATATGCCGCCTCCTCAGTAGTTCCCTTTTTTGCTGCGCTGGATGTTTCGTTAACATGCGGCGCCAGGGCGCTGGTTTCTGTTGTCTTTTGTGCAGCCGCGCCGCTTGCAGGATACAGCAGAGGCTGCAGTTCCTCCAATGCTTCCGGGTAGCGGAAGGTAGCGCTCATACCAAACAGTTCATAAGTAAGGTCAAAAACCCGCCCGTTTTCTACCGCCTTAAAATGTTTCCAAATATCATTCGTTTTAAAATCCTCCTGAAACATTTCCGCCACCTGATCGGGCAGCGCATGGGCCGCCCTTAAAATAATATCCGGCTCTTTGGCTTTCATATCTTCCGTATTTACGGTAAGGAACTCCTGGCTGCTTCCAGCATAGACATTTTCGCCGCCAGCCAGCGCCACCAGGTTCCCCACGTAGGAATTTTCTGTCGCTATGATATAGCTCCCGGGAAGCCCCATCAGAATCAGCACTTTGGGGCTTTCCTGCCCTTCGTTCTTCCGTTGGTATTCCTCATAAAATTCCGTAAATTCGTCCACAAGCGTCATTGCTTGTTCCTCGCGCCCGAAAATTTCCCCAAGCTCCTGGATAGAACGGTACATTCCCTGTACACTGCGCAGGTTTAAAAACGCCCATTGCGTATCAATCTCTTCATATTTGGGCTGTAAGTCTGTCTGCAGGGATGCGGGGCTTAAGATCCAATCAGGATTTAAGGATGATACAATCTCCATATCCGGGCTCATGGCTGTTCCTACGGTCGGGACATCCTGATAACGTTCCGGTAAGGCAGACGCCGTGCTGCTGCAGATGCCCGCCAGGTTCAGTTCCAGCCTGTTGCATATCTCCGCTGCCGCAGGCGAGGTGGCAATAATCCTTGGCTCTCGATCCATAGACTGTACCATAGCCTTGGCAGCCTTTACGGCGGCCTCCTCCTGCGGATCAGTAATTTCCAGCATGGTTTCTATCGTATCTGTTGAAATATCTGCCGCTGCCATCCGCATACCGCCTTCTCCTTCCGGGTGCTGGTTGACACAGCCGTTTAAGAAAAGCATCATAATAAAAAGCACGATGGTATTACGTATCTGCGCCTTCATTCCCATCCCTATCCCCATCTCTATCCGCATCCCTATCTTCATCCCCATATTCCTCATCGTCATAGCCACCCCATTTCTGCCAGTTTTTCCTCATATAACAGATGATGGCTGCGGCAGCTGTCATAAGAACCAGGCCAGATATAGTAATGGAAGCAGTGGTTGCTGCAATCAGGCTGATGATAGGGGTGCTGCTGCCACTGCTGCCGTTGCCGCTGCTGCCGCTGCTGCTGTTGCCGCTGCTGCCACTGCTGCCGCTGTTGTTTTGCGCTGCTTCTGCATCTGCTGCCGTGGACAGGCTAAGCCCCTGCGCACTGCTTAACGTTGCATCTGGAGAGCCTGCTGCAGATGTCGCTGGCTTGTTGATGTTGTTTGTCGCCGATCTGTCCGTATTGGGGCTTGCCGTGCCAGAGTTCCCATCTGTTCCTGTTGGAGCCTTTCCATCTGTATCCAGCCTGCTCTTTGTGCTGGGATTTTCTGGTTCGTTATCTATATCTGTCTGCCCGCCTGCATCTGCCTGTCTGTCATTTGTGCCTGTCTGCCCATTTGTACTTGCCTGCACATTTCCATCTGCTGCAGGCTGGCTTGTAACGGCTGAGCCGCTGGTCGTTTCGGTTACCACAGTAGCTGTCATGCAGGCAGTATTGCCTTGTGTATAATTACTGGGATAGAAATAAAAGATAACATCCCGTCCCATAGGCGTCACATACATGCTGCCCCTTACCACGCAGTTCTCGCTGGGAACCTGGATGCATAAGTCCGAAGTTGTGCCATTGCTGTCAGAGCCATTTGCCGTGACAGTAGGCGTTACTGCCGACCAGCCAGTATCCTCCACATTCTGTACAGAAAAGCTGTGGTTAGAAGTATAATCCATTAGGCTGGCACGGAATGTCAGATAATATGCGCCATCCTCTGTCACCTCCATGATGCCAACGGAAGAGACAGCTCCCTCTGCCATGCTCTGTCCGGTAGCATAGGAAGCCTGGCCGCCAGAATCTTCAATCAATCCTGTTACGGGATGGGCATAGCAGCGGTTGATGGTACAGCTGTATACTGTCCCTGCTGCGGCATATACTGGAAATGCTGAGGGCATAAGCCACGCCAGCAATGCCAGAAGCGCTGCCCCTGCACCTGTTGCGGTTCTTCTTTTCCATTCCATGCTACAGGCCTCCCCTGCTTTTTAGTTTAAAGAAAAATCCTGCGCCGGCCATCAGGATACTCATAACGGTCGGGACTGCCGCCGGACTGGGGGCGTCTGTGGAATTGCCAGACGGCATTACACTTGCATCCCCGGGCTGCATTTCGGCAGCAGCTGTTCCAGCAGGCGCTGTTTCCGCAGGCATGTTTTCTGTTAAAAGTCCTTCAAGCCCTGGCGTTGCGGCATCTGCGTCGGGCAGCATGGATTGGCCGTTGCCTGGCAAAGAGGCTGATAAGCTGCTGTTTAAGGAAAAGCCTTTGCCAATCCGGGAAGTATTCCCAGGAGAGAGGGAAGTATTTCCCTGTAGGAGAGAACCATTTTTTGGTGAAAGGGAGCTGTTTCCCTGTAGGAGGGAAGCGTTTCCCTGTGTAAGGGAACTATTTCCTGTAGAGCCGCTGCCTGCCGGGGCAGCAGACCCCGGATCTCTGTTCTGCTTATCCTTAAAATTCTCATCATCCTCCGTAGTAGATTTCAGGGTATCCCAATCAAGGAAGAGAAATACCGGCTGTGTCCCTGTCCCTGCAGAAATCGCTTCCATAATCGGAATATATACCTGCAGCGGCACATACCCATCGTCAACGGCTTCTGGAATTAGCGGAAACGTCACCTGATTGGGGTAATCTGTCCCATAGGAATCCACAATCCGCATGCCGCTGCTGTCAAGCTGGTAGGAATCTATGGTAACGGCCTTCGCCGTTCCCTGGGGCGTGCCATAGCTGTCCAGGGTGTATCCTTTCTTATAATATTTGAGCCTGCTCAGGTATCCATAGCTTCCATTGATCTGCAGCCCTGTGAAGTCCAGGGTTATTTTGTATTTCCCCTTTTTAACGCTCAGCTTAACCGTATGGCTGATAGCATCATTGGACATGGATGCCGTACGTTTGTCAATCTTCACCATCTTGCCAGTAACCGCATAGACGCCATCCTTGAGTTTATTCTTGTCTAATTTTTGGCTGCCGTTTTCGGAGGGTGTCTCTGGTTTTGGGGTTTCTGGAGCTGGCGTTGGGCTTGGAGCTGGCGCAGGATCAGCGGCCTTCTTCTGGGCATTGCTGATTGCCTGTAGGAGAAGGGCATACTGCTCATTTACCTGTGTCTGTGTGGCAAATGCATTATTATAAACTTCCTGTGCCGTCTGGATCCGCTTTTTCAGATCTGCTACATATGTATCTGTGTAATCATCGGTAGTATAGTGATGTGCCAGCTGTATCATATCATGAAGATACTGCTTTTCCGTATCTGTGTACAGGTTCGCCACGGCATTCAATGCCTGTGCCATAGCGTCCGCCTGGGACTGTCCGATATTGCTGCTGTCCAGGGCGTCATGTCCAGTCGTGATTGCCTGTTTCAGCAAATCCAGCATTTCCTGTGTATAATCTGCCGCCAGGGCAGCCTCCTGGATCTGCACAAGCTGCTGCACGGCGGCATCAAGGCCTTCCGTGTCTGGGGCAATCCAGGTAAGGGTATTCCAATCTGGCTGCAAGCGCGCATACTGCGTCCCGCCGCCGGCGCTGATAGATTCCATGATAGGGATATAGACCCTCACCCATAGTTCCGCGTCCTGGTAAGTTACGGGAAGGGTAAGATATTTCGGATATAATTGCCCTTTGATAGTCAGATCCGTGCCAGTATCCGGGTGATTGAACCTGTCATAGACGCCTTCATGATATGCATCAATCGTGCATGCCTGGAAAGCCTGGTACTGTTCCTCTGTCATTTCCAGGAATGCCCCCTCCCAGCTGGGAAGATAGTGCAGGCTGGCAAGATATCCCTTTCCCAATCCTGGCACAGTAAGGGAAGTAAAGTGCAGCTGTAATAACAGGCCGTCTTCCTCCACGATAAGCTCCATAGGCTGGCAAATAGATGCATTCCCCATAGAGGCATTGTCAGAGGAAGCCTGGCGGAGGATCCCTTTGATTGTATAATGCCCACAGGCAGGCGTATTCCCGTCCGCCTTTTTTACGAGCGCCTGCATAACCGTATTTAACAGTACAATATGATGATTGACACGGGAACTGCTGGCGCTTTTATCCTGGATGACTTGCATGGAAGAATTGATTGCGCTTTGAAGAAGGGCTGCCGATGCATCCGTGTAACAGCTTGCGTCTATCTGTTCCGCTTGGGATACCAGCGCCTGCAGTGTATTGCTGTCTGCCCCATAGACAGGAAGGACAGAGGATGCGCCTCCCATCAGAGCCATTATCAGAGCCATAGCCAAAGACAGCGCTGCCATTTTTGGAAATATTTTTTTCAAACGTAACCTCCTGTCCGAATAACAATTTTATAGCCCAAAAGGGGGGCGGTGATAGAGTTTTGCCATGCAAAAACCGCCCCTCGCTTCGGAATCATATCCTCGAATAGTAACCTTGGCGTCCCTATTTACGGATTTTCACTTTTACCGTGTTGGAGTAAGGCGCATACACATTCTTTCCATTTACCGTACGGTATGCCCTTATTTTGTAGTAATAGGTTTTGCCTTTTTTCAGCTTCCTGTCCGTGTATTTGACTGTCTTGTTTTTCTTGCTGGCCGCTACCTTTTTAAAGCTGGCGTTCTTTTTGGTGGAACGGTATACGAGATAGCCGCTGGCGCCGGATACTTTCTTCCAGCTTACCAGGGTAGCCTTGCTCTTCGTATTGGCGGCTTTCACGCCAGAAGCTTTGGAAAGCGCAGGCTTTGCGGATACAGCTTTGCTGAAGGCGCCATAGAGTTTTTCTCTGTTCACCGTCTTGTAGGCGCGTACCTTGTATTTATAGCTTTGCCCCGTCTTAAGGCTCTTCCCGGTATAAGAAGTCCCTGTCACCGTAGCCGCGCGCTGGTACCGTTTGGTGCTGCTATTGTATTGGTATACTTCATAGCCGTTTGCCCCGCTTACCGCAGACCAGGTCAGTTTAATCTTATTATAAGCTGCCGATGTGGCCTTCACACGAGAAGGCGCTGCCGGCTTGCGGATTGCTGGAACGTTCGGTTTCGGCTGCTGTTCCAATGCTTTGATTGCCTGGCTCAGCGCCGTTACCTGTGCCTGTACTTCCTCTGCGGTGGCGTCCTCTTTATCAGCGGTTGCCCGGGCATTTGCCAGCGCGGCCTTTAATCGGCCCAGCGTTTCCGAAGTATATGTGACATCGGTACGTGCGGCTTCCGCATCCGCGGTTTCAATCCACGCAAGCAAAGCCGTTTTGTCCACGGGCTGTGGCGTAGGTTGGCCAGATGGGTTTTCCGGCGCCGTGTCAGTATCCTGGAACCGCGGATCCTCTGCTGCCGTCTTTTCCATATTTTCCAGATCCAGTTTTAAATAGACATTCTGGCTGCCCGTGCCTGCCGTGATGCTCTCCATAATCGGCACAAATACCTGCAGCGGCACAATCCCATCCTCCAGCGCTTCCGGGATTACTTCAAAGCTTATGATATCCGGATAGTCCGTCCCAAAATCATCCGAAATAACAGCGCCGTCACTGTATTTCTGTACGCTCTTAACCGTTACGTCTTTTAATGTTCCTGTAGGCGCCCCATAGGCATCCTTCTGGTAGCCGCTTCCATAATATTTCAGCCTGCCCAGATAGCCATTCAGCCCTGTGATTTCCATTGCCTTGAAATTCATGCGAAGCGTTGCCTTCCCATCCTGCACAGTCATTGGCATCGTATGGCTGAAAGCAGAATCCGCCATTGATTTTGTTTTCAGGTCTGGCTTATACATCGTTCCCTGCACGGCATAAACGCCATCCTCCAACGTTTCTTCCACGTTTATTTTCTCCAGGCTGTCCCAGTAAATTTTTGCAAAACAGTCCGAAGAAAACCTCCCCTGCTCAAAGGTGACGCCTCCCACGTCCCCAGTGAGGTTTTTCATAGCCGGGACATAAATGCTGGCATTGGCAGAATAGATTTCTGCAAAATCACCTTCCAGCGGGAAAGATACTTCAGTGACCACCTGTTCCTCTGCCCCAAATACGTCATCGGAATAATCGGTGTCAGCTTTCTTTACGTTAGCTGCAGGTTTCAGCGTGCCGTTCCTGTCATTTCCTTCATAGTATCCATTAAAGTCATAGAAATACAGCGGCTCCTTTACGGTTCCGCTGATAATCGCGGTAGTTAGTGTCAGGTTGCCCTCTGCATCGGCCTTGATCACGGCCTTGGCTTTGTCATGCTCTACCAGCGAATGCTTCACATTGTCTGTATAAAAAGCGATGTCTACCTGATATGTTCCCTTTTCCAGCTTCTGTGTCGGAAGCGTAATCTCTTCTTTGCTGCCTTCCAGACCCAGTGCGTCTAATACAGCCAGGCGGATTGCGTCAGAAGAGTAAGTTGCGCCAGAAACAGCGTCAATCCCTTCCAGTTCCTTAGCGTCCGTAGCAGATTTGCCAGTATAAGAAAGCTTTAGCCCATCAATTGCCGCCTGCAGCTTTGTTTTATTGAAATCTGCATAAGTCCCCTCAAAGTTTGCCCCTTCGATTTCCAGAGCCTCTATTTTGCCTTCCAGGACAGATACAGCTACATGAACGTCGTATCCTCCGAACTGTTCCACTTTAGCAGAGCCGGTTTTCTTCTCCCCTGTTTCCTGGCCGCCCACCAGGACAGCATTTGCATAGTCAAAGGCAAAATAGGCCTGCATGGTAGTGTTCATAGCAGAGACAAACATATCGGTATAAACGCCATCCATCGCGTTATCCGGCAGCCGGAAGGTAATGCTGTCCACATTCCCATCCGCATCTGCCGAGGGGGTGGCAGCCTCTTTCTCGCCATTTAAGTCCGTGCTATAAATCATCCAGTTACTGGCCCAGGCAGTGATGCCAAAAACGGAAACTGCCTGCAGGCCGATGGTAATGTCAGCGCTGCCGTCAGGATTCACGACTATCCTGCCATCCCTGACACAGCTCGCCGCCATGGAGTCCTTGGAGATATCGCCGGCATTCTTTAATGCAACGGGCAGGGTATAGGTTCCAGGCGAAAGTTGAGTCTGGCTGCTTCCAAACGAAAATGCATTTTCCGCCTGCTCTGTTTCTGCGGCATTTACTATTATCGGCCCATTCACTGGTATCCAACTGACAACCAGGGCGGCAGATAAAAGCGCAGCTGCTATTTTGTGTGTGAATTTCTTTCTACACATTTGAAACCTCCTTCTTTTTATAAAGTTCATTTTGTGGGCAGTAGGTAAAACATGCTAATTTTATAAGGATATTTGAAATTAGTCGCTACTAACCAAATGGCTAAAAAAATAGGACTTTCCCATCCATAAAATTAGCTGAACCTAACTGCGGTTAATTATAACGAACTACAATGTAAAAGTCAAGATGATTTTTCAAAATCTGGTGTATTTTTGAAGCCGCCACATTCCCATGTATGCCAGAAAATCTTCCAACATGTGAGAAAAACGCCAGTAGTAAAAGTGATGGCTTAGTTATAGAAGAGTAAGTAAATGGGAATGCACTAGGATGTTGTCTGGGAGGGGAAAAGGGATGGAGATGAATTTTGGATATCATCATATTAGGATGTTTTATCATCATATCAGGAAAAAAGTCTGCCATTTTGTCGGAAATGGGGAATATAAGTCGGTTTTTGTATTGAAATTTCTGGGAGCCTTGATGTAAAATGGAAAAGGAAATTTGTTATGGAATTGTGAGAGAAAAAGTGGTGGATAATCTGCTGTTATCTGTCAGTTTAGCGAGATAGAAAGGGTATGGATAATTGATAGTTATCCGTTGAATTTGACGGATAGAGCGGTATGGATAATAAATAATTATCCAAGTCTATAAAATTTTTAAGAATTATTTCAAATTAAAGGATGCGAAATTATATGCCTCTAAACAAAGAACAATTTCTTAATCAATTTACGCGTCAGGCACTCGACGAGAGAATATCACTTTTTGTAGGTGCTGGTGCCTCAGCCAATGCGGGATATCCATCTTGGTATAATTTATTCAAGCCACTTGCAAAAGAACTTGGCACACCATTGGACGGTTCATCGGATTATTATAGGATTGCACAATATTATTCTAATAAATTCGGACAAGCAGAACTTCGAAAACGAATTAATGATATTATTAATAAAAATGATTTTCAAAGTCCTTTAATTAATGAACTTATTGATATTGGTTTCACAAATATATGGACTACGAATTTTGATAACGTTCTAGAACTTAACTATAAGAGTCGTAATATTTTGATTAATAAAGTATTTAAAGATACAGATTTATCTAATGTAGAACTTAATAAACGAATCAATATCTATAAAATGAATGGTGATATTACAAATCCTGAAGGTATTGTTGCTACTCAGAAAGACTATGAAGCATATGCAGACAGCCATCGAATGATGCTGATGTTTTTTAAAAGAGAATTAATTTCTAGCACTTTTTTGTTCATAGGATATAGTTTTACAGATTATTTAGTAATGGATTGTTTGAGCGAAATTACAAGATATTTAGGTGAAGCTGCTCCATATCATTACACAATAATGAAAGATGATAAATGTAACCCATATTTTACTTACTTCATTGATGATTTAGAACGCAGATATCATATTCGTATTCTTCTCGTGAATGAATATACAGACATATTCTTTGTGTTGTGTGAGTTGAATAAGCGAATTCGGAATAAAAGAGTATTTATTTCAGGGGCGTTCCGTTCCTTTGAACAAAAAATAGAAGAATATTCCCATAATCTTTCTCGTAGTATAACATCACATCTTTTGGCCAATGATTATCGAATTGTTAATGGCATAGGCAGACATTTTGGAACACATATCATCGGGTATGCCAATGAATATCTTGCAAAGAAAGGCATTAAAGACAAGGAGAAGTACATTATTGTTAGACCTTTCGTTGGTTTTGGGGAAAATTCTTTAGAAGAAAAAAAGAGATTGCGTGAGGAGATTATTGAGGGATGTGGTTCAGCGATATTTGTCTTCGGGGATTATAATGAACATGATCCGAACCCAAACAGTGGAGTTAAAGAAGAATTTGAAATTGCATTGAAAAATCATAAAACTATTATACCCATTGCATATCCTGGGATGAGATCCGAATTAATATGGAACCAATTGAAAAGCAACTTAACCCAATACCCATATTTGGAGAAAAGCATAGATTTACTTACCTCCAAATATAATACAGAAGAGCTTGCAAAAATAGTTATCTACATTTTGGATTCTGTACAAGATATAAAGTAGTATTCTATTAATATGCACATTGAATTTTCCAATAACCATAATTCCCTATAATCCACTGTTAGATTAAGGAGGGTTTCTGTGAATAACCTTTCAAATGCTTTAGTAGGCACTTCGCACAATACGGCTATGTCTAGGTTATAGGATTCAACAATTATAATGTAAGCAGCATAGAGTAATGCGATTCTACTGTTAAGATTTGCGTTATCTATTTTGGTATATTTCTCTAATAAAGATTTTATTGGTTTTGGAAGATTTAGGTTGCTATTTACTATTTCCTCAATGGTTTTATATCTGCAATTATCTAATATATCATTCGTAATTTTACATGCAATGTGATTGCATATTTCTAATGTACCAGTGGTACGATTAACTTCTTTAAAAATCAAATTACTAATCCAGCCAAACTTAGGAGGAATGTCACAAGGTTTTAATTCATATAATACAGGAAAAACTATGATTTCTTTTTTATTGTATCTTGATTTGAGAATATTTATTTCTTCTGTTGCACATACTGAATCAATAGTATTTTGGGATAAAACAATTAATGCGTATCCACATTTCCCAGCACCTTCCTCTATATTTTTTTTGAAACGATCATCTCCCATCACCATTTCATATCTATCATACCAGACATTAACACCATAGTTTTTAAGATGATAGACAATAGGCTGTACTATATTATAGCGGTCTTTGGCTGAAAAACAAATAAACAGTTTTTTTGAAAAGTCTTCCATATATACCTCTAAATTTAAATATTATTTTCCTAGTGTAATAAGATGTTTGCATATCCAAGTTGCAATGCCATTGTTGTCATTTGTTTCTGTAACATAATTAGCAATTTTTTTTAGACTGGGAATTGCGTTACCCATAGCCACACCAATACCAACGATTTTTAACATATCAATATCGTTTATGTCATCACCAAAAGCTATCATTTTACTAAGAGGTATATCAAAGAAATCTGAAGCTTTTTTTACAGCATGTTCTTTATTGGCATCTTTATGAACAATTATAACATCAGCAAATGCTGAGTGATAAAAGGTACTTTCGGAAGTCATATAATTTTGTAATGGGATGGACATAAGAGATTCTGATTCCAATCGAATGCGTTGAATGTTACATTCTGGTAAATTATTAATGTCACACACTCTTCTATCTCCTGATTCCATATGAGATATGGTACCGCAAACACTTGAAAAATTCCACGGTTCCTGATGTATATCAAATATCATACCAGGGAAATCATTGTTCAGTTCTTGCAGCATCATTATAGTTTTTTTATATGATAACACATTGCTCTCTAGTAGATGGTTTTTCGCATAAATCTCCGCACCATTATAGAAAGCAATAAAGTCGCATGGCAGACCATCTAATAGACGGATATTCTTCTTTGATCGGGAACGTGCAGTAATAAAACCTATATAATATCCTTTTTGTCTACAAACTTCTAGGACATTTGCTGTTATTGGGGACACGATGTTGTCTGAATTTAATAATGTTCCGTCTAAGTCAAGCAGAATCATTTGGTATTTCATTAAGAAATCCCCTTCATATCTAAAAATTAAGTATTAAATGTGTTCTTGATTGTTTGTATTTTAAGGAATGCATATTTCGCTTAGTATCTTAAACACTGAGGAGTATACTTTATCAATATTTTGATTTGCATCTATTCTTAAAATGGTATACTTTTCATCGGGAATCATGATTTCATATTTCTCTTTTTTTAACATTAAGGATTCCCTGCTTTCGCTATAATGTGGCAATATTCCAGTTTTATTACTTCTTTCTAGTATTCTTTGGCTAGCAGTATCTATGCCCACGTCAAGATAGACTCCTAAATCCGGAGATGGTAAACATTCTAATGTTTTTGATAAGCAGTTACATGAAGGATCAAGGAAAAGTTCTATAAACAATTTAATGCATATAGCATATCTATCAAGGATTACATTCTTACCTGTATTCAAAAGAGGCAATACTATATTATACATGTTATAAATTACACTACCAATATGAAGTACATGCTTAAATTCATGTGAAAAAAATTCTGCCCTTGTAAAATGTAGCATTTTTTCGGCTTGGTACAATTCTTCTTCAAATATAGCGTTTTTTAAACAAGACGTATATATTGTATTATTTAATCCACTGTCTTCTAACATTTTTAAGATAGTAGATTTTCCGCTTCCATCTATTCCAAATAAAATGACTAATTTACCTCTCATTTAACAATCCCCATTTCACATCTCCATAATTTCCAATTATTCTGCTCACAATATAGAAAGATACCTTTGAATCATCCATAATCCAGTACTATCCTATATTCAAATCGAGTTTGATTTTTAATGGATAACCTTTGATTATCCATACCGCTCTATCCGCCAAATTCAACGGATAACTATCAATTATCCATACCCTTTCTATCTCGCTAAACTGACAGATAACAGCAGATTATCCATCAATTTCACTCAATGTTAAAAAAGAGAAGCAAAATCACAGGTAAAAATAACCCTGAGAAGCCAGCCTTATGGTACAATTCTTTAGGAAAGTATCAGATTCAGGGCAGACGAAAAGAGCAGCTCTATACAAAAGATAAAACTGCCCTGAATGTGATTCTTTCCGATTGTACCAGACTGCGGACCTTTAGCCCATATGTGTATGGAGGAAGTATTTTTCACAGTTAGTGAAACTGCACAGATTTTGCAGGTACTTCCTGGCATAAGCATCTGTTTTTTGTGTAGATTTACAAATATATCCGGTAAAAAGGCATGCTTCGCAAGCCTTCTTGCGGAGGCTTTTAAAAAATTTATTCAGTAAGAAAAAGTTTGTATCAGGATGAACCATATGTCCTTCCGGCCTGCTGCATCCTGTGGCACCC
>CAJTNT010000008.1 GCA_910577785.1 uncultured Lachnospiraceae bacterium | reverse complement strand
GCCGATGTGGCTCAATTGGCAGAGCAGCTGATTTGTAATCAGCAGGTTATCGGTTCGAGTCCGATCATCGGCTCTGAACAATTATAATTGTTTTATATATATGGATGGATTCCCGAGTGGCCAAAGGGGGCAGACTGTAAATCTGTTGGCAACGCCTTCGAAGGTTCGAATCCTTCTCCATCCATTTGATAAGCCAGTGGTAAAGCAGGATTTTCTGCTTATATTGCTTATCTCTATAGTGGCGCGGGGTGGAGCAGTCTGGAAGCTCGTCGGGCTCATAACCCGAAGGTCGCAAGTTCAAATCTTGCCCCCGCAACTCTTTGTGTACGGCTGCTCAGTATTATGGTAGTTGTATGCATTCTGGTTTTTATATAATCCATAGATATCGTAACCACGGTATTTATGGTTTTTTTATTTTATTTCTATCTGTGGTTGTATTATAAATGCCAATATGATATACTGAAAGATAAGGTAAGCCTGTGGGACTGCACAGCAATTTTTCATGTAAAGGGGGACAGCAGTATAAGGAAATAGCAGTATAATTTTGACAGATAGCAAATAGAGGGGCAGTATATTTTGACAGGTGGAAAATAGAGGGGAAGTATAAGTATTTTTAGCAAATATGCCGAGATTATTATATAATATCGTTGCAGCAAATGGATAAAATGGGAGGAACAGACTATGCAAAAAAGAATTGCCAGAAGAATAATGGCGTGGATTCTAAGCGTCTGCATGATAGCCGGGATGGTGGATCTGTCCGGCTTTACTGTACGTGCAGAAGATGATCGAATCATTACAACGGTTGAATTCGAGAATTCGTCCATTGTGTATACATACAATGGAGGGGAGATTAAGCCAGGTACAGATGATGATAATATTGTAGTAAAGGATTTTGACGGGCAGGAAGTGCCGGCAGAAAGCTATGACCTAATCTATGAGAATAACACGAACGCCAGCAGCGGTGGCGTAAAGGCACGGGTGACCGCTGCGGCGAAGAGCGGGAGCGGATATATGGGTTCTGCTTCTGCGGAATTCGCCATTCAGCCCAAAAATATTACGGATGCTGCCGATATTACAGTTACGGTAGATGCATCCATTAGCGTAACGAGCCCAGGCGAGGTACGCCCGATTCCTACGGTGCAGGCGAATGGATCAAATTTGGTAGCCACTAGGGACTATACTTATACCTATACGAATAACAATATATCGGCAACGGAAGATGAGAAGACGGCTACGGTTACCATTCATGGGGTTGGCAATTATACAGGGGAGAAAAGCGTTGATTTTAAGATTTATCGCTATGATGAGAGCAAGCTGCGGATTGTCATGAGCGAGAACCTGGTGAACAGAGGTAAGCCATATACCGGCAGCCCGGTTACTCTGCGTCCAGGAAGTGAGTTTCGAGTGTTTTACGGCGAAGGGGATAGTGCAGAGGAGATTCCGATAGGGGATTATTATGATGCTTCGGATACGAGGGATCCTTTGACAGATCCAAATGCTACGACCGGTGTTGCATACAGGAACAATACCTATGCTACAACTTCCGCCAGGGTAATTGTTATTATCAAAAAAGGAAAATATGCAGGCCTTTCTACTGCTAATAATACAGGCAAGGATGCAGGCCTTTTTACGATCTGTAAGCCGTTTGGCGCTACTTATATCCCGGAAAATCTGAGGGTTACAGGGCGTGTCAAGGAGGATCAGTCTTATCAGGGGGCAGGAACGCCTGTTACCTTGACGCTAGATGACATTGAGGTCCGGGATCCGGATTATGGGATTCTGGCAACCGATAAGTATGAGATTGCCACAGACCAGGGCAATAATGGTTACCGAAATAATACGTCCGTAGGTTCGGCTACGGATACGGATGTGTCTAAAAGGCCTACGGTTATCGTCCGTGGTATCGGCGGTGCATATTCCGGCACCATGGATGTGTATTTCAACATTGTGGCGGCTCAGCTGACGCCAGGCCTTATCCATGTGGATGCCAGCGCGTGCGTATACGATGGCACGGATCAGTTTGACAATCTGAAGGTTACCGTAGGGGACAATGGGGAATATATTAAGGATGTAGACTTTACCGTAACGAGAGTCGGCACAGGACATACAACGGCCGGGACGCACTCCATACGCGTAAGCCCCACATCCAATGGGCAGCTGCTGGGTGAACCGGTGATTGTGTCTTATGAGATTGCCGCCCGTTCCCTGGATGACGTCAGCATAGCCTTCGCCAATCCATCTGCGGAGTATATTTACAATGGCTCTGGGCATGTTCCGGAGATGTCGCTGCAGTACAATGGCGTGAATTTAAGGCAGGGGATCGATTACACTCTGAATTGTACCAATAATGTAGACGCCGGAGTGGCAAAAGCAACGATTACAGGTACTGGGAATTACAGCGGCAGCAGGGAATTGGAATATACCATCCGTCCATTAGACCTGCAGAAGTGCAATGCCAGGATTATGGATCTGGAGACACAGACTTATACGGGGGAGCCGATTGAGGCCAGCTTCCTGGTAAGGCGCGACCCCAATATCAGGCTTTATTTGAATACCGATTATGAGGCTACCTACCACAATAACACAGATATCGGCACGGCTTCCATTACCGTAATTGGCAAGGGGAATTACACGGGGACGATAAGCGGGACATTCCAGATTCAGGAGAGATCCATCAACGACAGGAATGTCAGGATTAGCATTACTGAGCCTCTGGAATATACAGGGGCAGCGATTAAGCCGCCAATCAGCATCTCGCTGGTCATTAATGATGCCAGCCTTTCTGTAAACCGTACTTTGGTTGAAGGTACAGATTACCGGGTGAATTTTGACGCCAGCGATATCCGCAATAAGGTTGTTGGCAAAGGACGGCTTACAATTACAGGTATCAACGGCTACAAGGATACGACGTCGGAGCAGACCTTTACGATTGAGCCGCGCAATATCAATACAGAATACTTGAAGGTAATCAGCAGGGAATCTGGCAATGTGTCGTACGATTTTATCAACACAGACCCGATGGATCGTTTTTATATTTACAATGGGGAAGCCAGGGAACCCAAGTTTGACGTCTCTTATGGCGGCGAAGGATTGGGAATGGGCGGCCAGATCAATGGTATCCTTGACCTGGTGGAAAGCGATGGAGATTATGAGGTAAAATACATAGACAGCGACAAGGTCGGCATGGCTGAGGCGCAGATTACAGGAAAAGGAAACTTCACCGGGACAAAATCTGTATATTATGTAATCAAGGGATGCCTGGATGACTATGGCCAGCCAAATGCATTTACCGAGATTGAGATTCCAGACCAGATTTACACACGGAAGGCAATTACTCCTGGCAATGCCAAGGTTACTTTTGCCGGCAAGGAATTGGCGGAGGGAAGTGAATTTATCATTGACCCGGAACGCTGCCGCAATAATATTGAGGTTACCAATGCAAATTCCAAGGCAGTGGCGATTGTGGAAGGATATGGCGACTACTATTACGGTTCTGGGAGAGTGGAATTTGAAATCCTCCCATTGGAATTGAATCAGGGAGACGATTACTTACAGGAACACCAATATACGATTAAGGATAACCAGGATTCTTATATTTATACTGGAGCCCCGCTTACGCCGGAATTAGAGATTACCCATACGGGCGATCTGCTGGTGGAAGGCACGGATTACAGCCTGGAATATTACAAAAAGGATGGGGAGAACTTAGAGAAGATTGAAGCATCCGAAAGCATTGCCATGGGCAGCTATGTGATCCGCATTGTTGGCGATGGGGTACATTACACAGGATCCAAGGATATAGCATATGCGATTACCGCATACGACTTTAGCGCTGGCTATGCCAAGGATGATATTGAGGTAACGGGCATTGTAGACGTCATCTGGGATGAGATTATGAATGAGGAGTATACTGGGGATGCTGTGGATCCGGAAGATCCGGACAAAATCATCCAGCCAGGCCTGCAGGTGATGTTCCAGCCGGATAAGTCTGTGGAAGCCAAGCCTTTGGTGAAGGATACAGATTACACGCTTACCTATGAGAAAAACAATATCCTGGGTACGGCGACAATTACGATTAACGGAATTGGCAATTATGAAGGGACGCTGCCAGTGGAAGAGTTCCATATCCGCGGCGACCTGGCAGGGGAAAACGTGACCATCACGGTGGATGACTGGACCTACACCCCTCCGAAGAATGGCCAGAGTACGAACTGCCCAACACCTACGGTAATTTATACGATTCATAGGGCAGACGGCTCGACTGAAGAATTGACGTTGACAGATCAGGACTGCAGCGTTGCATACCAGGGCAATGAGAATGCGACGACAGGCGAAGAAAAAGCAGCTGCAGTGGTGATCTCTGCCGTGGAAAATGGGGATTACCTCAACAGTGCGGAGCCAGTGCCTTTCCAGGTGAAACAGAGGGATATTAAGGAAGCCGTTTCCGAAGAAGAGGGTAAGCTTCTCTCACTGAGCGGCTTGGTGGAAGATGGCTATGAATACAATGGCCAGGCACAGGTGCCAGAGTTTGTGATTTCTTACCAGGGCGCTTATGCCGGCACGGACCTGACCTCTGGAACTGGGGATGGGGCTTATGATTATGAAGTTTCCGCCATCAATAATGTCAATGTCTATACCTATGGCACAAACTCCTTTGGCGAGCAGGAACGCCTTCATCCGCAGGCTACGATTTCTGCCCGCAAGGATGCAGAAGGGAACTATGCAGGCAACTACTACGGGGAATTTACAGTCCGTTTCCAGATTAACCCGCGGGAAATTTTGGACGCTACCGTGCAGGTTTCCGATATTAATGAAAGGTATGCTTATACAGGCGATCCGATCCGCCCAGAAGTATTGGCGGAGGCCGTTACCTGGAGCAAGGGCGGAGAGCCGACAATCCTTGTACGCGATCAGGATTATACCGTTTCCTATGGCGAGGCAAAGGACAATATCATTATTGGCGAGGGTAAAATTGAGATTACAGCCGTACCGGAGAGCAATTATGCGGGAACGATGGTCAAGACTTTCCGCATTATGGCCGATTTAGAGGCAGGGCGCGTGTCGAATCCGCCTTATATTATCCTCAAGTCAAAAGGCGCGGATCCGAATGAATTTGAGGCTCCTTACGGCGCAGGCGTAAAAGTGTACCCAGATATGTACTTTGAGGACTGGTCCAGCGTTTACTGCGGCTTGGCAGAGCAGCCCAAGGAGCTGCAGATGGGCGTGGACTATGAGATTGTAGAGGAACGCAACAATACCGATGTAGGGGAGAAGAACAGCGCTTATATCCGCATCCGCGGCAAAGACTACTATATGGGAGAAATCGAGATTTATTATACGATTACGCCTATGGATCTGTCTGCAGATGAGGAGAATCACGTATCGGCGGAGTTCCGCAACAGCATCAATGACGGGGAAAATGAAAATGCCTATATCTACACAGGCGAACCGATTACGCCAGAAATCATTGTCCGCAACCGTCAGACCATTATGGTGCCTTCTAGGGATTATGAGATTGTACGTTATGAGAATAATACGGATATTTCTACCGAAGAGTCAAAGGCCAGGGTATTGATCCGCGGCATTGAAGGTACGAATTATACGGGTGAGAAGTGGTTTGAATTTAACATTATCCCGCGTACCATTGAGAATATGACGGTTACGCTGGACAGCGAGCCGCAGGTATTTAACCGGCAGGAGAAGCGCCCAGGCGTAGAGGTTTCCTTCCGCAATGAGAATAACCAGCTGATTACCCTGACGGAAGGCACGGATTTTGATATTGCTTATGCCAACAATATCCTTCCGGCAACCGCCGACAGCGGGGAGGCGGCGCCGACCATTACCATTACTGGCAAAGGCGCTTACGGCGGCGTGGTTACGCTTACGTTTACAATTGAGCCAGAGAGCTTTGCAGAAGAGAATGAAGATATTATTATTACGGGCAGCAATGTATTCTACACAGGAGAGGCGGTAACAACGACGTTCCATGTAGCGGCGCAGGATGGGACTGTGTTGGAGGAAAATGTGGATTTTGAAGTCGGTGAGTATTCGGATAACCTAGAGCCAGGGACTGGCTATGCAGAAATCCGCGGAATTGGCAATTATACAGGAAGCCGTAAGGTGCCATTTTTGATTGTGCCGCCAGAGGGAGACTTTATTATTGAAGATATCCCAGACCAGACGTATAATACCCGTAAGTTTGAGCCGGCAATCCAAGTATCCTTTGCTGGGGAAGAGATTACGATACCTGTGACAGAGGGCAAGGATTACCAGGTAGAATATGGGGAGGGCAATACAGATGTAGGAACCGGAACCGTAAGGGTTGTCGGGATCAACAGTTTTGCCGATATTGACGCTGCTACAAAGACGTTCCGTATCCTGCCCAAGAGTATGGGCACACCGGACAATCCGGATCCAGATATGACGCTGCGCGCATCTGACCAGATATACACTGGCCGCGGCGTGAAGCCGGAGATTCAGCTTACATTCCGCAGTGGGGCAGACGTTGTCACACTGGAAGAAGGAAAAGACTATACTGTGAACTGCAGCAGCAATGTGGCAGTAGGGACTGCAACAGCTACGGTAATCGGCATGGGCAATTACGCAGGCGTGATGCAGGCTCAGTTCCGGGTGGTTGGTGATCTGAAGGATGCGGCAATTGCTGAGATTCCAATCCAGGAATATACAGGGCAGCAGATCCGTCCTGTACCAGTGGTAACCTTTGCTGGGGAAGAGCTGATGGAAGGGACAGATTATACGGTCGCTTATGGTGAAAATATAGAAGAAGGCACAGGTACCATTACGATTACAGGTACAGACGCAGGCGTCCGTGTAGGCGGGAAAGCTTATACAGGTACCAGAGAGATTACGTTTGTGATTACCAGGGAACGAGAATTTTCCGATGCGACCGTTGTAGTCGGCGTGGCGGAAGCATATCCTTATACTGGAGAGGCAATTAAGCCTGTTGTAGTTCGGGTGGAGGATAATGGCAAGGTTCTGACAGAGGGCACGGATTATTCCGTAAGCTACCGCGACAATATCAATGCAGGGACAGCTTCTGTTGTCATCACTGGCATGGACCGTTACAAGGGCGAGAAGGTGCAGACCTTCCAGATCCGTCCACAGCAGATTGCAAGGGCGAAGGTAGCTGAGATTGCAAGCCAGACTTACACCGGCAAGGAAATCCGTCCGACTGTGAAGGTGCAGGCCGCTGACAGCGGCAAGGCGCTGGAAGAAGATAAGGATTATAGTATTGTCTATGTAAACAACAAGACGCCAGGCAAATCCAGTGTGATTGTCCGCGGTATGGGCAATTATACCGGGGCGCAGACGGTAAGCTTTAACATCCAGATTCCGAAAGTGACAAATGTCAAGGCTTCCGCATACAGTTCCAGTAGCGTGACGTTCTCCTGGAAGAGCAACCCTATTGTCAGCGGATATGACATTTATAATTCCAACAACCGTCCGGTGGCAAGGGTAGAAAAAGGAAGCGCGTCCAGCGGCAAGGTAAATAAGCTGAAGGCAGCCACAACGGCCACCTTCCGCGTGAGGGCGTTTGTGATTGACGAAGGGCAGTATTACTATGGCCCATTTACCAGTGTCAAAGGAACCACCGCCGCCGCCAAGCCGAAGATTAAGAGCGCTGCCTCCAAGAAATCTAAGCAGGCAGTGATCAAGTGGGGCAAGGTAAGCAAGGCCACAGGGTACCAGGTATACCGCGCCACATCCAAGAATGGCAATTACAAACGGATTGCAACTACTACTAAGACTTCTTACACGGATAAGAGCGCGAAAGGCGGCAGGAAATATTACTATAAAGTCCGCACTTACCGCAAGACAGGCGGCAAGAATTATTACAGCAGCCAGTCGTCCGCGAAGTCTGTAACGGTAAAAAGGTAGCTGGCAAAAATAACTGCCGTTCTGGCAAGTCAGAATCAGCAGGGAAGAAAGGGAGTTGATACCATTATGGGCAGGATTTATTGTATTGGCAAATTTCAATTTGATTCCTACAAAGAATATCAGGAAGCCATGGACGACATTGACAAAATCAGGGAAATCTCCAAAAAAATGGATATCAATGAAACTGGAGTGGCAGAACGGCTCTACACCCTGATTCGGGAGGGGAAGATTAATTTTAGGAGCGAGGCAGTTGGCAACGACTACCTCCTCTACCTCTCAGATATGATGGTGGAGGATTATAAATCGCTCTCCAGGACGTCCGTTACCAGGCGGCTGGCAAACCGGCTGCAGCAGCTATCGCCCGGCCAGGTCGTAGGGACGATCTGTATGGCAGGTGCTATTGTCTGTTTCTTGATATTTTTCGGCAGTGAATATCACGATCAGCAGAAAATCCGCGAGATGGAACGCATCAAGAGCGAACAGGATATTTCCGCAGCCTCCGATTGGCTGTCCGCTAAGGTAATAAAAGCCTTGGGGATGGGAGGAGATGAGGAAGTTACAGAAGAAAACGAGGATGCGGTGCTGACGGTGCAGACGGCAACGGTGGAAAATGAAGTCCATAGCGCAGGGCTGGGGGAAAAGGCGCCGGAGATTCTCCCGCAGTTCCAGAAGCTCTACCAGCAGAATTCTGATTTTTCCGGATGGATTACCATCGTGGGCACGGGGATTGACTATCCGCTCATGCAGCCCGTGCCGGAAAACAGTGATTTCTATTTAGACCATGATTACAAGGGCGAAGAGGATATCAATGGCTCCATTTTCCTGGATGCCAGGAACGATATCCAAAGCCAGGACGACAACCTTATTGTCTATGGCCACAATATGAAGAGCGGCATGATGTTCGGCGGCCTGGAACAGTACTTAGACGCAGCTTATTGGAAGGAACACAAAACGGTTACATTACAGACGCTCTATGATCAGGCGGAGTATGAGATTATAGCGGTATGCCTGTCCAAGGTAGCTGCCGGCGGCGAGAACGACTTTCAGTATTATGACTTTATCAACGCTGGAAGCGAGGAGGCCTTCCAGCTCTATGTGAAACGGCTTCAGGGCATGAATGTCATGGGCGGGAAATTAGATATTTCTTATGGAGATAAGCTGCTGACCCTGTCCACCTGCAGCAATTATACACAGGACGGAAGGCTGTTCTTGGTAGCGAAAAAAGTTTCATAAAGCAATCCACAGAAAATGCCTTGCTGCTGTTTGCCGTAAGTGGATTGGATGAAGGAGGACAAGAAAATGAAAAAACGAATTGGCAAGTATTTCAATCTTGTATTGATTTTGGCCATAGTCTTTGCCTTATGCCCGGTACGGACAGTAAGGGCGACAGACTTAACAGATTTTACGATGGAAGGTTCTGTAGTCACCGGCTATACCGGCTCGGGCGGGAACATCACCATTCCATCTACGGCGACGGCAATTGCTGACAATGCCTTCGCCGGAAACAGCAGCATATCTGCTGTCACAATCCCGGCAAATGTGACTAGTGTGGGCAACTATGCCTTTTCTGGCTGCACTGGGCTGGGAAGCGTTACTTTTGGCGGTTCTGTAAGCCTTGGCGGCGGCGTATTCTATGGCTGCAGCTCCCTGGGCTATGTAGAGCTCCCGGCAATGACTTCCATCCCTACAGAGACTTTTGATGGATGCAGCAGCCTTGCTTCTGTAGCGATCCCGGAGGGCGTGACTTTTATTGGCGCACAGGCTTTCAACGGCTGCAGCAGCTTGAGTTCCCTGGCGCTTCCCTCCACCGTATCGGAGATTGGCAGCAGCGCTTTCAATAACTGCACAGGCCTTGGCTCTATCTCCATTCCATCGTCTGTGACTTCTATGGGAAGCGGTGTGCTGGCAGGCTGCAGCGGCCTGACCTCCGTTACCCTTTCAGAAGGGATGTCATCGATCCCGGAGCTTACCCTGTATGGCTGCAGCAGCCTTTCTGGCGTGAATATCCCTGCCTCTGTGAGCAGCATCGGCTCCCAGGCTTTTGGCAACTGCAGCGGCATGAGCAGCATTACGGTTCCGGCCTCTGTTTCTTCTATGGATATGAGCGCTTTCAGCGGCTGCAGCAACCTGGCAGAGATTAATGTAGAAAGCGGCAATGGCACTTATGCTTCCCATGACGGCGCCGTATACAACGCATCCCTGACACAATTGGTTTACTGCCCGATCGGAAAATCCTCACTGGAGCTTTCCCCCAGTATTACTACGATCGGCGCGGCAGCTTTCCAGGATTGCCCTTATGTATACGACCTGACGATTCCAGATGATTCTGTAACTACCATTGAAGCAGACGCTTTCACAGGAAGCGGGATCGGTTCTGTACGTATCCCCAAGAGCGTTACCTCCATCGGTTCCCAGTCTTCTTGGACGCCGGACGTCATATATGGCTATCGTGGTTCCCAGGCAGAACAGTTTGCAGATGACAACGGATATATTTTCAGCCCGCTGGATGGCGGAAACGATGACCCGGATCCTGGGAAGGACGATCCAGATCCCGGGAAGGACGACCCGGATCCTGGGAAGGACGACCCAGATCCTGGGACGAAAGATCCGAAGCCTGGGGATGACGACCCAGATCCTGGGACGAAAGACCCGACAAAGCCTGGCAATAATGGTACGGGCAGCAGTACGAATACAGGCACAGGAACGAATGGGACTGGCGGCACAGCCCAGACAGGCACAGGCGGCACCAGGAACGCGACCTCTGCTTCCCGCAGTGTGGGGACAGCCAAGGTTGGAAGCGCTACCCCCAAAACGGGCGTTCCCTTTGACGCAAGGTATCTGCTCTGCGCAGGCGTATTCCTGACAGGCGCATATCTGGTGATTTCCAAGAAAAAAGTAGGCGCAGGGAAGAACCAGTAGGGGTGTGTTATCCTCCCGAAGGCGGAAGGGGGGTATGTGTGTTATCTTCCCGAAGGCGGACGCTGATTTGGGTGCGCTATCCCCCACGCAGACGGTGCAACGCTCCGGGAAACTAATCGCTAAGAGAGGCGTGTCCCCGATAGGGTACAGGAAGTTATACTCTGCACGTTCAGGAGAGCCTTCACGTGCAGCCTCTCTAAGCGCTGGATTTTCCCTCCGCTAAAACCGCCCCTGAATTGTCTGCTTAGGGGGATAGCGCACCCAAACCAGCTGACATCGGCTGTGATAGCTTTTCTTTACATATCACAAATGGTTTCTCTGGTGGAAAAAGGTTAAGCACATATAAGGAGCGCTTTTTTGGCAGAAAAGGGTTAACCGAATAGAAGGAACCGTTTTCCTGCTAGAAAAGGGTAAACCGCAAATCACGAATGTTTTTGATAGAACAGGGTTAACTGCATATGGGGAACCGTTTCACCTGTAGAAAAAGGCTAACCGCATAGAAGGAACCGTTTCTCTGCTAGAAAAAGGCTAACCGCATAGAAGGAACCGTTTCTCTGCTAGAAAAAGGCTAACCGCTAGGTGGAAAATCACGCCGGGCAGTCTTCTTCCCACTTTGAATGAAAAAGGAAGGAGGTGCCAGGCGTTGTTTTTTAGCTGATAAGGGGGCTATTTTTTGATAAGACTTATTTTCAAGCCATAATTGTATTATGTGATTTCTGTTATACATTTGCTATGAACTGAAGCAAAAGACAGAAGTTGCTTATCTGTTTGGCCTGGAAGCAGGAATTTTGGGAACTGTATGTGTAGGTAAAGGAATATTTTGTGGTCAGCAGCGGAAAAATAATAAATGATATTCTAATTGTCCATTAGGCCTCATTATTATCTATATAATAGAGTTTCCATTACACGCTACACCACCAAGATTTATAATTAAAAGAGATGTGATATAATTTTTCGTGGCCAAAGACAGCAGGTTTGGGCAAGGCGTCCCCTTAAGCAGACAATTCAGGGGCGGTTTTAGTGTAGGCGAAATCCAGCGCTTAGGGAGGCTGCGCGCGAAGGCTCTCCTGAGCGTGCAGAGTACAACTTCCAAATATTCTATCGGGGATACGCCTCCCTTAGCGATTAGTTTGCCGGAACGTTGCCCCGTCTGCGAAGGGGACGCCTTGGCCGAAGCAGCGTCCGTTAGTCTCAAAAATCCCCCCCAAAAGAACCCGCGCCGCCTGCGCCATCTTTCATTAGTCTCAAAAATCCCCCAAAAGAACCCGCGCCGCCTGCCTCCAGCGCTCATCCTGCCAGAATCCGCGCTTTTCTTTTTTGTATTTCCTAAAGTTTCCCTTTAAACAACCGATAAATAACTATATAACAGGCCAGTGTAATGCACATAATATCATTGTGCCGTGTCACCAGAAACTACAATATCAGTTGAGTATGCAGCATTCTTCGCTGGTATTAGGAAAGGAGATGCCCCTTATGCGTATAGAAGCATATAACCAGATTATACAGAATTACAAAAGCACTATGCCGGCCAAAGCGAAGAGCATTGCGAGTACAGACGGGCGGGATCAGGTGCAGATTTCCAGTAGAGGATACGATTATCAGATTGCAAAGCAGGCTGTGGCAGAAGCGCCGGATATCAGGGAAGATAGGGTTGCGCCATTGAAAAATAGTATTGCTTCTGGAAGTTATAAGGTAGAGCCAGGAGATTTTGCTGCTAAGTTAATGGAAAAATACGAGGCTTTCAGATAATTGCTTCATCTATTATAGAAATGAGGTTTCCAGATGGCGAGTTTGATGGAAAATTTTATGGATATATTGGAGAAAGAGCATGGGCAGTATGAACGCCTGACCGATTTATCCCGCCAGAAACAGCAGGTCATTATTGCTGGCAATATCCCAGCCTTGGAGAAGATTACAGAGCAGGAACAGGAATTGACCGGAACCTTGATTAATTTGGAGAAGAAAAGAGAAGAAATTGTCAAGGATATGTCTATCGTACTTAGCAAAGATCCCAGCGAGCTGACGGTCACGAATATGATAGCATTTTTGAGTAAACAGCCGCAGGAGCAGCAGAAACTGCGGGATTTGAAGGATAAGCTGCGTAACACATTGGACGAGATGGCGGAACTGAATGGGCTGAACGAGTCTTTGCTGCAGCATGCGATGGAGATGACGGAGTTTGACCTAACGCTGTTTAAGAGTATGCGCCAGGCGCCGACAACGGCCAATTACGACAGGAGTGCCAACAATACGGGAGATATCCTGGGCACAGGCGGCTTTGACGCCAAGCAGTAGATCACAACAAATTTATAATGATGCAAATTATTTGCGCAATACGCCAGGGAGGGCATTTTTTTAGCAGACAATGGCGCATTGCGCTTAATTTTGGGTAGAAATAAGGAACAAACGTAGCCAATAGGTGACGATATTAATTTTAGAAGGGATGAATAAAAATGGCGAATGGATTTGGAAGCTTGTATGTGGGCGCCTCCAGCCTGCAGAATAGCCAGAATGCGTTGAATACGACAGCGAATAACCTTGCAAACGTCGATACCAAGGGGTATGTCCGCCAGCAGGTACTCTTTGCAGACCGGGATTATCTGAATATTGGGGATACGGCCAACAACAGGCAGCAGATTGGCCTGGGATTGAATATTTTGGATGTGGTGCATACCCGGGATTATTTCCTTGACCGTTATTACCGTACCGAGAATGGCCGGCAGTCCTTTTATGAGGCCAGCGGCGAAGTGGTGGACGGGCTGATTGACGTCTATCAGGAATTAGAAGGAGAACGCTTCCAGGAGACGATGGAAAATGTGTTCAAGGCGTTCCAAGAACTGGAGAAGGGCCCTGAGACAGCGCTAAACCATAACTTGGTGACCCAGAAGAGTACGCTGTTCCTGCAGAGGGTAACAGAGATGTACGGCGATATGAAGGAATATCAGGACAAGGTCAACGTTAAGATCAATCAGACCATTGACCAGATCAATAAGCTAGGGCATAAGATTCTCAATCTGAACCGGGAAATTATGCGCGTGGAATCCGGCGGCATCGAGACAGCCATGACGCTGCGTGATGAGCGGGACAATGTACTGGATGAGCTTTCATCCCTTGCAAAAGTTGATTTTTCAGAGAATCCGGACGGGTCTGTACGGGTGAAGCTGGAGAATGTGGAATTTGTGGACGAATTAAATATCTATGAAATGTACGGCATGGAGGATGAAAATACAGGGTTTATTACTCCGATCTGGCCGCAGCTGTCCGATATGGAACGTGGGCGATACAATGACGTATTTAATTTTACAGTTGATATCTCTGCTGAGCTGAATACCGATATTGGACGGTTGAAAGCCCTTGTGCTGGCGCGGGGCGATCGGACGGGTACATACCGGGATGTCCTTGGGCTTTCGGCGGATGCATTTAATGATGGCGTGGGGATGTCCGTAATGATGGAAGGCCAGGCAGAGCTGGATCAGATGGTACATAAGATGGTGACGGCGATTAATGATATCTTAAGCCCGACTAAGGTAGTAACCTTTACCGGCCTGGACGGCACATACTACCACAACGCAAGGGTATGGGATGAGGAAAACGCCTGCCTTGGTGCGGATGGGGAAAAACCCGGCCAGGAACTGTTCTCCAGGAGAGGCTGCGACCGCTATACGAAGGTACAGTCCACAGACGGCCAGATTTATTATGTGTATAATGAGGAGAGTACGACGGATACGTCCAAGATGTACTGCATTGACGGCCTGGTGATTAATCCTGCCCTGTTGGAAGAAGAGTCCAGGCTTCCGCATTTAAAGCAGAACGGGGAGCCGGCATGGAACGAGATTGCGGAAAAGATTGTCGATGTCTGGCAGGCAAAAGACCATATTGTCAATGCCAATAATACGGCGCCTTGCAACTTTGAGGGCTATTATGAGCGTATGATTGTGGAGCTGTCTTCCAAAGGTTCTGTTTACAACACGCTGGCTACCAACCTTACCTCGGAGGTTTCCAGCATTGACAACAACAGGCAGCAGGTAATCGGCGTTTCTTCTGACGAAGAGCTGACGAATATGATTAAATACCAGAACGCCTACAATGCGGCCAGCCGTTATATCAATGTAGTTTCTGAGATGCTGGAGCATTTGGTTACCAGGCTGTAGGGGAATGGCAACTAGAATTATTACGATCGTTACAGATTACAATTCATGGCTCAGGTATGCGCTGGACTGCGCAATATAGAGAATATGATTCAGGAGTTATGGAGTATGCATTAGGAGGAAAATATGCCATCGACTTTTTTTGGACTGACAATTGCAGGGTCTGCCTTGAATTCCTTTCATGTGGCGACCAATACCGTTGCAAATAATGTGTCAAATGTAAATACCAAGGGATATTGCCGACAGGAGGCCGTCCATGTGGCGGCGGATCCCATGCGCACCAACCATAGGTACGGCATGGTGGGGACGGGCGTGTCTACCCCGGAGATTATCCAGAAGCGTGATTTTTATTATGATGTGAAATATTGGGATATCAACGCCAAGGTTGGCCGTTATGATGCAGAATTTTATTATATGGAACAGATTGAGGATTACCTCATTGACGAAGAAGGCGCCAAAGGCTTTGCTACGATTTTAGATGAGATGTTTGCATCTTTAGAGACGTTGCGGGGTACGCCCGAAAGCCCGGATTCCAGGAAGACTTTTATCGGCAAGTGCCAGAATTTTACAAGCTTTTTTACAAGCATGAACGCAGGCCTTACCCAGATCCAGAACGACCTCAATGAGGAAATCGCTGCCCAGGTAGAGGATATCAACGGCATTGCGCAGAAGATTGCCCTGCTGAACAAGCAGATCAATATCATTGAGCTGCAGGGGACCAACGCCAATGAACTGCGCGACCAGCGCGCGCTGCTGATCGATCAGCTGTCCGAGCGGGTAAGCGTGGAGGTGGAAGAGACGAAGGTACCCAACAGCGTCCATCCGGATATCTATACAGGAGCCACCAACTATCAGGTAAAGATCAATGGCCATACACTGGTGGACAATTTTGAATACAATACCCTCAAATATGTGCCGCGGGACAAGAAAATTAACCAATCGGATTCCGAAGGGCTGTACGACCTGTATTGGTCGGATACCGATATGCCGTTCAGCGCGGCCGGTTCTAATTTCCAGGGGCGGCTCAAAGCGCTGTTTGCGATCCGCGACGGCAATAACGGCGAGGCTTTCCAGGGGAAGGTGCTGTCGCTGGAGCCAGGCGGGCGTGGGGACGTCGTTACCATTTCCAATCCCAACATTACAGACGTCAACAGTATGACCATGCCGGCGGAAGGCGTGATTACCATCCATAATACGGAATACTACTATACCGGGTTTTCTTATGACGCGGAGACACAGACTTATAAGTTCCAGCTGAATAAGCCGCTTTCCACAGAGCTGCGGGAGACGCTGCCGGGCAAGACGGCGATGATTGGCGATGATATTGACACCATGGGGATTCCCTATTACCAGGCACAGATGAATATGTTTGTGCGGGAATTTGCACGCCAGTTCAATGATCTGCACCAGAGCGGCGTTGATACCTATGGGAACGCCGGGACTTCTTACTTTGTGGCCAAGAGCCAGGCGGATGGGACAGAGTATGGCTTTGGCGATTATCAGGCAAATGGGAGCATGGACGTATACCAGGACAACTATTATCAGCTGACGGCAGCAAATTTCTCCATCGCGGGCGCGATTGTAAAAGACCCGAACAAGATGGTCACCATGGAGAAGACGGATCTTGAGGACGGCGTGGCCACGCAGGAAATCGTGACAAAGATGCTCACCCTCAAGAGCGAAGTTACCATGTTCCGGGGCGGCGGGGCAGATTCGTTCCTCAAATGCCTGATTGACGATAATTCCGTAGATACGGAGAAAGCCAAGCTTTTCCTGAAAAATTATCAAAATATCCGTGAGACGGTGGAGACGAAGAGGATGTCTATTTCTGGCGTGGATGAGGACGAAGAGGCTTTGGATATGATGAAGTTCCAGAATTCGTATAACCTGGCGTCCAAGATCATCCAGACACTGACCGAGATGTATGACCGCCTGATTCTGGAAACAGGCGTATAAGGAGGTTTTTAAATGAGAGTCACAAACAGCATGATCAGCAAAAACAGCATGAACAACATGAACAACAATAAAATAAACGTGGATAAACTGAACAATCAGATGTCTTCCCAGAAGAAAATCTCAAGGCCTTCGGAAGACCCGGTAATTGCCATCCGCGCCCTCCGCTTAAGGAGCAACTTAAGCGAGCTGAACCAGTACTATGAACGCAATATCCCAGACGCCAGATCCTGGATGGAAGTGACAGAAGGCGCTTTGGAGAATATGAAGACCCTCCTGGGGGATATCCACAAGAAATGCGTACGCGGCGCCCACGATACCCTGACGGAAGAAGACCGGGCATCTATCCTCAAAGACCTGCAGTCCATGCGGGAGCAGATTTATGCGGAAGGCAATTCAGAATGCGTGGGCAGGACGGTATTTACGGGATACAAGACCAACAGCAAGCTGACGTTTATGAAGGATGAGAAAGACACTGCCTATGAGATTACAGAGCCCATTTCCTATCAGGACATTGATGAAAAGCGGTTCTACAGCAATAATGTCAAGGTGCCCAGCTCCTCCGAGGAAGTATTGGCCGGCGTACCAATGAATGAGATGCCACAGGAATATACTTTTAGCCGTATCCGCCTGTCTTATGAAGGGATGGATACCCTGGATCCAAATAACCTTAAATATAAGGCGGAGGACGGCACAATGCAGAACTTGTCCGACCTTGTGTTCCCGACAAATGGCGGCTATGATTTTGCAGTGGTGACCACAGATCTGTCCTATAATGACTGGGTAGAGAGTGGTTATAAGATTGACCCGAACCAGGCTATTTTCTTCAAGGAGACAGGCGAGCTGATCCTGGGCTCTGACCTTGCCAATTACATGGGCAACAACAAGACGGAGCTTAGCGTCACCTACACCAAGAAGGGCTTTTCGGAAGGCGAGCTGCGGCCGGAACATTACTTTGACTGCAAGAACATTACGGATCCAGACCATCCGCTGGAATATACCAAGTCTGACCAGGAGATTAAGTTTACGGTTGCCTTTAACCAGGATATTGTGGTGAATACGCAGGCCAGCGATATGCTCACCCATGCGATTGGCCGTGATGTGGATGAGCTGACCAATGCGGTGGAGGCGGCGATTGCAGCCCATGATAAGGTGAAGCAGATTGAGGCCATGCAGACACAGGCTCAATACGCTGATGAGGATTCCCAGAAAGCGCTGGCGCAGTGGCTGGAGGCGGCGAAAAAAGAGGCAACGTATGCCGATGACAATTTGAAAAAGGTTTATGGGCGGGGCGAGACCAATTTCCAGAAGTATAAGAACAACGTTGTCCTTGCCCAGACGGATCTGGGAAGCCGGGAAAGCCGCCTGGATCTGACAGAGAACCGCATGTCCAACCAGCAGCTTACGATTGAGAAGCTGAAATCTAGGAATGAGGACAAGGAATTGTCAGATATTATCATTGAATTTACAGCAGCCTACAGCGCTTATCAGGCCTCCCTGCAGGCCTCGGCTAAGGCAAACAGCCAGACGTTGCTGAACTATCTGTAAAGGTATTAATTCGGAAGCTGGAGGAGGAACATGCAGTTAAACACGAGGTTATTCGGAGAAATAGAGATAGAAGAGGAAAAAATCATTTTTTTTGAAAATGGGATTATCGGTTTTCCGGACTGTACGCGGTTTACCTTGATTTTTGACCTGAAGGAGGACGGGAGCGCGAAGGGGATTTCCTGGCTGCAGTCGCTGGATGAGCCGGCGTTTGCCCTGCCAGTCATGGATCCGCTGCTGGTGAAGGAGGACTACCGCCCCTGGATTGCAGAGGAGATGCTCAAGCCCCTTGGAAATCTGAGTGAAGAGAATATTTATATCCTGGTGTCTGTTACTGCCACAGCAGATATTACGCAGCTTAGCGTAAACCTCAAGGCGCCCTTTATCATCAATACCGACGAGTGTAAGGGACAGCAGATTATTGTGGAAGACGATTTTCCTGTGAAGTTCAGGATTTATGACATCTTAAAGGCAAAAAAAGAAGAGGCAGGTGAATAGGATGCTGGCATTGACCAGAAAAAAGGGAGAGTCCATCATTGTCAACAATGATATTGAAATCAGTATCCTGGAACTGCGCGGAGATCAGGTGAAAATTGGTATCAGCGCGCCCAGGGAAGTCCCTGTTTACCGTAAGGAAGTTTATCTTCAGATTCAGAAAGAAAACGAAGCGGCATTGTCAGCAGATAATCTCACAGCATTGAAGGAGATCTTATAGTAACGATAATTTGCCGGGTGTTCTAAATTTTCGTCTCAGGCAGCCGATATATACTAATAGAAAATAGCAAGGAAATAGCAGGAAAATAAGAAATAAGGAATGTTTCACACGGAGGTGATCGTAATGGAAGTTGGAAAAATAAATACACCAACTGCGGCATATCAGGGAAGTGGGCCGGAGATGGCTGCAAAGAAAGAGACAGAGGTTAGTTCTGCAGTGCAGGCTGAGAAGAGGGTAGTCGTAGATAATATGACAGCGATTAGCCCCGCTTATACCAGCACAGCAAAGTCGGAAGATGAGAAACAGAATGGGACAGATTCCCAAGAATCAGCGAACATGAACCAGATTAAGCGTGCGGTGGACGAAGTAAACCGCAAGGTGAAGAACAATGAGCTGATTTTCGGGATTCATGAAGCAACCAACCGTGTTACCATCAAGGTAATCGACAAGGGCACGAAGGAAGTGCTCCGTGAGTTCCCGCCAGAGCAGACCCTGGATATGATTGCCAAGGTATGGGAGCTGGCCGGGATTATGGTAGATGAGAGAAGATAGCATCTTGCGGGCGTGAAATGCCAGTACTGACGGCTAAGGCAGGCAGATGCAGCAGGATTTTGGATAGGATAGGAGGGATAGTACATGCCAATTAGGATTTCTGGTTTGAATTCAGGCCTTGATACCGATGCCATTGTGCAGGAGCTGGTATCGGCATACCGTACCAAGCAGGATAAGTATAAAAAAGCACAGACCAAGCTTTCCTGGAAGCAGGACGCATGGAAAGAGATGAATACAAAGATTTATAACTTTTATACCAAATCTCTGTCCAATATGCGCCGCATAGGTAACTTTAACAAGAAGAAGACTACCGTATCCGACAGCACCAAGGCTACGGTTACGGCAGGATCCGGCGTTGCCAATGGAACGCAGACCCTGAAGGTAAATAAGCTTGCCAAGGCAGGCTATCTGACAGGAACAGAATTAAAAACCGATTCTGGAGCTAAACTGGACACAAGCTCAAAGCTGCAGGATCTGGGCATTTCAGGCGGTACCTTATCATTTACTATCGGCGACGAGACAAAATCGGTAGAAGTCAATGGAAATATGACCATCGGTGAGTTTAACAAAGCATTGAAGGAACAGGGGATTTCTGCAAATTTTGATACGACGCAGCAGCGGTTTTTCTTAAGTTCTGCAAAGAGCGGCAAGAAGAATGACTTTGAGCTTGAAGTGAAGGATCAGGCTACATTGGATATGGTAAATAAGCTGGGATTGGCAACGGAGGAGAATTTTACGGATCTAGGCGCCACTGTTCCGACTGTTCCGACAGAGCAAGGCCAGAAGTTGTTAGTAGCTCACAAAGCGTCAGCTTCCAATGCTGAGATTGTATTAAATGGCACAACATTCGAGGGAGACAGCAATAACTTCTCCATTAATGGCCTGAATATTACAGCATTGAGCGTAAGTGATGAAATGAGCATCACCACCGCCACCGATGTGGACGGCATTTACAATATGGTTAAGGACTTCCTCAAGGAATACAATGAGGTCGTCAATGCCATGGAAAAGAGCTACAATGCCGCTGCAGCCAAAGGCTATGAGCCGCTGACAGATGATGAGAAGGCAGAGCTTTCTGACAAAGAAGTGGAGAAATGGGAGCAGAAGATTAAGGATTCCATCCTCCGTAGGGACGATACCCTGCGTTCTGTCCTCAGTGGGATGTCCACCAATATGTCGAAAGTATTTGAAGTAAACGGCAAGAAATACAGCCTTTCTTCTTTTGGTATCAAGACAGCAGGTTATTTTAATACCGCTGAGAATGAATCTTATGCATACCATATCGACAATGACCCGGAAGATTCCGTTTCCTCTGCCAACGAAGATAAGCTCCGCAAGATGATTGAGGAAGACCCAGATACAGTAGCAAGCTTCTTTACTCAGCTTGCCACCACCGTGTATGACGATTTGCATGAGCGGATGACTGCCAACCCCACGTTAAGCAGCTCATACAAGATTTACAATGACAAGCAGATGCAGTCTGAGTATGACGAATATACCAAGACCATTAAGAAATGGGAAGAAAAGTTAAAGGATATGGAAGATTCCTATTACAAGAAGTTTTCCGCAATGGAAACTGCGTTAGCGAAATTACAGTCCCAGACAAATTCACTCTCTTCACTGTTAGGCGGCTGATAAGGAGGACATATAGTGATAGCAAACAGAGGATATGATGCTTATGCCAAAAATAAGATTTTAACCGCATCCCCTGCCGAATTGACATTGATGCTTTATGAAGGGGCAATTAAGTTCTGCAACATTGCAATTGTTGCAATTGAAGATAAAAATGTGGAAAAGGCGCATATTAATATTACCAAAGTTGAGAATATTATTGCAGAATTTCTGTCAACCCTGGATCATAAATACCCAGTAGCTAAGGATTTCGAGAATGTCTACAATTATCTGATGGATCGCTTGCTGGAGGCAAACCTGAAAAAGGATAAGGAAATCCTGGAAGAAGTGTTGAAGCACCTGCGCACTATGCGCGATACCTGGAAGGAAGTTATGGAACGTAACAAGACCAAAAAGGCGAACTGATATGGGCAAAGAGTATTTAAGCGTGATGATCCAGAGCCTTCAGAAAAAGTCGAAGATTCTGGATGGCATCATTCAAAAAAATATGGAACAGCATCAGATTTTAAGCCAGGATACGCTAGATGCTGAGGCATTTGAGCAGAATGTCCAGGAGAAAAGCGACTTGGTAGACCAGATTAACTTTCTGGACGAGGGCTTTGAGGAGCTGTATGGCAGAGTAAAGTCTGTAATCGAAGCAGAGAAGCAGGCACATCGGGAGGACATCCTGCTGATGAAGAAGCTGATTGCAGAGATTACGGAAAAATCCGTATCTATCCAAAGTGAAGAATTACGCAACCGCAGGCTGATGGAACATAAGTTTTCGCAGGAACGCAAGAAGATCCATGCAAAGAGGAGCAGTTCCGTAGCGGTGAACCAGTATTATAAGAATATGGCGAAGCTGAATTATATGGACGCCCAGTTTATGGATAAGAAAAAATAAAGATAACATCGAAGAAGGCATGGAACTGTTATACGTAACGGTTCCATGCCTTTGTATATGTAAATAAATGCAACGGCGCCAAATAAACGGTAGCGGACTCTATGCCCATTTTAGGATTGCCATGCCTGCCAGAATACGTTATACTATGGGAAAAGGGATGCCAAAACCATAGTTTTGATTTGATACTTATGTTGAAACGGGGATAAGAATTACACCATAGAAAGGATATGGAAGAGATGAATTATAAAATTGAGAATGCCTATCTTCTGCTGGATACAGAGGATGGCTTCCAGGTGGAAAAAAAGGATTTGTATATTGAGGATGGAAAGATTGTGAGGATTGGCAATGCCAACGCAGCAAAAGCCAACGCAGCAAAAGCCAACGCAGCAAAAGCAGACGCATTGAACGCCAATGCAGCAAAGGAGAATGCCGAAGCCAGGGAACAGCCGCAGGCCATGGATGCAGGCGATTACCAAGTAATCAATGCTGCGCATCAGCTGGTGATGCCTGGCCTGATTAATATGCATACCCACGCTTATATGACGGTGATGCGCAACTATGCGGATGACGTGGATTTTGATGAATGGCTCTTTCGGCGGGTCATGCCGGTGGAAGACCAGCTGCCCAGCGAAGCGGCCTACTGGTCGTCCCTGCTGGGGTGCATGGAAATGATCCAGACAGGCTCCACCAGCTTTGTTGATATGCATATGTTCCAGGGACAGTCGCCAAAAGCGGCGCAGCAGGCCGGGATGCGGGGATTTATCGGCAGGGGTCTGGTAGGCGAAGATCTGTATGGAGACGGTTACAGCCGCTTTCAGGAGGCCTTGGAGGAGAAAGCAGCCTATGAGAGCGACTTGCTGAAATTTATCCTCTCGCCCCACGCCATTTACAGCTGTTCAGAAAAGCTGCTCGCCCAGGTGGCGGAGGAAGCGCAGAAGCAGAAGATGCTCAAGCAGATCCACCTCTCGGAAAGTGAGGCAGAGGTACAGAATGCTATTGACAAATATGGAAAGACTCCTGTAAAATATTTATCGGATTTGGGTTTTTTAGACCAGGATACGATTTTAGCGCACTGCGTGAAGATGCGTGACGACGATATGGACATCCTATTGCGACACCAGGCAAATATCGTGACCAACCCGGCCAGCAACGCCAAGCTGGGAAATGGCTTTGCGCTGATTAACGAGATGGCCGCCAAAGGCCTGAATATCTGCATTGGCACGGATGGGACAGCCAGCAACAATACCCTGAATATGTTCCGGGAAATGGGCCTGCTCTCCCTGATCCACAAAGGGATTGCCCAGGATTCCACAGCAGCCCCAGCCCAATTTGTCCTCCACGCCGCCACAGCAAACGCCGCCAAAGCCCTGTCCATGGAAGGGAAATTAGGCGTAATCGCAGAGCAAGCCTACGCAGACTTGATTTTCATCGACTTGCATGCCACATCCCTGTACCCCAATAACAATATCATTTCCTCCCTCTGCTATTCCGCAAATGGTTCAGAAGTGGACAGTGTAATGATAAACGGCAAGTTTGTGATGCGCAACCGCAAGCTGCTCACCATTGATGCAGAGCGGGTATACTATGAAGTAGATAAAATTGTTAAAAAATGCCTGTAAAGATATTTTCAGCTTATAAATAACAGAAAAAGGAGATCAACAAAATGAGTATTGTAAAAGACCCTTCTTTAGCGCCATCCGGAAGGAAAAAAATTGAATGGGTGCGCTCTTTTATGCCCGCCCTGACAGAGATTGAGAAAAAATTCGAAAAGGAAAAGCCCTTCCAGGGCCTACGGATTGCCGTATCCGTCCATTTGGAAGCCAAGACGGCGAACCTGGGCTTAGTCCTCGCCAAAGGCGGCGCGGAAGTATACTTAACAGGCTGCAATCCTCTCTCCACCCAAGACGACGTGGCGGCAGCCGTAGCGGAAATGGGCATTGAGACCTTTGGCATCAAGGGCGTTTCTGCGGAGGAATATGAAGAGCTGCTGGTAAAGACATTGGCCTGCCATCCGCACCTGGTGGTAGACGACGGCGGCGATCTGATTAACCTTCTGGGCGGCCGCTGCAGGGAATATGCAGACCAATTAATTGGCGGCTGTGAGGAGACGACAACTGGCATCCTCCGCCTGAAAGCCCGCGAACGGGAGGGAGTGCTCCCTTGCCCGATGATGGCAGTGAACGACGCCAAGGCCAAGCATTATTATGACAATAAATACGGCACAGGCCAGTCCGTATGGACGGCAATCATGGACACGACGAACCTGATTGTCGCTGGCAAGACGGTTGTAATTGCTGGCTATGGCTGGTGCGGCAAGGGTACGGCCATGCGCGCCAAGGGCATGGGGGCAAATGTGATTGTCACAGAGATTGATCCCTTCAAAGCCCTGGATGCCACCATGGATGGGTTCCAGATTATGCCGATGGACGAAGCGGCCAAGTATGGGGATATTTTTGTAACGGTAACAGGCTGCAAGGATGTGATCGTCCCTAGGCATTTTGAAGTGATGAAGGATAACATCATCCTGTGCAATGCCGGGCATTTTGACTGTGAAGTAGATGTGGCTTCCCTGGCCAAAATGGCGGTGAAGCAGGAGACGCGCCGCAACAATATTGTCGGTTATGAATTGGCAGACGGGCGTACCTTAAACGTGCTGGGAGATGGGCGCTTGGTCAACCTGGCCTGCGGCATGGGGCATCCGGCGGAGATTATGGACATGTCATTTTCAGTGCAGGCATTGAGCCTCAATTGGATGGTGCAGCATAAGAATGAGCTATTGACCAAGGTATATAACGTGCCGGAGTCGATTGACAATGAGATTGGCCGCTATAAGCTGGCAGCCATGAACCTCTCCATTGACAAGCTGACCCCAGAGCAGGAAGCATACCTTTCGGGCTGGGCGGTGGATTAAAAATAAAGATGAAATATCGGAGAAGAATTCTTCCCATTTGTAGGATTGCAGTTACATGATGATGAAAGAGTGCCTGCTGGTTAAGCCAAAAAGAGACTTAACCAGCGAGCTATCAATCCGCCAGTGTTTCAATAAGATAGCTATCCAATATCTTTTCCTGGTAGGCAGGATGTTTCTCTGTGAGCAGGCATTGTTTGATTTCCAGCAAATCTTTGATGATAATTTTTTCTAATTTGTGGATTCGGGCGGGGCTTAGCGTAAGGTCTGATATGGCCTGCTGATAGTATTCTTTGGTATAATTCCATAGGATCATGCGGCTGCCGTACCGCTTTTTCAAGTCTTGGGCAATCTGCAGGCCTTCCGGGTCGAAATCCCCAGCATAATAAAAGGTATAGGTATCTGGGAATAAATCCATTGCCGCATAGCTGGCAAGCTTAAGCTGCCCAGTGGTGCATAAGAATGCATACATGGGATATTTGCTGACCAAGTAGGAAAATGCGGAAGGGTTTTCCAGGATATAGACAGCGTGTCTTTTTTGGGGAGCTGTTATAGCGTGTGCTGTAGTTTCTGTTGTGGTAAGTGCAGAAGCTGCCGTTATCGTCAGTGGTGTGGTTTCTGCTATAGTGTGTGCTGTGCTTTCTGTGGCAGTTTCCGTCATAGCTGCTGTTGGGGCAGCGGGTAAATTGTGAGTATCTATTTCGCTTGCCGCTACTAGCTGGCGGAGCTGGCTTAATGTGCCAAGGGTAATCTGCAGCGCCTGCTTTTCCTGGCAGAAGCCATACAGCCCCTGGTGGAGGGCGCTGTCTGCCGTTTGGCCAAGGATGCCGTATGCCAGGCAGGTGTTGGAGAGGCTGTCTTTGAGGAGACCCATTTGATAGAGGAGGGATTCCCGCTGTTCAATGCCAGACAGTTTGGTATCGGACTGGCCATAGCGGTATGCGCCATAATTCAGCAGCAGGTTGCAGGCGGTGGTTCCATCGTCAAAGTAGTGTGGGTTTCCTGTTGTCATGGCGGCGAAGACGGGCAGTAGCTGCTTCTGGCCGCGGCGGGCGGGCAGGCGTTCCAGGGCATAGGTGAGGCGCTGCAGCATCTGCCGCAGCTGCATGGCATCATTGGCGAACTGCTTTTCGATGATGCGGCAGCCGCTTTTCTGCTCTAGCAGCACCTCTGCCAGCCAGTTCCGTATGTCTGGGTCTTTGCAGTCAGACAGGCAGGCCTGGAAGAAAGCTTCCTTTTCCTGCTGGCGCTGCAAGTGGACGTCTCGGTTGACCAATAGGGGCATGCCATAATATTTTGTCAGGATATCCTCCCAGCTCAAGGCGGCGAACCTGCTTTTGCCCAGGGCGGCATTAAGCCGGGTAAACAGAATTTTGACAGGTTCCATATCTGCGATGTCCATGCCGAGGAAGCCGGAGAGGGTGCCTCTGTCCGAGTCAGTTAGGCTGTCCAACACAAACGTCCCGCCAAAATGCCCAAGGCGGGCGTATTTTTGCTTCATAAGGGAGAAAAGTTTTTCATATACAGGGTATTTTTGGAAATATGAAATTGCCTGGAGTAACTGTTTGCTGTCTGCCATTGTCTTATTTTTGCCCTCCCAGTGTATCATACGAATATCTGATTGGTTGATGTGACGGTTTTATTGCAGTTCCTTTCCCTTTCCGTTCCAGATGTATTTGAGGACGGTTACGCATTTGGCGTTCTGTGGACGGATCAAGTGGTAAATGGCCAGCTTGGGGACGGTGCCGTAATCTCCCCACAGCACCTGTGAATTGATGATAAAGTTCAATTCCAGCTGCACCATCAGGCGGAACATATCCTTGATGTTCGTCTCATCTACGCCAGCGAATGCCTCATCCAGGGAAATGATTCTTGGCGCGTCCAGGTTGGCGCCTTTGTATTTGGCGACGACGGCTGAGAAAAGCGGCACATACATGGACATGGCCTTTTCGCCGCCGCTGAAGGTAAAGAACATGCGGTCCGTCAGTTCCTTTTTCTTTTCCCCGGCTTTTTGGAAATAGAGCTGAAATTCGAACCATTTCCGGTAATCAAGGATTTCCTTCATAATGACATGGAAGGACTGCAGGTTGGATTCTTCCCGGGACAGTTTGCGCGCTTCCCGGATACAGCTGCGGAAATGCCCGGAAATCTTGTCAATGTCTTCCTGGCGCATAATCTCTGCATCCGTCTGCAGCAGGGCCACGAGTTCTTTTGTGTCCAGCTGCCCTTCCTGATCTGCTTTTTTGGGCTGCCATTTCAGGCTCAGGGTCAGCCCGCTGGAGGTTTCCATGGATTCCATCATGCGGTTCATAGCCTCTACCCAGCGGTTGCTCTCATGGATTTTGGCGCGGATTTTCTTGCTGATGGTATTGGAGAGGATGTCCTCGAAGAGTTCCCGATCCTTCTCGCTCAGCAGGCTGCTAAGGGTATCCACATCCGCATGGAGCTGCGATACTAATTTTAAAAATGGAAGATCGGCGCCCCGGTACTTGGCCTTGATATCAATGCGGATGACACGTTCGGATGGCAGGTGCGCCGAATCAGAATGTGTCAGTTCCTCAAAGAGGTTATTCTGGATAATCAGCTGGTATTCGCTTAGCATGCCGCGTTTCTCATGGTAGGCATTCTGGAGGTCGCTCAGCAGGCTAAAGCGGGTTTTGGAGCCGAGCTGGCCGTGCAGCAGGGACTGCACTCTGGCGGCAAGGTTTTGCAGATTGTCTGGTATCGTATTTTGTATCTTGTCCAGAGAAGTATTCTGCAAGGGTTCCAGGCAGCAGGCCACATATCCAAGTTCATATTCCCTGGAAAATACAGTTTGCCACTGCCTGCGCAGCGCGTCTGCCTGCTGCATGTCCTGCCGCCCTTCCCGCAGCCGCTCTGCTTTGTATTCGATTTCTTTTTCCAGCTTGCTGCGCCGTTCGATGGAACGTTCTTTTTCCTTGGGGATGCCGTCCAGGGTATTGAGCCTTCTCCGGCAATGCTCCAGCCGTTCGCGGATGGATTCATAATCCGTCAGCTGCAGCTGTTCGCGGATGGACTGCAAGCTTGCCTGGCATGCCTGGAGCTGCCGTTTCATCCGCAGCTGTTCGCTCATAAGGTCGTCTAGGTCCAGGGACAGCCCTTCCATCTGTTCGTTTCTGGTGTCAATCAGCATCCAGCGGCTGCAGTATTGCCCATGGAGTTCCTTCATCGCCTGAAATTGCTCCTGGTATTCTTCCAGGCTGTCCCACTCTTGCTGGTAAGCATCCAGCCGCTGCGGAAGCTCCGTTTTCCCACAGATTTCCTGTACCTGGATCTGTATTTCCTTGAGCTGCTGTTCCCAGCCCTGCAGGATGGTAAGTTGCTTCTTCACATCTGTTTCGGCTTGTTCCAGCAAATGCTTCACCCGGTTTGCCTCCCGGAGCGCAACCTTTAGGTCGTCCACTCGTGGAAATGCATCAAATTCCCGCTGCAGTTCTTCTAAATGCAGGTTTTTCTCCTGGATGGCGGCGGTTAGCCCAGCAATTCTATCCTCTGTCTGCTGCAGTTCCTGTTTCTGCTCTGCAAGGCATTCCTGGCGGTGCCGCTCGCGGGCAGCCGCCCCGATATATTTTGCGGTATAGAGGGAAGAGACCGTTCCTTCCAGGATGCCAATTTTATAATATCCATTTTTTGCAATCCAGGTGGAAGCCGTATCCTGTGCAGTATCTGCCTTCTCATAGCCAATGCCAGAAAGGATATTCTGCACCTGCATGGTAAACAGGATGTCATCTTCCTCATGTTCTACGGTAAACAGATCCATCAGGTTATCTTGCAGCTGTTTTGCATCGGCAAACAGGTATTTATCACATACGGAGCCTTCTATTTCCATAATCCGTTCCCTGTAATCGGCAGGCACAAGCAGCGCGTCTAAGACGCCCATCTGTGCAAGGGAGGCTTCCAGGCGGTTGCGCTGTTCGTCTGTCAGGGCAGGGTCAAAGTCGATGGCCTGGTAAAATGGCTTTGCCGGAATATGTAGCTGCTTCAGCAGTTCCCGGTTCTGCCGCACTTCTTTCGCGTGTTCCAGTTTTACTTCTTTGGAGGCTTCCAGATTTAAGATCTCCCAAATGATCCGTTTCTTTTCCTCTTCTTCCAGCTTTAACTCCCGCTCTAAGCCGGCTCTCCCGTCTAATATTTTTTGTCTGGTTTCCAGCCGCGCAGCATCTGCGGCTTCACGGATATCGGAGTAGTCATCTTCATATTGGAAGGCTTCCACCTGCCGGTCGATTTGCTGCAGCGGCGGCGCATCCAGACAAAGCCAGCAGTTCTGGCTGGACCATAGATGGATGGCTTCGGTAAGTTCCCCTTTCTGCTCCCGCACCATCCCTTCATACTGCAGCCATTCCTTTTCCCGGGCGTCGCGGTTTTCCTTGCGCAGATCCATTTCCTGCAGGGCATCCCCATATTGTTTCTTAAGTTCGCCTTCCCGTTTCAGCATTTCCATGCCGCTGCGGATTCGTTTGCGGTATTCCTTGAGCAGGCCTTCTGGGAAGGAAAAATCATACGCTTTCTCCCGCTCCTTCTGCAGGTCCTCTATGACAAATTTCCAGTCAGGGAAATAACTTTCCTCCATTTCTTCTTCGATTGCCGCAAAGCAGCCTTCGATCTCTCCCCAAAGCTGCTCGGCTTCCCCCTGCAGCGACTTTAGCTGGATTTCTTTGTCCCGCAGCTCTTCCCGTTTGCTGTCTGTCTTCTGTTCCTTTTGCTCCAGCAGCCGGCTCTGTTCCGCTTCCTCCAGCAGCAGCTTTTCCTCCTGTTCCTTGAGCTTGGCGGCATCGCTTTCCTGCAGGCTGTGGTATTCCTGTTCCACGACCTGCAGCTCCGTTTCCAGCACCTGGTAATGTGCCGTTTCCTCTGCAAGATCCTGCTCCGCCTTGGCCTGCGTCCGTTGCAGCAGCTCTGTCTCTTTTTCCTTCTTGCGGTATGCCTGTTCCGCATCCAGATAGCATTCTGCCTTTTCCAGCAGCACGGCCCTATTATATTTCTCATAAACCTTATGGATATCGGCGGCGGCCTTGGCCGACTCTTCCAGGGTGCGCAGATTTGTCTCTATGCTGTCCATGTTTTCAATCGCTTCTGACATCGGCCGCAAATCATCTTCCGACAGGGTCTGCAGGGAGCGGCTTAGAATCTCATTGATGATGGAAGGCTTAAAATCTTTGGAAAGCTTTGGCGTCCGCAGCTGGATCAGCAGCGCCAGCAGCTCCCGGTATTCCTCTACGGTTTCAAATCCAAACAGCAGGTCATTGACGCGGCTTTCGTATTCCCCCTGGCTGTCAATCACGCTTCCGCCCTCGCCAATCCGGTTCCGAAGCTCCGTCTTGGTTAGCGCCAGTTTTTCCGAACGCCCCTTATACAGCCAGAAATCCTTCCCCACGCGCCGCCCGTCCTGGATATAGAAATACCAGGTTTCCAGCTTCTTCCCCTTCCTGGCGCGGATGCCCATGCCAAACGTGAGGTACGTCTCAGAACCCTCGCGTTTAAACTCCATATACAGGTATCCCGTCCGCTCCTGGCGCGTATCGTCTTCCTCCAAAAGGTAATTTTCCATCTTACGTGCCTTCGAGCCAAAAGGATCCAGCCGTTCCGGCCGCATATTTCCATCTAGCAGCAGCGGCACGAAACTCTGCATGGTGACGGATTTCCCCGAGCCATTTGCCCCGCGCAGCAGCATACGCCCGTCCAAAAATTCATATTCCTGATCTCCATAATACCAGAAATCCACCAGCCCAATCCGGCTGCCAACCCAACGGCTATTTCTCATGTGTTCCTCCTGTTTTTTCTATGTTAATATGTTAGTCACTGCATGGATAGGCATAGCAAATAAGTTGTTGCTGTCCACGGCACAGGGATGCGCTGTACGGCACGTTCTGAGCCATGAATTTATTCTTTCACGGATTTTATATCCCGTTACTTGCAGTGGGGTGGTTCATTTTCTGCCTTGCATGAAATCTATGGGATATTCCCCGATCATCCGGCAGAACCTGCCCCGTATCCTTACCTGCCCATCCTGCGGTTCGATAAACTCCAGCTGCAGCAGATATTCGCTCACCGTCTTGCAAAATTCCCTGGCTGTCATTTCCCGGTAGCTTTTCCAAAACCCTTCTTCGTATAGTTTTTTGCACCGTTCCAGGAGATCCAGGAACTGATTTTCCGGCACCAGGATTTCATCCCGTACATCGGCTTCCCATTCCCCATCCGCCACCTTCTCCCGTACCAGCCTGGCGCAGAGCAAGGCGATGTCCGCCAGGTTATTCCCATCCGGGAAACATTTTCCCATCGCGGCCTCTTCCCCCAGTACCAGAAATGCATGGTTGCGGTAAATCTGCAGCTCGCAGTCAAAGTAGCGGGAAAAGTCCTTTTCGATCGTCTTCTTGCCATAATTGCGCACATATAGGAAATCCTCTTCCGTCTCTTCGCTCCGTTCCATCCCCATAGACAGCAATAACCGGCGGTACACACGCTGCCTGCGGATAATCCCCCGGTCTTCATCCATGCCGACCCAGCTGTCCCCGATAAATTCCTCTGCGGAGGACAGTTTCATAATATCTTTGGTAAAATTGCGCATAAAATAACGGGACACCCCCGTATTCAGGTAAAGCACATCAGCCTGGCTGTCGCTCTTAAACTGATCCTCGCTGCCATCATATACCTGTAAAATCCCGCATTTTACGCAATATTTCAATACCTTCACCAGATAGCGGCGGTTCTGGTAGACGGTCCAGTCCAGCGTACTCTGTTTCCAGATACTTTGCATAAACTCCGTCAGCTGGGAAAGGATAAATTGCCCGTCCACTTCCTTGTCCTCCAGAAACATCAGCGTCAGGCAGAAAAAAACATACTCCATTGGATCAGAGAATTCCATGATCCCCATCCAGTTCTCGGGGGTGGCAGGGATTTTTTCTAATTTTACCACATAAGGGTTTACAATGATATGGTAGCCTAATTTCTCGCTCAAGAAATTTTGGTACTTCCCTACTTCGTCTTTTATTTGATAGTATTCCTCTTTATTGACTGCTTTGACAAACCAGCGTTTGGAAAGCAGCTTTTCTAGTGTATTCAATGGTTGTGGCCTTTCTTTTATTAAGATTAATATTGATAGCGTAGATGCATAGTGGCTAAACGGGTCGCTGCGGAAGGTGGGAGGCCGCAACAGAAACGCGCTCTCGTTCCGATCGCGACATAGCAGTACTAAGGAACTGTCAAGAAATAACTTTTTATATTGCTTTTCTTTTTCTCCGGGAGCGCCACTCAAAAATCAGTTACATAGCCCGCTGTGCACCGTGCCTTTTCTAGAAAATAAAAAGTATTCATAGCCATAGATTTTTTTGCGTGGCCAATTTCAGCTGGTTTGCCCAAAGCAGCGTCCGTTTGCCAAGTATAAATACCCATAAAACGATGATCCCCTTGGCATTAATCTTCAAAACAGATAACAAATGCCGGCATCTGGAACGTCCCGTCAGTGCAGTGCAAGATGCAGGTTTCCTCCCAGCTGCCTTCCAGGTGGTACGTCCTCCCGTCTTCGGTTTTGCCCCGTTGGTGCTCATTTTCTAAGGCTTTCGACAGCCAGAGCAGGAAGGTATCCCGTATCTGCGGCTCAATGGTCGGCAAGGCAGCAAAGTCCAGGCGGCTGTCCTGGATATAGCTGTCCAGCAAGGCGCGTTCCCGCTGCAGGCGTTCCAGCAGTTCCTGGCGGATGCGCGCCTGTTCCTGGGACTGGTCTGCAATCTGGGGACGGTTGGCTTTCTCATGGTAGGTGCGCGTCCTTGGCGCAAGCTTTATGATGCAGGGATCTTCCTCATAGATACTGCTGTGGATGCTGTCAGTTGCCCGGGGCATGTCTCCCTTTAGGTGCAGCGGGCTTTCTATGCCAAATACACAGGCGGCCAGGCGGTGCGCCTCATGGATTTGCTGGCATTTGCCAAACATCTCGGCAACTTTAAAATATTCTTCCCTTCGGTTTGCGCCCAGGTTGCTCATTTCGCTTAGCCGGGTGGCATAGCGTGTGATTTTGCGGATGATTTCGTTGGTGGCATCAAATACTTTGGAGGCCTCCGCTTCCTGGGTTCCTTTCGTTACAAACCATTCCTCTATGCTGAGCCATTTCCCATGCATGCGCTCGCGGATGGCAGTGTGCTCCGGCTGGGCGTCAATGCGCGGGATATTCATTTCGTATTCGACAATTTTCTCCAGGATCTGCTCGATCTGTGCGGAATCTGCATTGCGGATCGTTGCTTCGATCATTGAGGCATTCTGCTGCAATGCTTTGACAAACGTGCGGAGATATTCAATCAGATGGTCCTTAAAGACCAGGAATTCTTGGGTGCGCATCAGTTCTTCGGCTCGTGCGCTGTTGAGGGCGCGCATATAGTCCTGGTAATTCTGGTTGAGGCGTACGAAGTCATTCTCCAGCCCCTGCCACCAGCCATAGGCCTGGCCGATGGGGGCGTCTGCCATCTGCGGGAGCCTGGCCAGCGCTTCTTTCATGCGCTCCAGCAGGGAGGGTTCCAGGGAGGCGCCCTCCACCAGCAAGTTCTCTAGGCGTATCACCATACGCTCAATCTCAACCGTATATTCGGACAATTGGTACTGGTATCTGCGGTTCTTAAATTCTTCCAGTGTGCGGACGTTCTTGGAATCCTGGATCGTTACCAGGTTGCCCCAGCCTGCCAGCGTTGCCAGATCCTGCTGGCACTGTTCTATGGTGTAGTGGGCGAAATAGGGATCTTCCCGCAGGGCTTCGTAGACGTCCTCCTGGTAGAGCCAGTATTTCATCCGTTCATATTTTAAATAAAAGAACCGAAGTATGGGGCGGTATCTGTCTGTATTCTCTACATTCAGATAATTTACCTCCTTCACCGGCTTCCGTAGCTGCTCTGTAATCTGCATTTGGTTTCCTCGCTCACAAGATTTTCTGGTTGAGTCTGTCCAAGGCCATGCTAACACAAAATGCCAGTGATTTCAATTGGTTTTGGGCATAAAGTTAGGGGACTTTGCGGATTTTAAATCTTGAAATAGCGTAGAAGATATTGTATGATGAAACAAAATGCAACAAATCGTGATGATAGGGCATAGGGGTTTTATAAAAAGATTTGCAGTGAACGTTGTAGTGTCTTATGGAGGAATTGGCAGGGAATGTTGTAGGAAACGATGGAGGTATTTGCAGTGAAGGATGGAAAATTTATGGAAGCAGAGCGCATGGGCGGGCAGGGGGAGGGAAGGAATCTTGCGATTATCCCAGCCAGGAGCGGCTCGAAGGGCCTGAAAGATAAAAATATTAAGGAATTATGCGGGAAGCCGTTATTGGCATATTCGATCGAAGTGGCACAGCAGTCAGGTATGTTCCAGCGGATCCATGTGTCTACGGATGCGGAGAGGTATGCGGAAATTGCCAGGAATTATGGGGCAGACGTGCCGTTCCTGCGGGATGCGCAGACATCTTCGGATACAGCATCCACATGGGACGCCGTGCGTTTTGTGCTGGAAGAATACAGGAAACGAGGGGAGGAATTTGGGACGGTTACCGTGCTGCAGCCTACGTCCCCGCTGCGGACGGCAGAGGATATTGTGGGTGCGTTTGGGCTGTTCATGGAGAAGCAGGCAAATATGGTATCGTCTGTGTGCGAGATGGAACATTCCCCTCTTTGGAGCAATACGCTGCCAGAGGATCTGTCCATGGAAAATTTTGAGGACGAATCGCTGGCATTTCTCCCAAGGCAGAGCCTGCCTACGTATTACCGTGAAAATGGGGCGATTTATATATTAAAGACACAGCATTTATTCTCGGCTCGCAATATCTATAAGCATCAATGTTATGCCTATATTATGGAGCAGGGGCATTCCGTGGATATTGACGGGGAGGTTGATTTCGCCGTCGCGCAGGCTATGATGGAAATGAAATAGCTCCATCGCGGCTCTTTGGCCACGTTTCCCCGCTTACATAAACAGTTAGGGTTGCTGACGCTGCCGATACAAGGTAATGCTGCTGCCGATAAAGCGGGAGGGGGTACGATTTACAGTTCGGCCTAATTCTCGCTCATTGGCGCATTGATAAAAGGGGGCAGCACGACCATTGAGCGTTACAACAACAATGGCAGCCGCCCGGCTAGCGCTGCCGCCGTGACAGGGACGGACTGGAGCCATGTGGATGTGGTGCTGACGGAGGCCGAGACGATTCTGTATGTGGACGGCACGAAGGCGGCTGCATAGTATGGCGGCGTATTCTTGGATGGCGGCACAAATGGATGGATTGACACCACGATTGCGCAAAATGGCAACAAGACCTATCATATCACTAAGAGCCATGATGAGCAGATTATTATGGAAGTCACCACAGACAAGCAATGGTGGAAGCAGGGGACAAACTGGACAAGGGTACAGAGCAATATCGGCCAGTCCCGATTTGGCTCTGTCGAAGGCCCGGCCGTCTTTAAAGATCACAGCAATGATAACCGCTGGTATCTCTTTGTAGACGATCTTCCGCAGCCAGGCTACCAGCCGATGATTTCTACCGATTTGGACAAAGGATGGGACTATCTGGACTAGTAAGCCAGAATGGTACCGTAACCGCAAAAGCAGCCGGCACAGCCAATATAACCGTAAGCACCATAAATGGCCAAACGGCTGTATGCAAAGTAACCGTAAAATCAAATAAAATTGCCGTTAAGAGCGTAACCTTAAGCCTGAAGAAAACAACTTTAGGTGTAAAAGAGAAGTTTACCCTGAAAGCCACTGTAAAGCCCTCCAACGCCACAAACCGTAAGGTAAAATGGACCACCAGCAAATCCAGTGTTGCTACGGTTAATTCGAAGGGCGTCGTGACGGCCAAGAAGAAAGGCACGGCTAAAATCACAGCTACGGCAGACGGCAAAAAAGCTGCCTGCACCATTACCGTTAAGGCTGCGCCAAGCAAAGTCTCCCTGAATGCCAGGAAGGCGACCGTGAAGAGAGGGAAAACTTACCAGATCAAGGCGAAATTGCCCAAAAATACGGCAAGCTACAAGATGACGTATTCGACCAGCAACAAGAAAGTGGCAACCGTATCTTCTTCCGGTAAGGTAAAAGGCCTCAAGAAGGGGACGGCAGTCATTACGGTCAAGACGTTTAATGGCAAGAAAGCGAAGATTAAGATTACGGTAAAGTAATAAAATAATAAGAGCGGCAGTATGCGGGGAAATGAATCCTTGCATACTGCTGTTTGTTTTTGCAAGATTTTAGGGAAAAGGGCGGCCGCGCGAGTTGCTTAGGAAATATTCGTTGAAATGCATGGTAAGATGCGTTACTATAGTTATATATGGATAGCAAAGAGAAGCATTTTGCGCCGTTCAGCAGAGGAACAAAAGAGTGTCTCTGCGGGGATGCGGAAATGGCGGAGGCAACACTCTATGGGCGGGAAATGGGAAGGACGATAAAATGTTAGATAAATACCAGAGGATAAACAAGCAAGGGAGCCTGTCAGGCAGAAAAGTAATATTATGCGGTAAGACAGGAAATAGGAGAGGGGAGCTGTCAGCGAAAAAATGGCTGTTAAGTATTTTTGCTGTTGCGCTGTTGCTTTGTGGGTGTGCGGATGGCGCTATAGAGGAAGGCGCAAAAGAGTATGTCCATATTTCCCTTTTCTGCGATGTGGATTTTTGGGTTCCGCCGAAATGGGAGACAGAGGAAGACACGATTACAGGCAAGATTACGCAGAAGACCAATGTGGTAGTAGATACCAATGTTCCGCCGCAGGACGCCAACAGCCATCTGCGCCTGATGCTTGCGAACGGCGAGCTGCCCGATGTCATTTCCGTAACGGACAAGACGACCATCAGCCAGCTTGTCTCTTCGGGAAAGGTCTGGAGCCTGGAGGAACTGTTGGAGCAATACCTTCCGGATTCCCATTTGCGTAAGGATTTCCCGCAGGACGTGAAGGAAGGGCTGGCGCAGAGGGACGGCGGCTGGTATGCTTATCCCTCCCATCTGTACTGCGGGGATGTGACCAAGATATGGCCGCCCAGTTCCCAGTGCTATCAAGATATGGTAGATTATGGATATAACAATGGGATTATCTGGAATAAACAGCTGCTGGATAAACTCGGCCTCAAGACAGAGGCGCTAAAAACAGAGACGCAGGTGCTGCAGGCATGGGAAAAGGCTTTGGAAGCAGGAGATTTTATCCCACTTCTGCTGGATGGGCAGAATTACCAGGATTCTACCTTAATTTTCCTTCGGGATACCTTTGGCGCAGAGTCGGTAACAGAGGACGGGACATATATTGATTTTTTCTTGCAGCCGGAAATGAAGGATGCCCTGTGGTTCTTAAATCAAGTGATAACATGCGGGTACCTGCAGCCAGAAATGCTGACGCTGTCAAATGCAGAGCTGCGGGATTTGCTGAAAGAGGGGAAGGTGCTGTGCTTTGTCGGGAATACGGCGAATATTGACGTGGATCCTGAGGAATGGGTAACTTCTGGTCCAATCCTTTCGGAAAAGGGCAAGCGTCCTGTCTATGGCAAGGAGGAAACAGCTTCTTTGGGTTGGATTAACACTTTTTTCTCTAAGTCCTGCGAGCATCCGCAGGAACTGGCGAAGTGGCTGGATTATATGACCAGCAACGAGGGGATGCTGCTATGGAACTATGGGGAGGAGGGTATGTATTACGAATGGGAGGACGGCCTTGTCCAGTGCAAAGATAGCTGGAAGGAAGTAGAGAGAAATTCTGGCAAAACTGGGATTGGCGTCTGGTGGATGTTTGCCAATACAGCTTGGCAGCGCCATGTAATTGCACCTTATGAGGAAGGGAGCAGGGAAGAGGCCGACCAGAAAATCCGGGTTACTTATGGGAAGGCAAAGGAAACCCACAAGTATAACAATTCTCTGCTAAATTTTTCTCTGGATGAGGAGGCCAAAGCGTTGGAATCCAGAATTACAGAATATAAGGCTTCACAGGTGGCAAAGATTATACTGGCAGAGGATGCCGCACAGTTTGAGGAAAAATATCAGGACATGCTGCAGGGGCTGCAGGAATTGGGCATCGGTGCGCTGGACAGTAAAAAGAATGAGGCCTATCAGAAAAATTGCCGGGAACAGGGAAGTAGGATCCAAAAAGTGAATTACTAGAAAATGTTGCTGAGGGCAAGGGGGAACCCGCAGGAATAGGCAGGAGAAAGCAGATGGCTATGATTTAGGAGCAGCGGAGAGGAAAGGAGCAGGTATGCGAGGGAAGAAAAAGAGGAAACAGAGTGTTTTCCGTCAGCTTTCCCTGATGGGGGCAATACTGATGCTGGTTCTTTTCCTGGCGTTTGTGTACAGCAGCTGGCAGATGCAGAAATCCTGGCGGGAGAATATATGGAATACCAACCAACAGCTGATGGCGCAGATAGAGGGGAAGATGGAGGAGTATCACCAGCTGATGACGCAGATTGCGACAGTGACGGCATATTCTCCGACGATTTATAGCTATTTTTTTCAGGATCCTGTGGAACGCGCGATTTCTATCGAAGACGTCAATACTGTATTTTCCAATACTATCCTGCTGGAACAGAATATTGCCGGAATTTATCTATATGGCAGGGAGATGGATCTGATTGCCAGTATGGGGAAGGGGACGCAGGAAGTGGAACGCATGGGGGTTATCCGGGAGATAAAAAGCGAGTTAGAATACAGCAGCCTGTTTTCTTTTTCCGATTCGAATGTTCCCTATTACGCGATTTATTTTCCGATATTTGACCTGAACAGCCAGCTTTATGGGCAGCAGATAGGGATGTGTGTCCTGATTATGAAACCGGATAAATTTATGGGGATTCTGGAGGGGGCGCAGGCCACAGAGCATACGCAGATTTACCTGCTGGATCGAAATGACAGGGTCTTGGCGGCGCAGGGGAGCCCTGATATGGAGAAGATAGGAAAAGGATGGAAGGAATCCTCCTCAGAATATCAGGCGGCCAGCCTTGGGCTGCCGATGGGCGGATGGCAGATTGTCAGCAGGATTCCCACAAGGGAACTATATGGGGGAGAAGACGGGCTGGTAGGGTTCCATACGGGGGCATATCTTCTGGCGTTATGCCTGATGTTTTTAATGGTTGCCTTCTGTTATTGGCGTCTGCTGGTGCCAATCCGGGAAATGGATTGCTTCGTCAAACATGTTGCCTCAGAACCTAGGGACAGGATTAGCGTACGCAGGGAGGATGAGATTGGGCGCGTGGAAAACAGCCTGAACCAGATGCTGGACAGCATTGAGGAAAAGAATATGTTAATCCAGGATGCACGGGAACGTACGTATCAGATGGAGGCAGCCGAAAAGCAGCTGCAGATTTCTGCATACCGCAACCAGATCAATCCTCATTTCCTATATAATACCTTAGACTGCATCCGGGCGATGGCGCTGTACCATGACGAAGATGAAATTGCGGAGATTACCTTGGCATTGGCGAAGGTATTCCGCTTTGCGGTAAGGGAGGGGAATATTGTAATGGTGGAAGAGGAGTTGAATTATATCCAGGAATATGCCAATATTATTGAGCATCGGTTCCGTGGGAGGATCCATGTGCTTACAGAAACGGATGGGGAAGCGCGGCAGAAGCCGGTGATTAAGCTGTTGCTGCAGCCTTTGATTGAGAACGCTGTCTTCCATGGCCTGGAGCAGAAGATTGAAGGAGGCAGCGTAAAAGCTTCTGTGCGGATGGAGGGCAAAGGGTATCTGCGGTTTGTCATCGAAGACGATGGATGCGGCATTGAGAAAGAGAAACTGAGCGCCTTGCGTACACAGATAGGCAGCATGAGGGAGGCCTGCATTCAGAAGAAATGCCAGGAGAACCATCACCAGGGCAAAGGGGATGGGAATCCAGAGGCAGAAGGAAGCAGCCGCCAGAGGGGGATCGGGATGGCGAATATCTGTCAGCGTCTGAGGCTTTTTTATGGGGAAAAAGCCTTTTTTCAGATAGAGAGTGAGGAGGGAAGGGGAACGAGGATTACGATGATGATACCAGACAGGGTAGAGGAGGAAATAGTTTAGCGATGTATGACATTGTTTTGGCGGATGATGAGACATGGGAACTGATTGGCCTGAAAAAGCTGATTGCCAGGTCGCAGCTGCCTTTGCGGGTTGTGGGGGAGGCAGAGAATGGGATTGTGGCGCTGCAGGAATTGGAAGAGAAAAGGCCGCAGATATTGATTACGGATATACGGATGCCAGGGCTGAGCGGAGTGCAGCTGCTGCAGCAAGTCCAGGAAAAGGGGCTGGATGTGGATGTGATTATACTGAGCGGCTATGCCGAGTTCTCCTATGCCCAGGCGGCGCTGCGGTATGGGGCAAAGGATTATCTGCTCAAGCCGGTGGAGCCAGAAAGGCTGCAGGAGGCTTTGGGGAAAATAATAAGGCGGTGGGAAGCGAAGGGTGGGGAAGCAGAAGGAGGAAGTTGGGAAGGAAGAGATTGCCAGGAGAGCAAGGGAGAGGGGAGGGAGTCCGAGGAAATAATTAGCGTTATGCAGCAGATTGTTATGGAGATTCAGGAATCCTATCAGGAAGAGATAACGCTACAGGGGCTGGCAAAGAAATACCATATCAGTGAAAGCCGCTTAAGCGTCAAACTTAAGGAAATGCAGGGGATGTCATTTACCAAGTATTTAACGTCGAAACGCATACAGAAGGCCAAAGAACTGCTGGCAGACGAGAGGCTTTCTGTGGAACAGGTTGCGGAGATGGTGGGGTATAAGGATTATTATTATTTTACAAAAGTGTTTAAGAAAAGTACAGGGATCTCGCCGAGTAAGTACAGGAAGCATTTGTAAGGGAGCAGAAAAGAGGGATGTTATTTTACGAAAGAGCTGCCTTTTCCGGAAGAAGGCCAAGGTAAGAGGATGCTGCAATAAGGCAGGGATACAGATCCCTGCCTTTATAAAAGATATTCCTGATTTACGGTTAAAGGAATAGGAACTTCGGATTATACTTTAAACCGATAGCCAACGCCCCAGATAGTCTCAATATACTGCGGCTTGGTGGTGTTGTATTCGATTTTTTCACGGATCTTCTTGATATGCACCGTAACGGTGGCAATATCCCCTACGGATTCCAGATCCCAGATTTCACTGAACAGCTCTTCCTTGGAGAAGACGCGGTTCGGGTTCTGGGCAAGGAAGGCCAGCAGGTCAAATTCCTTGGTGGTGAACTGCTTCTCCACATCGTTGACCCATACGCGGCGGGCGGTTTTGTCAATCTTCAGGCCGCGGATTTCAATGATGTCATTCTCCTGCACATTGCTGTTGATGAGGCGTTCATAACGGGAGAGATGGGCTTTCACCCGGGCGACCAGCTCGCTGGGGGAGAAGGGCTTAGTGATATAATCGTCTGCGCCCAGCCCCAAACCGCGGATCTTGTCAATGTCGTCCTTTTTGGCAGATACCATCAGGATGGGCGTATTTTTATTCTCCCGGATCTGCTTGCAGATTTCAAAGCCGTCTACGCCAGGCAGCATAAGATCCAGGATGTACATATCGAAATCTTCCTTCAGGGCTCGCAGCAGGCCTTGGTTCCCATTATTCTCAATTTCTACAGAAAAGCCGCTTAATTCCAGATAGTCCTTTTCGAGGTCGGCAATTGCCACTTCGTCTTCAATAATTAATACTTTGCTCAATTTGCTACCTCCTGATATTTGCGGATTACGAAATACATAATTGTACCGGTTCCTTCTTTGCTGTTTGCCCAGATTTTGCCGCCGTGGTCTTCAATAATCTTCTTGACGATGGAGAGGCCGATGCCGCTGCCCCCAGTGGAGGAATTGCGGGACTCGTCCGTGCGGTAAAAGCGGTCAAAAATATAGGGCAAGTCTTTTGCAGCAATGCCCTTCCCATTATCTTCAATTTCCACTTGGATAAAATCCCCCACGTCCCGGATGCGGATGCTGATAAATCCTTGCTGTTTATCCAGGTATTTGATGGAGTTGCCAATGATATTGTGGATGACCCGACGGAGCTGTTCCGGGTCTGCGATGATTAGGACATCCTTGTCTGCATAATCAATATAGGTTAGTTTGATATTTTTGGATTCTAAGTCCAGGCCTACTTCATCCACACAGTCGTCAAAGTAATCCGCTACATTGATACGGTTAAAGTTGTAGGGGATGCGGTTGGTGTCGATGTTAGAGTAGAGGGTCAGCTCGTCAATCAGCTTATCCATCTCATTGGCCTTATTGTAAATGGTGCGGATATATTTGTCCTGCTTCTCCGGCGTGTCGGCCACGCCGTCCATGATGCCCTCCACATAGCCCTTGATAGCGGTGATGGGGGTCTTTAAGTCATGGGAAATATTGCGGATGAGTATCTTATTCTCCTTTTCGCCGGAAACCTTCTCTTCCGCGGATTCCTTCAGGCGGAAACGCATCTCCTCAAAGGCCTGGCACAATTCCCCGATTTCGTCCTGTTTGGAGGGTTCCATATGGAAATCCAGGTTGCCGTCCTTGATGTTCTGGGCAGCAGACTTCAGTTTGCGGATGGGGTTGATAATTCCCTGGTAAATCCAGATGGTCAGCATGCCGGCGGTAAAGACCAAAATCAGCACGACAGAAATCAGCAAATCTATTAAGATGCCTTTTACTTCAGGAAGAATCTGTTCCATGGCAGTGACAATAAACAGGCTTCCTTCCTGGCCATCGCTGAAATGGAAGTCAATTTGCCGCACCAGGGACTGTTCCTCGCCGTCCAGATAAGAGACAGATTCCGGGTTAGGGGAAGCCTCGCCATCGTATTCTGGGAGCAGATCTTCCAGGGCGGGGCCATTTCCAAAGCCTGTGTAGATAAGCGCCTGATCCTTACGGACAATCAGGTAGGAATACTTGGTGGATAAATCCTGGTTGACCTGATCTAAGTATGAGGGATCGGACAGCTTATCTGGGGTATCCTTGGCTACCTGCTGCAAGGATTCATACGTATCCTTGGTGAATTGGCTGAGTACCTTAAAGGAATTGACAAAGTAATCATATGCGTTTCCATCCATATTGTAAATATGGCGGAGCGTCCGCATCTGGTAGCGGCCAAAGCCCCACATGGTAGCGACTGCCAGCAGCACGGGGACGAATATAATGATACAGAACGAAATTATTAGTCTGGTTCGTAATTTCATAGGAGTCCTTCTCCAAAAATCAGTTCGTTAAGAGCTATTTTTATAGGATTCTAGTAGGAACAATAGTATTATACCAGTGTTATAGACAAAATCCTATGGAAATTTTCTTAAAAATTATAAAATTTGTATAAATTTGTTGAGAGGGGGAGAGGTGATGATTTTTGCGCGGCAAAACTCTGAATATCGCCCTGAATTGTTATGCTATCTTTTTTAAACAGGGCAGTGGCAAAATGGGAGGGGGTGTGTTATACTGGTGGAAATTGGAGGAAGGTTAGGCGGATAACAGGCGAATAAGATGCAGGGGTATGTGGGCATTTGGCAGCGGTGTGTGTGGCATTGTAGCAGAAATGGAGAAGAGGCATACAATAGTAGAAAACAGGAAATTGGGAGAAAAGCTGTGGACTATAAACAGAGGATGTTCTACGGGATTGCAGACGGGAACGTATCCAAAATGCCTTTTTATATGGCATATCCGATGCAGAGCGTGTATATGGAAGAGCTGGAGTATGAGAGGGATATGCGGAAGCTGAAGGATATGTATCCCAAGGAAGTGCGCTCTATTCAGACGATGGTGGAAGATGAATGTGATAAGATGGAATATGAAGGAAGCCTGATGTTCGACGAATATCCAGATAAGGTAATGCTGAACCAGATTGTAAACAGGATTTATAACAGCATGGCGATACAAAAGACGGATCTCACAGGAGAGGCATATGATACAGGGGAATACGAAGCGGGGCAGTATGAGGCGGGGCAGTATGAGGCGGAGCAATACGAGACAGGAGCCTATGAGGCAGAACAATATGAAGAGGAACGGTATGAAGGCGATATGCAGGCAGAGGAACTCCCATTGGAGGGTACATTGGTATCCCAAATGCGCCCAGGAGGTCCAGGAAGACCGCCAGGAGGTCCAGGCTGGAACCCGGGAAGGCCGCCGGGAGGCCCAGGCTGGAACCCGGGAAGGCCGCCGGGAGGTCCAGGCTGGAACCCGGGAAGGCCGCCAGGAGGCCCAGGGATGCCGCCTCCGCCTCCAGGCAATGGCCTGCAGAACTTGATAGAAGTGCTCTTATATAATGAAATGTACCAGCGCAGATGCCGCCATAAACGATGCCACCGCTGGTGGTAGTTATTGGCGGGCATAAGCCACAATATTTTACAAGCTAGAAAATTCCCGTTTTTGCAAGGGGGAAGCAGCAGATTTTTATTTCGTAGCGGAGGAAAGAGGAGAGCCACATAAGGAAATCCAAAGGGATCCTTATATGCCAAAGCGCAGGCAGGAATAAGGAAACCTTAAAGGGATGTCAGTATCTGGCATGGTGTTTTCGGGCTTAGTACTGCTACATCCCGCTCAGAGCGGGAGCGCGTTTCTGCTGTGGCCTTCCTCCTTCCATAGCGAATCGTTCTGGAAAATAAAAATACATTTCCACCCGATTTACGAGTCGCTATACGAGGCAGGAAAAAGCTGTACCGTTCGCTATACGAGACAGGCATGTTAGACGTGCGGTTCCATATACAAGGCAGGCATGAAAGAGACACGAAACGGCTGCTAAAATATCACATATTATTTCCCAATACACAAAATAGAGAAAGGTTTCGCTTATGGAAAGATTGCAGGAAGTTCTAGAAAAATATCTGAATGAGAATCTAAAGAAAATGATTATCAGCAACCCCAGAGACCGCAAGAAGGCTGCCAAAATCAGCCTTCGCCCGGTGCTGTTAAAAGAGGCGCTGGCATTTCAGGCCTGCGAATATCTGGGCAATAAGGTATACCATAAGAATTTCCCCAAGGAAACAGCCATCCACACGGTTCTGGGATGGGCAGAAGAATATCGCCAGCTGGATATTTTCTCCCAACTGGGACAAGCCACGGTTTTGATTAGCAAGAAGGGAAAGGTTACGGTAAAGGAAAAAGCTGGGGGCGGATGTATGGGGGAGGTGGATTTATCCCATAATAGAAAGAAAAAGTATATCCTGGATCCTGGGGAAAAGGTAGGTTTTCTGATAGATCTCGGGGTGCAGTCCCAGGAAGGGAAGATTATTCATGCCAAATATGATAAGTTCCGTCAGATCAACCGTTTTTTGGAATTTATTGAGGACGTACTCCCGCAGCTCCCCAAAGACAGGGAAGTGACAATTGTAGACTTTGGATGCGGGAAATCATACCTGAGCTTTGCCATGTACCATTACCTGAAGAAATTGAAGGGATACCAGGTGCATATTATCGGACTGGATTTGAAAGAGGACGTGATTGCGGAGTGCAGCCGCCTGGCGGGGAAATATGGCTATCAGGGCCTGGATTTCTATGTGGGGGATATTGCCCATTTCCAGGAGGTGGAGCGGGTAGATATGGTGGTGACGCTCCATGCCTGCGATACAGCCACTGACTATGCCTTGGACAAGGCTATCCGCTGGGGCGCGAAGGTAATTCTGTCGGTGCCCTGCTGTCAGCATGAGTTAAATGGGCAGATGGAAAATGCGCTGCTGGAGCCATTGTTCCGTTATGGGCTGATCAAGGAACGGATGGCCGCCTTGGTGACAGACGCGCTGCGGGGGCAGATCCTGGAGAGCAGGGGGTATCAGGTGCAGCTTCTGGAATTTATTGATATGGAGCATACGCCCAAGAATATATTAATCCGTGCTGTGAAAAAGGGAGCGGCTGAAAAACGGCAAGGAGAAAATCTGCAGCCGGCAGCAAAAAAGAGGGAAGAGACAGGACGGCAAGAGACAGAAATGGAGCAGGCGGCAGAAGAGGATAAGGGCATAGGGGAGGGATACCGCAGGGTGATGGAATTCCTGCATGTGTCCCCTATGCTGGCGGTACTGCAGGATAGAAAGGAAGAAAAGCAGAATGCGTAAAGGTTTCATCAAGGCAATCGTATTAATTTGTGTTATGGGAGTGACGGTGCTGGTAATGATGGGGATTACACGGCCAAGCAGCATGGATGTAACCTCAGAAATGATGCCAGCGACCTTGCCGCTGGTCTATATGAAGCCAGAGGGCATACAGGTAAATGAACTGTATGGCTACCGGGGGGAAATGGACATTCGTACGATGCGGGACACGATTACGCCGCTGTCGGAGGATCTGTCGCTGCCGGTGGCAGTGAAAGCTTATGATAATGCGGTCGGAAACGTATCCTATAAGGTGCGGACTTTGGAGGAAGGGCGGCTGATTGAGGATGGGGAGGTGGCGGACGTTTCGGCGGAAAATGGCGAGCTTGCCTTTACGCTGCGATTTCAGAATATCCTGGAGAAGAACCAGGAATATATGCTGATGCTTACGCTTGTCTGTAATGAGGAGCCGATCAATTATTACACGAGGGTCTGCTGGATGGAAGATTGTTATATGAAGGAGTCCCTGGATTTTGCCCTGGATTTTCACGAGCAGACGTTTCAGGAGGCGCAGGCGGACAGCCTTGCCACTTATCTGGAACCGGACGGCCTGGAGGATAACAGCACGCTGCAGAAGGTGACGATCCACTCCAGCCTGAAGCAGGTGTGCTGGGCGGACTTTAAGGGAGAGCGTTTGGAAATTCCCGTGCCTTCTATTAAGGAAATGGGCAGCTATTTTAATTCGATTGTGCTGAAATATGTGCTGACTGCGGCAGGGGAGAACGGTGAGGTAGAATACTATAATGTAGAGGAATATTACCGTCTCCGTTACAACAGTGAGAATAGCAGGATGTACCTGCTCAATTATGAAAGGACAATGAACCAGATTTTCCGGGGAGAGAATGCGTTGGTCGGCAAGGAAGGGCTGACGCTGGGCATCCGTTCGGATGAGGTGGAATATAAGACCGATGAAAAGGGAGAGACCTTGGCATTTGTGCAGGAAGGGGAGCTTTGGGGCTACCATAAGGGCAGCCGGCGTTTTTCAAGGATTTTTAGCTTTCGCAGCCAGGAAGGGATTTCTGCCCGGGACAACAATGACAGCCACCAGATTGAGGTGATGAAGGTGGATGAAAAGGGGGACATTGATTTCGCCGTATATGGCTATATGAACCGGGGCAGCCACGAGGGGCAGACGGGGATCAGCGTGTTCCATTATGACCATACAGGAAATGCCATTGAGGAGGCGCTGTTCATCCCTTCCGATAAATCTTATCAGATGCTGAAAGCAGACTGGGGAAACTTGTTTTATCTCAGCAGCCAGCAGACTTTTTACCTGCTGGCGGGAAATGAGGTCTATGGCATTGCGTTGGAATCCGGGGAAGTCAGGAAACTGGTGGAGGGCTTGCGCCCGGACAGCTATGCTGTATCTGAAGAAGGCCGGTTTCTGGCATGGCAGGACGGCGCACAGGATGGGAAGGCCAACACTTTGAAGGCCATGGATCTGGAAGGGGAAAAAGAACGTTTGATCGAAGGGGGAAAGGCAGAATATCTAAAGCCGATTGGATTTGTGGAAAGTGATTTTGTCTATGGAGCCGCCCGGGCAGAGGATGTGGACAAGGATGCGGCAGGGAATGACAGGTTTCCCATGTATAAAGTTATTATCCAGGACAAAGATGCAAATGTGGTAAAGGAATACCAGAAAGATGGCTATTATGTGACAAAGGCTTATGTGGACAGGGATGCCATTTTCCTCAACCGTGAGGTAAAAGTGGCAGGCAATTATCAGGCTGCTGACCAGGATACCATCAAGAGCCAGCAGTTGGAAGCGCAGGCAGTGACCGTAGAATCCATTCAGACCGCGCAAAAGCAAAAACAGGTGCAGCTTGCCTTTGACGGAGGCGGCGAGGAGGATAACAGGAAATCCCGGGTGTTAGTGCCGAGGGAGGTCGTGCAGGATAAGCCGTGTACGGTTGAGCTGGAAGCAGGGGAGGCAGAGGGAAGTTATTACGTTTACAGTGCAGGAAAGATTGTATTGTCCACACCTTCGATTACAGAAGCAATTGCCAGCGCGGATGAAAACAGGGGCGTGGCGATCGGACAGGGGCAGAAATGCATTTGGTCCAGAGGGCGCAAGGGCAATCAGCCAGCCATTGGCGCAGAATCACTGGATACGGCAGAGTTGGGGGAGGATTCTCTGGTGCGCTGCCTTTCCTACCTCTTAAATGCCAAGGGCATCAGCCTGGATGTGCAAGGCCTGTTGGCACAGGGAGAAACGCCAAGGCAGATCCTGGAGGAGACTTTTTCCGCCCAGAAGGTAATGGATCTGACGGGCTGTACGGTAGAGCAGGTACTGTATTTTGTAAGCCTAGGCACGCCGGTATTGGCGATGGTGGATCAGGAGGCGATGCTGATTGTGGGCTATGACGAACACAATACCATCCTTTATGATCCGGCTGCCAATAGTACCCGGCGTATGGGGCTGCAGGACAGCCATGCGCTGTTTGCGGCAGCAGGAAATGTATTTTTAGGGTATATGGAATAGGAACGAATGAGGAATGGCCATAAAGTTTTTGTGGGGAGTTACCGAAATACTAAATATCGGAAAACCATGGTAAAGAATAATGAGGCATAGCATATGAACATAAGAGTTGATGATACGAAGATAAGGGAGATTACCCAGGCTGGCAGCACGATAGAGGCCAAAGGGGATGTAAGCGTTGGCGTGCAGGAGGCGGCTGTTGGTCAGGCAGAAGAAGTGAAGTCCGCTCAGGCAGTTTCCGTGCAGCAGACAAAGGTAGACGCGCCTTTTTTCCGCGAAGAATCGCAGATAGAGAAAATTCAGCAGGCAGCCCAGCAGCAAGAACTGCAGCAATTCCGGGAGCAAATGGAGGTTGTCTGCAATACCGCTTCGGAAAAGGACTGCAGCCTGATGGAGGAGGATGGCTTTTCCTTGGGCAGCACGGAGGCAGGCGCCATCGTTACGGAAATGGATAAGATTAAGATGGAACTTGCGCAGGCGGGCGCCGATATCAGTGTTTTTGGCGATGCATTGAGCAGCCAGCAGCTGGAAGAGATGACGGGCAGCGCTGCCCTGGCAAATCAGCTGGAATCCGCCATCCAAAAGGCAGACCTGCCAGTAACAGAGGAGAATCTCTCCGGTTGCCAGGAAACCCTTGCGTGGGCGTCTTCCCTGACGGCCAGCAGCCCAGAGATGGTAAAGTATATGGTAGAAAATGAACTGCCGCCTACCATCGAAAACCTCTATAAGGCACAGTACAGCGTTTGCGGCGCCCCTTATGCCGTCCCGCCTGCAGTGCCTATGGATGATAGCCTGAAGTCCCAGGTAGGGCAGGTGGCTGCCCAGGCTGGCTTGGCGGCGGATGAGACGGTGATGGCCTATAGCCAGTGGATGTTAGACCATCAGGTGCCAATTACGGCAGAAAATTTAAAATACGCCATGGATTTGCATTCGATGCAGCTTCCCCCTGCCGAGGAGCAGGTGATGGAGGCCATGACAGAGGCCATCGCCGAAGGCGGGCGGCCTGCGGATGCTGTTATCTTAGAGGGATACAGCCTTGCTGACCGGGCAGAACGGGCAATGGAGACAGTTGCCCAGGCAACCGATGCTGAGGTATGGAGCGTGATAGAAAAAGGCCTGCCCTTGACGATTGAGAGCCTGGAGACAGGCAGTTGCCAGGCAGCTGTCTCTGCGGCAGGCGTAACGGCGCCTGTAGAGGCCAGCCAGGATATCCGCTTTATTGCCGCCAAACGCCAGCTGGAGGAAGCCAGGCTTATGATGACGGTGCAGGCGAATTATGCTTTGCTTAAGCGTGGCATTTCCATAGAGACCAAGCCTCTGGAAGAAATCGTGGCGCAGTTAAAGGCGTTGGAAGACGACTATTACAGCAGCCTCCTTTCCCAGAATGGGATAGAGGCCACAGAGGAAAATACGGATCTTTTTGCTGGCGCTATCCGCAAAACGCAGGAACTGAAGACAGCGCCTGCCGATATCCTCAATAAAATCAGCCCGCAGTCAGATCCCTTAGAAAAGGTTCATGCGGTAGGAATGTCCAGGCAGGCGGAGCTGGAACGCGCGGGCGAGGCTTACGAGACGCTGAAGACGGAGCCGCGGGCGGATCTTGGGGATTCCATCCAGAAGGCTTTCCGGAATGTGGATCTTATCCTCGAAGATTTGGGTCTTGAAGCCAGCGAGCCGAACCAGCGGGCTGTCCGCATTTTAGCATATAATCAGATAGAGATTACAGAATCCTCCATTGCCCAGATGAAAGCGGCTGACCAGAAGGTACAGAACTTATTCCAGAACTTGTCCCCGGCAGTCGTGATGGAAATGATCCGCGAGGGGACGAATCCTTTGGAAATGAGCGTCGACCAGCTCAATGCCAAGGCGGAGGAAATCAAATCCCGTATAGATGGGGAAAACGGAGAGAAGTTCAGCAAGTTCCTGTACAAATTAGAACAGCGCCAGGAGATCACGCCCCAGGAGCGTGACAGCTACATTGGCATTTACCGATTGCTGCGCCAGATAGACAAGACGGACGGCGCGGTGATAGGCGCGCTTGTCCATCAGGGCGCAGACCTGACGGTTAAGAACCTGCTGTCAGCCGTAAGGACAAACCGTGCGGCAGGCATCAATGTCTCTGTGGATGACAGCTTTGGCGAGGCAGAGGAGGTTTCTGTCTCGGATCTAAGCATTTCCCAGCAAATTGAGTCCGCTTACCAAACGGACTGCGCAAAGGGGGCATTTGCGATGGTGACCCCAGAGGGAATCCAGCAGGCGCAGGCCGCGGGCGACGTATCGCAGATGACCCCGGAGGAACTGCTCTGGCAGCTGCGCCAGACTCAGCCAGACCCAGCCACAGAGGAATCCTACTATCGGCAGCAGCTGCAGGAATTCTCAAGGGCCAAGGAGGCAGAGGCACAGGTTCTGCAGATGCTGAACGGCCATGACATGCCTTTGACGGCGTACAATATTATGGCGGCTACGCGTATCCTGGAAGGCCGCAATGTGTTTAAGTCCCTTTTCTCCCATGAGAGCCTGGGCCAGGAGATTGACTTGGAGGAGGTAAAGGAAGCGCTCTTAGAAGACTTTGCCGAGGCAGTCAAAACCCCCGAGGAAATGGCAGAGGCGCAGGAGAAGCTGGCTGAGGTTGCAGAGAACGTCATGAAGACCATGATTGAGTCCCCGGATATCCGCAATATGGATCTTCGGGAAATGAAAATTCTCCACCAGCAGATTGAATTAGGCACCCGCCTCGCCAAAGAAGAGACGTATGCCATCCCCGTGCTGGTAGCAGACGAGCTGACCAATGTCCAGCTGAAGATTGTCCGCGGCAAAAAAGAACGCGGCAGGCTGGATGTCCTATTTGAATCCCCAAGCTTGGGGAAAGTGGCAGCCAGTTTCCAGGTACAGCCAGATTCGGTGAAAGGTTATATCGTTTCCGATTCCCGCCAGACCATTGAGGAACTGCGCAGCCGGGAAGAGAGCCTGCGTGGCCGTCTGGAGCAGGGCGAGGGCAGCCAATGGGAGCTAAACTGTATACATAGCAGCCGGGTGGAGCTGCCAGGTATTCCTGCAAGGGAGTCCCCGTCTCCGAAAGACCAGGGTTCAGAATCTTACCAGGTGCAGACCAAGGCCTTATATGGGATGGCCAAGGCATTCCTGGAGGAGCTGAAGGAAACGAATGTATAAGCCACTTCAGGGAAGATCCGGCTTATGTTTTAGGCAAGGATGCCGCGAAGTCCATAAAATACGCCTCCTGCTTTTGCCTGAGGCAGTTTATAAGGAAAGGTAGACATCATGAAAATTAATCACAATATGTCGGCAAACATTGCCAACAGGAAATTACTGAACACTGACAACAGCGTAGCAAAATCCATTGAGCGTCTCTCCACCGGGCTGCGCATTAACCGCGCTGCTGACGATGCTGCCGGCATGGCGATTGCCAGCAAGATGCGTTCCCAGATTATGGGCCTGAACCAGGCTTCTCAGAATGCTTCCGATGGGATTTCCGTATTGGACACGGCAGACGGCGCCTTAAATGAGGTTCACGCCATGCTCCAGAGAATGCGCGAGCTTTCTGTCCAGGCGGCGAACGAGACGAATATGCCAGATGATGTAGAGGCCATCCAGGCGGAGATTTCATCCCTGCGGGAAGAAATTGACCGTATTTCCCGGGATACAGAATTTAATACCAAGACGCTTTTAGACGGCACCCTGGATCAGCGCGTATACCCGGATAACCGCGGCATCACCAGGATTGACATTTCCGACTCTGTAACCTCCAATATCTATACGGTGGAGATCACGGCAGATGCGGAGCATGCCGTAATCGAAGGCACGCGCAGGATTGGGGGCGACGCAGTTGTGCCTACAGGCGCAGCCGGGAAAGTGGTCATTAACGGTGTGGAAGTAGAGGTGAAAGAAGGCGAGACGTTTACAGAAGTCTATGACAAGATGCGCGAAGGCGCAGAACGCGGCCAGGTGAACCTGATGGTAACCAATACGCAGGGGCCAGCGGACGGCCTGCCAGAAAACGGCAAGTATGTGCCGGTCGATGTGTCCCAGGGAGGATACCTTGTATTCCTGTCAGACGAGTATGGCAGCTCCTATAATGTGCATGTGCAGTGCGATAACGCAGCGCTGGCTGATTTTCTGGGCATTGACCTGGATCGCCAGGAAATCGGCAAGGATGTGCAGGTTGGGTTTGGACGGTATGATGAAGGCTTCGGCAGCCAGGCTACGATCCAGACAAATGGGAATTATGCTTCCATTTCCGATCGAAATGGTTTCAAGATGACGTTTGAAGTAATTCCTGGAACAACTGGAGAAGTGAAGATGGATGTTACGAACATCGGCATGATGACTATGCAGATTGGCGCCAATGAGAACCAGACGGTGGACGTTCGGATTCCTGAAGTATCTTCCCGCAGCCTTTATCTTGATAAGCTTGACGTCTGCAAAACGGGCGGCGCAGACCGTGCCATTGCCGCATTGGACGATGCCATTGCCAAAGTCAGCGAGGTGCGTTCGCGGATTGGGGCTTACCAGAACCGCATGGATTATACGGTGACCAGCCTGGATGCTACAGAGGAGAATATGACCCAGGCATTGTCGAGAATTGAGGATGTGGATATGGCGGCAGAGATGACAGAGTACACGAAATATAATGTGCTTTCGCAGGCTGCGACTTCTGTGCTTGCCCAGGCAAACGACATCCCCCAGCAGGTCCTGCAGCTGCTGCAGTAAGGAGGCTTCTATGACACAGGAGAAGAAGCAGGAGTTTACGCGCAGGCTGAGCTGCTGCAACCGGGGCGGCATGGTAGTGATTATGTATGATATCCTATTTGCCTATCTGGAGGACGCCAAGGCATCTCATCCAGAGGATTATGCTGGCTTTAAGTCCGCTGTGGGCAAAGCGCAGCAGGTGTTAAGGCGGCTCATGGATGACCTGGATTTTACCTATTCGATTGCAGGCAGCCTCTATCGTGCGTACCAGTTTGTAAATAAGCATCTGTCTATGGCAGTTTGCAAAAATGAAGTGCAGAATATCCAGGATGCCCAAAGGATTATAGGGAACCTTTATGAGGGCTTTGTGGAAGCAGCGCGGCAGGACACGTCGGCGCCTTTGATGCAGCATACGCAGCAAGTAGTTGCAGGTATGACCTACCAAAAGGGGAGGCTAACGGAGACCCTTCAAGGCTCAGATAGTTCAAGGGGGTTTTTGGCATAAGGCACTTCCATGTTGAGCTGCTTTGCTTTTGTGAGCAGGAATTTGTAACGCATTTGCAGGGCGTTAACCTGATAGATGCAGCAGTCGATCAAGTCCGGCTCCATGGCATTCTGGAAATTATCATAGGCAAGGGCCAGATCATATCTGGCCTTTTCCAGTTCCTCAATAAGTACGGCGTAGGCGGTGCTGTGCGGCATCTGCTTTTTTATAATCTGAAACATAAGCAACCCTTTCAGTAACTGTGAAGGTACACAAGACAGTTACTCCTTTCCTTTTTCTGCGGCATTGATTTGCCTTTCTTACTTAAAGTATAAGCAGATGGTACCAAATCTATACAAAAAAGTCATAAAATTTTCCAATTCCCAATATATTTAGGATAGACAAATAGTTACTAATAATATTACTCCGGCGGTTAAATATCGCACCAGATTGCGCAGAACAAATCTTCCTATGCAAGGCGGAAGATTGAGCTGTAGCGAGTGCTACAGCGATTGATGACAACGCAGCAGAGGGAGATTTGGGCAAGTAAGATGGTACGATATTTAACCGCCAGAGTAATAATGTCCAAGGGCAGCTGTGGCTTAAGCAAAACGGACAAGGAGGGCGCGCTATGGAGAAATATTATGGGATTGCAGCGATTGCTGGTATCTGTGTGCTGGTGCTTTTCATGGGGGTCATGAAACAGAGGTCGGCCGTGGCGGTGATGGTGGCCTTTGCGCTGCGCATTTTTGCAGGGGCAATCGGCATCTGTATTGTCAACAAATTATTGGAAAGCCAGGGGATTGCCGTGGCGGCAGGAATTAATCCCGTCAGCCTTTTGACAGTCGGAACCCTTGGTATCAGCGGGTTTGCGCTGATTTATGCTATTTTGTTCTATCGTTTTTTGTGATATATTGCCAAAAATGAAAAAATTACGCGAGCTTACTTTACAAAAGCAAATTTTTGATTTATAATCTGTTTCAACACCTGCAGGCAATAGCAATTTGAGCTTTGCAGGAATAAAATAAGAGGAGGAACGGAGGTGGGGCAGTGGGAATAGCAAGGCAATGGTCTGCCTGGCGCTGCTGACGGCGGCAGCGGTCATGGACATTAGGTATTCTAAGATCAGTAACCGGCTGATTTTAGGAGGGTTAGCAATGGGCTTTTTCTTCCAGGTTTTAGAATCTGGCTTAGGAGGGGCAGGCGTTTTTCTAATAAACGTTTCTATTCCGGTTATCTTATTATTTCTTTTGTTTCTTATGCGTGCCCTAGGGGCAGGCGACATCAAATTGTTTTCCGTAGTCGGCGGTATCTGTGGGTTTCAATGGCTTTTTCTTACAATGGCAGCATCTTTTCTTGTTGGCGCATGCATGTCTTTATGCAAAATGGCCTATCATCGCAGCCTAATCGCACGCCTGGCGGTCTTTGGGAATTATGTGAGGCAGTCCTTAGCAGAAGGCAGGATCTTAAAGTATCCCCAAGAACCAGAAGGAAAACAGCACATCATTCATTTTTCAATAGCAATTTTAATTGGATATGGAATCACTATGGGGGTGATTGGTTGAAAAGAATAACAATTGCCGTCTGCGATGCAGACCCGGCATATGGGGAACGGCTTGCGGCATGGATTTCCCAGGAAAATAAGGAGCAGTTTTTGGGATGCTGCTTTTCAGAAGAGACGCTATTTTTGGAATATCTTGACCAGCAGCAGCCGGATATCGTGTTGGTAGGGAAGGGTTTCTTGGAACGCCCGGATATTCTGCGGCGGTTTCCAAAGACACAGCAAGAAGATGCTGGCAGGCAGGAAGGCGTCCTATGGATGTGGCTCTGTGACCTTACAGAGGAGCCGGAGTTGCCAGAAGCGGCAAAAGGACTGCCAAGATTGGATAAGTATCAGCCTGTTTCGCAGATGGTAAGAGAAATTCTCTCATATTATCAGGCTTATGGAAGACAGGGGGAGGCAGCTTCCTTCCGCCATGAGCTGATTGGCATTTATTCTCCGGGGCATAGCATCTGGCAGACGCCGTTCGCCCTAACCCTTGCGCAGATATTGGCACAGCGGGAACATGTACTCTATGTAAGCCTGAAGGAATGTGCCGGTTTCGGAGGATGGTTTCAGGAGAGATACCAGAAGGATCTTGTGGACGTCATGTATCTATGCCTGGCGGGAAATGGGAATATTTCTGGTTCCATCGGCAGCGCCGTTTACCATATGGCAGATTTTTCCTATATTCCGCCAGCAGAGGACAGTATCTGCCTGGGCGAGATCCGCAAGGAGGACTACCTTACGTTTCTCAAGATTCTGGAAGAACAGAGTGGGTACAGCCTGATTATTGTAGATTTTGGCATGATGGTGCCAGGATTTTTTGAACTAATGGAAACGTGCAGCAAGGTTTACATCCTCACAGAGCCAGGAGGGATGCAGGAAGCGCCATTGCAGCATTTTTGCCAGATGGCGGACAGGCAGAAGCGGCCGGCGCTGCGGGAGAGGATGGCTTGCCTTACGCTCCCGCCCATGCAGCCCATGCCCTGCCAGGGCGGGCAATGGCTGCAGCAATGGCTGTGGGGAAGCCTGGGGGACTATGTCAGGAGCCTGATGGGGGTGCAGCGTGGAACAGATTAGGAAAAATGTCCTTGCGCAGCTGGATATGACACGGGAGCATGAGGAAGAGGAATTGCTGGCGGCCATTGACGAGGAAATCTGCCGTGAGGCAAAGCAGCGGGTGATTCCCCTGAACTGGCGTAGGGAGCTGCGGATGCAGGTCTTCCATTCCCTGCGTAAGCTGGACGTGCTGCAGGAGCTGCTGAATGAGGATGATATTTCAGAGATTATGGTAAATGGCGCAGATCATATTTTCTATGAGAAAAAGGGGGAGATGATAGCCTGGAACAGGAGCTTTTCTTCCCAGGAAAAGCTGGAAGACATTATCCAGCAGATTGTTGGCAGCCATAACCGGGTCATCAATGCGGCGGAGCCCATCGCAGATACCCGGCTGGCAGATGGCTCCAGGGTAAATGTAGTGCTTCCGCCCATTGCCCTGGAGGGGCCGGTGGTCTCCATCCGCAAGTTTCCCAGGCATCCCCTGCGGATGGAGGATTTGATTGCAAAGGGTTCCATCAGCGAAGAGTGCGCAGCCTTCCTTCGAACGCTGGTAGAGGCGGGATACAATATCTTTATCTCTGGCGGCACAGGCTCTGGCAAGACAACATTTCTCAACGCCCTCTCAGCGTTTATCCCCAAGTCAGAACGTGTCATTACCATAGAGGATTCCGCAGAGCTGCAGATCCGGGGGGTGGAAAACCTGGTGCGTTTAGAAACGCGCAATGCTGGCGCGGAAGGGACGCTGGCGATTACGGTGCGGGATTTGATCCGTACGGCTTTGCGCATGCGCCCAGATAGATTGATCGTTGGAGAAATCCGCGGTGCAGAATGCCTGGATATGCTCCAGGCAATGAATACTGGGCATGATGGATCATTAAGCACAGGCCATGCGAACAGTAGCCAGGACATGATTAGCCGTATGGAGACAATGGTGCTGATGGGGATGGAGATGCCGCTGACAGCCATTCGCAGCCAGATTGCGGCAGGAGTAGACGTGTTGGTGCATCTGGGCAGGCTGCGGGACAAGAGCAGGCGGATGCTGTCTATTATGGAGGTGGATGGCATAGAACAGGGAGAAATCCGCTTACATCCACTGTATGAATTTGCAGAAATGGGAGAAGGGGAGGAAGGGCAGATTGTAGGGAGATGGGAGAAAAAGGGAGAGCTGATACACAAGGGAAAGCTCTATGCGGCAGGGCTGGGCGATCCCTGCAGGAGGGGGAAGTGAGGGTATGCGGGATTATCATGTTTATCGGATGAACTGGCGGGAGAGGTTTTTGTGCATTGGCATTACATTTGTGCTGTCAGGCATGGTGTCGTGGCTCTTCTATCGGAGCTTTTGGGGGATGCTTTCCCTCCCTGTGTTCTGTGTCCCTGTGAGGAAGGCGGTCAGGGAGTCCCTGATGCGCAAACGCAGGCAGGAGATGCTGTTTCATTTCCGGGAGATGCTGCAGATGGCCTCGGCAGCCGTTAAGGCAGGCTATGCAATGGAAAATGCCTTTGTGCAGGCGCAGGAGGAGTTTGTAAAGCTCTATGGCGCCCATACGGTTATGGCAGAAGAATTTGGCAATATTAACCGCCAGGCTGCATGGAATATCCCACTGGAAAAATTATTGGAGGATTTGGCTGAACGGAGCGGGATAGAAGAAATCATTAGTTTTACACAGGTATTTGCCTTTGCCAAGCGCAGCGGGGGAGATTTCATGAAGATTTTTAACCGTACTGTGGATAAAATACGGCAGAAGGCAGAGGTAAAGAGAGAAATTGAAACAGTGATGGCCTCCAAACGGATGGAGATGAACCTTATGAACTTGATGCCGTTTGGAATTCTGTTCTATGTGGGAGCCACGTCGCCGGAGTTTTTGGAGCCTCTCTATGGGAATTGGCTGGGAGCAGTAATTATGACAGCCTGCCTGGCGGCCTATGGCGCAGCCTACTTGATAGGCAGGCGGATTGTGGAGATTTCGGTGTAGTAAGTGTGAGGACAGGCAATAGGCAGGCAGAATGCGGAGGTTCTGATGTGGGAATGGTAGTTATGTGTTGCTATATCGCAGGTACGGTAGCATCGGCTGTGACAGCGTGGATTTTAAAGCAGAAGTTTCCAGGGCAAAAGAAATATGGCCAGGCATCCCTGGTGGTGATGGGGAGCTTTGTGATAGCGGCAGCCCTGTGGCAGATGGACGGGGTGGCCAGGCAGGAACAGGCGATTGCAAAAAGCGAGCCGGGGAAGGGAAGCCAGGAAAGGGAATATCTGGTGGATGCAGAAGGAATTTTAGAGGGATATCCCCTGGAGGTGCAGATAGAGGAGAGGAAATTGACAGAGGCACAATGCGAGGAATATTTTGAGCGGGCAAAACAGGAATTGGATGTCCTGATTTTGGGTGAAAACCCTTCTCTGGACGAAGTGTCACAATCGCTGCAGCTGCCAGATACTTTGCAGGATGGCGCTGTGGAGGCGGAGTACCAGTTTTCAGATTATGAAGTATTCCAGCCGGACGGGACGCTGAAGGCAGAGCCGGGAAGCCCTGTTATTGTAGAGATAAAAGCAGAATTGTCCTGTCAGGAGAGAAATTGCCTATATACATTTTTTGTGCGCGCAGTACCGAGGGACAGGTCGTTACAGGAAACATTTGCAGACCATATCCGACAGGCGCTGGAAACTGAGAACAAAAAGGAAGGGAGCGGATATCTGAGCCTTCCGCAAGAGGTAGATGGAAAGGCTGTCAATTGGAAGCAGCGTACAGAAAACCGCAGCATAAAGATACTCTTTTTGGGAATTGCCGGCGCGGTTGGCCTGCTGATGAGTGAGAAAGAAGAAAAAAAGCGCAGGGAGACGGAGCGCCAGCAACAGATGCTGGCGGATTATCCGGAGATTGTCAGTAAGCTATCTTTGCTGTTGGGGGCAGGGATGAATATTTCCCTGGCATGGGAAAAGATTGCCTTGGTTTACCGTACCAAAAGGGAAAGGCAGGAAATAGAATGCCGCTATGCATATGAGGAAATGCTGGGAACCCTGTATGAAATGCAGGAAGGAATAGGGGAACTGCGTGCCTTTGAAAACTTTGGCGAACGGTGTCGTCTGAGCGCATATCGGAAGCTTTCCTCTCTGATCGTACAAAATATACGTAAGGGGGCAAAGGGAATGCAGAGGCTGCTCGAAGAAGAGGAATGGGAAGCCTTTGAGCAGCGGAAAGCCAGAGCCAGAAAGGCAGGGGAAGAAGCTGGCACGAAATTGATGCTGCCAATGATTATGATGCTGGTAATTGTGCTGGTAATCCTAATCGTCCCGGCAGGACTGACACTGAATCTGTAAGGAATATTTGGGTGGGCTGTTGTGCGCCTGCTGTGACATGAAAGCGGAGAGGAATTTAGAAGGGAAAGTTAGCCGCTGGGTGAATGCCAGACAGAAAAGGAGGATAATAGATGATAAGAGAATGGAAAGCATTTTTAGCGGAAGAAGATGGAATGGGCGTTGTGGAGGTTATATTAATTATTGTAGTTTTGATTAGCTTGGTGACAGTATTTAAGTCTCAGATTAGCAGCCTGGTAAATACGATTTTGGACAAGATTACAAAAAATGCCAAAAAAGTTTAATCCGACAAGCAAGGTGCAGGGGGGCAGCATCACGCTGTTTTTAGCTCTGACGCTGACCCTTGTCCTCTCGTTTTGTTTTTCTCTGTTGGAGGCGGCAAGGGTGCAAAGCCTTTCGGCCATGGCACAACGCCGGCTGTTGCTGGATTTAGAATCCGCTTTTGGAGAATATCATACGGCTTTATGGCAGGATTACCGCCTGCTGTTTCTGGACGGGAGTGACGGGGCAGGGCAGCTGGATCTGGCATCTCTGGAGGGGCATATGATGGGAGAGTCTGATTGGGCACAGAAGGGAAGTTCCTTTTTCCAGATGGTTTTGCGGAATATGGAAGTGGTGAGATATGGCCTGGCAACGGACGGCAATGGAACTGCGTTTGAGCTGCAGGCATGCAGAGCCATGAAGGAACAGCTTGCAGCAGGCGCAGTAGATGCATGGAAAGAGAAGCTAGGGAAGGGGGAGGAACTGGCATCCAAAAGGCAGGGGATGGAGAAAACATGGAATCAGGCCAAAGATGCCGTGGAAGACGCAGAGGTTATAGAGAAGCAAAAAGAGGAAGCGCAGGCAGGAGAGGAAGGAAATGTAAATGTGCAGCCAGCAAAGCGTGAGGGCAGAGAACAGGCAGCAAAGGGGGAAGCAGGGATCCTGGGAAAAGAACTGCCGGAAAATCCCATAGAATCTGTGGATTTGTTGAAAAGATCTGCTGTTTTACAGGCAGTTGTGGAAAACCCTTCCGGAATTTCAGGCAAAACAATTGTCGGTTTTTCGCCCTTAGAAGGCAGGCAAAAGGAGAAGGGCAATATGGAGGAAATGCAGAAGGGAAGCCTGGATAAGATTTTTTTTCTTCAATATCTGAATGATTTTTTCTCCTGTTATACCGGCAGTGGAAAAAAGGGAAGCCAGGAGCATGCATTGGATTATGAGCTGGAATATTGCATTGCGGGCAAGGATACAGATGCAAAAAACTTGGAAAAGGTAGTAAAGGAGCTGCTTCTGCTTCGGGAAGTGGGAAATTTCGCTACCATTATGCAGGATGGGAAGAAACAATCCCTGGCTTTGGAAATGGCAACGGCAGCCGTGGGATTCACAGGGATTGTCCCGCTGATAGAAGCCGTAAAATTGGGGATTCTGCTCGCATGGAGTTACATAGAGAGCGTTCTGGATGTACGTTCTCTGCTGGCAGGCGGAAAAGTGCCATTAATGAAAAAGCCGTCAGATTGGAAAAGCGATGTGGCTCTGGGGAAGGAAGCGCTAAAACAAGAGGCCAAGAAGACAGAGGAAGAGGATGGTTGGGATTATCGGGAGTACCTGCTGCTTCTGTTGGCGCTGGTAAGGGAACATACATTAGTCAACCGTGCCATGGATGTGGTGGAACAAAATATAAGGCTGCAGGCAGGAGAAACGAATTTTCGCATGGATCAGCAGATTTACCATATCCAGGCAGAGGGGCTGTATGTGGCGGCACCGTTATTTCTGGGTTTTGTAACGGCGGGGAAAAAGGTAGATGGAACATATCATTTTTACTGCAGCCAGGAATTTTCATATTTTGGACAGCAGTAATTACGATTTTATTGCTATTAGGAAGGAGCGTGTGGCAAAGTGCCTCAGATTATAGGAAAGGAAAATGAAAAAATCTCTCTCAGGCATTATAGTTTTAAAAGGATGGAGGCACTTTGCCACACGCTCCCCAAAGGCAGCCTTACGCTGGAAGCCGCTTTGTCCTTGCCAGTATTTCTCTTTGCAGTGGGGATGGTATTGTATTTATTTCTTATGCTTCAGATTCAGTATACGGTGGGAAATTCCCTCGACCAGGCTGTGGCGGAAAACGTTTTGCTGCGTAATGCGTCAGAAAGTAAGGTCAAGAACCTGACAAAGGCAGCCTTTTATCAGAAGCTGGTTAGCCAGGGATGCCCCCTGTCCCCCATAGAGCTGGGAATGGCAGGATTTTCGTGGAAAAATACAAAAGTAGATGGAAGCCATATTGTGGCGCAGGTAACTTATACGCTAAAAATGCCTTTTGGGTATTTTGGGAAACGGAAGGTGAAGCTTTCCAACCGATGCAAAATGCGGCGGTGGACTGGAAAACAGGGGGCGAACGGCATAGGGAAAAAACAACAGTGGGTTTATATTACGCCTACGGATACTGTGTACCACGAAACGCGCAGCTGCACCCATTTAATGCTTTCCGTGAAGCAGATTCCAACGGCCAGCCTGAAAGGCCTGAAACAATATGGAGCCTGTGGGCATTGTACAAAAGGCAAAAAAAAGGGTTCGGTGGCCTATGTTACAGATGAGGGGGATTGTTATCACTATACCATTCATTGCAGTGGGTTAAAGAGAACGGTTTACATGATACGGAAGGAAGAAGCGGGCGGTAAGCCAGCCTGTTCCCGGTGTGGCGGAAAGTAGGAGGAAAGATTATGCAAAGATATGTATTGTTGGGATTATTAGGGATGTGTACTTGGGAAGATGTGAAGAATAAGGAGCTGACAACGGCTAATATTCTGCTCTTTGGAATTGGCGGCGTGTTGCTGCACCTGTTTTTTCCCACATGTTCTATTTACAGCATTTTGTGGGGGATTTCCCTGGGGCTGGCAGTTATGGCAATTAGTTGGCTCAGTCAGGGCAGCATTGGGATGGGGGATGGAATTCTTCTCATGGTGACAGGCGTATATCTGGGGGGAGCGGCAAATCTGGAATTGTTTATCATAGGGCTTCTGTTTTCTTTTCTTTGGGCGCTTGGGCTTGTGGTTTTCTGGAAGAAAAAGGGGCGGGAGGAGATCGCCTTTGTGCCGTTTTTGCTGATTTCCTATTTGATAATGTTGGTGCGGTGACAGTTATGAAAGGGAGTCTTACAGTCGAAGCCGCTTTGGTTGTTCCAATTGTATTGCTATGTATTTTTCAGCTTTTAACACAGGGAATTACACTGTATTGCCAGGTAGTGGAATTGGCAGAGGAGCAGGAATTCTGGGAGGAATATGATCCGCCTGGGCGTTTTCGGCAGTTGGAATTGTTAGAAGAGCTTGTAGGAGATCATGCTTGAAATAGTATTTTCGCCCCTTGCTGAGAGGGTGCCGCTATGGGAGGCTTTCTGGGTCATGGACTGTGGTAAATCAAAGAAAGGGCAGGCAGCGGGCGTCGGGCAATGGGAAACGATGTGATACAAAATGAGATAGGGAGGGAAAAGTGGAAGTTACGTATCGGAGAAATTTATATAAAAGCTATATGTGCATCAAAACGCAGGCAGCCGTACAGGAACAATATGAGTTGTGTATGTTGGAGAAACAGAGGATACCAGGCCTTTTGTCTATGCAGCCTGCCATGGCGGACGGCGTACAGAGTTATCTTTATGAAATCAGCGGCAAACAGCAGGTGGAAGATTATCTTTCGGGGAAGGGGATGGATTATGGAATGCTGCAAAGGCTGCTGTTTGCGATACAGGATTTGTGCCGGGTTTTGCCGGATTATCTGTTGCGGGAGGAGGGGCTTTGTCTGGAATTTCCGTTAATTTATGTAAACTTAGAGGACGGAAGGCTGTATTTTACATATCTTCCATTTAAAGAAAAAAATTTGCCAGAGGCCTTTAAGGGATTTATGGAGCAGATTCTGCAAAGAATTAATCATCAAGATTGGAAGGCAGCAGGTTTGGCATACCAGGTTTACCAGATGTGCAGCATGGAAAATGCCAGCATTGGGCAGATGCTGGAAGCATCCTTGGGGAAGAGTGAAGATTGCGCCTGGCCAGGAGTGCAGAGAGAGGGGCAGGGAAAACAGGAGATTCCGGAGGGTGTATTTTCGGAATTCCAGCGGGCAGATCATGAAAGGACTGCAAAAAGTAAGGAGAATTGGCAGGGTACAGAAAAAAATTTAGCAAAAGGCAGTCAGGCGGATATCGGCAAGGAAGAGATTGGAACATGGGGGAAGGAGAGAATTGGCAAATGGGGGAAGGAGAGGCAGGGTAAAAGGAGGGAAAGAAAGCTGGGCAGATGGGGAGCAGAAAAGGGAAGCCAGAAGCATACAGAGAAGGTTGGAATAGATAGATGGGGCAGGGGAGAGAATGCTGAGAAAGAGAAATCGGATAGATGGGTGGGGGAGGAGGCAGAAAGGGGAAAATGGAAGAAAGATTTTTGGCGGAAATTAGACTGGCTGCCGACATCCCTTAAGGAATCATTTTTATTTTCCAATATTCGGAAGAAAAGCGAACAGGAAGAAGCGCCAAGAAAGGGCAGAAGCGAGAATAGCTATGGATTTGGGGAGTTAGTGTTTGAAGAGAGTTTTTTGGATAAGCAAGAATCGGAGAAGAAAAGCAAGGTATCCGCAGGGAGTCTTTGGGAAAAAGGAATTTTGGGAAGCAAAATTTTGGAGAGTCCGGCAAGAAACCAAGTGCAGGAAATTTCCAGGGAATATTTCCAGAAACAGGAGCGTGACGCGGAGTCCGAAAGGGTAAAAGCGAGGGGGATTCTGAAGGAATATTTGCCTAACGAAAAGGATTCTTTTACAAGAGAGAAAAAAATGTTGGAAAGAGGACAGGAGCAGGAAAAAGAATCCAGAGGGAATCTAATTACGCCAAAAGTTTCGAATGAATGTCAAATAAAAGCACAGGAACCGCCTGCTGGATGCCCAAATAACGGGCGGGAAGACGTAAAGAAGAAATCGGCGCCAGAACGTCCAAAAGGTTATATATTAGGAGAAGAGCAAAGAAAGAAGCTGGAAAGCGAATTGAGCCAGGAGAGGCCAAAAGGATATATACAGAAGAATGCGTTAGAAAAGAATGCGGAAACGCCGCGAATACGTGGAATTCCGAGTGAATACCTGATAGAAGAAGATAGCAGATGGGGTGTACAGGATCTGTCAGCACATGGAACCCAGAAAGACTATTTGCGAGTAGAAAATTTTCCAAAGGAGGCTCCTGACGTTCATTCAGGAGTTGGGAAAAGGCAGATTAGGGAAACGGTTCAGGAAGCTGGCATTACGCAAGACAAGGCTATTTTGCGATGGCCGAGAAAAAAGAAAAAAGGAGCGGCCGTTGCGGACGCATCATTTTCAGGCAATAAAGAGGAAGCGGGCTCTGCCGAGGAATCAGCGAGGTTTGCAACAGAAATCCTGGCAGATTATGGGCAGCGCCCAGAGGGTATTTTGGTGTATCAGGGGCGGCATGGATGCGAAGATATTTATATTGACAGAGATGAGTTTTTCCTGGGAAAAAATAAACAGCAGGCAAATGGAATCATAAATGCCAGGGGAATCAGCCGTCTTCATGCCCGGATTATTCGGGAAGAAGACACATATTATATAGAAGATTTAAACTCGACAAATGGAACGTACTTAAATGAAGCGCCTTTGGAATACCACCAGAAAATGGAATTGTGTAAGGATGATCATATCCGTTTTGGCGGGGAAGAATATGTGTTTTATTAAAAATTAGATTGATTTTGACTCCAAAAATTTATATACTAGATATTAATGAAAAATTTGGAGGACTTAGTATGAAAGTTAATATTTATTATGGAGGGCGCGGCCTGTTGGACGATCCCACATCTTATGTCATTGACAAGATGCAGGAAGTGCTGGCGGAGCTGCGGGTAGAGGTGGAACGCTATAATATCTATGAACACAAGAACAGTATATCTACCCTGCCCCAGACGATGAAGGATGTGGATGGGATTATTTTGGCAACAACGGTGGAATGGCTCGGGATTGGAGGGTATATGCAGCAGTTTCTGGATGCCTGCTGGCTATATGGGGATAAGGAAAAGTTTGCCATGACTTATATGCAGCCAATTGTTATGTCTACCACCTATGGGGAGCGGGAGGCAGAGATTACGCTTGCAAGCGCTTGGGAAATGTTAGGCGGCCTTCCCTGCAGCGGGCTCTGCGGATATGTGGAGAATCTGGCTTCCTTTCGGATGAACCGTGACTATACGGAGATTATTGAAAAAAAGGCAGAAAACCTCTACCGTGCCATTTCCCAGAAGCGAAAAAGCCTTCCAAATAGCAATCAGGCCGTAAAACAGTCCATTCTGCGTACCCAGCAGCTGGAACTGACCCCACAGGAAAGTGAGCAGCTTTCCAAATTTGCTTCCAATGACCTTTATGTAAAGAAACAGAAAGAGGACATTGAGGAATTGAGCAATATGTTTAAGGACATGCTTGGTCAGTCCAAAGAAGATGAGGATACGGCATATCTGATGGAGCTGGAAGCGCATTTTGTCCCACAGGAGGATTTTTCCGTGACATATCTGTTTATGATAGACGGGAAGAAAAAGCCGCTGACCATTGAAGTGCAGAACGATGAGCTTCAGGTCCATTATGGCCAGGGAGAGAAAATTGATGTTTATACAAAGCTTTCTCCGGAAGTAATGGACGGCATTATCCAGGGCAGGATGACATTCCAGAGGGCATTCATGACAGGGGAGATGACAGCGAAGGGCAATCTGAAGAATCTGAAAATGTTAGACCAGATTTTTCGGTTTTAGGTATCGTATGTCGCCATAATCGTGCGGCTCCCATACTAAGTTTTTGATGGATCAAGAAGAGGAGGAAGAAAATGAAAGAATCAACTTGTATTTTTTGTAAGATTGCAGCAGGGGAAATCCCTTCCAAAACGATTTATGAGGATGAAAATTTTCGTGTAATCCTGGATATCAGTCCGGCTACAAAGGGGCATGCGCTGATTCTTCCCAAGGAACACTATGCGAATCTTTATGAGCTTCCCGATGAAATGGCGGGGAAGGTTATGCTGCTTGCCAAGAGGCTGGCCGCCCATATGACAGAGGCCTTGGGCTGTGATGGCTTTAACTTGGTGCAGAATAATGGGGAAGTAGCCGGACAGACCGTCTTCCATTTTCATCTGCACCTGATTCCCAGATACCAAGGAGATGGCAATGAAGATAAGATTTGCTGGAATCATTTGGAGCTTTCCCAGGAAGAATTGGATAAGATTCACCAGTTATTAATATTGACTAAATTACCATGATTTGCTAAAATATTTTGTATAGATTTTACAAAGATTATAGAAAAAGAAAAAGGAGTGGGAATCATGGCAAAAGTAACGCTTGATTATGGGAAAGCATCTGGCTTTATCAGCCAGGAAGAAGTATCTTATATGGAGAAACTAGTGGAGGATTCCAGAAAATTATTGGTTTCCAAAACAGGGGCAGGAAATGACTTTTTGGGATGGTTGGATTTGCCGGTGGATTATGACAAGGAAGAGTTCGCCAGAATTAAGCAGGCGGCAGCTAAGATTCAGGGAGATTCGGATGTGCTGGTTGTAATCGGCATCGGAGGTTCTTACTTGGGCGCTAGGGCTGCGATCGAATTTCTGCGCCATGGCTTCTATAACAACCTGTCCAAGGAGGTACGCAAGACGCCTGAGATTTATTATGCCGGAAATAGCATCAGCAGCGCTTATCTTGCTGGCTTAATAGAAGTCATTGGAGAGCGGGACTTTTCTGTAAATGTAATCTCTAAATCTGGGACAACCACAGAGCCGGCGATTGCTTTCCGTGTTTTCAAAGAACTTTTGGAGAAAAAATATGGCAAAGAAGGAGCCGCAAAGAGGATTTATGCGACTACAGATAAAGCTAGGGGCGCATTGAAGAACCTTGCCACAGAGGAAGGATATGAGACTTTTGTCGTTCCGGATGATGTAGGCGGCCGTTTCTCTGTGCTGACGGCAGTTGGCCTTCTGCCAATCGCAGCCAGCGGAGCAGACATTGACAAATTAATGGAAGGTGCAGCAGCAGGGCGTGAACTGGCGCTGAATCAGCCGTTTGATGAAAATGATGCGATGCAGTACGCAGCTATGCGCAATATCCTCCTGAGGAAAGGCAAGGGAGTAGAAGTGCTTGCAAATTATGAGCCAAGCCTGCACTATGTTTCAGAGTGGTGGAAACAGCTTTATGGAGAGAGCGAAGGCAAAGACCAGAAGGGAATTTTCCCTGCATCGGTAGATTTGACGACGGATCTTCACTCCATGGGTCAGTTTATCCAGGACGGGTCCAGGATTATGTTTGAAACGGTTATGAATGTGGAGAAGTCACGCAGTACAATAGAAATCCATGAAGAGCCTGTTGATCTGGATGGCCTGAACTATCTGGCAGGCAAGAATATGGATTTTGTAAATAAAAATGCCATGAATGGCACAATCCTGGCTCATACAGATGGAAACGTGCCGAATCTGGTAGTGAATATACCAGAGCAGAATGAGTTTTATCTGGGCGAGTTATTCTATTTCTTTGAATTTGCCTGCGGCTTAAGCGGATATCTCCTAGGCGTAAATCCATTTAACCAGCCTGGCGTAGAAAGCTACAAACGCAATATGTTTGCCCTGCTTGGCAAGCCAGGTTATGAGGCGGAGCGGGAGGAACTATTAAAGCGTCTGTAATGCTTCGGAGGAGGACTTCCAGTTGTTATGATATCTGTGGGGATAGGCGGCAAAACGGACGTTGGTTCGCGGTGCCGCCCCTACGCAGATGGAGCGGCGCTCTGGGGAACGAAACGCTGCGAATGAAAACCAACATAGAAAATGTTGATTTCTTCTCTTAATATCTACAAATCCATCCACTTCCACAGGACAACTCTAAATATCGCCTCGGATTGCGACTTCTGCAGCAACACATTTCTTAGATAAATATTTTTCACATAACAGTAAATCTCCGACATTGCAGGGGAATGTAGCGGCTTTCAGCCCGTTTCCACAGCGTTCCGTATGACCAATTCCCCATAAAAACCCACACAAAAATCGCCCCTCACTCCTGAATCATGTTCTCACGGAACGCACACTGCAGCGCGTTTCTGAGCCGTAAATCGTAACCCTTCTTCCCCCCCGCCAACAAGAAATTTTACAAAAACCCTTGACAAGTTACAACAACTCTGCTATATTGTAATAAATTTGTAACAAATGTAATAAATTTGAATAAAATAACGTATAAGCTCTTCATATATGTTATGTGAAAATCAGGAGGTTGAAATGAAATTCGATAAGAAGGTTATGGGAAGTGGAATTGTTGTAACGTTTTCATTAGCACTGACACTTTCCTCAGTCTGTGGCACAAAGGCAGCATTTGGGACACAGCATCGTAGCCAGGCGATAGAATTAGCAGCAGAACCCATCAGGTATTTTGACAGGACAGAGGGAGCGATGGCAGCAGCGTTGGCTGCGGCAGAAGAAGCAATTGCCCAGAAGGAAGCTTCCCAGCAAAAAGTAGCCGTGTTAGAAAACAAAATGGCTGCCAATGCAAAAGTAGTTTCTGGAGTGGATAAAATAGAAAAGATAGAAGATTCTAAAAAGAACCAGAAAGCATTGAGCACTTCAGAAGAAGATCAGAATGTCCGGAGCGCTTCAGAAGAAGATCAGAATGCCCAGAGCGCTTCAGAAGAAAATCAGGAAGCCCAGAGCGCCCCAGAAGAAAACCAGGAAGCGCCGGGCGCATCCCAGCAAGGGACAGAAGCATCCGAAGAAGCAAAAACAGATGATGTAGAGGCAGATGAGACACAAGTAGCTTCCGGCAAGAAAGAGGAAGCAGGCAACGAGGATACCCAGGAAGGGGCAGAGGTTCAGGTTGGGCTGCTGGAGACAAAAAATGAAGAGGTTTCCCCATGGGCATCGAAGCTTTTGCCAAATGTGGATGAGTATTTGAATATCCGTACCGAAGCTTCTGACGAGTCTGAGGTGGCAGGCAAGCTTTACAAAGGCGCACTGGCAACGATTGAGGAAAAAGGCGATACTTGGACAAAGATTCGTTCTGGCGACGTAGAAGGCTATGTGAAGAATGAGTTCTGTGTCACTGGCCTGGAAGCGGAAGGGCTTGCAAATGAAGTGGGAACCACTTATGCAGTTGCATCTACCGGTGGTGTCAGAGTGCGGTCTGACGCGTCTTCTTCGGAAGAAACGGGTATTTTGGACGTAATGGAAGAGGGCGGCAAGCTGGAAGTAGATACAGAAGCAGAACAAAAAGAAGGCTGGATTGCCGTAAAGACGGAAGAGGGCAGCGGTTATGTCAGCGCAGATTATGTAAATACAGAGTTAGAGCTGGGGAAAGCAATTTCCATTGAAGAAGAATTAGCAGCCATTGCCGCAGCGGAAGCAGAAGAGGCGGAGCGGGCAAGGCAGGAGCAGGCCGCACAGCAGCAGGAGAGCGGCACAAGCCAGAGTGGCGCGGTCAGCGCATCTTATGATGAAGTGACGTTATTGGGCGCATTGATCCAGTGCGAGGCAGGCGGCGAGCCTTATGAAGGGCAGCTGGCAGTTGGCGCGGTGGTTATGAATCGTTTGCGTGCGGGATATGCAGGAAGTATTTCGGGCGTGATTTATCAGGGCGGCCAGTTTACGCCGGCATCTTCTGGCGCACTGGCAAGCGTATTGGCAAGCGGCAGTATTTCTGGCAGCTGCATGCAGGCAGCCCAGGAAGCCATTAACGGCGCAAGCAATGTAGGAGGCGCCCTTAATTTCAGAAGGGCAGTTCCGGGCGCTGGCGGGATTGTAATTGGCAATCATATGTTTTTCTAAACAAAATATGCTTTTTATTATAAAAAAGTGGGTTCGCCCACTTTTTTTGATGTCAAAAGATTGCCACAGAGAATAAAATAGTATAAGATATCTGTTGAACATAATTTGGACAAAGCGGCAGCTTTCCCGCGTGGCAGAAGGCTGCCCCAAAAGTATGGTGACAGGTAAGGAGGAAGGATAACAATGAACATTGTGGTATTGGCAGGGGGTCTGAGTACAGAGAGGGACGTGTCTTTTGTCACAGGCAGAGGAGTGGCGGATGCCTTGCGGGAACGAGGGCATAAGGTAATCCTGCTGGATGTGTTTATGGGATATAGTGACAAGGAAGAAAACTTGGCAGGGATCTTTGAACGTTCCCTGGAGGTAAGCGTAAAGCCCGCGGGGATTTCTGCCCAGGCGCCGGATTTAGATGCTGTCAGGAAGAGCAGGAAGGATCAGAGCAGTTGCCTGATTGGGCCTAATGTGATTGCATTGTGCCGGATGGCGGATATTGTGTTTTTGGCGCTTCATGGAGAGAATGGGGAAGATGGGAGGATTCAGGCGGCTTTTGATTTATTTGGCATCCGATATACAGGGGCGGGGTATCTGGGCAGCGCTCTTGCAATGAATAAGGGGATATCAAAACGCCTGTTTCTGGAAAATAGCATCCCTACGCCCGCCGGAATTACGATGGAACAAACGCATGCCCAATGGGATTTTGAGAAGACAGGCCTGTCCCTGCCCTGCGTGGTAAAGCCTTGCTGCGGCGGTTCCAGCGTGGGAATTTCCATTGTGCGGACGAAGGAGGAATACCGTGAAGCTCTGCAAGCCGCCTTCCGCTGGGAAGAGGAAGTTATCCTGGAAGAGTACATTAAGGGCAGGGAATTTTCTGTCGGCGTGATGGAGGGCAGAGCGCTGCCAGTGATTGAGATTGCTCCTGTAGACGGATTTTACAATTATAAAAATAAATATTCCCAGGGCGGAGCCGTGGAAACGTGCCCTGCTGACCTGCCAATACAGGTTTCGTCCAGAATGCAGCGGTATGCGGAGCAGGTGGCGCAGGCGCTGGGGCTGGATACGTATTCGCGCATGGATTTCCTGATGGATGAAAACGGAAGCCTGTACTGCCTGGAGGCCAACACGCTTCCGGGCATGACCCCGACTAGCCTGCTGCCGCAGGAGGCTCAGGCGGTAGGTATGGACTTTGGGCAGCTCTGTGAGGAAATTATCCGCATATCCCTGAAAAGAAGGGAGGCTGGGGCAAAAGCAGGAACCATGAAGAACATGACCCTGGAGAATATTGCCAAAGCCTGCCATGGAACGTATCTGGGAGATGAAACAGAGCTGCAGACAGAGATAAAGGGGGCAGTCACAGATAGCCGTCTGGTAGAGGAAGGGTTTTTGTATATTCCGATAAAGGGCGCCAGGGTTGACGGCCACGATTTCATTCCCCAGGCAATTGCAAAAGGCGCGGCGGCAGTCCTTTCTGAGGATCCTCAGGAACACTGCCAGAGGCCTTGCATCATTGTGCCCTCTACCCAGCAGGCGCTGAAGGACATTGCCAGATTTTATAGGGAGCAGCTAACGATCCCGATTATTGGCATTACTGGGAGCGTGGGCAAGACCAGCACTAAGGAGATGATTGCCTCTGTCCTTGCTGAAAAATATAATGTCCTGAAAACAGCAGGCAATTTCAACAATGAGATAGGGCTGCCTTTAACATTGCTGCGCATCCGCGGGGAGCATGAAGCGGCGGTCGTGGAAATGGGAATTTCTGATTTCGGGGAAATGCACCGCCTGGCGGAAATGGCCAAGCCGGATATCTGTGTTATGACCAATATCGGCATCTGCCACTTAGAAAACCTCAAGACTAGGGATGGCATCCTCAAGGCCAAAAGCGAGATTTTCGATTACCTGAAGCCCAATGCGCATATTATCCTGAATGGGGAGGATGATAAGCTTGCTGGCATCAAAGAGGTAAAAGGCGTCCGTCCTGTCTTTTATGGCTTCCGCCAGGAAGGCTCTGCCGCTGAGTATCCCGCCAATCCTCTGCTTCAGGGCGAGGTGGATGAAACGGAGGCAATACTCCAGGGACGTTGCCCGCGGCCGCAAATCTATGCGGATCACATCAAGAACTACGGCTTAAAAGGGATGGATGCCTCGATCCATACGCCCCAGGGAAGCATAGAGGCGCATATCCCGCTGCCAGGGCAGCATAATATTTTCAATGCGATGGCAGCAGTTGGCGTTGCACTTTCCCTGGGCATGGATTTAGAGAAAATCAAATCTGGCATTGCCCATGTGGAAACCATCGGCGGGCGCACGAACCTGATCGAGACAGGCGGCCTCCTGCTGATTGACGATTGTTACAACGCCAACCCGGTGTCCATGAAAGCTTCCATTGATGTGCTGAGTAACGGCCTGGCAAGGAAGGTAGCTGTCCTGGGGGATATGGGCGAGCTGGGAGAAAATGAAAAACGCCTCCATTATAAAGTAGGCGCCTATGTAGCTGAACAGCAAATTGATGCTTTATTCTGCTCCGGTTCTCTTTCTGAGGAGATGGCGCAGGGAGCCCGTGATACCAACGACTGGTGCGAGGTCTTCCACTATGAAGATAAGCAGGAGATGTTGCCGGCGCTTCTAAAATACCTGCAGGAAGGCGATACCGTACTGGTCAAGGCCTCCCATTTCATGGATTACCCCAAGATTGTGCAGGCTATTATAGAAAAGTTTGGTTACGATTCAGGCTCGGAAAGTCGCGAACCGTAACAATTCAGGGTGATCTTTAGAGTTTTGCTGCGCAAAAAAGCCCCTCATCCCTGTATCATATCCTCTGTATTGCGCCTCTTTTCTGCGCATAGAGGAGATACCCACAGGGCATGTTTTCACGGAACGCACAGTTTGGCGCATTCCCAAACCGTGAATTTGTAACGAATAGTAACAAAGTTATACTATTGCTCCGGCGGTTAAATATCGTACCATCTTACTTGCCCAAATCTCCCTCTGGTGCGATATTTAACCGCCGGAGTAATATCTTTTAAAATTCCCCCTTGACACAGCTTTCCCCCGTGTGCTATCATATAGGATGCACTATTGTGGTAACGTATACCTATTTCGGAACTGTAGGAAAATAACTTATACATTTGTAATCTGTATCTGTACAAGTTATTTTTCTACAGTTCCTTACTAGGAAATCTATAAAAACGAGAGGTGAAGCGTCAATGGAGAAAAACAGAATACGTCCGGTCAAAGCAGGAAAAAGCGTTCGTATGAGTTACTCGCGACAAAAGGAAGTATTGGAAATGCCGAATCTCATCGAGGTTCAGAAAGACTCTTATAACTGGTTTATCAACGAAGGATTGAAAGAAGTATTTGCAGATATTTCCCCAATCGCAGACTATAGCGGCCAGCTCAGTCTGGAGTTCATTGATTTCACGCTGTGTGAAAAGGATGTCAAGTATTCCATCGCGGAATGCAAAGAGCGCGACACCACTTATGCCGCGCCTCTGAAAGTGAGAGTCCGGTTCTATAATAAAGAAGCAGTCGAAGAAGTCAAAGACTATGAGATCTTCATGGGCGATTTACCTCTGATGACAGAAACGGGAACTTTCGTGATCAACGGCGCGGAACGTGTTATTGTAAGCCAGTTGGTGCGTTCTCCCGGCATATATTATGGTATTGCACACGATAAGGTTGGAAAGACTCTGTATTCCTGCACCGTAATTCCAAACCGTGGCGCATGGTTGGAATACGAGACAGATTCGAATGATGTATTTTATGTACGCGTAGATAGGACGAGGAAGGTTCCGGTTACCGTGCTGATCCGTGCGCTGGGGCTGGGGACCAACCAAGAGATTATAGATTTGTTCGGCGAGGAGCCGAAGATTATCGCCAGCTTTGGCAAGGATGTGGCCACCAATTACAATGAAGGCCTGCTGGAGCTGTACAAGAAGATCAGGCCGGGCGAGCCGCTGACTGTGGAGAGCGCGGAGAGCCTGATTAATGCCATGTTCTTTGACCCCAGGCGTTATGATCTGGCCAAGGTAGGAAGGTATAAGTTTAATAAAAAACTGTCTCTGCGCAACCGCATCTATGGGCAGACGCTGGCAGAAGATGTAGTGGATGCCTCCACGGGCGAGATTATTGCCGAGCAGGGCGCTACCGTGAGCCGCAGCCTGGCGGACCAGATCCAGAATGCGGCCGTTCCCTATGTATGGATCCAGGGCGAAGAGCGCAATATCAAGGTACTGTCCAATATGATGGTAGATGTGACCAACTATGTGGACATTGACAAGGCAGAAGCCAGGAAGCTGGGAATTACAGAACTAGTATATTACCCCGTGCTGGAAAAAATACTGGAAGAAAATGAGACTTTGGAGGAACGCAAGGACGCCCTGCACCGCAACGCGGCGGATTTGATCCCGAAGCATATCACCAGGGAAGATATTTTGGCTTCAATTAATTATAATATGCATTTAGAGTATGGGCTGGGAAATGACGATGATATCGATCATTTGGGCAACCGCCGCATCCGTGCGGTCGGGGAGCTGCTCCAGAACCAGTACCGCATCGGCCTTTCGAGGATGGAGCGCGTGGTGCGCGAGCGTATGACGACCCAGGACCTGCAGGGGATTTCTCCGCAGAGCCTGATTAATATTAAGCCGGTGACGGCTGCGATTAAGGAGTTTTTTGGTTCTTCCCAGCTGTCCCAGTTTATGGATCAGAATAATCCTCTTGGCGAGCTGACCCACAAGCGCCGTCTGTCCGCTTTAGGGCCCGGCGGACTTTCGAGGGACCGCGCCGGGTTTGAGGTGCGTGACGTGCATTATTCCCACTATGGGAGGATGTGCCCGATTGAGACACCAGAAGGACCCAACATCGGCCTGATTAACTCCCTGGCAACGTATGCGAGGATTAACGACTATGGATTTGTGGAAGCGCCTTACCGCAAGATTGACAAGTCAGACCCCAAAAATCCAAGGGTTACGGATGAAGTGGAATATATGACGGCAGATGAAGAAGACAATTACCATGTGGCTCAGGCAAACGAAGCTCTGGATGCAGAGGGGCATTTTGTGAGGAATTCTGTGTCTGGCCGCTACCGCGAGGAGACGCAGGAATATGAGAAGACCATGTTTGATTACATGGACGTTTCTCCGAAGATGGTGTTCTCCGTGGCGACGGCATTGATTCCTTTCCTGGAAAATGACGATGCCAACCGCGCCCTGATGGGGTCTAACATGCAGCGTCAGGCCGTGCCTCTGCTGACGACAGAAGCGCCGGCAGTCGGGACGGGGATGGAGACGAAAGCGGCCGTGGACTCCGGCGTATGTGTGGTTGCCAAACATGCAGGCGTGGTGGAGCGGTCTATTTCCAATGAGATTACCATCCGCAGGCAGGATGGCAAGAAGGATATATACAAATTAACGAAATTTTCCCGCAGCAACCAGTCTAACTGCTACAACCAGCGCCCCATTGTGTACAAGGGCGAGCGGGTGGAAGAGGGACAGGTAATCGCAGACGGGCCCTCTACCTCCAACGGGGAGCTTGCCTTGGGCAAGAATCCGCTGATTGGGTTTATGACTTGGGAGGGTTACAACTATGAGGATGCGGTTCTGCTCAGTGAGCGTCTGGTGCAGGAAGATGTCTATACCTCCGTGCATATCGAGGAATATGAGGCGGAGGCCAGGGATACCAAGCTGGGGCCGGAAGAAATTACCCGTGACGTTCCAGGCGTTGGCGATGACGCGTTGAAAGATCTGGATGAGAGGGGAATTATCCGCATTGGGGCGGAAGTCCGCGCCGGGGATATCCTGGTGGGGAAGGTAACCCCCAAGGGTGAGACAGAGCTGACGGCAGAGGAACGCCTTCTGCGGGCTATTTTTGGCGAGAAGGCCAGGGAAGTCCGGGACACCTCGCTCAAGGTGCCGCATGGAGAGTACGGCATTGTGGTGGACGCTAAGGTATTTACCAGGGAAAATGGGGATGAGCTGTCCCCGGGCGTGAATCAGGCCGTGCGCATTTATATTGCCCAGAAACGTAAGATTTCTGTAGGTGACAAGATGGCAGGCCGCCACGGCAATAAGGGTGTGGTTTCGCGTGTGCTTCCAGTGGAGGATATGCCGTTCCTGCCCAATGGCAGGCCGTTGGATATCGTGCTGAACCCCCTGGGCGTGCCGTCCCGTATGAATATCGGGCAGGTGCTGGAGATCCACTTAAGCCTTGCGGCGAAGGCTCTGGGCTTCAATATTGCGACGCCGGTATTTGACGGCGCAAGGGAAAATGACATTATGGACACCCTGGATCTGGCGAATGATTATGTGAACCTGTCCTGGGAGGAATTTGAAGCAAAGCATAGAGAAGAACTGCTTCCGGAAGTGATGGATTACTTGTATGAGAACCGGGCGCATCGGGAAGTATGGAAGGGCGTGCCCCTCTCCCGTGATGGCAAGGTAAGGCTCCGTGACGGCAGGACTGGGGAGTATTTCGACAGCCCGGTTACGATTGGGCATATGCATTACCTGAAGCTGCACCATTTGGTAGACGACAAGATCCATGCCCGTTCCACAGGCCCGTATTCACTGGTAACCCAGCAGCCGTTGGGTGGCAAGGCGCAGTTTGGCGGGCAGCGTTTCGGTGAGATGGAGGTTTGGGCGCTGGAGGCCTATGGCGCATCCTATACCCTCCAGGAAATCCTTACGGTCAAGTCGGATGATGTGATTGGGCGCGTGAAGACGTATGAAGCCATCATTAAGGGCGACAACATTCCCGAGCCGGGCATTCCGGAGTCCTTTAAGGTACTGCTGAAAGAGCTGCAGTCCCTGGGTCTGGATGTAAGCGTACTGGACGAGAACCGCGAAGAAGTAGAACTGATGGAGACCAGCGAATATGGCAATACAGATCTGAACGCCATTATTGCCGGCGACCGCAACTTTGCTTTTGAAGAGGAAGAATCTTTTGGAGCCATGGGCTTTAGCAAGCAGGAATTTAACGAAGAGAAGGAAGAGCTTGTAGATGTAGAAGAAGATAATGATACAGAGATGAGCGATGAGGAAATGGCGCTGGAGCTGGAAGACGATTTTGCTAACTTGGTAAATGTTTTCGACAATGAATAACGGAAGGGAGTGACATACATGCCGGAGGCTATGAATAAAGAGAAGTACCAGCCGATTACGTTTGACGCCATCAAGATTGGGCTGGCGTCTCCTGAGAAAATCAGGGAATGGTCCAGGGGCGAGGTGAAGAAGCCGGAGACGATTAATTACAGGACGCTGAAGCCGGAGAAAGATGGGCTGTTCTGTGAGAAAATTTTCGGGCCAAGCAAGGACTGGGAATGCCACTGCGGAAAATACAAAAAAATCCGCTATAAAGGCGTAGTCTGTGATCGCTGTGGCGTGGAAATCACGAAGGCGAGCGTCCGCAGGGAGCGGATGGGGCATATCGAGCTGGCGGCTCCCGTTTCCCATATCTGGTATTTCAAGGGAATCCCTAGCCGTATGGGGCTGATCCTTGACTTATCTCCAAGGACATTGGAAAAAGTACTGTATTTTGCTTCTTATATCGTGCTGGATAAGGGAGACAGCGGCCTTCAGTACAAGCAGATCCTCTCTGAGGCTGAGTATCAGGACGCGAGGAAAGAATATGGCGACAGTTTCCGCGTTGGCATGGGTGCGGAGTCCATCAAGGAACTGTTAGAGGCCATTGATTTGGAGAAGGATTCCGTAGAGTTAAAGGCAGGGCTTCGGGACGCCACCGGCCAAAAGCGCGCAAGGATTATTAAGCGCCTGGAGGTAGTGGAGGCCTTCCGCGGTTCTGGCAACCGCCCGGAATGGATGATTATGGACGTCATCCCAGTGATTCCGCCAGATTTGCGCCCCATGGTGCAGCTGGACGGCGGGCGTTTCGCAACTTCCGATCTTAACGACCTTTACCGCAGGATTATCAACCGCAACAACCGCCTGCGCAGGCTGCTGGAGCTGGGTGCGCCGGATATTATTGTCCGCAATGAGAAGCGTATGCTGCAGGAAGCCGTAGACGCGCTGATTGACAATGGCCGCAGGGGCCGCCCGGTGACCGGGCCTGGCAACCGTGCGCTCAAATCCCTTTCCGATATGCTGAAGGGCAAATCTGGACGTTTCCGCCAGAACCTGCTGGGCAAACGTGTGGATTATTCCGGCCGTTCCGTTATCGTGGTGGGGCCGGAGCTGAAGATTTACCAGTGCGGCCTGCCGAAGGAGATGGCGATTGAGCTGTTCAAGCCCTTTGTGATGAAGGAGCTGGTGTACAACGGCAAGGCGCACAATATCAAGAGCGCCAAGAAGATGGTGGAGCGCTTACAGTCCGAGGTCTGGGACGTACTGGAGGAGGTCATCAAGGAGCATCCGGTGATGCTGAACCGTGCGCCTACGCTGCACAGGCTAGGGATCCAGGCCTTTGAGCCGATTCTGGTAGAAGGCAAGGCCATTAAGCTGCATCCCCTGGTATGTACGGCCTTCAATGCAGATTTTGACGGCGACCAGATGGCAGTGCATCTGCCGTTGTCTGTGGAAGCACAGTCTGAGTGCCGTTTCCTGCTGCTCTCCCCCAATAACCTGCTGAAGCCTTCTGACGGCGGGCCGGTGGCAGTGCCTTCCCAGGATATGGTGCTGGGCATTTACTACCTGACCCAGGAACGGCCAGGCGCATTGGGCGAAGGGAAGATTTTTAAGAATGTAAATGAGGCCATCCTGGCCTATGAAAATGATGCGCTGACCCTCCATTCGCGGATTACCGTCCGTGTGACCAAGGAGATGCCGGACGGCGGCGTAATCAGCGGAAATGTGGAGTCTACGCTCGGGCGCTTTATTTTCAATGAAATCCTGCCGCAGGATCTGGGGTTTGTGGACAGGGGCAACCCGGACAATTACCTGAAGCTTGAAATTGATTTCCATGTGGGCAAGAAAGGCCTCAAGCAGATCCTGGAGAAGGTAATCAATATCCATGGGGCGACCAAGACGGCTGAAGTGCTGGATGACATCAAGGCCATGGGCTATAAGTATTCCACCCGGGCGGCAATGACAGTGTCCATTTCTGACATGACTGTGCCGGCCAAGAAGCCAGAGATGATCAAGCAGGCGCAGGATACGGTGGATAAGATTACCAAGAACTACAAGCGCGGCCTGATTACCGAGGAAGAGCGTTACAAGGAAGTGGTAGAGACCTGGAAGCAGACAGATGATATCCTGACCAAGGAGCTGCTGGGCGGCTTAGACCATTACAACAATATCTATATGATGGCGGATTCCGGCGCACGTGGTTCTGACAAGCAGATTAAGCAGCTGGCAGGGATGCGCGGGCTGATGGCAGATACAACCGGGCGTACGATTGAGTTGCCGATTAAATCAAATTTCCGTGAAGGCCTGGACGTATTGGAGTACTTTATGTCCGCCCATGGCGCACGGAAAGGGCTTTCTGACACGGCTTTACGTACGGCGGACTCCGGTTACCTGACAAGGCGTCTGGTGGATGTGTCCCAGGAGCTGATTATCCGCGACATTGACTGCTGTGAAGGCAAGGAAGCGCCGGGCATGTATGTGAAGGCCTTTGTAGAAGGCAAGGAAGAGATTGAGAGCCTGCAGGAGCGGATTACCGGGCGTTTTGCCTGCGAGGACATCTGTGACGCCGAAGGCAATGTGCTGGTTCGGGCCAACCATATCATTACCCCCAGGCGGGCGGCAGTTGTCATGAGCAAGGGCGTTGACCACAAGGGCAAGCCTTTGGATCGGGTGAAAATCCGAACTGTCCTTACCTGCCGTTCCCACAATGGCATCTGCGCCAAGTGCTACGGCGCCAATATGGCCACGGGCCAGGCGGTACAGGTTGGAGAATCGGTTGGCATTATTGCCGCGCAGTCCATTGGTGAGCCGGGGACGCAGCTGACGATGCGTACCTTCCATACCGGCGGCGTGGCCGGCAATGACATTACCCAAGGTCTTCCCCGTGTAGAGGAGCTGTTTGAGGCGCGTAAGCCAAAGGGTCTTGCCATTATTACCGAATTTGCTGGTAGGGCTACGATTAAAGACACGAAGAAGAAGCGTGAGGTGATCGTCACCAACGATGAAACCGGTGAGATGAAGGCATACCTGATCCCCTATGGCTCACGGATTAAGATTGCCGACGGCGCCATGCTGGAGGCAGGCGATGAGCTGACCGAAGGAAGCGTCAACCCTCACGATATCCTGAAGATAAAAGGCGTCCGCGCCGTGCAGGATTATATGATCCAGGAGGTGCAGCGCGTATACCGCCTCCAGGGTGTGGATATCAACGACAAGCATATCGAAGTGATTGTGCGCCAGATGCTGAAGAAGATCCGCATTGAGAACAATGGAGATTCCGAGTTCCTGCCAGGGACATTGGTGGATATCCTGGAGTATGAGGATACCAATGAGCGCCTGGAGCAGGAGGGGCTGGAGCCGGCAGAAGGCAAACAGGTGATGCTGGGGATTACCAAAGCGTCCCTGGCTACCAATTCCTTCCTTTCGGCAGCCTCCTTCCAGGAGACGACCAAGGTGCTGACAGAAGCAGCCATCAAGGGCAAGGTTGACCCGCTGATTGGGCTTAAAGAAAATGTAATTATCGGCAAGCTGATTCCGGCAGGGACCGGCATGAAGCGTTACCGTGACATTAAGCTCTCTACGGATGTGGATGAGACAGAGGAAATCTATTTTGAAGAGGATATGATGGATTTCAGCTACAACATGTCTGAGGAAGGCGAGAAAGAGCTGGATTTTAACGAAGCGGATGAAGACGAGGATCTGGATTATGATGAGGCTGATTATGACGAGGATCTGGATTATGACGAAGCTGACGAAGAAGGCTTAGATTACGATATGGCCGATGAAGCATCCGATTATGATGGGGAAGGCTCCGATTATGATATCGCAGAGGAAGCGTCTGGTTATGACGAAGAAGACACCGATTATGGCATGGCAGAAGAGGACGGAGTTTTGCCAGTAAATGCGGAATCATAAATGAATGGTAGTTTATATGAGGGAATGGCATGACGATCGCTGCGGAAGCGGGGAGGCTGCAACGGAAACGCGCTCCCGTTTCCTCCGCTATGGGTTGAAAGCCGATACATTTGTTTATAATATCGGAAGGCCTTTGTTCTGTGTACGGCTATCCCGTTGAAAATTTGCCTTGCAGATAAACAGATATCCTGCAGATCGAAACGGAGCGTAGACCAACGCAGCGGATGAAAATTTAGGCCAGCGAAAGGTATGGTTAATTAGTGTGGGTTATACTAGCAGCGCCCCGGAATCTGAAGCAGGAAGATTCTGGGGCGTTGTTTTCCTACCCAAATTCAGAGGAGGGCAGTGGGTGAAGCAGAAAAAATTTAATATTACAGGGATTTGCGTTCCAGGGCTGCATTATATGGTGGATACTGGGGATAAAATTGAAGAAATCGTGGCTGATTATATTGTAAACGGCGAATATTTCACTATAAACCGCGCCAGGCAGTATGGAAAGTCTACCACTTTGGAGTTACTTTATAACCGCTTGAAGGGAGAGTATCTGGTGCTGGATATTAGCTTTGAAGGGGCAGAGGACTGTTTTGCGTCTGTCTATACGCTGGCGCAGGGAATTGTGAATAAGGCAGCTAGGGCATTAGCGGCAAATGAGGGCGTATCGGATGCCTTGATGGAGTTCTGGCGGCAGCCGATACCTAAGGAGCTTCCGCTGGATGCTTTGGGAGAGAAAATTACCAGGTTCTGCCAAATGAGCGAGAAAGAAGTTATCCTTATGGTAGACGAGGTGGACAAGGCGGCAGATAACCAGGTTTTCCTGAATTTTTTGGGGCTGCTGCGGGAAAAATATTTGCGGCGAAGCGTGGGGAGGGATGATACGTTTAAAAGCGTGATTTTAGCGGGGGTTTATGATGTCAAGAACTTGCGGATGAAGCTGCGGCCCGGGAAGGAAGCGCATTATAACAGCCCCTGGAATATTGCGGCGGAATTTCAGGTGGATATGAGTTTTTCTGTTTGGGATATTGAGAAGATGCTCTGCACCTATGAGCAAGACAGACATACGGGCATGGATATTGCAGATATGGCAGGGCAGATTTTTGCTTATACATCAGGATATCCATTCCTGGTGTCTTTCTTATGCAAATGTATGGATGAAGGGAAGGGGGCTTCTGCATGGAAGGAGGAAGGCCTACAGCTAGCAGTGAAAGAAGGGGAGCCTGCCTGGACAAGGGAAAGCCTCCAGGAAGCAGTAAAGGCCGTGGTGCGTGGGCCCAATACGCTTTATGATGATATGGTCAAACAGGTTGCGGAACATCCCCAATTAGGCCGGATGCTGCAGAATATCCTGTTCCGTGGGGTCGAATATCCCTACCATGAGTACAGTGAGTGGATGAATATTGGCAAGATGCTGGGATTTATCCGGGATAAGAATGGGGTAGCGGCTGTGTCAAACCGTATTTTTGAGATGCAGCTGTATAGTTATTTCCTATCAGAGGAATTGTTTGAGGAAAAGCCTCTAAGCGAGGATATTCCGGATAGAAACCAGTTTATACGGCACGGTAACCTGGATATGGATTTGGTAATGCGGAAGTTTTATGAATATTATACTGCTTTGTACCAAAAGGAAGATGGGAAGTTCCTGGAGGAATATGGGAGGAAAATATTTTTGCTCTATTTAAAGCCGATTATCAATGGTTCGGGTAATTTCTATGTGGAGGCAGAGACAAGGGATAAAACGAGGACAGACGTTGTCATTGATTACCGGGGCAGGCAGTATATTGTGGAACTGAAAATCTGGCGCGGGGCAAAATACCATGCAGAGGGGGAAGAACAGCTGGCAGGATATTTGGAACAGTATCATCTGCAAAGAGGCTATCTGCTCAGCTTCAGCTTCGCGAGGAACAGAGGAAAAACAGGGATACGGGAAGCAGCCTGCAGGGGAAAGAGCATTTTGGAAGTTGTAGTATAGGCATCGGCATTATATTGCACATCTGCGAAAAAGGCTTCCTGTTAAATTATTTTTCTGACATCCTCCCCATTTGTTTCCGAAATAATGAAATGAGGGCGCTTTTTGGTCTCTAAATAGGCCTTTGCAATATACTGCCCAATAATACCCAGGCAGAACAGCTGGATCCCGCCAATAAAAACAATGACGCAGATGGTGGAAGCCCAGCCGGCAACCGGATCCCCAAATACTGCCTTACGGATTACAATGAGAAACAGGAAGAGAAAAGACAGGAGCGTCATCACCATCCCAAACCAGGAGGCTATGCTTAAGGGCGCCTGGGAAAAGCTGATAATCCCATCTATGGCATATTTAAAAAGCTTCCAAAAATTCCATTTTGTCTCCCCAGCGGCACGCTCTATATTGTCATAGGGCATCCAATACGTTCGGAATCCAATCCAGCCAAAAATCCCCTTAGAAAACCGATTGTATTCGCCCATAGATACGATAGCCTCTGCCATCTCCCGCCGCATCAGCCGGAAATCCCTTGCCCCGTCCACAATATCTGCATCTGAAATTCTGTTAACCAGCCGGTAAAACCTCTTTGCAAACCAGCTTCGGATGGGCGGCTCTCCCGTGCGGCTGGTACGCCTGGTGGCCACGCTGTCATATTCCCCGCTCTCAAGGATTGCTGTCATCTGCGGCAATAGGGAAGGCGGATCCTGCATGTCCGCATCCATGACAGCAATATAATCCCCTTTGGCATTGCAGAAACCAGCATACATGGCTGCTTCCTTGCCAAAGTTTCTGGAGAAAGAAAAATACGTTACATGTTCATCCTGTGCTGCCAGCTCCTTCAAAATAGGAAGCGTCCGGTCTTTGGAGCCGTCATCCACAAATAATAGTTCATACTCCGATTCCATGCGCCGTGCGACAGAGGTTACTTCCCTGTAAAAAATCGGCAGGGATTCCTGTTCGTTGTAACAAGGTATAATCAGCGATATCATAGATAAATCCTCCAGCTAGCACATCATCCAGTAAATAACGGGTTACTTCAGTTCAATCAATATGCAGCCATCTTTGCCGCGGATGGTATGGAATATTGTGTCTTTCAGCACGGGAAGATGGTAAGTTTTGAAATCCACGCCAGAATCCTGGGGAAGGTTCCTGCGTATATGTTTTAACTTGTAATAATAGAAAAATTGATACAGCTCATTGTAGCGGAACTTACTGATTGGCGGGGGCATCAGCTGTTCCATTATTTTCGAATCCTTCGGCATATGCTTGATTGCCGGGGCATATCCTATGGCGCCGGAAAACTGTATGCTGATTTTCTCATGGCTATTTTCTGGCGTCATGATATCCATATCCTTCAAGTCGTCCAGCACCTCCTCCACCCGGAATTTTGCATAATCTTCCTGGATCTGCAGTGCGTTGCCATAGGTAAAAGAAAATACAAAAAAGCACCAGCCCAGCGCGAGGCACGCCAATTTCCCACAATACATTTTATCGCTTGTGGAAATGCAGACCCCGAGCAAGGAGATAAATACGCCAAATCCATACATTGCCCTTGCATAAAATAATGGCTTTGATAAAACAGGATATACCCCAAAGGAAAGCAGTAACATGGCCGACAGGGTAATGACAGACAGGAAGGCCGCCGCAAATTTATTCCTTTTCGAATCACGGATTATTACAACGCTCACCGCAGCTGCCATACATAGGATTAAGATCAGCCATTCTTGTTTAAAGCCCTCCCAGATAAGCGAAAAATATTTTGCCAGGTGTGTGGCCGTTTCCGGGATTAGTCTTTCCCATGGCGGGAGTGAGGTTACTACGTACTTCCTGTTGGAAGGAGGCATTAAAAATAGCTTAAATATCATCAGGCCAGCAAGATATCCAACCGCAGAAGTTACAGCAAGCTTTCGGATCGCCCGCATATCTTCCCCTTGGTTCCAGAGCCTCATACAGAGCAAAAGAACCAGCATGGGAAATATTCCGCTGGATGCCTGGTATGTAGCGCACATCAGGAAAGTGCCAAGGGTTACGGCACACAGATATGTTAGCGTCCCGCGCTCTATAAATAAAATGGGCAGGACAGACATGAAAATGGATAACGCCATATAAGGAGAATCATATTTATAGGAAATACATGCCAAAAAATAGGGGGAAACGCCCAAGGGGACAAGCGCTGCCAAATCCCAGACAGAGATTTTCCGTTTCTTTGAAAGGGAATGCCATAGGATAATTCCAGACATCGCGAGAAACAGGACAGCAATTAGCTGGGGAAGCGGAGAGATGTCTGTCAGGTAACTGTCCGCATGGATGACCGATGATAAGAAATTAGAAAGATACCTGCCATAATCCTCCCATCCCTTCCTTCCGGAAATTACCCTCTTGAGGTCATCCCGGTAATTGTAATTGGCGCGCAGCAGGGCGCTGATTGCCAGGGTATAAATTGCCGCCAATAGCAGGCAGGGCTTAACCATAAATTTATATTGCCTGGCAAGTTCCTTTCGTTTTTTCCAAAATCCTGCCGCTATCGCAGCTGCATTTTCTGTCATTATCGCAGCCGTCTTACCTGTTGCTTTACCTGTCGTTTTTGCTATTGCCTTTCCTGTTGTTATCGCAGCTGCTTTACCTGTCGTTTTTGCTGTTGCCTTTCCTGTTGCTATCGCAGCTGCTTTTCCTGTTGCTATCGCAGCTGCTTTTCTTGTTGCTTTCGCTGATACCCTCCCTATCACATTCTGCATCATAACTACCATTCCTTTCCCCGTTTCATTTTTACTCTTTTTGGTCTTTTGTGCAATTTGCATATAAAAATCCCAATTTATTGTATTCTAAAGTCTGTTTTTTTGCACTATTTTTTGAAAACTATTGTGCATATTTACAAATGAGATGTTATTTCTGTGAGTAATCCTCCATTTTTGCATCTGCACTTTCGGAAGGCATTTTTGCTAAAACGGAAAGGTATTTCCAGGTAATAGATTTACTGTTTCCTGCAATAGATTTTAAATAATAAAATCTATTAGAATTATAATATATAATTTATGCATTTATGTCAATTTATTTTCAAATTATTTTTAAATACTAATTTTGATATTGACATAAATCAGAGATAGCTACTATAATAAACATATAACGATTCCGTACTTTGATAGCCACATTAGCATAACTATAAAGTATAGAATAATTACACATAAATATAAATACGCTACTACACTAAGAGGAGGTAAGAGAGTTGAAAAAAAAGAAGGCTGATTTTTTCTATTTATCTGCCAAGGAGGAAGCATCGATGAAGGTTCTGTGGGAGAGCAAAGAGCCGTTAAGCGCATCTGAGATTGCAGAGCGCATCCCTAACCGTACCTGGCCTGCGTCCTCCATCCAGAGTATCCTCCGAGGGCTGGAGAAGAAAGGCGCGATTGAGGTAGCAGACATTGTGAGGCTGGGCAAGGCCTATGGGAGGGTGTTCCGCCCTGCCCTGTCCGCCAATGATTATGTGGCCATGCAGTTTGACCGCTATTACCAGGATGATGGGGGCGGCTGCCGCCCAATGATTTCCGCCCTGCTGGGGAGCGGAACCAAGGCGAAGAAGAAGGAGGCCGTGATCCGGGAGCTGAAGAGCCTGCTGGAAAAGTACGAAGAAGAAGGGGGCTGATCCGATGACATTTACCGTTTTTACATGGATCATTGCTGTGTTCTGGGTCAGCCTTTTTGCGAAAATGGCCTCCTGGATGCGCAGGAGGATGGCTTTCCTGAATTACTTTTCCCTTTCCCCTTTTCTTCTGCTGCTTTTGCTCTGCGTGCTGCGGGTCTTCGTTTTTGCGGAATTCCCATTTACGGTGACACTGGAATCCAGGCATGTATTGGCCTGGGCCTATCGCTTCTTATGCAAGCCGTTTCTGTCCCTCGGGAGCTTGCGCATAAGCCTGGCAGCCGTGCTTGCCCTTTTATGGGGCGCAAGGGTAGCCTGGATCTTGATCATGCATTGCCGAAGCTATTGCCATTTCCGTTGCATGCTGCGGAGCCTTCCGAAAGAGGATGGCATCCGCCTATCTGCCAGCTTCCAAAAAGCCATTCCCTGCGGCAGGCTGCAGAAAGCGACGGTGATTGTCCACCCATTGATCCCTTCCCCGGCAGTGGTTGGCTTTCTTCATCCGATGCTCATTCTGCCGAGCCTGGATTTTACAGAGGACGAGCTGCTGGGCATCTTCCTGCACGAAGGGGCGCATTACCGCTATGGCCATTGCCTGATCAAATGCCTGGCAGGAATCATTGACGCTTGTTTTTGGTGGAACCCATTTCTGGGAGAACTGTCCGCAGAAATAGAGCATGCCTTAGAAATGCAGGCAGATAAAGCGGTATGCAAAGCCCTAACTCCCAGGCAGCAGAGAAACTATATGGAAGGGATCCTCAAGGTTGTCAGCCATATGGATGAAGCTGGCCTTGTGCCAGGCATGCCTTGCTGCCTGGTGGCGGAAGGGGACGGCGAGAAGCTGCGGCAGCGTTTTGTGATGATTGCAGAGAGGCGTTACCAGGGAAAGAAGAAATGGGATGCAGCGGCGGTGCTGCTGATGATAACCCTGTTTTTCTTATCCTATGGCCTTGTACTGCAGCCCTACGGGGAGCCTGTGCTGGCCGACTATGGGATGCACCTGGAACCCTTCCCGCTGGGCTGCTATCTGGTGCAAAATGGGCAAGGATATGATTTCTATGATGAAGAAAAGCGGCTGCTTGGTTACGCTACCATGAACGATGCTATGATAGAACTTCCCATCTGTACGGAGGAAAAAGCTGGCGAGGAGGCTGGGGCAGACGAAGGCAAGAGTACTGGAAGCGACAGTAGCAAGAATGCTGGAATAAACGGTAGCGAGAGCGCTGGAACCGACAGAGACCGGAATGATGGAACGGATGCTGATAAAAGTACAGAAAGCAGACACGCGGAAACAGGCATCGGCAAGGCCGATGGGGAAAATGCAAGTCAGGTTGGGACGCTGCGCAACGGGAACCGTACAGCCTATAAATATCGGTATATCAATGGCGAATTTTATCGGAGGCGCTGGTCCTATACTTACCAGCGGTGGGAGGATAGGGCGTGGAAGCAGCTGGTGCTTGATGAAATGTAGCCTCCCTGATAGCAAGCATGAGGATGGAAGCTGGGAGGGGAGTTTCCCCAATATGGCATTTCCTGTTAAAATCGTTTATAATTCTTCTCCATTGCCTGCGATGACTTTATGGAATAGGAGAATCCCCCAACTGCACAATCGCACAGCTGGGGGATTCCCATGATATTCGTATGTTTCATTTGGTAAATGTTATCCTCTGTATTTGTCAGCGGCAGTTATGATAGAGCTGCCCATTCTTCATACATCTTTAAAAAGTTTTTATATATTTTCTTTTCATAAACTCCAATATTGCCGAAAAAAGAAACTGCCCCTTCCATATCTGGGTGGTGCCAGATGAGGCGTTCAGATTTTATAGCAAAAGAAGTTGCGGGATAGGACAAAATGTGGTATGATGGTATTAGTACAGCATGGACATGCCAGCCAGGGGCAGACAGATGCTTTTGGTGGGCTGCACCACGGGGAGAAAGAGTTAGGATGGACAGGCATAAGATTGTAAATATAATAAGCAGCTGCAGGAGGCAGAAAGGGGTGCGGCAGGCGGATTTGTGCAGGGGCATCTGCTCTGTGGCCAGCTATTCCCGCATAGAAAGCGGGGAGGCAGTAATACCATTGGTTATGGCGCAGACGTTCCTGGAACGCCTGGGCACAGACCCTGGGCAGCTGGAGCAGCTATTGGAAGGGGAGGATTACGGCTGCCACCAGAAGCGGCAGGACATTGAGGCGGCATTGCGGGATGGGCAGGCTGCCCAGGCCGAACAGCTTCTGGCCGCTTATAAGGAAGCGGCTGGGGAGGATAAACTGGAAATCCAATATGTGAAATACTGCCAGGCCAGGATAGGGCGTCTGCGCATGCGGCAGGATGCATCCCTGGATTTGGAAGCCAGGGGACAGCTGGCCGGGGAAACGGAACGGCTGCTGCAGGAAGCAGAGAGCCTAACCATCCCCAAAAGGGGCAGGGGAATGCTCTTAAGCAGGGTGGAACTGGGGATTTTGCTGGCGGAGACGGAAGGGATTGGCCTGGATGAGATGCAGAACATACAGGATTTTGTAAGGGAATATTATAACATGGAATGGAAGGAGGAATATCTGCCCCAGGTTCATCTAAAATATGCGAACCTTTTGGCCAGGGAGGGGAAATATGGCAGGGCATTGGCAGAGATTCAGCGGGGGCTTGCGTCAGTTAGGTCTGGGGAGAGTTATGGCCACTGCGCAGACCTGTATTTCCTGTCCGCGCAGATTGCAGGGCGTATGGGCTGGGAGAGATTGGGAAAAGAAGAGCAGAAAGAACTGGCCAGGAAATGCTGGCGGGCGTATTCCCTCTATTCCCTGGACAGGAATCCCAGGGCGGAAGCAGTGAGGGAGTATATGGAAACATCCGGCCTTATGGCGCTGGCGCCAGAGAGCCTCCTGTAAAATGGGAATCCCCCGGCTGCACAATCACACAGTTGGGGGATTTTTATGATGTCATATGTTTCATTTGGTAAAAGTTGTGCTATAAGTGTACAGGCCTGGGGGGTGGTGTTTGCTAATCCAAAGGGAAGTGGCATTTTACATCGCTAGGCTGTATTACGGATGCCCTTCTTTCAGTATCTCAAGGGCTGTGCTATGTCCTGCTGGCCTCTGTCAGGGCTGCCGCGGTCTGCCAGATACAAGCATGCAAGGAAAGAAATGGTAATTAATGTCATCTTTTTCATAAGGGTCTCCTTTCTGTGAGGGGAATGGGTGCTGTGTTAGGAATCGTGATGGCAAGGATGTTGATGCACATGTTCTTAGGGATATGTTTGTTTTTAATGTGTTTGCTCTTGCTTTTATTTTATTCCCGCGAGCAATGAGGAAAATAGCCATGTTTGCATGGATATTTGACGAATGCCGCGAGGGTCAAATACCCCGCTGCTCTGCAGCGCAGCAAGCTTGATACCCCGTTGCTTGCTTCTAAGGAAGTGATTGCGGGATAGGGCAATTTATAATATAATAGCACTGATACGGTATTACAGTATGGATAGGCCTACTATGGGGGTAGGCGCTCCCATTGGGCCATAGCATGGAGAAGGGTTAGTGTGGACAGACATAAGCCTGCCCGCTTGCATGTGCTTTAGTTGGGTTGTCCAAAAACAATTACACGACAAGGAGGCCTATATGAAAAAGACGGTAGCAATTGGGATCCAGGATTTTGAAGAACTAATCACAAGCAACTGTTTTTACATCGACAAGACTGACTTCATCCGCGAATGGTGGGACAGTAGGGATAAGGTGACATTAATCACCCGCCCCCGCCGCTTCGGCAAGACCCTGAACATGAGCATGCTGGAACGTTTCTTCTCCATGGCATATGCCAGGAGAGGCAGCGTATTCCAGGGGCTGTCCATCTGGGAGGGGGAAGGGTACCGCCAACTGCAGGGTACTTACCCTGTAATCTCCCTCTCTTTTGCCGCCGTCAAGGAACAGAGCTTCACGGATGCAAGGAGAAAAATCTGCCAGATTATCGCATTGCAGTATGAGGAATGCGCCCCGCTGCTTGACCCGTCAAAGCTTACGGAACAGGACCTGGCATTTATGGGACGTGTCACGGTAGATATGGACAACGTGGACGCTTCCCTCTCCCTCTTCCGTCTGTCCAAAATGCTGGCCCGCTGCTGCGGGAAAAAAGTAATCATCCTCCTGGACGAATACGACACCCCTATGCAGGAAGCCTATGTAAACGGCTACTGGGATGAGATGGCGGCCTTTACCCGCACGGTGTTCAATGCCACCTTCAAGACAAACCCCTGGCTGGAACGGGCGGTCATGACAGGCATCACCCGCGTCAGCAAGGAGTCCGTCTTTTCTGACTTGAACAACTTGAAAGTAGTGACCACTACCTCGAAGGAATACGCCACCGCCTTTGGTTTCACGGAGCAGGAGGTATTTGCCGCTCTGGACGCCCAGGGGCTTGGGGGGGAGAAGGAAGGCGTAAAAAAATGGTATGACGGGTTTACCTTTGGGGACTGCCCAGATATCTACAATCCCTGGTCTATCCTGAATTTCCTGGACACAGGACAATTCGATGCCTATTGGGCAAACACCAGCTCCAACAGCCTGGTGAGCAAGCTTGTCCGGGAAGGCGGCAGGAATATAAAGGAAAAATTTGAGGACCTGTTACAGAGCCATACCCTGCATGCGGCAATTGACGAGCAGATTGTATACAGCCAGCTGGAGCAGGATGAAGGGGCAATCTGGAGCCTGCTGCTGGCAAGCGGCTACCTAAAAGTGCTGTCCTATGGGCAGTATGAAGTAGACGTATTTGGCGATGCCAGCAGGCAATACCAGCTGGCGCCAACCAACCTGGAAGTAAGAAAAATGTTCCGCAGTATGGTAATGAGTTGGTTCGCCCCGGCTGGCCGGGACTACAATGACTTTGTGAAAGCCCTGCTCTGCGGGGATATCAAATCCATGAATGCCTATATGAACCGCGTAGCCTTACGAACATTCCGCTTTTTCGATACGGGGAAACACCCCTCCCTGTCAGAGCCGGAACGCTTCTACCACGGCTTTGTGCTGGGGCTTCTCGTGGACTTGGGCGGACGCTATACGCTGACTTCCAACCGCGAGAGCGGGTTCGGGCGCTATGACGTGATGCTGGAGCCAAGGGATCTGGCAAAGGACGATGCCATCCTGCTGGAATTCAAGGTAATAGACGAGACGGAAGAGGCAAGTCTTGCAGACACCGTGCAGGCTGCGCTGAAGCAAATCCAGGAGAAGCAGTACGCCACATCGCTGATTGCCAAGGGAATCCCCCAAGGCCGCATCCATGCCTATGGCTTTGCCTTCCAGGGGAAGACGGTGCTGATTGGGGCGTGAGCAGAGCGAAGGAGGGATTTGACATTTTTCCCCACCCCATGAAAAGGAACCTACCAGCTTTAGCCGGTAGGTTCAGTTAGGAAATATGTGCCAGAGGAGGCGCAAGGCTTTTCTTGCGTCATCCCTAATGATCCTATTTAGCTTCCATCCATTTTTCATATCGCTGTAAAAAATCTTCTACTTTATTTGGGCTATTTGGGGTGTCTGGGCAGCCAATTGGGCAAAACGGAATAGAGTTGTCGCTTATGCCTGACTTATAATACAACAGAAAATCTCCGTTTGGAACATCTATTTCAAGTATGTATAAATCATCATTTAAGTGCGTGGTTTCGGTTTTTCCAAATTTGGAGCCAAATTCAAGCACAGTATCTACAGGTTCCGTAAATTGCAGTAAAATATAATATTTTGCCTCATCTTCTTCTGCCATATCCTTCAATTCGTCTATCTCTTTCAAGTTTATTATACTCAAAGCATATCCCCAGCCACCTTTCGTTTCCATAATATGCTCGGAAAGCATCTGGATAAAACTTTCCATTTTTATTTCAGATGCTTCATCCCCATTCTTAGTATTCTCCCACTCTTCATACCTTGCCAGAAAATCATCTACAATTCCATACTGACTGCTTCCCATTACATAATGATGCTCATCACTACGTATATTGCAAGTGAAGGCCAGAAAATTTTGCCCAGGTTCCACTTTAATGATTACAGAATTAAATTCTTCTAACATTTCACCCTGCAATGAATATGAAATCCTCTGCCCTAACTGGATCCATATATAATAATTTCTTTTCACGGATTGTGCTAAATCTTCCAGACTTTCAAATTGTAAAGTAATAACTTCATCATATGCATTATATGTATATTTTGAATCATTGAAAAAATCAGAGAGCATCTGCAGCAGATATTTTCCACTGGCTTCTGTCAGGTCAATTTCTTCCTTGCTTTCCCCATGGTAGATGGTACAGGATAATATTTCATTGCTATCTACCCCCAGAAATTCTGCCGTATCTTTTCCGGTATCTTTGTTTATTTTGTCCGTTTTTGGGATGCTCTGTGTATTTTTCTTACGGCCATCCCATTCTGTTTGTGCATTTTTTGCGGTATTCTGCAAAGCAGCAGTAATTCCTTTCTGTGGAGTGGATGGTTGCCGTGTTGATGTGTTAGGGAATAGCAATGGTGCTGATGTGCCTGCTCTCATTCTCTAAGAGTTCGGTTTGGGGTGAATTGTTGCATTTGTTTTTATCATATCACATATAAAAGCAAAAAAACATGTCGTATCGCGGAAATTTTTATGGAAATATCCGACATAATGTGATATTATTCTTATAGTCAGATTAGAACAACGTGGGGATAGTCTGGTGGTTGCCTTTCTGGGAATAGAAAGGGGGGTACATATGAATACGTTAGAAGTTTTGACGTTATTGTTGGTCGTGTTCGCGGCTTTATCGTACCTTGACAACCACCACAAAAAATAAAATGGCTATCCTCTACGCCAATAGGGGATAGCCTGCACAACTCATAAACCATGTTTAGTAGTTTTCGATGGCAACCATCGGACAGAGCGAATATCCTTTGGTTGTTTCTATACTGATTATAAACGATTCCTTGCTTATTTGCAAGGGAAAAGTTTAGGAAATGGGGATGCTTTCTGCATCCTCACTTTTTCTGGCTTTTCCGCACGTTCGTGGCCATATATTTCTGAGATTTTTTAGGCATACAATTTAGTAGCAGTGATGTCAGGAAAGAAATGGTAAATAATGTCATCTTTTTCATAGTAGAGTTAATGAGTCAGTTTGCCTTCCGTCCATTTTTCACATTGTTGTAAAAGATCTGCTGCTTTATTTGGGTTGTCAATGTCGCCAATTGGATGAAGAGAAATAAACTTGTTGTCCGTGCCTGGCTCATAATACAACAGAAACTCTCCTGTTGATTCATCTATTTCAAGTATGTATAAATCACCGTTTAATTGCATGGTTTCGGCCGCTCCAAATTTGGAACCAAATTCAAGCACAGTATCTACAGGTTTTGTAAACTGGTGAATAGTTATTTTAAAATTATAGTATTGGGAGTTGTAGCAAAACTGACAACGGAACTTCCCAAGGATTTCATATATTTTTCATTTTCTGGTGTGGTATAAGTTCCGTTCCAGTTCTGCATCAGCCAGGCGGGGGCGTCAAAAAATGCTATATTTGGATTTACCAATTTATAAAAATTCTTCTTCAGTCCT
>CAJTNT010000007.1 GCA_910577785.1 uncultured Lachnospiraceae bacterium | reverse complement strand
TTTTCAAAGAACAATTATCGTTCAAAAAGGACGTACCTTTTGACACCTAAATCATCATATAAATTTGATAAGAAAACTTCAATTTTCCTGCCTTCCTTCTGCTCACAGGTATCTTCTCCCCATTTTCCATATGGATCTCCCCTTTAATTACTGAAATGTTCCTCAGGTTCACCAGATAACTCCTATGGCATCTGAAAAATGCCTCATGCTCCAGCATCTTTTCCAACTGCCCCAGCCCCATATCGCAAAACTGTTCCCCTATCCTGCTCACTATACGACTGTACTTCTTCTCTGAGACAAAGTAAAAAATATCCTTCAGCTTAACTGCAATATTACGGTTAAGGCTTTTCAGCACAATACAGCGGCTCTCTGTAAGATCTTCCACCATCTGGCTCAGGCACTTCTCAAGACATCTTTTTTCCACAGGCTTTTTCAAGAATCCATAAACATTCCGCCCAAAAGCCTCTGGCATCTCTTCCATATGGTTTGCCATAAACAGAATTTTAATGTCCTCCCCCTGTAGCATATTCTTTAACTGTAGCCCGGAGACCTCCCCTGCATCAATGTCTAATAACAGAATATCTGTCTCTTCCGCCCGTTCCAGAAATTCCTTCCCAGAACCATACTCTGTCTGCTGGCATTCCATATTCTTATCTCTAAAATATCCCCTTAGCAATTCTCCCACAACCTTCCTGCTGGCCCTCTCATCATCGCATATTCCTATTTTTATCATCTTCCGTTCCTAATTCCAATCGACTGTATGTTCTTTTTTAGGCCTGTCCCATGTTCATTATATGCAAATATTTGCTGTTTGTCCATGAGAATGTGAAAATATCCATTGTCTGCTGAAATGATTTTCCCGTAACCCCCCGTCAATAATTCACGAAGTTAAATTGTAAATTATGTTACAAAATACACTGCAATATGTTATAATGATTGATATTTGTATGATAAACGCGATGCCCCAGAACAATTACAACTATTTTAAAGATTTGGAGGAAATCAATTGATGAAAACAGAAAAAAACAGAAATTCATTCTCTGGTTCTATCGGCTTCGTCCTTGCAGCGGCAGGAAGCGCCGTAGGATTGGGGAATATCTGGCGGTTCCCATACCTGGCAGCCAAAGATGGCGGCGGGCTGTTCCTGGTGGTCTACCTAGTGCTGCTCCTTACCTTTGGCTTCACTTTGCTTACCACAGAAATTGCAATCGGGCGCAAGACAAAACAAAGCCCCCTGACGGCCTACAAAAAGCTCCAGGAAAAATGGGGGTTTCTGGGGATCCTGGCATGCCTGGTGCCCATTATTATCATGCCCTATTACTGTGTCATTGGCGGATGGGTAATCAAGTACTTCACCACATATTTTACTGGCGCCGGCAGCAGCGCAGCCGCTGACGGCTATTTCACGGAATTTATCGGCGAAATCGGGCAGCCATTAATCTTCATGGCTATTTTCTTGTTTGTCGTGGCATTCATCATTTTCCGCGGGGTAAACCATGGGATTGAATCTTCGTCCAAGGTACTTATGCCCTTGCTGCTTTTGATGGTGGTGGGGATTGCTTTCTTCTCCCTGACGATTCAGTCCACAGACAGCAGCGGCGCCACCAGGAGCGGGCTGGAAGGATTCCGCATTTATGTTATCCCTAACCTAGAAGGGCTTACCTTAAAGGGCTTCTTTACCGTACTCCTTGATGCTATGGGACAATTGTTCTTCAGCCTTAGCGTGGCTATGGGTATTATGATTGCTTATGGCTCCTATGTAAAGGATGACGCGAACCTGGCAAAATCCATCAACCAGATTGAGATTTTCGATACGGCCGTCGCATTTCTGGCCGGCATGATGATTATCCCTGCCGTCTATACTTTTATGGGCCGTGAAGGAATGGAGGCCTCTGGGCCAAGCCTGATGTTTGTGTCCCTGCCCAAAGTATTTTCTTCCATGGGACGGATTGGGAACCTGATTGGCGGACTGTTCTTTGCCATGGTGCTATTTGCTGCGCTGACCAGCGCCGTATCTGTCATGGAAGCTGTCGTATCCAGCCTGATGGATCAGTTCCATATGTCACGCATCAAGGCTGCCGCCGTGGAGACAGCCATTGCACTGGCTGGGGGGATTCTGGTATGCCTGGGCTACAACAAACTGTACTTTGATATTACGCTTCCCAATGGGGCGCATGCGCAGATTCTGGACATTATGGATTATATCAGTAATAACTGCCTGATGCCTCTGGTAGCAATCGGCACTTGCTTCCTGGTAGGATGGATAATAAAGCCAAAAACCATTATTGATGAAGTGGAGAAAACAGGCTGCCGGTTTAGCCGGAAGTCCCTGTATATCGTGATGATACGGGTGGTTGCGCCTGTGCTTCTGGTGATACTGCTCCTGAAATCGGCGGGCATTCTGCGGGCGATTTAAAGAAGGCCCGCCTCATGCTCCACCATGTTCTTCCAAAACCGCTTGGGAAGGTTCTTACTCTGAAGCTTACGGTTTTCTCGTGCCTCCACGGCGATGCTTCCAAGGAATCCTTTCCACAGGTTTTGGTATTCTGCCTCCTGCGGGGAAAGGCATTTTAGCTTTTCCAGATCCAGCCCCTGGGTATCGGTAAGGAAAAAGCCCTTCCCGCTGGGATGCAGCGCTGCCTGATGATGTACATCATCATAAATCATAAAATTCTCTTCTGGCAGGCGATCGGCAAAATGTTCACCCAGAAAGGCCAGCACATGGTTCTTAGGCGAAATCCGGGCAAAAAGAATGCCATTTTCCAGCTCACAAAAACGCAGGAAGCCCAAGAGATGATGCGCCTCATTCCCCATACTGCGGGAAAGGCGGAACGTACGGCTGACATATGGCTCGCCCAAGCATTGCAGCACCTTGCTGCCATCCTTCATCGACAGCGCCAGGACGATGGTTTTATAGATAGCGTCCGCCTTATTCATGGCATACTTCCCGGCCCGGGAATTTTCCTGTGCCAGAGCCGCCTGGCATAATTCCCCATAAGTCTCTTCTCCCAGACGCCTGCGCAGTGTACGGGCTACTTTCTCACTTTTGGAAAAATCCGTCCGCACCCTGACATATTCGCAAAAAAGCATATAATTCTCCGGCTCATGAGCCAAAAGAGCCACGTTCTGATGCCCATAACGGCTCGCCCAGGCATCATATACCCCAGTAAAAATCCCATCAAGACTATCCTCACAAATAAAAATATACATCCTGCCATCCTTTCTATATCGACACAATCTGCTGCTGCAGCGGTACAATTTCCTGTTCTAGCAGCTGGTAATCCGCACAGAGCTCCTTGTCAAAAAAGCTAAGCTGCCGGTACCCGCCTTCCCGGATATCCCTGGGAATCTGGCTTTTGTCCCGCATCAGGTTCTCACATATATAATTTTCCTCCAGCTTCGTCCGATACATCATTTTCCCAGAACAGGTAATAAAATAGAGCGCCCGCTTCAAAACAACGCCAATTTTCTTCAGGTCTTCAAAGCCCAGCCGGTTCCTCCGGCGCGCCTTTACGATCCGCTCCGCCGATTTATAGCCAATGCCTGGCACACGCAGCAGCGACTGGTAACTGGCCGCATTAACCTCCACGGGGAAAAATTCCAGGTGGCGCAGTGCCCAGTCGCATTTAGGATCCAGAAAAATATTAAAATCTGGGCGCTCCTCCGACAGAAGCTCAGAGGCCTGGAAATGGTAATAGCGCAGCAGCCAGTCCGCCTGATAGAGGCGGTGTTCCCGCAGCAAAGGAGGGCCTCCCGGCAAGGCAGGCAGCATAGCATTGCCATTCACATTGACAAAAGCGGAATAAAACACCCGCTTCAGCTGGAACTTCTGGTAAAGCCCTTCCGCCACACGCATAATCTGATAATCATTTTCTGGCGTAGCGCCAATGATCATCTGCGTAGACTGACCAGCCGGGACAAAGGGAGAGGACTCACGGTAGACGGCCAATTCCTGTTTCTGGCTGCTGATTCCGTTCTGGATCTGCCGCATGGGCTTTAGGATCGTATGGCGCGACTTGCAGGGCGCAAGCCTCTGCAGGCTGTCCGCGGTCGGAAGCTCCAGATTAATACTCATGCGGTCTACCAAAAAACCCGTCCGCTCTACAAGCCCTAAATCTGCGCCCGGAATCGCCTTTACATGAATATAGCCATGAAAATGGCAGATCTTACGCAGGCGGTAAACGGTCTGGTAGATCAAATCCATCGTAATATTCGGGCTTCCCATAATGCCTGAACTTAAAAACAGGCCTTCAATGTAATTCCGCCGGTAAAACTCCATAGTAATGGTACAGATTTCCTCCGGCGTAAACGCCGCCCGGCGCACATCAGAATCGCAATTATTCAGGCAATAAGCGCAATTGAAAATACATTCGTTGGTAAAGAGTATTTTCAGCAGGGAAACGCATCGGCCGTCCGCGGAAAAGCTATGGCAGACCCCAGGGGCAATTGCATTTCCCATTCCTTTTTTGCCGCCCTTGCGTTCTGTGCCGCTGGAGGTACATGCAACGTCATATTTGGCGGCGTCTGACAGGATCGTCAGTTTTTCAATTAATTCCATATCCATCTGCAGTTTCATAACCAAGGTATCCTTTCTGCTGATTTTAGAGCAAGATAGGGGGCTGCTCTATATTTTCATGGCCTGCAGCACTTTTTCCTTCTGCAGCTTCATCTCCTGTAAGATTCCTTCTGTCTGCAGCCTCATCTCATGCAGGATCCCTTCTGCCTGCCGCCTTATCTCCTGTAAGATCTTTTCTTTCTGTAATTCCATCTTTTATCGTCTCCTTTCTGTATGTGTGCCATCTCTTCAATTTCCAAACTTATGTTCGTATCCATCATATCACAGAGAGGGGAAAAATGCAAGAGAAAACAGAATATTTGTTCGATATATTTTTACAGTATGGTTGGTAATATCCGTCATATTACTGCGGTGGTTGAATACCGAAGTTTTTACTTGCCTAAATTCGCATCTGCTGCGTTGGATTTTCTAGTCGTAGCCACCGCTACGCCATCGAAAATCCGCCTTACAGATGAAAATTTATTCTGCGTAAAATCCGTCGTTATTTAACCGCCGCAGTAATAATATACTTTTCCCCTCATACAATAAGATTAGCCGGAAATTTTTATGCCGTATCCTTGAAAAAACGGACGAGTACCACCCCAAAGAATGGAGGCTCCATTATGCTAAAAGAAAAAATAAAGTCCTTTTTGGCTGTCTGTATCCTGATTATAACGATCCCTTATATCATCACTTTTTTCTTCCAGAGGAACGAGACGCTCCCTGGCTATGAAGCCTTGCGGGAAACGGACGGGGAAAATAGCTTTTCCCAAGAGAGCAGCCCAATAGATAAGGCTGCTGATCCTAAGGAAGCATCCCAAGAAGAAACACCCTCCAAGCAGGCTGATATTGATATCGAAGAATACCTAATTGGCATTGTAGCAACAGAAATCTCCCTGGATTATGAGCCCGAAGCGATCAAAGCCCAGGCTGTCATCGCCAGGACTTCTTTGACGGCTGCCCTAGATGCCGGTTCTTCTGCACTCCCCGCCTCCATGTCTCGCGAGGAAATGATTACGCTATGGGGGCAGGATGGGTTTGAGGAAAATTATCAGGCATTGGTGCATGCCATCCAAGATACGGAAGGAGAAATCCTCACCTATGGCGGACAACCTATCTTGGCCGCTTTCCACGCTGTCAGCGCCGGAAAAACCAGGGACAGCAAGGACGCTTCCATTGAAAATGCGCCTTATTTATGCAGCGCCGACACTTCCCTTGACATTCCTTCCCCTGATTTTCTCAGTGTCGTTTTTATGGAAAAAAAAGAGTTCCTCCGCAAGCTGCAGGAGGGATGCCCTGCGTTTGACGCGGAGCCGGAACACGTAATGGAACATTTTAACATAGAAGCCCGCGATGGCAGCGGCTATGTCATCCAGGCAAAGCTTGGCGAAGCCGTGATGTCCGGCGAAAGCCTGCGGGAATGCCTGGGGCTGAACTCTTCTTGCTTCTACATAAAGGAAGTAGAAGGCCAAATCCGCATTGTCACCCGGGGACTGGGGCATGGCCTGGGCTTAAGCCAATATGCAGCCAACGAAATGGCAAAAGAAGGGAAGGATTACCAGGAAATCCTCAGCTACTTCTATAAAAATACGGATCTTGCATCGCAATAATTTATTCCATCCTGTATAATTCCATTTTTTTCGGAAAAACTAACAAGGAAAAATCAAACAGAAATGGAAGGTGACAGGATGAGAAGCAAGAAAAAAGCAACGGCATTTTTTACCCGCAAATCCTATCTCATAGCCGCTGCCATCATGGTTGTGGCAGCCTTTGGCATGATAGGGCTTTACTATTCCCAACAAGACAAGAAACAGGAAGAACAGCTGGCAAAGGAGCAGGCGGAACAGGTACAGCAGGCCAAGATAGAGGACCAGACCAGGGAAAACGCCCTTCGGAAAAAGGCGGAGGAAACCGCCAAAGCCGCCCAGGAACAACAGGCCAAGGCAGAGAAAAAAGAAAAGGAAAAAGAGAAAAAGAAAGAAAAGGAAAAAGAGGACGAAACAGAAGCTGTTTCTGGGATTATCGCCCCACAGGAAGATGATTTCCTGGATGAGCCGGCAGTAATTTCTGGCGCCGCCGACACCGCCCCCATACCCGAGCCAGAATTCCACTTCAATGCAGTCGAAGACCTGACCTGGCCGCTGCAGGGCAATGTGATTATGAATTACAGCATGGATCAGACGATTTATTTTGCAACCCTGGATCAATACAAATATAATCCGGCCGTCATCATACAGGCAGAGGTCAACAGCCCCATCAACGCCGTGGCAGAAGGCATTGTGACCGCCGTTGAGACCAACGAGGAAACAGGGGCTACCATCACTGTGGATATGGGGGACGGATACAGCGCACGCTATGGGCAGCTGAAAGAAATTCCCAAGAACCAGGGGGATTATGTGGAAAATGGCGAGATTCTGGGCTATATCAGCGAACCGACCAAATACTATTCTGTGGAAGGGGCAAACCTCTACTTCCAGCTGCTGAAGGACGGAGCCCCGGTGAATCCGATGGAGTATTTCGAATAGAACGGGTTATTTCGAAATAAAATGGAACAAGAAAGAAGCTGTACGCCAAATGCAGGGCAGATGGCGTGGCAGCTTCTTTTGCGCAGGATACAAAAAACAAAAGCAGAAATATATCCTCTTGTATCCGAAGGGAAAATAAGATACAATACATAAATACGCACCAAATTCCCCCTACATTCATATCATAACGTATAGGAAAGCAAACTACGCAGCGCTTTTCCTATACACAGCATTTTTCTATACAGCGATTTTCCTTTCATTGAGCGGGGAGGATTTCTCCCCCTTTGCAAAAATACTTGCTCTTCTGCGCTGCTTTGCATATAAGAGGCTGCTTAGCAGTCTCCCTACATAAAACCGTTGTGTGCATAATATGAATCTTTACGGACAGAAAGGAGAACCCCTGCCATGGCTATGCCCCCCAAGGAAAACATCACTTATATCCTCCAATGCAGCGACAATACCTTATACACTGGATGGACAAATAACATAAAAAAACGCCTGCAGGCCCACAACCGTGGACAAGCAAGCAAATATACCCGCAGCCGCAGGCCCGTCACCCTGGTGTACGCGGAACCCCACGCCACCAAGCAAGAGGCCATGCGGCGGGAAGCCGAGATCAAACAGCTGTCCCGCAAGCAGAAGGAAGCCTTAATCAAGAGCAGCCAGGAGCAGATGTCCCCTCATCCGTGTCTAAAATATGGGCATCCTGGCCACAAAGGAATACATCATAATGAAATGGCACACACTCCCTCCCATCACAAACAAATGGAAGATTTCATGGGAGCCAAAATTCCTGTGCCTGGAATTGAAAATCGGCAGCTTCAGCGCATAAATGACGCCCCCGACGGTATAGATAATCCCTCCTGCCAGCAGCCATGCAAACGCCTGCCGTGACAGAGAGTTGATAATCTGGGTGAATGCCAGCACACAGATCCATCCCATGGCAATATATAATATAGAAGAAAACCATTTGGGGCAGGTAATCCAAAATGCCTTCACCAGGATTCCCAGCAGGGCAATCCCCCAGACCAGCGCCAGCAGCCCGTAGCCTGTCTTACCTCCCAGCACAATGACGCATACAGGCGTATAGGTTCCGGCAATCAGCACAAAAATCATCATATGATCCAGCTTCCGTAAGATGCGGTTTGCCCTTTCTGAAAGATCCAGTGCATGGTATGTGGCGCTCGCCCCATAGAGCAGGATCATGCTGGCAATAAATACCGCCAGCGAGGCCACATGCACCCTGTCTGGGTTCATGGACGCGCGGATCAACAGCGGCGTAGCCGCAAACAACGCCATCAACATGCCAATAAAATGCGTGATCGAGCTTCCAGGATCCTTTAACCTAAATTTCATATGAACATCTCCTTCTTATTGTTTGATGATCTATTACCGTTACGGCTGCCATTATTATATGCGTAGTTTTCATAAATATTACATATAGTATTTAAAACTACTTATTTCATACTCAAATACTACATCATACCAGATACAAAGTCAAGGGAAATCAGAAACTTTTTGGAAATAATTTGACATTATCCCCTATTTTTGGTATCATTAGGAACAGTCACGACATAGATACCCCCAACCGAACACAACGAAAGGACTCATATGGAGACAGTAAAATTTGATGAATTAAATCTGCAGCCGCAGATATTAAAGGGAATTCGTGAAATGGGCTTTGAAGAGACTACGCCCATCCAAAGCAAGGCCATCCCGATGGTAATGGAGGGCTTAGATGTAATCGGGCAGGCACAGACCGGGACTGGCAAGACAGCCGCCTTTGGCATCCCCCTTTTGATGAAGGTAGACCCTAAAAATAAAAAAACACAGGCTATCGTACTCTGCCCCACCAGGGAACTGGCTATCCAGGTAGCAGAAGAAATCCGCAGCCTTGCGAAGTACATGCATGGCATCAAAATCCTGCCGGTTTACGGAGGGCAGGATATTGTCAAGCAGATCCGCTCCTTAAAGGGAGGCACCCAGATTATCATCGGCACCCCAGGCCGTATCATGGATCATCTGCGCCGGAAAACCATCAAGTGTGAATCCGTCAACACCATCGTCCTTGATGAGGCAGATGAAATGCTGAACATGGGCTTCCGGGAGGACATTGAGACAGTCCTTGAATACATCCCGGAGGAACGCCAGACCGTCCTGTTCTCTGCCACCATGCCCAAGCCTATCCTAGAAATCACCAAGAAATACCAGAAAGATGCCGTAACCATTAAAGTTGTGAAAAAGGAACTGACCGTCCCCAGTATTGAGCAGTACTACTATGACGTTAAGCGCAAGGACAAGGTTGAGGTTCTCAGCCGTCTGCTGGACGTATACGGCCCCAAGCTTTCCCTGGTATTCTGCAATACCAAGCGCATGGTGGACGAGCTGGTACACGCACTGCAGGGACGCGGCTATTTCGCAGAAGGGCTGCATGGGGACATGAAACAGGTGCAGCGCGACCGCGTGATGAATAACTTCCGCAACGGGCGGACAGAGATCCTGGTAGCCACAGACGTGGCGGCCAGGGGGATTGACGTAGACGACGTTGAGGCTGTGTTTAATTTTGACCTCCCCCAGGATGATGAATATTATGTACACCGTATCGGGCGGACGGGAAGAGCAGGCAAGACAGGGCGTTCCTTTACCTTCGTCAAAGGCAAGGAAGTCTATAAGCTCAAGGATATCCAGCGCTACTGCAAGACCAAGATCCTTGCGCAGAAGATCCCCAGCATGGAAGATGTCGAGCAAGTCAAGCTGGAGAAGATTATGGATCACATTGACACCGTGATCGAAGAAGAAGACCTGAGCGCAATGGTGGATATGATTGAAGCACAAGTAAATGAGGCGGACTATACCACCATGGACATCGCCGCTGCCTTCTTAAAGCTTGCGCTCCGGGGCAATGAGGAAAGTTCCTCCAGTAGTTTTGAGAACTTCGAATTTGGCGACACCGGCGCCGAAGAAGGCATGGTAAGGCTCTTCATCAATATCGGCAAGAAGCAGCATGTCAAGCCCGGCGATATTTTAGGCGCCATCGCCGGCGAATCCGGCATCCCTGGCAGGCTGGTAGGCGCCATCGACATGTATGACAAATACACCTTCGTAGAGGTGCCAAGGGAATACGGCAAAGAAATCCTGCAGGCAATGTCCGATTCCAAGATCAAAGGCAAGAGCATTAACATTGAGCCCGCAAACCAGAAATAATCTTATCCCCCACAGGAAAGCGCCTCTTTCTTGTGGGGATCTTTGTTTCCAGGGAATCCAAAACTTGCACTGGTAAATCCCTGCATTCTATGGTATAATGGCGACAGATATTTCGGGAAGGTGCGAAAAACACGACGTCCGGCAATGGAGAACCTTATTATGAATGAACGAAACATAGATCCCAACTTAATGAAATACATACTGGCTCTGCTGGATATCCCCGGGGCAGTGGATTTGGGCACGGGAAGCCCTGGGGCAGAATCCCGCACTCCTTACAGTCCGCAGAGTATCCATACCGCATGCCAGATCATACATTTTATGGATGAGATGCCTGGTGGTTTTTTTATTTACCATGCAGACGGCAATCAGGAGATTATCTATGCAAATAAGGCGCTCCAGAGGATTTTCATGTGCGATACGTATGAAGAATTCCAGGAACTGACAGGGAATAGCTTCCAGGGCATTGTCTATCCTGATGATTTAGAAGAAGTCGAAAGAAGCATCTGGGAACAGGTTTCCCACAGCAAATATGATTTGGACTATGTTGAATACCGCATCGTAAGGAAAGACGGATCCATCCGCTGGCTGGAAGATTATGGGCACTTTGTCCGCAGCGAGAGCCTGGGCGATATTTTCTATGTATTTGTTGGGGACGCCACAGAAAAAAGGCACAACTACCTATCGAAACATAACCTCCTGCTCCAGGAGAACACCCAGAAGGAAGAAGAGCTAAAAAACCTGATTGCCAAGTATACCAACGAGCGGAAGCAGATTAACCAGGAACACCTGCGGCGCCTGGAGGTCATTGAAGGCCTTAGCGTGAATTATGAATCCATCCTTTATGCGGACTTGGATTCGGATGAGATTTTTGCCTACCGCCTGAGTTACCGTACGGCACGCCAGTTTGACGAGATCCACCAGGTACGCAGCTTTGCCTGGTATATCTCTGATTATATCGAAACCTGGGTCCACCCGGAGGACTGCCAGCAGGTGTATCAGTCTACCTCCCCTTCTTATATACGCAAAAGGCTGGCGGAGGAAAAAACCTATTACATTAATTACCGTATCCTCAATAAAACGGATACCCAATATATACAGCTGCGCATTGTAAATGTGGGCAACAAAAAGCATATTTCCCAGATTGTCTTGGGTTACCGCCGGGTAGATGATGAAATCCGCAGGGAAATGGAACAGAAGCAGATACTAGAGGAGGCATTGAACAGCGCTAACCTGGCAATCGTCGCCAAGAACAGCTTCCTCTCTAATATGTCCCATGATATGCGCACCCCGTTAAATGCTATTTTAGGGTATACGCTGCTCGCCAGGAAATATATTTTTGATAAAAAAGACTTATTCCATTACCTTGAGAAGATAGAAGGTTCCAGCAGGCAGCTTTTGGATCTGATTGACAAAGCGCTGGAATTATCCTGGATGGAATCCAACGACGTCCGTATTGTGGAATCTGCATCGAACCTGCGCACCCTAATGCAGGATCTGTACAAAGATATGTTTCCACAGGCATTGGAGAAAAACATCTCCCTTTCCCTGGATTTTTCCCATACGAGTCATTATGATATTTATTGCGATTCTGGCAAGCTCAAGCAGATCCTGATACATCTGACCAGCAACGCCATAAAATATACGAAGAACAACGGAAATGTGGATATTATTGTCACAGAACTGGAGATGCTCCCCAATCATTATGCTTCCTACCAGTTCCTAGTCAAGGACACCGGCATTGGGATCAGCGCAGACTTCCTGAAACATATCTTTGAACCCTTTGAACGGGAGAAGAATACCACGTTCAGCGGCATCCACGGCACGGGTCTTGGGCTTACGATTGCCCGTAGCCTGACAGAAATGATGGGCGGGAAAATTAAGGCAGAGAGTACGCCTGGGGAAGGCAGCACCTTCTCCTTTATCCTCCGCTTCCGCCTGCAGGATATCCCAATGCAGCCCATGGACAATACGGCCAACACCATTGCCCAGCTGATGAATTATAAAATCCTCCTGGTGGAGGACAATGAAATTAACCTGGAAATCGAAACGGAAATACTCCGCGGCCTGGGATTTGTCATAGAAACGGCTGAAAACGGCGAAATTGCCGTAGAAAAAATCAAACACTCCCTGCCTGGGGAGTATGGCCTGATCCTGATGGATATCCAGATGCCCGTTATGGATGGGCGCGAAGCCACCAGGAAAATCCGCCAGCTGGATACGCCGGCGCTGGCTCATATCCCTATTATTGCCCTGTCTGCGAATGCATTTGAAAGTGACAGGCGGCTGTCCATTGAGAGCGGAATGGATGCCCACTTAGCCAAGCCGTTAGACGTCCCCCTGCTCCTGGAGACAATTACCAGGACACTGCAGACCCATAAGGTTCTATTTGATGATACAATACCCCTAAATGACGGTTCCAAATAACATTTTGGCGTCCTTGTACCCCATTACAACAATTTAACCATAAGGAGGGAAAGAAATGAGATTAGTAACACGTTCTGATTTTGATGGATTAGCCTGCGGCGCCCTGCTCTTAGAAGCTGGCGTGATTGACCATTGGAAATTCGCGCACCCCAAGGATCTGCAGGATGGCCTGGTAGAGATAAACGAAGACGACTGTCTGGCAAATGTGCCTTATGTAGAAGGATGCGGGCTTTGGTTTGACCACCATTCCAGCGAACATGAGAGGCTGCAGCTTGCTGGAAAATATAAGGGCGAAAGCCGCATTGCCCCCTCTTGCGCAAGAATTATCTACGAATATTATGGCGGCGCCGAGCGTTTCCCGCAGTTTACGGAAATGATGGAGGCCGTAGATAAGGTAGACTCTGGGAACCTGACGATTGATGAGGTAATGAACCCCAGCGGATGGATTCTGGTCGGGTTCCTGATGGATCCCCGAACCGGCCTGGGAAGGTGGCGGCAGTTCTCAATCTCCAACTACCAATTAATGGAAAAGCTTTTGGAAGCATGCCGTGTGCTAAGCACAGAGGACATCCTTGATCTGCCGGATGTGAAAGAACGGATTGCCATATACAACGAACAGACAGAAAAATTCAAAGAAATGGTACAGCAGCACACAGTAGTAAAGGGAAATGTGATTATTACAGACCTGCGGGGCGTTGATCCAATCTACACCGGGAACCGCTTTATGATTTACAGCCTATATCCAGAACAGAATATTTCTGCATGGATTGTAAGCGGGCGCGGCGGCCAGGGCTGTTCTGCTGCGGTTGGGTACAGCATCCTGAACCAGACGGCTACGCTGAATGTGGGAAGCCTGATGCTGAAATACAATGGCGGCGGACATAAGAAAGTAGGAACCTGCCAATTCAGCAATGAAAATATGGACGCGGAATTGCCAAAGTTATTAGACGAGCTTTGTGAGATGGCAGGGTGATGTTGGGGACTGGGTTTATGTTTGCGGAATAACGAACGCCTTGCCCAGATCAGCTGGCATTGGAAACGATAATTACATATAGGATAAGCAGCAATGAGATTAGAAAAGCCCCCAGGATCATATCCTGGGGGCTTTTGATTACCGCTATTTTAGCTTATCACAGCCATTGTGGCTTATGAAAGCTTATTTTGTAATCTTCACGGTCTTTGCCTGTCCCTTTTGGCTAAAGAGTTCTTTGTATTGGGCCAGCTTGGAGGAAGGCACTTTGATTTTGGCTTTTCGGTTGATGCCCTTAAATGCTTTTGTGCCTACCTGAGTAATCTTTTTAGATTTTACCGTGATCGTCTTTAAGTTGCTGTCATGAGCAAATACGTTCCTGTCAATCACTTGTACATTTGCAGGAATCGTTATCTTTGTCAGCGCCTTACAATACTGGAACGCGCTGACGCCAATTACAGTCACGTTCTTGCCAATCGTCACGCTCTTAAGCTTCTTGCATGCCTTGAAGGCGTTCTTGCCGATAGATGTTACTTTGAAGGACTTGCTGCCCATCTTCACGGCTGCCGGGATAACAACTTTCGTAATATTCTTGCTGGAAGGAGCTGCATATGCTACGGCTTCTTTACCGCTGGCAGTGTTTGTCACGCGGTATTTTACCTTGCTGATAGTAACCACTTCATTCTTTTTCGGCAATACTGTCTTGAACTGGAAGGTTGTGGATGCATCCTTATACTGGCCATCCCCTTCCTTCTCAGCCTTGACGGTCACGGTTCCGATACCAGTTGCCAGCACTTTACCCGTCTTGGCATTGATGGTTGCATATTTCTTGCCGGATGTGATAGACCATCTCACTTCCCCATCGCCGCTTCCGCCTTCTGTCTTGAAGGTAGCGGATTTACTGAAGGTCAGGGAAGAAACACCGGAAATCTTCAGGGCTTCCTGAGCTGCAAGCTCACGTTTGCGTACCGTTACCTTGCAAGTCTCTGTCAGGCCATTGGACGTCCTAGCTGTAATCGTTGCCTCACCGGCAGAAATTCCGGTTACCTTGCCGCCGATGGTAACGGTGGCAACATCCTCGTTGTTGGTTGTCCAGGTTACGCTGCGGTTTTCTGCCGTTTCCGGAGCTACCGTTGCGGTTAAAGTCTCTGTGCCATTGACCTCTAAGGTAATGGCATCCTGATCCAGCTTAATGCTCGTCGGCTCGTTCTTCGGCGGGTCGACTGGCTCATCTGCTTTATTTACAGTTACCTTGCAGGTTGCGGACAGGCCGTTGGCCGTCCTTGCGGAAATCGTTGCTACTCCGGCGGAGATCGCGGTTACCCTGCCGCTATTTGTCACGGCCGCTACTCCTGCGTTGTTCGTTGACCATGTTACTGCTTTATTCTCAGCCGTTGCCGGGCTTACCGTTGCCGTCAGCGCCTCTGACTCATTTGCCTTCAGCGTAAGGGTTTCCTTATTCAGGCTAATTCCTGTCGGCTCGTTCTTGGACGGGTTTTCCGGATCGTCTGCTTTATTTACAGTTACCTTACAAGTTGCGGTTACGCCATCGGCAGTTTCTGCTGTAATTGTTGCAACGCCTTTGGCAATTGCCGTTACTTTTCCATCTGCTGTTACCGTTGCTACTTTATTGTTGTTGCTGGACCATGTTACTTTTTTATTCTTCTCATTGGCAGAGTTTACCGTTGCCCTCAAGGCCTTGGATTCGTTTACATCCAGCGTAATTTCTCTCTCGCTCAGGTGGATGGTCGTCTCCTCTACCGTATCTTCCTTAGGCACTACATGGACAACCACGGAACTGAGGATCCGGTTATCTACTGCAGTATGTACCTTGATATAAGCATAACCTTCCGATACGCCGGTAATCTTGCCGTTCTCCACCGTTGCCACAGACTCATCGAAGCTGGTCCATACCAATGCGCGGTCGGCATCATGCGTTGGCTGCGGATTCAGGCTGGCATCAACCGATACCTCTTCGCCTACACGCACTTTTACTGTATTCTCACTTAATTTAATTTCCTCTGCCCTGACTGGTTCGGAAACCACGATATAGTTTACAGAATATTTTCCATCTTTGCTGGCAGCGGTAATATAGCTTGTGCCTGGCTTAGATGGTGTAAACCGTGCCACCTGATAAGTATTGTTATAATTGTCTGTCTTATCTACCAGCTCCAGGTTTCCTTCCCCTTCTGTCACTGTCCAGTTAAACGGGCCATAGACGCCGTCTGGCTTCGTATACTCCTGGCCGGACATTGTGCCTGCCGGATTGTCCGGGCTTTCCACGCCTGCCGCTACAATCTTTATCGAATTGGAAGAGCCATAAGCCGTAAAAGGCATATTAATCTCCCCGGTAGCCGGGTCATACGTGTACCTTGAGCCATAGGGGTTCGTGCCATTGTCTACTGGTATCTTATATGTATCGTTAGGGCCATAGATTATATACATCTCAATTTCTTCTGGCAATGCATAGCCTGCATCATTTACCAGCCTTGCCTGATAGGTTCCCTCTGGCTGGAAGAAATCCGGGCCATCCAGCCTCAGGCCTGTCAATTCTGTCAGCATATCACATACGGAATGCTGATTCGCCTGGCGGTACTTAGCCTCCAAATCCACAGAGCCTCCCTGTGCCACATAGTAGCTTTGGGTATTATAGTTGGCGGCGGATACCATATCATCCTGATCACGCTCGGTATAAATATCCTGCCAGCCAATCCTCATCGAACGGGATACCCCATCCAAAGTTACTGTCAGGGTACCTTCGCCTGCCGGGAGCAGCTCGTCTGACTGGCTTGCATACAGGTACAGGATACCAGAACGTCCGTCTGACGCATTTTTCTGAATCTGTATCAGCCCTTCTGCATAATTCTCGGCATAGTCATCATCTTCTTCCACGACCCAGCTGGCATTTTCAATCACAGCGTCCGCCGGCTGCAGATTAGTAATCTTCACGACACATTCGCCATCCGGCTTCAGTCCGGTGAACTTGTCCATAGAGAGTTCGAAGCTTTCAACTGTATTATATGGCTCCACAATTACTACGCACACAGCGGAACTTGTTCCATCGGATACCGTAATTATTGCCTGCCCAGGAGCGATTGCCTCTACCGTGCCGAACTCATCAACCGTTGCTACTTCCGGGTTGCTGGATATGCGTGTAATCTCCGTTTGGCTCAAAGTATTGTCGTTGGCGCTCAGCTCAAACTTACTGCCTGGATGGAGCCTTGCAGAAGTCTGGGAAAGCACAATTCCTTCTTTGGCATCTACATGGATCGCGTAGCTGCGGTCATTTGCACCATAGTCGCCGCAGGACAGCATAATATCGCCCGTCCACTTGTAGTCATAATATGCATCGTCATAAGACGGGGCACGGGTATATTCCGTTACGTCTGCAAGCACCGTCCTAGTCTTGGCGCCGGCATCATAGATTTCATCCAAATAAAATACGTTAGCATGGTCAACAGCAGTCTCCATATAATTCGGGTCGCCGCCGATCCCTTCTTTATAAGTACGCGTCACATAAGGCGCCACTTCAATGGAGGCCAGCGAGCCATCCTCATCATAAACCTGGGCAAGCATATAGGTACGCCCATATTTCTGGAAGAATGTCACAGCATTATTCTGCAGCTTCGGCGCAACCGTATCCACGACAATCGGGAAGGAAATCACATCGCCCGTCATATCCATTTCATGTCCATTAAAGGTCGGCACATGCTCTCCGTTCATTACCTTGTCGAAATCGGTTACCTTGCGCCCTTCGCTTTCTACGTAGATCTCATCGCCAAAGTCGCCTTCGCCGTAAGCAGTAATGCTATAAGTACATTTCGTACCGCTCGGAAGCACATTCCCATCCATGTCCTTGCCATCCCAGAAAGGATACGTGCCATACAGGCTAAACGGAACCGTAAACCCTGCGTTTGGCTCATACATGGACTTAAAGGAGTAAGAAGCCCAGTCCTTGAAATACACTTTACCGCTCTCCTGATCCTTCACTTCCACTACTACCAGACGGGCATTCCTCAACTGATAGAGGATGATATCATTGATATTGTCAAAGAAATTATCCCCATTCGGAGAAATCGTAAAGTTCTCCTTGTGGTAAATGGTCTGGTCGCCATCGGCTTTGCGGAACAGGTTCTGCCCCAAATCAAAGTATCCAATGCTTTCCAGCTCACATCCTAACAGATTCGTGCCCCAGGCGGATTCATTATTATAAACGCTCTCCTTATCCTGCGGCTCGTCAAACCAGTTGGAACGGTCAAAAATCGGCGCTTTTGTCCAGTCGCCATAGAATGCCAGCAGCGGCAGCCCAATCTGCGGGTTCTTGCCTTCTGCATCCTTCAGGATCACATAGCCCTCCACATAAATCCCGTTTGTAAACTTAGACAGCTCACTCTTCTGGTCATATGTCAGGGAAACGGATTTCTCAACCTTCTGGCTTCCCTTGGCAGGAACTGTTATTTCTCCAAGATCTGTCGTAGAAATTATCACATCGTGGGGTGACAATGCCTCCCTGCTGCCCCATGCGGAATCTACGTTCTGGGTATCCGGGCGCATCAATACGACTTCCGCCTGATATTTCAGCTCCTCATTGGAGATATTGTTGACCTGGAAGCCAAAATTATAGACGCCTGTTTGATTCGGGTCATCCAGCAGCTCTAACTTCCCTACATGCTTCCCTTCCACGGTGATGTATGCCGGCGTAGAAATAGCAGCTGCGGCATTGACCAGGCCTGCGCCCTGCTGGCGCGGAGAATAGTAAGCCTTCCCATCCTTCTGCGGGATGGCCGTGCTGACCAATAGCTGGCTGATCCTATCGCCCATATCCACATGGGAAACGTTGAACTTGTCCTTGTTGCTTGTAATATACTGGCGTACCAGGGCAGCAATACCCGTCATATGCGGAGCCGCCATAGAGGTGCCGCTCATCATCGAATAGCCGCCTGTATAGCCTTCGTCGCTTGCGTTCCTGTCCACAACTGTAGACCAGATATTTCCTCCCGGAGCCGTGATTTCTGGCTTTAATTCCAGGCCAGGCCCAGGCCCCCAGGAAGTAAAGGAAGATAACTCGCCAAAGGTTGCATTATCTACGGTCTTGTCATCTGGCGCCACCTGGATCTTCACTTCCTGGCCGGCATCCAAGGCTGCTGCGATTGCGGCGCCGTCCCGTCCGTTGATGAAGGCGGAAGTAATCGAAGTGCCCTCTGCGCTCATGTTAATCATTTCCGTAGAATTAGGGTCTTCATCATAGATAATAACAGCCTGTACGCCATACCTCTCGCCCTGGGAATTGACCCCGGTAAAGCTCGTGCTGTTGTTGATTTTATCGACAAAGGAAATCCCGCCTCCGCGCTTCACCAGCGCAATGCCGTTCTTGCCGCCATTCCCGCCATTATTAAAGCCTACTTTGCTGTAATCGTCATAAGTGCCATAGCCATCCACTTTGTAGATGGGGTATTCCTTGTCTGAGAACCCATGCTTCATGGCAATCGTATAAGGATCGGTATAAGATACCTCATGCACGTTGCCTTCCTGATCCTTCCAGGTAAGGTAAGATTCCACATTAATCGCATTGTCAATCGAAGCCACGCTCAGGTTGCTGTCATACATCGCAGGGGATGACATCACAGAAGTATCCGGATCTGTGATCAGCCCCTCGCCGCCATAGTTATTGCCGCTTGTGGAATAATCGCTGTTGCCGGCGGAGGTCATCATCGCAACCCCTGCATCCTCAATACGGGCAAATACGTCATTTTGCATCGTATCGTCTACGGCATACCCTGCATCTGAGCCTAAGCTTAAATTAATCATATCTGCCCCAAGCTTCAGGGAATCTTCAATGGCATTAATCAAGCTGCTCTCTTGCGCGCCGCCATCCTCATCCGGGAAGACTTTCATAAACAGGATCTGCGCATCCGGAGCCACGCCGGAAAACTTAATCTCCCCGTCTTCTCCTTCTGCATATCCGGCAACCGTACCAGCCACATGAGTACCATGGTCGCTTGATGACGGGTAAATATGTATATCGCCGTCTGCGTAGTCGCAGCCATAAGGAACCTTGCGGGTCTTATAGAGGGCGTTGTTGTCCCAGCGGATAATATTGCCATCCGAGCCTGTCGTAGACGCCAGCTGGTTGGTCGTCAGGAACTTCTCCAGGGAGTCGTCTGTATAGCGCAGCTCCCAGTCCAGGTTGCCGTCTTCGTCAGCGCTCATAAAGGAATTATCCCGAAACGCCTCATGGGCAAGCCGTGTGCGGCCTACATTTTCTCCTGACTTGTATGGCCTGATATCCAGGCCGCTGTCTAAGATTGCTACCAGCATCCCCTTGCCGGTATATCCTTCCTTCCAGGTTTCCTGGACATCTACCATATCATAGCTGTAAGAATAATTGGCCTTGCCTTCCTCCACGTTGGAATTCTCCACTGGCTCCGGGCGGTCATACACATGCTGCACATAGGCGCGCTTTACATTCTTCAGCTCTTTGATTTCATCTAATTTCCCATATGGGATACGGATTGCCATAGCATTGGCCGCGGCTGTCCACTGTGCAACCACCTCCACGTCCTCTGCCTTGGCGCGGCTCTTTGATCCCTCATCCTGAGCCGCTACTTCTTCAATATCAGAAATTACGTCTGCCTGTCCCTCTAACATCTCTTCTGAGGCAGCCTGTGCGTCTTCAGAAGCCAAAAATTCCGACACTGCCTCACCAGGCATTGTCTCCGCGTCTTCCTCTGCCTCTGCGGCATAGGAGCTGGCGCCATAATAATCCATCAGCGGGGCTTCCTCTAACTCCACGATTACGGTCACCACCTCATCTTCTTGGTAAAGCGGTTCTGCCACCGGCTCTTTTGCCTGATCCTTCTTCTCATCCAGGCGGTCTGTGTCTTCCACTTCTGTGGCCTTTGCCGAAACCCCTTCTTCACCTTCCAGCTCCTGGATAAGCTCTTCTTCACTCATCGTTTCCAGAGCCTTCTCTGCCTCTTTGGCAGGCTTGGCAAGAACCACTGTTGGCAGGCTGGTCAAGGTCATTGCAAATGCCAGGAGCAGCGCACAACATTGTTTCTTCTTCATCGTTCTCCATCCTTTCCATATTTTTATATCCCGACTTTTAGTAAAAGCACAGCATCTGTAACCGTACGGAACAATTACAAAATACCGAAAACTGCGATTTTACCAAAATTAAGTTTAGACGATTAAATTGCTAAAGTCAATAAAAAAATGGCATGAAATTCGACATTTTTACCATTTTTTGCCTTAGTTTTATGGCATTTTTCATAAATATGCTAAATCCATCGAACTGATGCATATTTATTCATTTTCAGGACGCGCCTACCCCTCGCTGCCCGCCTCTATCCTATTGCCAATTCATACGGCCATAGCGTTTTGTCAGGGACAGGATTTCCTGCTGCAGCTCCTCCGATAATTCTTCAGGGAGGACGCGCCACCTCCAGTTTATCCCAATTGTAGAAGGTTTGTTAATTCTCGCCCAGTTGCCATATCCCATATAATCCTGCAGCGGGATGATGCAGGCTTTGGCATGGCTGCACATAACCAGGGAAATGAAAGACTTGTAGAGCATTTTTTCCGGGGTATATTGGTCGCATAGGTAGTCGCGGGCAATCTGCCGCTCTTGCTCCGTAATGGAACGGAACCAGCCGGCAATCGTCTCATTGTCATGGGTCCCGGTATAAGCTACGCTGTTTTCCGCATAATTATGGGGCAAGTAGTCGTTGGCCGAACCAGAATCACGGGAATCAAAGGCAAACTCCAGGACTTTCATCCCAGGGAACCCACTTTCCTGCACCAGGCGGCGGACAGAATCCGTCACATAGCCCAAATCCTCTGCAATCACCTCATGCCAGCCCAGCTGCCGTTCCACACAGCGGAACAAGTCTATGCCAGGGCCTTTTTCCCAATGCCCTTCCTTGGCGGACGCAGCGCCATAGGGAATAGAAAAATATTCGTCAAAACCACGGAAATGGTCAATCCGCACCACATCATATAGGCGGAAGCAATGGGACAGACGGGAAAGCCACCAGGCATAGCCTGTCTGACGGTGGTATTCCCAGCGGTAAAGGGGATTGCCCCAGAGCTGGCCATCTGCGGAAAAGCCATCCGGGGGGCAGCCTGCCACGGCCAGGGGCATATTGTCCCCATCTAATTGGAACAGCGTGGGGTTTGCCCAGGCATCGGCGCTGTCCATCGCCACATAGATGGGGATGTCGCCAATGATTTGGACGCCCTGCTGGTTGGCATAGGCCTTGAGGCGCCTCCATTGCTCATAGAACTTATACTGCATGTATTGGTGAAACTCAATGTCAAAATACAGTTCCCGGCGGTAGTAATCGATCGCGTTTGGGTAACGCAGGCGGATATCCTCTGCCCACTCGGTCCATGCCACGCCGCCAAAGCGGGATTTTACCGCCATAAAGAGGGCGTAATCGGAGAGCCACCATTTGTTTTCCTCCACAAAGCGCTGGTAAGAGGGATCCTCGCTAATTTGGCTCCGTTCATAGGCTTTGCGCAGCAGGGGATAGCGGGAGATGTAGATTTTTTCATAATCAATGTCGTTGGGCTTGCTGCCGAAATCTGCGGATTCACATTCCTCGGCAGTCAGGACGCCTTCGGCAATGAGGGCTTCCAGGCTGATAAAATAGGGATTGCCGGCAAAGGTGGAGAAGGACTGGTAGGGGGAATCGCCGTAGCTGGTAGGGCCCAGGGGGAGGATCTGCCAGTAGGATTGGCCGGCGTCTTTGAGCCAGTCGACAAAATCATAGGCGCTTTGGGAAAAACAGCCAATGCCGTATGGGGAGGGAAGGCTGGTGATGGGGAGTAGGATGCCTGCTGTTCGATTCATAAGGGGGGTGCTCCTTTCTGGGGGTGTGATGTGATTGTGGGTGTGAAGATGCGGGAGGGGGCTTTTCCCGCATAGGGGAGGGCTTTCCCCCGCATAGGGATTCTTTTTCTCGGACGCTGCTTCGGGTGCGGCATCCCCCACGCAGACGGGGCAACGCTCCGGGGAACTAATCGCTAAGGGAGGCATGGTACCGATAGGATATGGAACGTGGTACGTTGCACGCTCAGGAAAGCCTTCGCGTGCAGGCCTCCCTAAGCGCTGGATTTCCCCTATGCTAAAACCGCCCCTGAATTGTCTGCTTAGGGGGATGCCGCACCCAAAGCTGCTGTCATTGGCCACGCACAGTTCCGTTGTGGGCTCCATATTTCGGCGGCGCCTTGTATCTCTGTCTGCCATGAAGGATTAATGTAAATAATCTGATTTCGGTGATGCCTTGTATCTCTGTCTGCCATGAAGGATTAATGTAAATAATCTGTTATATCACTGCTTCTACTAAGACTCCGTAGTGATCGGAAACTATGCCGCCATTTTTTCCATTGAATAGAACCTGGGAATTTTTAATCTGTATATTTCTGCTGCACCAGATATGATCCATTCGCATTCCGTCTGGGATTTCTTTGCATTCTTTCACTTTCTGCAAACCTTGGGCTTCTTTTATTTCTTGCGTATTTTGTTTTTCTGGGGGTGCTGGCTTCTGTTGCTCTTCTTGTAATTCTTGCCGGTTCTGGGAGGCTGTCTCCTGTACGGGGCGCCAGCCGTCTATGCAGCCTTCTACTGTGATGCCGCCGTCTTTTTTTTCTGCCAGGCAGTAGGTGTCCAGCCACCCTGCGTTTTGGATGCAGTCATAGCCTTGCGCACGGAATTCAGAAGGGCTGTTGAAATCGCCCATGAGCCAGACTGCTGATTCCTGTTTTTTGTGCTGGAGGGCGGACTGCAGGCGGAGCCATTGTTGGGCAAATGGCTCTTCCTCATCCTGCCACCAGCCCATGTGGACAGCGTAAAACCAATGAGAAAGGCCTTCCACCTGGATGCCAAGAGCTTTGCGCGTCTTCCAGTTGCCATAATCCCTGCAGTTACTTATAAATAGGGATTCTGCTGTATGGATCTTTCGGTTCAGGCACAGGAATGCCAAGCCTTCGTCGTATTTATCATAACCGATTTTGGCGGGAACCCATGTCCAGGAGCATGGAATCCCAGCCTGCCACAGGCGGGATGCCACTTGTGCCGCATGGTTATCCTCACGTATAGGAATGGATACTTGCCCTTCTTGGGTTTCCCTGCACACGGAAGCAGACGGTACATTATCCCCATCGGCAGTGGAATAGCCGTGGGTTTCCCCGTGTACGGAAACAGACGTTCCGACAGAAGATAATTCTTGGAACTGGCAAGGATGCCAGCCCCTCAGAAGGGCTTTTCCAGCAAGCGGGGCCGTTATGGACTGGTTGACCTCCTGCAGGGACAAGATATCAGGCTGTTCTTTTATGATGGTATCCACAAATTGATCCAGCTTCTGAAGATAGTTTTTCTCCAAAAGGCTGTGAGTATTCAAGGTCAGTAATTTCATTCTGTACTGCTCCTTTCTGGCTTCTCTAAGCACTGTACGCATACTGCTCACGGAATAGAGAGCATACCTTCCTGCAAGGGAACGCAGCGGACTTCAGGACGCAGTGGAGGAAGTGGGGAGGCCGCATAAAGAAACCCTAAAGGGACGTCAGTACTTAGCGAGGTGTTTTCGAGCTTAGTACTGCTACGTCCCGATCGGAGCGGGAGCGCGTTTCTGTTGCGGCCTCCCCAATTCCGCAGCGCTCCGTTATGCCACACTTCCCGCAGCCCCCCTCCGCATGAATAGCATCCCTTTGCATATTTACTTACGCTAATCCCTTTCTAAATTATGCTTCCCCTCTGCCTGCCCGCCTTCTGCAATCTTCCGTAAGCGCCTAAAGAATATCATTAATATCCGATTTCAATACATCCGCCTTCGGCCCATAGATTGCCTGAATGCCATTGTCTTTTTTGACCAGCCCCATAGCCCCCTCTGCCTTCCAGGCGGCCGTGTCGGCTACCAGGGCGGGATCTTTGACAGTTACGCGCAGCCTAGTCATGCAGGCGTCAACAAGCGTAATGTTCCCACGGCCTCCCAGAAGGGCGATAATCCGTTCTGGCTGGCTGTTTGCATTCCCAGTTCCACCTGCGGAGGAAGCGGCTGGCGTACCGCCCTCGTCTTCATTTTCATCCGTATAATTGCCCAGGCGGCCAGGGGTGGCAAATTTAAATTTGCCAATCATAAAATAAGCAACGGCGTAACCGATGGCAAAGAATGCCACGCAGCATAGGATAAAGTGGATAATGTCAGCGCCCAGGCCAGCTTTCAGGGACATTGGCACACGGGTGAGGAATTCCAGGTTTCCGAAGGAATGCAGCCTCAGGTCGACAATGCCCGCCATGGCAAACGCACAGCCCTGGAGGATGGCATAGATGACATACAGGGGCAGGGCGCAGAACATGAACATAAACTCCAGCGGCTCCGTCACGCCTGTCAAAAATACAGCCAGTACGGTAGAAAAAATCATTGAGCGGTAGTTCTTTTTCTTGTCTTTGTCCACACGGCGGTACATAGCAAGGGCAATCCCCATCAGCAAGCCTGTGGCGCCAATCATCTGCCCCACCTTGAAACGGGCTGGGGTAACCGTTGTCAGCAAGCTACTGTAAGAGGCCATATCCCCGGCGTCCTTGAAGTTAATCAGATCGGTTACCCATGCCAGCCACAAGGGATCCTGCCCAAACACTTCGGAGCCAGCATTGATTCCGGTCTGGATTAAGTAGGTGCCGCCAAATGAGGTGTAATTCATGGGAATGGTAAGCATATGGTGCAGTCCGAACGGCAGCAGCAGACGCTCAAGTGTCCCATAGATAAACGGCGCCAAAATCGGCGAGGAGGATGAGGAATTGGCAATCCATACGCCGAACATATTGATGCCTGTCTGCACCATAGGCCATACGGTTGCCATCACCAGGGAAATCACTGTGGAGTAGGCAATTACAGCCAGAGGCACAAAACGCTTCCCATTGAAGAAGGAGAGGGCGTCTGGCAGCTTGCGGAAATTGTAGAATTTATTGTACACCACGCCGCCCACAAAACCGGCGATAATCCCCACAAACACGCCCATATTCAAGGCCGGGGCGCCCAGCACGGAGGTAAAGTAATTCTCCACCAGCATTTCCTGGCCGAAGAAGGAATGGACGACTGCCCCTGGCTCATTCAGCATATCGCTGGTTACGCCAAAGGCTGCGCCTGTAATGCAGTTAATCAGAATAAATGCAATAATTGCCGCAAATGCGCCGCCTGCCCGCTCCTTTGCCCAAGAGCCTCCGATGGCTGCCGCAAATAGGATATGCAGGTTATTGATAATGGCCCAGCCGATGTTCTCCATGGTGCTGCCCACCAGAAGGATCCAGCTGATGTCCCCGCCGGCAATCTGTATCAGCTTCCCGATACTGAGCATCAAGCCAGCCGCAGGCATAACGGCAATTACTGTCATCAGTACTTTTCCTAATTTCTGCAGAAAATCAAAATTAATTAGCTTTTTCTTCGGCGCTGGCTGGGCAGGGGCTCCCTTGCCTGACGTTCCTTTGGCACTGTTTCCGGCAGCGGAAGCTGACGTTCCTTTGGCACTGCTTCCGGCAGCGGAACCAGCCGTTCCTCTAACAGCGCCGTTTTCGGCTTCAGAACCTTCTGCGCCCGCAGCAGAAAGGAAAAGCACGGCGTCCTTGCCAGCCTCTACCCTGCCTGCAGCGGCTTCCATCTGCAGTTCATCGACGCCGTCGCACAGAAGTACGGGCGTGACAAGGTTCAAGCCTTTGTTTTTGATAAATTCCAAATCGGCCTCGGCCACCAAGTCCCCTATTTTTACCTTATCCCCCTCCTGCTTATGCACGGTAAACCCTTCTCCCTGCAGGCCTACCGTTTCCAAGCCAACATGCACCAATACATCCACGCCATCTTCAGATTGAAAGCCGTATGCATGCTTTGTTGCCGCAACAGATGCAATCTCTCCATTGACAGGGCTATAAATCTTACCGTCTTCTGGCAGGATGGCAATTCCATCCCCCAATGCCTTTTCCGAAAATACGGGGTCTGGGACTTGTTCCAATGCAACAATTTTCCCAGATAACGGAGCCATAATTACAATCTGATTGCTGTCTTTTGCTTTACTTCCCATAAGATTCCCTCCATTTCTAAAGTAATTCTGTAACGTTCCTACGCCTTGGCCGTTACGTAATTTGAATTATTTGGGTTACTATTTACGGCTCTGAAATACACTGACCTGCATACTCTGTGAAAACACACCCTTTGGGGAGTTGCCACTGCCGTTTCGTTCCCTTATGCAATATTATGCAACTGCACTTTTATAATTGCGTAATATTGCGCTTATTTTTACGCAACACAACTATACAATATTTGACGGGAAATTACAACCACTCCTTTGCATTTCACGGTATTTTCTACATTTTGCATAATTTTCTTCCTACTATTTTATGCAAAATGGCAACGGACATGCAAATGGATTGACTTTTTCCACCGGCCTATTTATAATGAAATTGTATGGCTGTTCCGGCCTCATCATCGGGGACAGTCCTGAAATAATTTTTAAGGAGCATATATTATGGCTGTTACAATTAGGGATGTGGCTGCATTGGCGGGGGTATCCCCTTCTACCGTCTCAAGGACTTGCAAAGACCATCCTTCCATCAGCAAAGACACGAAAGAGAAAGTCCGCCGTGCCATGACGCAGCTAGGATATGAGGCGCCCCCCCATACCAATCCCCAGGCCGGGCAAAACGCCCAGCTTATCGGCATTATCCTCCCCCCGTCTTCCCGTGATGTTTACGAAAATGCCTTTTACCTGGAAGCCGTCCGTGGGGTCAGCCAATTCTGCAATGGGCGCAAATTTGTCAGCACCGTGATCACCGGGCAGGACGAGGATGAGATTTTAGGAGCCATCCAGACATTAGTGAGAGATGAGCGGATGGGAGGCTTTATTGTCCTTTATTCAAAGCAGGATGACCCTATTATTGATTACCTTTACAATGAAGGGCTGCTGTATGTGCTGATCGGAAAGGCCAAGCAATTTGCAAACCAGACGATTTATATTGATAATGACAACCTCCTGGCCGGCAAAGAGGCTACCGAGTACCTGTATTCCCTGGGACACCGCAGAATCGCTTATGTGGGGAGCGATTGTATGATGCTTTTTTCCGCGGAACGCCGCAGCGGGTACCAGCAGGCTCTGGCGGAACATGGCGTGCCCCTGAACCCTGCGTACTGCATTGAAGTAGAGCAGCTTTCCTTTGACGACAATGCCGCCCTTCATGCGCTTTTAAACCAGGAAAACCGCCCTACGGCCGTCGTAGCCAGCGACGATATCCTGGCTGTCTCTTTGGAGAGGATCTGCGCACAGGAAGAGATTGCCATCCCCGGGGATCTGTCGATCGTCTCCTTCAACAACTCCCTGTTTGCGCGGATTACTTCCCCGCAGCTGACCTCCATGGACATCAATTCCCACCAGCTGGGGATCGAAGCGGCTTCCCAGCTGATCAACCATATAGAAAACCCGAACCTGATGGCCACCAAAATCATTGTGCCGCATTCGCTGGTCATACGTGACAGCTGCCAGGAAATCACTCCCCGCACAACAGGCACGTTTTAAGGCCGCGGCATCCAGGGGAACCGGTACAAAATCTCCCTATTCTGTACCGATTCCCTGTGTGCAGCGGCCTTCCAATTCTGCTGATTCCTCTTACCATCCGGGCAATTCTTCCTCTACTTGTGGCGATTCCTCTTTCCGTTCTGCTATTGCTCTTCCTGTTCCGAATCGTATTTTAATATTTCACCAGTTATCGCATTGATTTCATATTCATATTCAATGCCGTTCCGATAAAATTCAATCTCATAAATAACCATCCCATCGTCTTTTTCCAGCTTGACTTTTGAAAAATCAACATCAGAAACAGTGAATCCTGCGTGACTGGCAGCAATATATTTTGCCTGATCTACGCTGATTTCCGAAACGGCATTCCCGGGATTTTCTGCAGCTCCGGTATGCTCTGCAGCTTCGGGATGCTCATTCTCCCTATCCTCCAAAATCTCTTTGTCCTTGCTGCGTATTCCTCCTGTCGATGCATTTACTTCATATTCATACTCATAGGCTGCTGTATAAAACTCAATATCGTATACCGCAATCCCATCCTCATAATCCAACTTTGCCTTAGTGAAAGTAACATCGCCATTTGCGAGCCCTGCGTCAGCAAGCACAATCCCTTTGGCCTTTTCCAGGCTGATTTGTCCATCGCCAGGCTCCTCTGCCTGTGCGGTTCCGGCGGAAGCCTCTGCCACAGCGCCTCCCTGCACATCTGTTCCAGAAACTTCTGTTCCACCCGCCGCCGTATTCCCCTGCATCTCTTTTTCCAAACTTCCCGTACCATCCGCCATACTGTTTCCCTGTCTGTTTTTCTCTGCGGTATTGGCGCCGCCAGGCTCCTCTGCCTGCGCCTTTTGGCCTGGGTCGCCCGTACCGTCTGCCAGGTAGGCTTTTTTGCTCTTACTGTAAATAGCGCCGGTATGCTCCAAAATTTCATATTCATATGTTGCATTGCTGGTATGGAATTCAATATCATACACAGAGCCTGCATCTGCCGCCTCTAATTTTGCTTTTGTAAAAACTGCTTCTGAACGCTCTACTCCGGCATCTGACAGCGCAGCCTCCTTGGCGCTCTCCAAAGTAATCGAAGACGTCTCTTTCTCTAAGCTTTCCCCCTTTGCCACAAGATCCATCCCCTTTTTCACCACAGAGCCATCCGAAGCCTTAATCCAATATTCATACTCCGTGCCATCTGCCGTAAAATACACCTTATACACAAACTGCCCCTGCTCAAAACCAAATTCCGTCCGTACGCCTTCTGCCGAAAGAGGATCCATCCCCAAATCTGCAAATGCAAAATTCTCAGCCTTTTCCTCGCCAATCGCGCTCTTCCTGGCAATGGCCGACGTCGAAAAAACGATTGCCGCCGCCAGTACAATTACGGCAAATGCCAGGCTGGCTGCGATGATGGCGGCTCTCCTGGAAAATCTGAACGGTTCTCTCCTTTTCTCCAAAACGAATCTCCTTTCCATGTCGCTGATGCTGTCTCTCTTAGGCCTTACATTGCCTCAACAGAAGGCCCATAGCTTTATTTTATAAGCCAAACATTAACGTATGATTAGAGCCAGGCCGTACCGTAAGGAACTGGCCGCGGAGAAGCGGGCTATCATTCACATCTCACATGCCCCGGCAGACAAACCACAAAGCAGCTCCCCTGCCCCAATACGCTTTCCACGGATACCCTGCCCCCATGGAAGCGCACGATTTCAGATACCATCGACAGCCCCAGCCCTGTGCCAGCCCCTGTCCGGGAATGATCCGCCTGATAAAATCGTTTGAAAATCTTCCCCTGTTCCTCCGGCGCAATCCCAATCCCATCGTCTGCCACCGAAAGCTCCAGCCCCTGTTCACCGCCTTGCAGCCTGACCAGGATATGCCCCCCTTCCTTCCCATACCGATAAGCATTGCTGACCAGGTTTACCAGCATCCTTGACAGAAGCTGGCAATTTCCATAAAACATAGCTTCCCCCTCCACTTCACAGCGCAGCCGGATCCCCCGTTCCTGGATAAGCGCCAAATCCTCACAGACAGAACGCACCAGTCCTGCCAAATCCACCTCTTCCATGGCATAGCTGTCCGCCCGCCGCTCCAGGCGGGTAAAGTCCAGCATATCGTGGATAAGCCTCGCCATCTTCCCGCCCTGCCGCTGGATTGTCCGCAGCGCCTGCTCATATTCCTCCGCTGTCCGCCGCTGCTCCAGGGAAAATTCGCATTGTGCTGTTATCACTGACACTGGCGTCCTCAGCTCATGGGAGGCGTCCGAAGCAAACTGCCGCTCTGCCTCAAAGGCTTCCTCCAGCCGCTGGAACATCCCATTGAAGCTGTCCGCAAGCTGGTGCAGCTCATCCCTCCCCTCACCCAGGTCAATCCGTTCCTGAAGATCGCTGCCTGTGCCGATATGGGCGGCAGAAGCTGAGATTTCCTGGATAGGGCGCAGCATATGCCTGGCAAGCTGATAGCCGCCAACAGCAGAGACCAGCACCAGAGCCGGCAACACCAGCAGGGAAATGCGGATCACATCTGACATCTGTGTGATTCCCTGCTTTTCTGATACCACGCCCCGCAGCCACAGCCCTTCCAAGCCTTCCAATTCCAGCCTGCGGTCAAAGACATAATAAGCCGTCCCCTTCACCTTCAGCCGCTGCACGGCGGCGTCCACAAAGCCCAGCCCCGCCGTTTCCCTGGAAATGGGATTTTCCCCATACAGCAGCGCCATATCCGTATGGTACAGAGCCGTGTACACTTCATTGACCTGATCCAGGAAATCATCATCAATTTCCAAATAGCCCTCCCCGTAAATGCAGAAAAAATCTGTCTCATGGTAGAGGTCGATGCTGTCAAGGCTGTCATAATATTCAATCTCATCCACATTGTGCTCTACTGTTTCTACCAGATTGTCGCGTATCGTCTTCTGGATAATCTGATGGTTGACGAAAAAGACCGTCACATAAGCCAGAAATGCCACCAGCATCAATGCAACGGTAAACCAGCAGGTAATCTTAAACCGTATGGACAGCCCCTTCATTTTCTATCCGCCTCCCGCAGCACATAGCCCTTCCCACGTACGGTATGGATGAGCTTGTTGCTATGGCCGCCATCCACTTTCTTCCGAAGGTAGCTAATGTAGACATCCACCACATTCGTGCCGCCCTCGTATTCAAAATTCCAGATATGATCCTCTATTTTCTCCCTTGACAATACAATCCCCTGGTTGTGCATCAAATATTCCAGCAATGCATACTCCTTGGCGGAAAGGCTGATTTCCACGCCGCCCCGCTTCACCACATGGGAGGCACAGTCCATGCTCAAATCCGCCACCACCAGCACATTGCTGGCAATCCCAAAGGAAACGCGCATCATTGCCCGCAGGCGTGCAGACAGCTCTTCAAAGGAGAATGGCTTGACCAGGTAGTCATTCGCCCCGCTGTCCAGGCCTTTCACACGGTCGGAGATAGCATCCCTGGCCGTCAGGAACAGCACCGGCGTGGACTTGCCGCAGGCGCGCAGGTAGCGCAGCACTTCATATCCATCCGCCCCAGGCATCATAATGTCAAGGATAATGCCATCATAATCTGTATAAGAGAGGATATCCATCGCCTCCCTGCCATCCAGGCAGCTATCCACGCTGTAGCCGTCAGAGATTAGCTTTTGCGTAATAATATGGTTTAAATCTTCTTCATCTTCTGCTAATAATATTCTCATGCCTTTTCCCTCTTTCCCCGCACAAACGGTTCACTTCTATAATATTGTACCATGGAAAGAGCAGCAGGGAAATACTATATTGCAATTTTGTATCGGATCGCCTATAATGCTTATATTTGATAACGGTTTGCCAGATTTCTATTTGCTGATCCTGGCTGGCAGCATTATAAACGCAGGCAGAGGAAGGAGAGATATTTTTATGAAACAGTCGCAGATTACGGATTGGTGCCATGAGATGATCCGTTCTCAGGCCCCCAAAAATGGCTTCTATGTGGATGCAACGATGGGAAATGGGAATGATACCGCTTTCCTCTGCAGTATCGCAGGGCATAAGGGCAAGGTACTCGCATTTGATATCCAAAAATGTGCCCTAAAAGCCACGCAGAAATTGCTGGAAGAAAAAGGATATGCCGGGCGGGCTACATTGATCCATGACGGCCATGAAAACCTGGATCAATATGTGGCAGAAGGTAGTATTGATGTGATTTGTTTTAATTTTGGCTACCTCCCAGGAGGCGACCACCATATCGCCACCTCCCCCAGAACCAGCCTTACAGCCGTTTCCAAAGGGCTGGCGGCTTTGAAAAGCGGCGGCATGATGAGCCTCTGTATCTATAGCGGCGGGGATAGCGGATTTGAAGAAAAGGAATGCCTGCTGGCATATTTAAAAGGACTTTCGCCTAGGGAATATACCGTCATTGAGAACATCTACCTCAACAGGGGGAACCATCCGCCGGTTCCAGTATTCCTTTTTAAGAAGTAACTAAACAAGAAAACGGAGCGGCGGCATAGACGAATTACTGGCCTTGAAAATGCGTCTGCCTATGTATCCGAGCAAACTATCTTTGGCATCATATGTCAGCCAGGGCTTCCTGAGCCGCCTGCTTCAGTTCCTTTTGCCGGAAGGTGATCTCTGCCTCCCGAACCCCTTTTTCGATGTCTTCCTGCGCCATCCGGGTCTGCACTTCACTTTTGAGGAGCCCTTTGATCTCATCCAAAGGCTCCGCCACGTTCTCTTCACGCGACAGACAGCGCATCACCATAAGATTGCCTCCTATGAAAAACGGCTCGCAAACCTGATTTTCTTCCATAGAGGACGCAGTCAGCCAACGCTGCGCATATACCCCGCTCTTGCCTTCCTCTGTTTGAAAAGAAGACATTTCTAGCTCATAAAAATGAACCTGCGGATACTGCTCTGTAAGGACGTCTATCTCGGCTCCTCCCTCCATAGAATCCTTGACTTGCTGTGCCGTTTCCATCCCTGCCTCAGACTGGCTCTGTTCCGCTTGCCTTCCCCCTGCCCCATCTGCCCCAGGCTGCATTTCCCCCACTAACATATGGACACGGACTTCACTGGTGTACTGCCCATGGTTTTCTTGATAGATTTCCTCCAATTCTTCATCGGAAATCGGATGGCTGCTTTTGAGCTTCTCCAGCAGCTGGGATTCCAGGCTTGTATAGACATAGGAATAATAATCCTCTGGCGCAAAGGATGTCAGGCCATAGACCACCTCCCCGGAAGATACTTTGCCCTCCCGTTCTGTATTCTCTGCCCCCATCCCCTCCATAATCGACAGATAATCTGCCTTTTCCCCTATGCCAGCCTCCCCTGCCAGCCGCGCCACCACCTTTTTACGCGCCAAATCTTCTTCCGCCAATTCCATCACCTGTTCTAAGGGCCGCCCCTCTTCCATCTCCCAGAAATTTTCTACATTGGCTTCTTCTGTGCTATACTGCCTCTTCACCTCTGGCGCATAATGTTTCAAAACCATCTGATATTCTGCTTTCACTACCGGCTGCCCGGCAATCTCCATCACGGTGTCGCTGTCCTCTATGGAAGGAGTGCCGCAGCTTATCATTGCTGCGGCACATACCATTGCCATAATGCCCAGGAAACCTTTTCGATACCCGTCTCGCATTCTGACCTGAATTCCTTTCTGAATAGCTACTGTAAAAACGCCCGCCTTTCCTAGCGGAATGTTCTGTAGAAGTTTTCGTCTCTCCTACTCGTCCTATTTCACCTTCCCGCTTACCTTGACGCTGCTCCAGTCGCTGTAAATCTTCGTATTCTTCTTGTTCACCTTCACTGTCCTATAAGTCCGCATACGTACATAATACTTCTTGTTCTTCGCCAGCTTGCTAAACGTTACGGAAGTCTTGCTCGCCTTCTTGCTCTCCAGCTTCTTGACACCGGACTTAAAGTTCTTCTTCAGGCAGCACTGCACCTGATAGCCGGTTGCCTTGGAGTCCTTCTTCCAGCTTACGGCCAGCTTCCTGCCCTTGACCGCCTTTACGCCCTTCACCTTAGGCTTCTGCGGCTTCACGGTAATCTTCACTTTCACGGAAGCAGCCTTGTACTGGCTGGTGGCAGACGCCTTTACGGTAATCGTGCAGACGCCGATCGCCTTCACGGTAACCTTCCCATCCTTGGAGACAGTTGCTACCTTTTTGTCGGAACTTACATAACTCAGCTTCCCATTCCCTGTCTTAATCTTTGCATTCAGCTTAAACGCCTTTGACTTATATGCCTTTTCATATGCCTTGGTATAGCTGATCTTCTGCGCCTTTGGCTTAAATACTTCTAAGGCGTCCCGTGCAGATTCCAGCTTGGCAAATGCGCTGTCAATCTCATTCTGGAGCGCACCAGCCTTATCCAGCACAGCCTTGGCCGCTTTGAGGGCATCCTGGAACTTCTTCCAGCTTGCGTCTGTATAACTGCCTTTCGTCTTGGCTGCGCACAGATTATACATTAACTGCAAAGCCCGCTTATCTGAGCCTTTTTCCAATGCATAAAATGCATCCCGCAGCTGGTCTGCTGCAAGATCCAGGCTTTCCTGGGTTGCCAGGGCATCCACACGCGCAAGCCTTGCCGCCAGTGTCTTTTCTGCAAATGCTTTCCAGGAATCTACCGAATAATAAGACTGTGGGTTATCCGGAGTCAATGCCAAAGCCCCGTCAATGCCGGCCTTGTCTAATTCCACCTTTGTCCCGCCTGCCATCTTGTAAAGCGCCGCGTCATCCATATAAACGGTGTCCGCATTGCTGCTTAAGCTGATGCTGACCTTATCCCATTCTGAAGTGCGGAAGGTAAAGGCTGCCTTCCTCCATCCCTTCCCATCGGATTCCGCATCGGCTGTCAGGTTTACATTGGCCAGCTTATAATCGCCGCTGCCAGTTACGTTGTCATGGTGCTTGGCCTCTAAGCCCACCTTTGTAATATCTGCCTCGCCCACGTATACCCATGCCTCAAATGCATACTCGGTGTCTTTTTCCACCGGCACGCCGCCAATTTCTGAATATGCCGTATTACCGCTGGCAGTCTGCACAAGCTTGAGGCTCTTGCTGCCTGTACGCGCCTGCTCTGTGGAGACGCTTGCCTTGCCCTGCCATTCTCCCCAATTAATGCCGTCGCTTTCAAATCCAGCATTGTCATTGTCGCCGCCATAAGAGGCCAGGATATTCACCTTCTGTTCTCCCGGCTTCTCTTCTGTCGCACGTTCCATTGCCAGGCATGCGTTTTCCAGACGAATCACCGCTGCAGGGATCTGTTTGGGATTGGAAGCCAGCGCGGATTCCGCCTTCTGGATGGCATCCCGCAGGGCGGCAAAACTAGCTGCCGTAAAATCCTTCTGCTGATAGCTGGATGCCTGGGCAATTAATGCCCTCAGATACTCTCCATCCTCGCCTCCGATATATGTGCCGTCCCCCTGATACTCAAATGCCCCGATGTCCACACGCCGGTTGGCGGCATTTGCCGATGCATAGGGAACTGCATTTCCATCATAGTCCCTGTTCTCCAATGTGATATGGGTTTTCACTAACTCCTGCTGAACCTCCGGGAAAGATTCTTCTGGCACTGCCATATACTCCCGCCCTGTATTAATACATGGGGAATTTGCGCTTAGCCTCATGCCTTCCGCCTTTCCGAGGGTTACCTTGTAATCCTTGAAGCTGCCGCTGGTATAATCTTTCACATCTACAAAAGCCGGGTTAGCAACAACCGCGTTTACATCCTCATCCAGGGGATATACCCGCTCGGAGCCGCCCCATACGCAGTTCGAGTCATAGCGCACGCCCTCGTGGTTCTCAAACAGCACGCTGTCGCCGCAGAAAATATTGTTGTAAATATCGGTTCCGCTGCTCTTTGCCGCTACCTGGCCATTCACTCCCCAGGTCCAGGTTCCCTGCTCAACAGCCTTGATATCTTCATATCCTGTGTTCCAATACATCGTGTTGTTGTAAACCTGATTCCCGATACTCCCATACTCGCCAATATGCATAATACGGGAACCGTCAAACAGCCCGTCGTTGACGCTGACATTATAGCGTACCACGGCGTTCACTGTATAATATGGCCCTGGGCACGCCATCCAGAAACCGCCCTTATTATCATGGCTGTAATTATACTGGTACATCACATTCTGGTTGCCATAGTCACAGTCAAACGCCATGCCGTCCTGCCTGCTCTCTGTATAGGCCGCCTCATTGTACTGCATAGTCACATTGTTGCAGTCCCACATCCAAATGGCCGCATGCGCCGGGTTCCTGCTGTAATCCCACTGCTCACGGGCGCTCCTGGTAATCAGGTTATATTCCGCCACGCCGCCGTCCGCGTTGATCAGCACAATACCGTCCCCGGCTACGTCATTGACATAGTTGTGCGCCACATAGACATTCGGCCAGCCTACCCATTTCTTGCTGCCTGCCTGCTGGCTTCCTGCGCCGCCCACTAGGACACGCGCCGCCCAGCAGCTCTCCATATAAATGGCCTCATGGCAGACCTTTTCTACCTTATTGCCAGTAATCTTCAAGTCCGTATAATAAGATTCCACATTGCCGCCGGTTACCAGCGCCATAATGCCGCCAGAGCCTTTCTTGTGGCCTTCCTCCCCATTCTTGGACATATAGCCATTTACATCATGGACATAATTGTCTTTGATGACCACGCCTTTTAATTCCCCGGCGTCGCGGTTCTCCACCAGAATACCTGTCAGCATAGACTTGCTCTGGTCATAGACGACCTGGCCTTTTTTATCTTCCATTAAATCAGAATCGTCACTTTCCCAGTTTGTAACTTCCAGGTTCTGGATGGTTATATACTCTGAGTTCTGTACATGGACAACGGCCACATCTTCCTTTTGGCGAGAATTTACTGCTATCTTGCCGTCAAGCCACGGGCTGCCGTTGCCATTGAGGACAGGGTCTGCGCCCTCCCCATATTTGCCCAGCACGACCGGATTCTCTGCCGTGCCCTTTGCATCCTTAATCATCAGCTTCTCTTCATTCCAGGTACATCCAGCCTTTAGGAGTACCTTTTGCCCAGCCGTCAGGCTCAGCTTCTCCACATTGGCAAAGCTCTTCCATGCCGTGTTCTCTGATGTGCCGTTATTGGCGTCATTTCCATTTGCCGCATCAATATAATATACCGTTGCGGCGTCCCTGGCCTCTCCCACGGCCGCGGCCTGCACGCTGACAGGGAATGCAACGTTCACGCTGCCTGCCGTCAGTACAGCTGCCAATATCAGGGAGGCTGCCGATTTCCATCTCCGATTACCCATATGCTTTCTTTCCTTTTCTTTTTATTCTCACTGCCCCTGCAGCAATCCGGCAATCCTACAGACAATACCAGATCGCTGCAGGCTTTTTCACAGATCCCCTGGCGTCTGCCACACATTCTGCAAGCGCTTGCCCAACAAAACAGATTCTTTTCCCAAATTTTCAAAAACAGCAGCCCATGGGAAGGCGGGAACCCCCGCCTCCATGAACTGCCCTTACTTTTATTTCTTAATCTTGGCACTGGTCTTTACCTTGCTCCATTTACCGTAAAGTGTTACATTTTTCTTGTTCACTTTTACCGTCTTGTATGCACGGATACGCACATAGTACTTCTTCCCAGCTGTCAGTTTCTTGATGCTTGTGGAAGTAGTCTTGTTTTTCTTAATAACAACTTTCTTGGCGCCTTTGAAATTCTTCTTCAGAGAGTACTCAATGCGATATCCGGTCGCCTTGGAATCCCTCTTCCATTTTACGGTCATCTTCTTGCCTTTTACAGCCTTCACGCTGCTTAATGCTGCCTGCTTCGGATTTACTGTCAGGGAAACGCTGACCGTCCTCTTATTGTATGTGCTGGTAGCTGCCGCAGTCACGGTAATTGTACACTTGCCGATGCCCTTTATTGTTACCTTGCCCGTGGTCTTGCCAACAGACGCCACCTTCGTATTGGAGGACTTGAAGCTTAACTTGCCATTGCCTTTCTTCACAGTAGCCTTCAGCTTAAATGCCTTATCGCCGTATGCCTTCGTGTAAGACTTCGTGTAGCTGATGGTCTGGTTCTTCTTGGAAGGCGTTGCCGGAACAGCTTTCAGCTTGGCCTTTGCATCAGCCAATGCCTTAATTGCGCTGGCTGCATCTTCCTCTGTCACTTTCTGCTGGCTCAGCAGGTTCTTGGCGTCTTTCAGCACGGCCTGGTAGAACTCCCAGCTGTCTGCCGTATACTTGCCCTTCTGGGAATCCGCAACCGTATTGGCTGCAATTTGTTTCTGCAGGTAATCCTTAACGGTCTGTAATGCCTTCACTGCCGCCGCAAGATCTCCCTGTGCTTTGGTCACTTCGTCTGCAGTCGCAGAAACGTTCACGCTGACAACAGATGCCTTATCATAAGCTTCCTGTGCCTTCTTCCAGCTTTCGCCTGTGTACAGGGACTTATCCATCTCAGAAAACTCCCTTACCTCCGTAAGCAAATCTAAAACCTCCAGGCTCCAGTTCATATTCCGGCGCAGGGCAATCTTATTGTCTGGCAGGAAGTTTACTGGAAGCCATACATACCTGGAATCCCTCAATGCATTGCCGGTATCCGGGTTGCTCCAACGGTCGCCCATGTAGATGAACTGGCCTTTCTCAGCATCTACCGGGAATACGCAGGTACTCTGTGTCCGAAATGTCGTGCTGGACTCTGCGCCGATGCAGGGATCGCCCACTGTGGTCCATGGCCCCATTGGGTGGTCTGCAACCGCATAGCTTGCGCGGTTTGGCGACCATCCGGTACATCCGGAGGTAATGATATAATATTTGCCATTGTACTTAAACATGGCCGGCGCTTCCCTGGACTCGCCGATAAAGTTCCTCGTGAAGTCCTTGCCTACGCCCTGCTCTGCCTTGCTGTTGTCTGGCTGCGCCACATTGGTGTACTCGTCATTCAGCTTAGCGATATGCATAGTCTGGTTGCCGTCAGAAGAATACAGTACGTAGCCTGTGCCATCGTCATCTTTGAACAGGTTCATGTCGCGAACATGGCCGCCCACCTCACCGTCAAATCCGTGGTCTGCACTCTCATCATAGTTCAGCAGGTAGCTTCCCTGCAGCTGGAACGGCCCAAACGGACTGTCAGAAATAGCTACGCCAGCCTTTGCCTTTGCATAGTTGCTGCCCGTGCTGCCCGGCACCTGGCCGTCTGCATGGAACCAGATCACATATTTCTTGGTCTTGTCGTTGTAAAGCATCTTCGGACGCTCAATCACGCATCCGCCATCCGAAGAATTGTCTGCTGTCCAGAGGTCTCCATAGACAGCCCTCTGCTGCTCTTCCGGCATACTGCCATAGAGCTTGGTAAAATATTCATCGGTGGTAAATGTCTCCCAGTTCGGGACTGTCCGCAGCACGCATCCCTTGTCTTCCCAGTTGTATAAATCCTTGGAAATATACACATGGATGCCTGGGCACGGACGGTAATCATTGGTCTTGTCCTCGCCAATCCAATACCAGAAGGTATCATCCTCTGTAATCTTGCCATCCCCATTCAGGTCATAGTTCTTAATCTGCTGGATCTGGCCGCCGTGCGCCTGGATCACATCCCCGTTGGTATCGCGCCTTACTGCGCCTTCTACACCAGAGATGCTGTTATATGTCTCTTTCTTCACTTCCCTTAAGCCGCGGTAAGCAAGCACTAATGCCTTCCATGCTGCCGCTACTTCACCCTCATCGGTGGAATTGTTCAGCCTTCTGGCCTCTGCCGCTGCATCATCATATGCCTTCTGGGTTGCCGGGGCATACTCTTTGCCTTCAATCTCCTTGTCGTAAATGGCCAGTAATTCTTCCAACGTCTCAACCGTGCTGTAATCTCCGGTCAGACGGAAAATGCCGATCTCCGCCACGTTGCAGTTTGCGCTGGAATCGCCTTCTGGCACTGCATATTTAATGTACTGGTACTCTGCATCCTTTACCTTAAACTGGGAGGTATAGGCATAGGTGAATTTGCCTGCTGGCGGCGCGCTCTTAATCGTGTAGAGCAAATCCCAGTTCTCCCCGTCATTTGAGCCATAGATGGATGCATTCACACACCGGTCTGTATAGCCGCTCCTGGGAGCATAGCCGATGGCTGCAATCCGCTCTTTCTTGCCCATGTTAATCTGCACCCAGCCGTTGGTAACGCCATCGAAGAAGGAGTTGAAGTTCTTATCCACTACGTTGGCCGGAACGTCAACTGTGCCTCCATTCCAAGGCTCGCTGCCTGTTACCATGCTGGCGTCTAATGGAACCTCTTCCATCACCTTTTGAATGCTGGAGGAGGCAAGCTCGCCCTTAATCTCTTCCATAAATGCAATATCTTCGTCTCTCTTGGCAGCATTTTCTGCAAATGCCTTATCGTATTCCACGCCCTTAACAATGTATGTGGTGATGGAATTTGCCTTCATGGTAGCCGTAAACTTCCGGTTGGCTGTATCTGCGGCAATATTGTCGCCAGCCGTTACGTCCTGCCATTTCTCACCGTCTTCCATCGTGCCGCTGGTACGGATCGCTGTAATCTCTCTGCCCATCGCTTTAAACCTGCTGAGGTCAAATTCCCATGTCTTGTCCTCACCTAACGTATTTACGGCTACGATTACGGCCTGCTTGCCCTCGGAGTCATAAGCCGCCAGCATATTGCTGCTGTTGGAGCCAATAATGGTATAGCCTGGGCGGATATACCTGGAGAACTGGCCATATGCCTCATATTTCTTGGTGAGGATAATTTCCTGATTGTTATGGTCGCCTACTCCCAGACCCCAATATCCCTGGTTTGCCGGATCAAACATAATCTCGCCAGCGTCATTCGTTGTTGTCTTCAGTTCCTCAAGGGTATCTACGTCAAATTCATTGTTGGCATCCACGTTCAGGTCAACGGCATTCCACATAATCCATGCAGAGCACCTTAAGTTGCTCACATCATTGATAATCCTCTGTGCAAAGCCAAGAGCCGGAGCCATTTCACCCGCGTTTATCCCTGCCTTGGAAGCCCCGTCAATCTCGGACATCCACAGGTTCTTGCCCTCTGCCTCTGCCAATGCGCTCAGTTCTGTACGCTTGGAGCCGCTGTATGTATGGGTATCAATACGTGTGATCACGTTCTTTGCCTCGTCAGACAGTGCCTTGTAGGCGTCAATCTGCGTGTCGATATTGGTCTCATCCGTACCGGAGAAAATAATATTCTCAACCGCCGTCCTGGCAGCGCCTGGCTCCATTGCTGCCGCCTGCCGCTCCAGCTCGTCATGCAGGGCAACGATAATGTCAGACTCGGAATCACCCAGGTCAAAATGACATCCTTCCTGCTTCGCGCTGTTGGCTCCCCAATAGCTGGTGTACGGCTCATTCATCGGGGTTGTGCTCTGGAAGTAAATCCCTTCGTTTGCCCAATGTACAATCACGTCTGCCATATAGGATGCGAATGCATGGTAGGAGTTCTTGCGCAGGTTATCCTGGCTGGCGTCCACATTTCCTGAGCTGCAGCCGCTGTATGTCATAAAGTATGGCGGGGAGTTCGAGAATGCCTCTGCGATAAAGTCAGAGCCGCTGGCCTTATTGGCGGCGATGGCAGCCTTGAGGATATTTACCTGCCTTTTGTCTGCATCCCAGTCATAATTCCATGCATAGCCGCATTCTTCGTCTACCCTTGTAAACTCCTGCTGATATTGTTCAATGCTCTTCTGGGTGGTGTCAATTTTGGTCACGTCCACACAGTAGCCCGGAACGACAGAATCCGAACGCCTAATATGCGGCGCATGCAGGAAGTTATTGTCCGGCTCTTCCGGCAATACGCCCGCCTCATCAGATTTTACAACCAGCATATTGACGAAATCCAGCGTCCAGCCAGCCTTGCCCGCTACCCTCACGTCATTCTCACCGGCATTTAACTCTACATTCGGGATAGTAACCAGGAACAGGCACTGGTTTTCGCCGCTGGCAGAAATAATCTTGCTCTGCTGGATGACGTCATTCGATACCACATACTGCTTGCTCTCATCCGTCAGATTCCCTTCTTCTTCATTGACGGAAATTGCCACGTCACGGTTGGTATTGCTGTTGTGCATCATCAGCAGCTTAACCGTATAGGAGCCAGCTTCCGGTGCGTTTACCTTATAGTTCAGCTTATCACCATCCCCTGCGGAATCGCTTAAGCTGTTAATCCATCCAATATACTTAAAATTCCCAACAGGCTTGCCCTTATTGAACCCATAGTCTGGATCAGATACCGTATAGGTGGCAGTACTCATACCAGTATATTCACTGACCTCCATCTTCGCCCCTGCATAACTAGGCTTACGTTCCGATTCCAGGTCATAGACGGTCGCCTTCTCATTGGGCATAATCTCTGGGGGCGCTTCCACTTCCCCCACATTATCGCCGCCGCCCACATTGTAACGGCCAATGTTCATGTTCAGGCCGTTCTCGCTGAAGAAGACCTCTGCTGCCTGATCCGTCATCTTCTTACTGTAGCCCAGCCTGTTTGCCCACCAGCAAAGGGACGTGCCCCAGCCTTCAAACTCTCCCAGGCCATCCCCATTCGTATCGTTGAAGGGAGATACCTTGTCAGGCTGAAGCTGCACGCTTACGTCTGCCGCTGCCGCGCGCCCTGCCGTATTCCCCGCTGCATAAGCCGTCAGGCTGAGCCCGCCTGCTGGCAGCACGGAGGTAAAGAGCATTGCGGCTGCTGTGACTGCGCCTACACATTTCTTAAATCCTCTCATTTTTCCACTCTCCTTTTTCATTTTTTAGAGCTTGGCTTTGCCATCCTGCCTTTACCCCTGCCTAACAGAAAATCCATGGGCCTTGGACGCCCGCCAGGCAAAAGCATCTCTTTCCTGCCTCACCATCTCTTACTCCCATTTTACTGCTTTTCAGGTTTTTTCTCAAGTGCCTTTACTAAAATTTTAGTAAAAAAATCTATTTTTGGTAAAAATACATAAAAACCAGGGCTAAATTTGTGCAATTTGAACCCTGGTTTTTTTCGATTTCGCTTTATCATCCTGAACGTAAATGCCGATATAATTAAATAAACTTTCTAAAATATCTTCTACAGCTTCTGGATCCGTTCCAATGCCTTCTGTGTATTCTCATAGCTGCCAAACGCCGTCAGCCGGAAATACCCTTCCCCGCTTGGGCCAAACCCGGAGCCTGGCGTCCCCACTACATTTGCCTGCTCTAGCAGATAGTCAAAAAATTCCCAGGAAGTCATCTTGTCCGGGGTCTTCAGCCAGATATAGGGGGCGTTGACGCCGCCGAACACCGTATAGCCTGCCGCCTGGAGGCCAGACTTGATGGCAGATGCATTTTTCATGTAATAAGCCACCTGTGCTTTCAGCTGCGCCTTGCCTTCTGGGCTGTAGGTAGCCTCCCCGGCTCTCTGTACGATATACGGCGCCCCATTGAACTTTGTGCCGTGGCGGCGCGCCCACATGCCATGCAAGGATACGTCCCCGCATTTCAGATCCTTCGGCACAACCGCATAGCCTAGGCGGACGCCTGTGAAGCCTGCATTCTTAGAAAAGCTCTTTAACTCAATCGCACAGGTCCTGGCTCCTTCGCATTCATAAATGGAATGCGCCACATCCGCTTCGGAAATATAAGCCTCATAAGCGCCATCGTAGATAATAACAGCGCCCACCCGGTTGGCATAATCCACCCAATCCTGCAGCTGAGCCTTGGTGACGGTTGTCCCGGTCGGGTTGTTGGGCAGGCATAAATAAATGATGTCCGGCGTCTCTTTAGGAAATTCCGGGACAAATCCGTTCTCCATCGTGCAGGGCATATAGATGACGTCGCTCCAAGTCTCCGTATTGGCGTCATAGCTCCCTGTCCTTCCGGACATAACGTTGGAATCTACATATACAGGATAAACCGGGTCGCAGACGGCAATCCTGCTGTCCTGGGCAAAAATTTCCTGGATGTTGGCGGAATCGCTTTTGGCGCCGTCGGATACAAAAATCTCATCCGGGGCGATCTCGCAGCCGCGGGATTTATAATCGTTCTCGGCAATGGCGCTGCGGAGAAATTCGTAGCCTAAGTCAGGCGCATATCCACGGAAGGTAGCTGCATCCGCCATTTCATCCACGGCTTTGTGCATGGCGGCAATCACTGCTGGGGCAAGGGGCTGGGTCACATCCCCGATGCCCAGGCGGATCATGTCCTTGTCGGGGTTGGCCTGGGTATAGGCTGCAACTTTTTTGGCAATGGTGCTGAAGAGATAGCTTCCAGGAAGCTTTTGGTAATTTTCATTAATTTTAAACATGGGATAACTCCTTTTTTCGTGATAACTTGTTGATCGTTGTATTCCTATTTGGGTTAAGGTTAAAGTTCCATAAGGGGCGGCCGTAAGTTTAGAGGAGGATTTCTCCCTCAAATACGGTTGTGGCCGCGCCTGTCATATAGACGGGAGCGTCTCCGCCCTGCCATGCAATCTGCAGGTCGCCGCCCAAAAGGTGTATGGTCACTTCTGGGGACGACTTTTGGTTGAGGATGGCAGCCACGGCTACGGCGCATGCCCCGGTTCCACAGGCCAGCGTCTCCCCGGCGCCCCGTTCCCATACGCGCATGCGCAGGTTCTGGGAGTCGATGACATTGACAAACTCCGTATTGATGCGTGCGGGAAATAGAGGGTGGTTTTCAAAAGCCGGGCCTATTTTCTCCAAATCCAGGTTCCGTACGTCTTCTTCCAGGAAGATGACGCAGTGGGGATTTCCCATAGAGACACAGGTCATCAAATAATGTTTTCCTTCTGCCTCCAGGGGCAGGCTGACGGCGCTTTCGCCATCGACAAGCACGGGGATTTTGGCGGGAACAAGCTCTGGGGCGCCCATATCCACTTTTACCTCGGTAACCTGCCCACGGCTGAAAACCGAAGCGCTCCCTTGCCCGCAGCCTGGGGCAGATGCGCTGCCTTGGCCAGCTTCCTGTGCGGGATTGCCCATAAGGGACGGCTTATCCGTGCTTACGGTCAAATCCAAGCTCTTAATGCCCGCCAGCGTCTCTATCGTAATCTGTGTCTTATCGGTAAGGGCATGGTCATATACGTATTTTGCCACGCAGCGGATGCCATTGCCGCACATCTCAGCCCTTGAGCCATCCGCATTGTACATGGCCATCTCAAAATCCGCCTTATCCGATGGATTAATCAGAATCAGGCCGTCCCCGCCAATGCCAAAATGCCTGTCACTGACAGCCCTTGCGACCTCCTCTGGGTTCTGCAGGGGCTCTTTTGTACAGTCCACATAGATATAGTCATTTCCAATTCCATGCATTTTCGTAAACTTCATAAAGCGCCAACTTCCTCTCTATTGAATTAAAAACAGCAAAGACGTTCTGACATATTGGGGAAATGCCGCAGCCTATCCCCCCATCATACTCAAAATCATCTGCGCCGTTTCCGTCAGCCCTGTGCCGCTGTCCATGCTGCTCTTCTGTAAATAGCGGTAGGCCTCCTTCTCCGTCATATGGTTGCGTTCCATCAAAATCCCCTTCGCCTTCTGGATCAGCTGCTCCTCCTCCTGGCTGCGGCGCTGGGGTTGTGCCCTCCTTCTGCGCCTTCTGCGCTCTAAGGCATAGGCCATCATTTCCATGCTGCTGGCCAGCTCGTGGACTTTCAGCGGCATCGACAGGCAGACCACGCCTTCGGGCGTGCTTTCCTCCCATGCATTGGGAGGCGCCAGCACCAGCATCTCAAAGCCGGGCGGCAGGTATTCCCTCAGCTGGGCGTATACCATGTCCTGCAGGCGGCTGGCGCAGACGACAATCCCGTCCGCAAGGCCATCCGCATACTGCAGAACCTGTGCGCCTGTGACGCACACTTTGCCAACCTGGAACCCGTGCTTGACAAGGATGCTCTTGATGCTTCTTGCGTTTTCTATTTTAGGAAATGCTACAATTACATTCATCCGCGCAATCTCCTATGGGGCTATATTTTATATAGGTAATTGCTGATTTCCCACTCTGTCACCTGCTCCCGGTAAGCACGCCATTCTGCCTTTTTGGCCTTGGCATACCTTTCGCTGATATGGGAACCCAATACCTGGCAGACCAGCGCGTCCTTCTCCATCTCCTTTACGGCTTCATACAGATCGGCAGGCAGGGCGGCAATCTGCAGCGCCAGCTTCTCACTCTTGCGCATTTCAAAGATATTGGAATTAATCGGAGCCGGGGGCTGGATCTTTCGCCGGATGCCGTCCAGCCCGGCTGCAAGGCACACGGCAAGGGCAAGGTAGGGGTTGGCCGCCGGATCCGGGCAGCGCAGCTCAATGCGGGTGGACGCCCCGCGGCTGGCCGGGATACGGATTAAGGGACTGCGGTTGGTAGCCGACCAGGCAATATACATCGGCGCCTCATAGCCTGGCACCAGGCGTTTGTAGGAATTGACAAGGGGATTGGTGATTGCCGCCATGCCGCGCATATGCTCCATCAGCCCTCCCATGAAATAATACGCTTCCTGGCTTAGCCCCCATTCGTCCGATGGCTCGCTGAAAATATTCCTGCCTTCCTTCGAAACGGACATATTGATGTGCATGCCAGAACCATTGACCCCATGCTTTGGCTTGGGCATAAAGCTGGCAAAGAGCCCGAAGCGCTTGGCAATCGTCCTTACAGCCAGCTTGAAGGTCATAATATTGTCTGCGGCAGCCAGTCCTTCCCCATAACGGAAATCAATCTCATGCTGAGCTGGCGCTACCTCGTGATGGGAGGTCTCAATCTCAAAGCCCATTTCCTCCAAAGCCAGAACCATGTCACGCCGGGCATTTTCCCCCAAATCCACCGGGCCTAAATCAAAGTAGCCGGCACGTTCATGGGTGGTCGTCGTAGGACGGCCCTCTTCATCGGTGTGGAACAGGAAAAACTCACATTCTGGGCCAACATCAAACTGGTAGCCCATAGCTTTTCCCTCCGCGAGGGTCTTCTTAAGGATATAACGGGGGTCTCCCTCGAAGGGCTGGCCATCGGGACAGTAGATATCGCAGATAATCCGCGCCACTTTCCCCTGCTGGGGGCGCCAGGGAAAAATCGCAAAGGTATCCAAATCCGGATATAGGTACATATCCGATTCTTCGATGCGCACAAACCCCTCAATGGAAGAGCCGTCAAACATGCATTGGTTATCCAACGCCTTCCCTAACTGGCTCTTGGTAATGGCCACATTCTTAAATGTGCCGAACATATCTGTGAACTGGAGGCGGATAAACTCCACATCCTCCTCTTCCACCAGACGGATGATATCCTGCTTCGTGTATTTGCTCATTGGCTGACTCCTTTTCCAATTTATAGGCAATCGCTACGCCATTCTGGTAATAAATATAACCTGTGGCTATATTCAGGCACGTCAAATGTAAAAATTAATTCTTTCACAGCGCCTTACTGCAATTCTATCATTTTCCCCTTACGCTGTCCAGATAGGAATGGAATAAAAAATATCGCCCCTCACTCCTAGAGCATACCCTCTGTATATTATTGGGGACTTATTTCACTCCTTTATTTTCTGAATCCGATCCGCCCAAAGAACTGCGGGGATGATACCAAGCAAAAGACTACTTTGTTCAAAATAAGTATGGCAAGCGATTTTATCTGGATATTTACGCTTCCAAGCGGTTGGCATTCTGCTCTGAAGTTTGAACATTAAAAGAACCCCGGCGCCATGTATTGTACTGGATGCCTGGGTTCTTATGATTCATGTCAAACGCTCTTCTTGCTTCTCCATTTTATAAGAGAAACTTTTAATGATGACCATGTCCATGGCCAGACCGGTGATGCCCCCCACCTCTTTCTCCGTGGCTATGTTCTCCAACCTGTGTGCAGCCCGACACACCGCAGGAGTTGTGCGTATGGCTCCCCATATCTGTGCAGCCCGACACACCGCAGGAGTTGTGCGTATGGCTCTCCGCCTCCGTACAACCTGACACGCCGCAATTATGGTATGCATGCCCATCATCTGCACTGTGGGCATAACAGTATTCCCCATCGTGCATATGCGCTCCTGTTTCCGTACACCCTGCTATATTGCAGACGCCGTGGCTATGCTCCCCGATCTGTGCGCAACCATCAATTCCACAAAGACCGTGCTGGTGTTCTTCCGTCTGTGTGCAGCCCGATACCCCGCAGGAAAACGTCGCTTTATCTATCTGAACCGCTTCCTTAACCTCTGCCCGCGCCAGCTTTATATTCTCTGCTTGTACTGTGTCCGCAGTTACCATCTGTGCCGCACCCTTGACCTCCACGGAACCTCGATTCATTTCATAAATTGAAACCATACCGCCTGTTAACATAGCAATAGATACAAATGCAATACCCGAGATAAATTTTTTCTTTCCCATCCGCAATCTCCTCTTTAACGAAACGATTTTAATATATAAAAGCATTATAATATCATAGCGTAAAATCATACTTAGCTCAACAAATTTCTTGAAATAAGCCAGATTAACTATACGAAACGCATGATCGGCGAAACTCAATCAGAGCTAGCCAAAACGAAGCAAATAATATTTTATCATTCAAGCGCTGTTTATACAAGAACAGCGCTTGACATCCGTACAACCTCCTCAAATCCCATATCCCCCCCAAACAGATCCAATGCGCTCCCAACCGTAAAGTTCAGCTTTCCCTTCCCCAGCCTGCCAAGCTCCTCCAAATCGGCAAAGCTGCCAATCCCCCCAGCATAGGTAATGGGCATCTTCCCCCAGTTTCCCAGGATCTGCGCCACTTCCCCTTCAATCCCCCGGGCTTTCCCTTCCACGTCCACCGCATGCACCAAAAATTCATCCGCATACCCGGACAGCCGTTCTAGCAATGCCTCATCCAGCTTCTGCCCAGTAAATTTCTGCCAGCGATCTGTCACGATATAGTATTCCCCCTCCTTGTTGCGGCAGCTTAAATCCAGCACCAGCCGCTCCCTGCCGGTCACGGCTCTGAGCTTCTCCAGGTTTTCATAATTAATCTCCCCGTCCCGGAACACATAGGAGGTCACAATCACATGGCTCGCCCCAGCCCGCAGGAACTCCAGGGCGTTGCCCGCATGGATCCCCCCTCCCACCTGCATCCCGCCAGGGTAGGCCTTTAAAGCCTCCATGGCCTGTTCCTTCGTCGCCTCGTAATAAGGGCTTTCCACAGGGTTCAGCAGGATAATATGCCCGCCCCGGACGCCATGCTCCCGGTACAGCCTTGCAAAAAACGCCGCGTCCTGCCCTGCCACGAAGTTCTCTTTGGCCTGATCCCCCTCATCCCTCAGGCTTCCCCCTACAATCTGCTTCACTTTTCCATTGTGGATATCAATACATGGCCGAAATTCCATCTCTTCCTCCTTATCCTTTGCCTGGCGGCTGCCCCATTTCCGTATCTGGCAGCTGCCGCTTTCCACTATTCTGCTGTTCTCTATGATATTACCCCAGTGGTTAACGATCGCAACATTTTGCTTGCCCAAGCCTCCATCTTGTGCATTGCCATCCATGCCCTCCTGTCTTTCCATTATTCTACCATCCCGCTTATCCGCTGTCCAGATCATGCGGGCAATTCCTGAATCATCTTCTCACGGAATGCGCAGTACCGTGCATTCCTGAGCCGTGAATCGTAACGAAACCTCTAAGAAATTCTGAAAAAATGTCCGCCAGTCGTTGACAGTCCCCCTTTTTTTTGATAGAATCGTGGGAATAATAAAAAAACTACCAAACTTCATTTTTCACAGAAAGAGAGGAAAAAAATGGGCACGATTATCGGCGAAGGAATTACATTTGATGACGTATTATTAGTTCCGGCATACTCAGAAGTCACACCAAATATGGTAGACCTGTCTACACGTCTGACCAATGCCATTACCTTGAACATCCCTATGATGAGCGCCAGCATGGACACGGTTACGGAACACAGGATGGCAATTGCCATGGCGCGCCAAGGCGGCATTGGGATTATCCACAAAAATATGTCCGTGAAAGAACAGGCTGAGGAAGTAGATAAGGTGAAGCGCTCAGAGAACGGCGTAATTACCGATCCTTTTTCCCTTTCTCCGGAGCACACCCTGCAGGATGCGGACGACTTAATGGGCAAGTTCCGCATTTCCGGCGTGCCCATTACAGAAAATGGGAAATTAGTCGGCATCATCACCAACCGCGACCTGAAATTTGAGGAGGATTTTTCCAAGAAGATAAAAGTATCCATGACCTCCGAGAACCTGATTACCGCACGCGAAGGCATTACCTTAGAGGAAGCCAAGAAAATCCTTGCCAAGGCACGTAAGGAGAAGCTGCCGATTGTGGACGCCGACTTCAACCTCAAGGGGCTGATTACCATCAAGGACATTGAGAAGCAGATTAAGTACCCCATTTCTGCCAAGGACGCCCAAGGGCGGCTGCTCTGCGGCGCAGGCGTCGGCATCACGGCCAATATGATGGAGCGGGTAGAGGCCCTGGTCAATGCCAAGGTCGACGTCATTGTCGTGGACTCCGCCCATGGCCACTCCAAAAATATCCTCGAAGCTGTGAAGAAGATCAAGGCCGCTTTCCCGGATCTGCAGGTAATTGCCGGGAATATCGCTACCGCAGACGCCACAAGGGCATTAATTGAAGCAGGCGTGGACGCTGTAAAGGTAGGCATTGGCCCTGGATCCATCTGCACTACCCGCGTGGTGGCTGGCATTGGCGTGCCGCAGATTACCGCCATTATGGACTGCTACAACGCCGCCAAGGGATCCGGCATCCCCATTATTGCAGACGGCGGCATCAAATATTCCGGCGATATGACGAAGGCCATTGCAGCTGGGGCAAATGTGTGCATGATGGGCAGCATCTTTGCCGGCTGCGATGAGAGCCCAGGAACGTTCGAGCTATACCAGGGCAGGAAATACAAGGTTTACCGTGGGATGGGTTCCCTGGCCGCAATGGAGAACGGCTCCAAGGACCGTTATTTCCAGCAGGACGCCAAGAAATTAGTGCCGGAAGGCGTAGAAGGACGCGTAGCTTATAAAGGCAGCGTAGAAGATACGGTATACCAGCTGATTGGCGGGCTGCGCTCCGGAATGGGATATTGTGGGGCGCCTACGATTGAAGCTCTGAAGGAGACTGGGAAGTTTGTAAAGATTTCCGCCGCTTCCCTTAAGGAAAGCCATCCGCATGATATCCATATTACGAAGGAAGCGCCGAATTATAGTATTGATGAATAAAAATTATTACGTACGGATCCCCAGTATCTTGGCATGAATCCATGCCAAGATACTGGGGATCCGCTTGTCTTTTTCTTTGTCAGCAGGTGGGATTTCTCTCATAGTTATGCTAATACAAGTATGGATACCGTAAATATGATGCGTAAATTTTTTTTCAAATTTTTAATCCCATTTTTTAAGATATTCGATTAATGCGGTTCCTCATATACATGATTGCCAAGGACAACATAGTATGATGGATATTCTTGTGTAACATCTAAAGGAACTATGTATGAGCTGAGATGGTCTTTGGAAATTTTTTCCACGGTAAGCTCTGTGTCGTTTGTGAGTACAATATAAATGGAGATGAAATGTTTATCTCTTGGATCTCTGCTTGTTACTACTAATTTGTGGCGGAAAAGCAGGCCATTCCAAACATATTCACCATTTTCATTTACCGTATACTCAACATCGTAATTTTCAGTTAGGTATTCTTCTGGAATATCTATATTGTCTTCTGCAAAAGTAGTATCTGGAACATTTTCTGAGCATTCCATGTTGTTGCCTTCCTGCTCTGGGAGAAGATCTGCCTGTTCTGGAACAGGGTCTTCTGAGTCATGCAGTTCTTCATATAATGCATGATTGCCAAGGACAACATAGAATGATGGATATTTTTGTGTAACACCTAGAGGAATCGCCTGTGAGCTGAGGCTATCTTTGAAAATTTTTTCGTTAGTAAGCCCTGTGTCGTTTGTGAGTACAATATAAACGAAGATGAAATGTTTATCTCTTGTAGCCCTGCTTGTTAATACTAATTTATGACGGAAAAGCAGGCCATTCCAAACATATTCACCATTTTCATTAACGGTATATTCAACGTTGCCGTTTTCCGTTAGATATTCTTTCGGAATATCTATATTGTCTTCTGCAAAAGTAGTATCTGGAACATTTTCTGAGCATTCCATGCTGCTGACTTCCTGTTCTGGGAGAGAATCTGCCTGTTCTGGAACAAGGTCCTCTGAACCTTTGGCAGTAGTGTCAATGGGACGATTTCTGGAAATGCTACCATGGCTTAAATCACCGCATCCAACAAGCAGGCCGCATAATACTATAATGAGAGATAACATGGTAAGGAACCGCTTTTTCATAAAGACAAACCTCCTTTAAGTAAATCTCAAAAATGAGATTGGTTGTTAAAGAGAAAATAAAACTTGTATCGTCTTTGGAGAGTTCCATACTTTAAAACATTAATTATCATTTGGTATGGTAATGTCTAAGTATAATCATTTAGAAAACATGATTGGTGGAACTCTCCAAACTGATATATATATATTTATTCATAACATATTGTTTCTTAGTAAAAATAATCCTTATGTAGTTTATAGCTTTGAAAATATAGTAAAAAATCCCTTAATAGTTTTTTAAATAAACCTCTGTTCTTGTTATAGTTTCGTATACTTTGTAGTAATTTGTTCTTCCATTCGTCGGTCTTCTGCTGCTTGTTGTGAAGCGCTAAAATCCCCAGATGCATATTTATAACATGTTACTTTTTTGCCTTTTATGATTTGATATCCATCATAATATCTTGCGCCTGGAAAAGCAATATATCTAGCTACTGGAGATGTTTTAGTAAAAGAAAGCTCATTAATAGATCCCTCCGAAATCATATCCTCTTTTACGCTATCAATCAGAGCATCTTCTGGAACAACCTCCATTCCATTCCATCTTCCAAGGAATCAAACAGACGACCATTAAGGGATAATTGACAGCATATTTTGCCAGTTCTTCTGTTGTTAAGGATTCAGCATATGCTTGTGGCATATCACAGGCGGCAATTTTTTCCGTTACATACATATCATCCCATTCAGGAGAATCCAAATTAATGGGATACTCACCGATGGGCAGTCCTTCCCAGTCTTCTGCTGAGACCATATTGGTGTTAAATTCCATTTCGTAAAAGTCCTCTTCTGCGAAAATGGTTAAGGAGTTACTATTAACAGATATTATTATACTGCATAACAATAGGAATGCGATTGTTTTTTTAAATAATTTTTTCATAATTTCAACTTTCCTTTCTCTTATGTGGCCCGTAGTTCTAAACTATGGCATGTAATAGCTTCTTGAATATCATATCTTGATAATACCAAAAACGTAATAATATTTTTCATTTTCACCTCCTGTCAAAATGGCATCAACTGTGCGACTGCTGGATAGCTGCCATAAAATAAAACTGTTTCTAGTTCATGAATAGAAAGCCGGCTAATAATTACATTATATATCTTAAGAACAATTTGTCAAGTATTTTTTTATATCTTTCTAAATTTTTATTGTATTTTTTTATTTAAAATGTTTCAAACTTACACTTTTATTTTTTCTGTAAAAGATACTGTTCCGTTTACAATTCCATTTCCAATATCATTTCGTTAATAGCCGTGAAATCCGACCTGCATTTGACATGTGAAATGGAAGAATCCCTCAATCTTCCAATGGGAATGCGCAATATTATGTAATAAGAGCCACCTGTAACACCAAATACTGTGTACAGACGGCTCTTTGGTTATTTTAAACCAGCCTTATGATTGATACCTTTTTATCAGCTTGTATAGGCCTATGGGTTAGTAGCTTTTTTGTTGTTCTTGGTATCATTGCCATTGGCGGCATTATCGTCATTCGCGGCATTGTCATCATTCCCATTCGTGACATTGTCATCGTTTCCATTGTCATTATCCGGGCCATTGGCGTCTGTCAGATCGTCTACGCCTTCTTCCACATCATTTCCGATATCCTCTGCGCCATCAATCAGGTCATCGCCCAGATCATCCACAACTCCGTCGCCTCCGTTGTTGGTTGCGCCATTATTGCCTGTACCATTTTCGTCTGCATTGCCTGTGCCGTTGGTGGTATCATTCTTGGTGTTCCCGTTATTCGTAGTTCCATTCGTAGTGCCATTGGTGTTGTCATTGTTGGTGTTCCCATTATTGGTGGCATCATCGGCATTTGTGCCATTGTTATTGTCTGCATTGTCATTGGTTCCGCATGCAGTTACGCTGCTCAATACCAGAACCAGCAGGCATCCTACCAGGATTTTCTTAAACTGTTTCATAATAGAATCTCTCCTTTATCTTTTTAGATTTATTTCCCTATTAATATGGGCAAATTCATTTAAAATATGCATAAATACCTAAAAACTGAAATTTCTTAACCAAAAACGATTTTAAAATCTTATCTTTTGTCCATATGCTGTTATTTCATAACCGTTCTGTATGGCATTCTTCTGTTATTTCATTACCAACCTGTACGGATCCTTCTGTTATCTCATTACCAATCTATACCGGATCCTTCTGTTATCTCATTACCAACCTATATGATATCCTTCTGTTATTTCTTCATTTTCGGCTGGAAAATCAGGCTGGCCAGGTAGCCGAATACCAGCGCCGCTGAAATCCCCACAGCGCTTGCCTTAAAGCCCCCCATGAATATCCCAATAAAGCCATCCGATTCCACGGCTTCCTTCACCCCTTTCCAGAGGGTATTGCCAAACCCCAGCAAAGGCACACTCGCCCCTGCCCCTGCAAATTCCTGGAAAGGCTCATACAGCTGCAGCGCGCCCAGCACAGCCCCTGTACACACCAGCAATACCATAATCCTCCCTGGCAGCATTTTTGTTTTTTCCATTAAAATCTGCACCAAGGCACACACCAGCCCCCCTACCCAAAATGCATTTACATAATCCATCTGACCGATTCCCTCCTGTCCTATTCTATCGTTGTTCCATATCTTAAGCTCCTGTACCTGCCTCACGGCTCCCAGATATGCCTTATTTTCAATTCTCCCTGTCATGCTTTCTATTCCGCCGCCCTGTACCCTCACAGGTATGCCTTATTTTCGCCCATAACTCTCAGGCACGCCCTTTTTCACCCATGACTCTCAGGCATGCCTTTTTTCACCCCTAACTCTCAGGCACACCTTTTTTCTCTTTATGCTGCATATTCCAGAACAACCGCATGCGCAATTCCCGGAATGCTCTGCCCCTCATTAAAACTGACGGTAGACAGCAGCGCCCCCGTTGGCACAAACAGGATCCTCTTGTAGGTTCCCTTTTCCAGTTTTGGCAGCAGCAATGCGCTCAGCGTCACTGCCGAGCAGCCGCAGCCGCTCCCCCCTGCGTTCGTATTCTGCTCCTCACTGTCAAAAATTTCAATCCCGCAGTCCATATGCACCTTGGAAATATCCACCCCTTTCTCTTCCAGCAGGCGGATGAGAATCTCCTGCCCCACAGTCCCCAAATCCCCAGTCACAATCTTGTCATAATCCCCCTGCTGCCGTTGGAAGTCCTGCAGGTGCTGATAAATAGTATCACAAGCCGCTGGCGCCATGGCCGCCCCCATATTCATGGAGTCCTTGATGCCGTAGTCCACTACCTTTCCAGTGGTAATTCCCGTAACGCGAACCTTTCCCCTTCTTGTCCCAAGTACAAAGGCTCCGCTCCCTGTGACCGTCCAGGTAGCTGATAGGGGCCTTTGATTGGCATACTCCAAGGGAAATCGAAACTGCTTCTCCGCGCTTGCGAAATGACTGGAAGTAACGGCAAGGACATTCTCCCCATATCCGGCTGCCACCGCCATGGCTGCAAGGGACAGGGACTCCCCAGCGGTAGAACAGGCGCCATAAAGGCCAAACAAGGGGATATTCAGCTCCAGCAGGCCAAACGTTGTGGCAATATTCTGCCCCAGCAGATCCCCCCCAAAAATATAGCGGATATCCTCCTTCTTAAGCCCTGCCTTGCCCATCGCAAGCATAACCGCCTCCTTCTGCAGCGTACTCTCCGCCTCTTCCCAGGTATCCTCCCCAAATTTGTCATCTTCCCCCACCACGTCAAATAATTTACCCAAAGGCCCTTCCCCTTCCTTCTTGCCCACAATACTGGCGCTCCCCAGGACATAAGGCGCCTGTTCAAACTGGATGCTCTGTTTTCCGACAATTTGCGGCATGATTATCCCTCCTCTGAATTGCCATACATTTTCTCAAAAGTAATAAGCTCATACGGCAACACATTCGAGTGCCTGCCAATATCACCTTTATTCAAAATCATGCATAACAACTTTTTCTTTCCCTTATTTTATCCATCCCAAGAAAATATTATACAAAACATCAAAAAGGCTAACGCTTACTATATTACTCCAACGGTTAAATATCCACACAACCGGCCCCACCGCAAAAAACACCACTCACTAAAGGAACATGCTTAAAATACACTGTATATAAAAAACTCCCCTTAGCAAGCCATAAAACACCGCTCACTAAGGAGAAGACATTTATAAAACCACTAATAAATTTTAAAAAACAATACGATCCGCAGCCAGAACTGTCATGGCCAAGATCAGCTGATTTGGGTAGGACAGCCCCTTAAGCAGACAATTCAGGGGCGGTTTTAGCAGAGGGGAAATCCAGCGCTAAGGGACTGCGGGAAAATAACTTGTGTAGATTGCGCAGGATACAAGCAAGATACATGAGTTATTTTCCCGCAGTCCCGTAGGGAGGCTGCACGTGAAGGCTTTCCTGAACGTGCAAAGTACAACCCTTCACATCTTATCGGGGATATGCCTCCCTTAGCGATTAGTTCCCCAGAGCGTTGCCCCGTCTGCGTAGGGGATGGCCTGCCCGAAGCAGCGTCCGTTTTGCCAAACATCTGTATCCCCCAATTACAAATGATGTACCGGCGGCCTCTTAGGATCGATAATATCCGCCGCATGAAACAGATCCGACAAATTATCCATCTCCCCAGTAGTATTAAAATAAATCCGATACCCATCCAGGTTCCTCCGGCTCTGCCGCACATACCCATCGCGGATAATCGTATTATACTGCTTAGAATCCACATTGCAGTAAAAATTAAACCCTTTGCTCTTTAAATAGTCATATTTCTCATTCCCAGCCGCATAATCATCCGTCCAGCCTGCCAGGTCTTCGCCATGGGCAAAAATAATCGTATCTGTCCCGCCAATCAGCGGCGCCACATTCTCCAGCCACTTCTCCGTGTCTGTCTGCAGCCGCTCAAAGGAAATCGTCCCTACCTTGAGATGGCCCCAGGTATGGCTTGCGAACTTCCAGCCGTCTGCCTTCAAGGCGTCCGCCACCTTCTTGGCATTTGCCCGCTCTGTCTCCAAATCAAAGTCCGGGTGTTCCTCCAGCCATTTCTTCTTATCTGCGTCCAGGTCGTCAGGCTGCGTCTGATAGGAAATATCTGTCCGATACCCTAAGATCCCATTGTACCCGGTCAGCGCAATCGTCCCCTTTGCCCCCCGATAGGAAGCGTCTGGGTGCGCCTCGATAAACTTATCCATCAGCGGCACCACGTCATAATCCCCCACAACGGTCGTCCCGTCATCCTGGATATATTCACAAGTCGGCTTGCCATTCTCATCCAGCACCATCTTGGATGCAAAGCCAAAGTTATCATAGCTGTGGTAATAAGACAAATCATCCAGAGACAGCACGAATGCTTTCTTGTCCGGCGGGAGCATAATCTTCCCTTCTGTAAAATGGGACACCCCATTCTCATCTACCGTCTCTTCCACCAGGTCATGGAGATCCACCATCACATAGCCCCTGTCGTACATTTCCTGCGTAATCTTGTTAAATTCGTCTACCGTCGTCATCCATTGGTTATTGCCCACCGCCTGCGGCACCGTGTCCTGGCTGCCGAAGCACTTGACCGGATCCACGGCCAAGGAATGGTAAAACACATGGGTAACCTTATCTATATCCACTGGGACGCACTCAGCCTTGCGGGCTTCATAATCGGCAATGGCGTCTGTCATCTCCTGGTCACTCTCATAGCCCGAAAAACTTTTGACCTTCTCCATCGCTCCATCATAGTCGTAGCTTGCTGCCAGGCGGTTTGCCTCTTCTAAAATGCCTTCCCTGGAGGATGCGCTGGCCTGTACCGGCTCTGCCTCTCCCCCCTCAGCCTCCGCGCCATCCCCGGCGCCTCCAATATCGCCGCCTGCCTCATTTTCCTCCCGGGGAATCGGCGTATTCTCCGCTTCCTCCTTCGGATCATTCTGGGCGCTTTTCTCTGGCACGTCCGCATTTGCCGCTATGGCATCTGGATCTTTTCCGCTATCTTGCTTCCTGGATGAGGCAAACAGCGCCGCCGTCACACCTACTGCGGTAATCAGCGCCAATACTGCAAATGTTGCGGTCATCCTTCTCTTCAGATACCTCTTCCTCCTGCGGCTCAACCTACCTTGCATATCATCCCGTCGTCTCTGCATATTCTTTCTCCCTTTCGGCTCCTTCCGTCCTGCTTGTATTTTACCTTGGCAAGAAACTGTCGTAACATCATTTTACAGCAGTTTCTAAGGGAAGGGTTCCCTATTACGCTTTGGTCTTCCTTACAGTATATTCACTCCCTTTATCATATGATGACCGGAAGTAAAAAATCAACCCCATGAATCTAAAAAAATTCTTAAGATTTATTAAGAAGTTGTAACAAAATGGCTGCGCTTATTTCCCCTTACAGGAAACAGCCAGCACACCAGAGCCATTCCCTTCTATGGTTACTCCAGCTGCAAGGGTTCCCTCTCCTTCCCTATCCTTTATCATTTTATCCAATTTTTTCCTAAGATACAAGTACGCGGGCACTAAAAATAAATCTGCAAAAATCCATGCCACCGGGCTGGCAAAGCAGACGGCCAAATAGCCGAAGACAGGCACCAGCCCCAGCCCTACGACGCCCCTTGCCACCATCTCGCATACACCAGCCAAAATGGCAAAGCGGCTGAAGCCCATCCCCTGGATGGTAAAGCGCACAATATTTACCAGCGCGAGCGGGAAAAAGAACGCGCTGTTGGCCGTCAGCAGCATCTGCACATTCTCCAGGATCCCCGTCTCCGAAGCATCCAAAAACAGCAGGGCTATCTTGCTGCCAAAGAGTACCAGCACTCCGCAGGCGGCCACAGAATAAACCAGCCCCAGCACACTGGTGGACTTGATGCCCTCAGAAACACGTTTCAGCTTCCCAGCGCCTACATTCTGCCCTGCATAGGTTGCCATCGTAGAGCCCATGGCATCGAAGGGGCAGCAGAAAAACATGCTGATCTTGGTGCTGGTGGAAACCGCCGCCACGGCCAGAGAACCCAGGGAATTGACGGCCGCCTGCAGGATTACGCTGCCAATCGCCGTAATGGAATACTGCAGCCCCATCGGGATCCCCATGTTGCAGAGTACGCCCACATAGCGGGCTTCCAGCCGCCATTCTTCCTTGGAAATCCTCAAAATCTCGAACCGTTTCACCATATAAACCAGGCAGATAATGCCTGACACCGCCTGGGAGATGACCGTCGCCCAGGCCGCCCCTGCCACGCCCATGTGGAACACCAGGATCATCACCAGGTCAAGGATAATATTCAGCACAGAAGACAGCACGAGGAACACCAGCGGGCTTTTGCTGTCGCCCATGGAACGGATAATGCCAGACAACAGGTTGTACAGGTATGTGGCCGGGATCCCTAAGAATATCACAAATATGTAAGCATACGACCCATCCATGATGTCCGCAGGCGTACGCATCCACCCCAGAATCTGCTTGCAGAGCAGGCAGACCGCCACCGTCATTACCCCGGCAAAGGCCGCCGACAGCCACACGCTGTTGGCTACGTATTTCCGCAGGCTATGGAAATCCTTGGCGCCAAACTGCTGCGCCACAGGAATGGCAAACCCATTGCACACGCCCATACAGAAGCCAATCACCATAAAGTTAATGGATCCTGTCGCCCCCACTGCCGCAAGGGCGTGGACCCCCAGGAATTTTCCGACAATAATCGTATCCATCATATTGTAAAACTGCTGGAACAGCATCCCAAAAAACAAGGGGATGCAAAATTGCAGGATCAGCTTCATCGGGGATCCCACCGTCATATCCTTTGTCACGCTCTTTGCCATGATAAATACTTCCTTTCCCACATTTTGCAAATTTTCCGCAAAAAGAACCACCTGGAATGACGATCCTTCCATGTGGCTCTCATTTGTGAATGCAATTATATTCCCCTTGCACGCATTTGTCAATGCCTTTTTTTAATTTACATAAAATCCTTCTCCAGCCCGGATACCAGCTGCTGCATCTCCGCCTTAGAGGTTACGTTGCGGGCGGCCTCTACCACCTGCCGCTTCTCTTCCTCGCTTAAATGCGCATAGGCATTGAGCGCCTTTTCATTCAGGCCTAGCTGGAAGCTTAATCCCAGGGGCATCTCATATCGGTTATCCATAATCTCCCTCCTTCCACTTGGGCAACGGTTTCGTTTTTTCAGTGTCAGCTATTTGCATAGGTAGCTATTTTCTATAGTATTGCCCAAGAAGGGGGAGATTATACACGCTTTTCCTGCTTCTTATACTTCTGATTTTTACTTTTTCTTATGACACAAACCCTACTCTATATCCTTCCTGTAACTTCCCTCAAAATATACCAATCATCTTTCCAATCCAGTAAATCAGCCCAAGCGCCCAGCTGGTAAAAATCCCGTATAGAATCACCGGCCCAGCAATCGTAAAAATCTTGCATCCAATCCCGAAGACCTGTCCTTCCTTCTGAAACTCAATCGCCGGCGCGGCCACCGAATTGGCAAAGCCGGTAATCGGCACCAGTGCGCCTGCCCCTCCCCAGTTTGCCACGGAAGGGTAAATATTAAGCCCCGTCAGCAGCACACTCAGAAGCACCAGCAGCATGCTGCACCAGCTCCCTGCCGTGTCCTTATCTAAACTGCAGGCATTCATCGCCGTATTCAGGATAAACTGCCCCAGCACACAGATGGCCCCTCCTGTCAAGAAGGCCTTTGCCATATTCGCTGGCAGCGAATGGGTAGGCGTCACCTGTTTCACATACTCATTATATTCCTGCTTCTTTTTTTCCTTCTGCTCCAAAGTTTCCTGTTCCATTGTTTCCTGTTCCATTATTTCCTGTTTCAGCGTTTTCTGTTCCATTGTTTCCTGTTCCATTCTGCTTTCCTCCGTTTTGCACCCCTATGCCTTCCTTATCCCCATTCTGGCAATACTGCCCGCTTCCTCTGTCCCCCTACATCTTCTGCATATGGTTGGTATAAAAATACAGCGCCCCTGCCGCCTTGCCCAGAGCCATGAAGAACAGGATCCAGCTTAGCCCTTCCTTAATGCCCAGGCGGCGGAACATAATAGGAAAGGTATTGAGGATTTCGGCCAGCGCCACGGACAGGCAGCCGGTAAATATCCCAGCAGAAAGGCCAAACGCAATCACTGCTGTAATCCCCAGCGGCACCTGAATGGAGAACAGCGCCATCAGGTTCCCGGCCGTCCCGCCCAGCAGGACTGCATTTTCATAAGCCATAATATCGAACGCCGTACGGCTTTTGCCAATGATGCGGGGGACGACCCCAATGGAAATAATAAAGCTGAAGACTCCCGCCGAAATGGCGGCGCCGCTGGCCAGCCCAATAAAACCTAAAAATACCTGCTTTAACCACATCCTGCCGTTTCCTTTCACCTTTTATCCTTACTATTTTTCAGTCCACATCGTTGCTGTTCCCTTTTCTGCCGCAGTTTTCTATAAAGGTGGTATCCACATCCTTTTCATAGGTGCGCATCTCCACCTGGATCGGCGTGGGGTCATGGGTGATTTTCTTGCGCCCCAGATGGTTAAAGAAAATCATAATGCCCAGGAACAGCCCGATGGAATAGCAGATCTCCAGCACGGTAAAGCCGTTGGACTCCGTGCCCATGACCTGCTGATAGAAGTCTGCAAAGACCTCCCCCACGCCCACATCATTGTCAAATGTCATGATCGTAAATGCCGATCCAAAAAACACCAGGACGCATAAGATGGCTGTCTTTAGGTACTGCACCCACATAATCTCATCCATAGGCGCATATTCTAAGACAAAGTCCTTCTCCCCGATATTCTGGATTTCCACGCTGGGAAATTCCTGGCCAATCAGCTCAATAATTTTGAGGACAGAAAATACCTCCACCTGCTTTTTCTTTCTGCTCTTGTTTGCAGGCGTGTGGAACGTATAGATCTTGATCTGCTTCAGCTTATTGACCAGCAAGCGGTTTGTGGAGGTTATTTTGGCAATGTCCTTTAAGGTGACAGAAGGCTCGCGTACCAGCACATTCTGCTCTATTTTCAAGTATACGGTATCTGCCGCCATCGTTTCCTCCTTCCCCTACGCAGACGCCTGCATACGGCCTGCTGCCGCCCATGGCACACAATTCCCTCCCAGAGCCTCATCTGCCGCCTCTGGCTTCTGCCTTTCCTTTACCAGAGTCCCCTCTGTCACGGTATCTTGCTGCTGCACATAATTTACATAGTAAAAAATTCCCCCTGCCAGGGTAAGGATAATGACTGCGAACAGGCAAATCCTATAAATAGTACGATATTTCATATGCTCACTTCCTTTTCCAGCTTTGGCAATAGTATTCCATTCCATCCAAATTTTATTCAAACGAAATCTTCATTCTATGGCAGAATATAGTGGACAGATTGCGAATATTCTATTATAATCTAAGGTGTACCTGCAAAACAATACACCTTTACAACCATGGGCAGCCTGCCTTCCCAGGGAAGCCAGGGCCACATTCCCAACGGACTGCTGCCGCCCATGAAGAAACACAGGGGGATTCCAAATGAAAAACTTAAAAATCAGGACTAAGCTATTGGTAACATTCATGCTCATCATTCTGTTTTTCTGCATCACAGTTGCAACCGCAATTATGGGGCTGACAGAAAATGCGGATAGGTACTCGGAATTTTATAATGTTGGTTATCAGATTACCAATAAAGTTATGAGTATGCGCCGCGGGCTGCAGATTATTGTAAAGGATATTTCTTTCATTACAATGGAAAATGATGCAGAAAAGAGCAAGACCTACTCGGAAGACTTGCAAAAGGAACTGACCTTGCTGGAGGAAAACGCCTCCTGGCTGTTTGAGAATTTCACTGGCGACCAGGCGTTGCTGGACAGTTTTGCCGAAAATGTGCAGGAAGCCGTGTCGATGCAGCAGACCGTCCTCGAAACCTCCAACAAAGATTTGCAGAAGGCTCAGGAAATAGTATTGAACAAATACCAGCCGCTTGTAGAGAAGGCGGTCAATACGCTGATCCAGATTAGCGAATCCGCGGAGGCAAGCGCCGAGACAGATTACCAGAAAACCACAAAAATGCAGAGTACGTTGGTAGTCCTGCAGCTGAGTATGGCCGGTCTGGCATTAGTACTCACCTTACTGCTTTCCACCTACCTTACCAGAGCCATCACCAAGCCGCTGCGCGAGCTGGAAGAGTCGGCAGACAAGATTGTACGCGGGAACTTTGACATCACAGTCAATTATAAGTCCAAGGATGAACTGGGAAGCCTGGCAGATTCCTTCCGTAACATGGCCGGCATTCTGGATGATGTGATTTCAGATGCTTCCATGATCTTAAGCGAAATGGCAGACGGCAATTTTGACGTCCGCACCAGGGCAGAGGAGCGCTATGTCGGCAACTGCCAGAGCCTGCTGGAATCCATCCGCAAGCTCAACCGCGATTTAAGCATTACCTTAGGCCAGATTAATCAGAGTGCAGACCTGGTAGCTTCTGGCTCAGAACAAGTATCTGACGGGGCGCAGGCTCTTTCCCAGGGAGCAACCGAGCAGGCTTCCGCTGTAGAAGAACTGGCAACCACCATCACAGGCATTTCAAACCAGGTAAAGGAAACGGCAGACAATGCCTCCACCGCCAGAGACCAGTCCAGCATGGCTGGCAATGAAGCAGCGGAATGCAACCAGCAGATGGAAAACATGATGGCCGCCATGGAGGAAATCACAGACAAGTCCAATGAAATTGGCAACATTATCAAAACCATTGAGGATATTGCTTTCCAGACGAACATTTTGGCCCTTAACGCAGCTGTGGAAGCATCCCGGGCAGGCATCGCAGGCAAAGGCTTTGCGGTTGTCGCAGACGAAGTACGGAACCTTGCCAGCAAGAGTTCTGCAGCCTCCAAGGACACTGCAGAATTAATCGAAAGCTCTATCAAGGCTGTGGCACGCGGCACACAGATTGCCAACTCCACGGCACAGTCCTTAGCAAAGGTCGTAGACCAGGTACGCATGGCTTCCTCCAATGTGGAGCAGATTGCAGACGCCGCTGAGGAACAGGCAAGCGCCATTGAGCAGGTAACCGTCGGCATCAACCAGATTTCCAGCGTAGTACAGACAAACTCTGCTACTGCCGAGGAAAGCGCAGCTACCAGCGAAGAACTTTCCAGCCAGGCTGATATCCTCAAGAACCTGGTGGCAAAATTCACCCTACGGGAGGAATATGCACGTAGCAGCGCCAATATGGACGACAGTTATGGAAGCCCGTCTCCTTATGGAACCATAGATTTAGATTAGGCTCCTGCCCAAAGGAGGGAAAGGGCTGCCGCACAGACTGTATCCTGTACCTGTAGTTACATAGAAGGATGCATGGGCGGCAGCCCTTTTTATCTCACTAGGAAAACCCATCGGGAATCCTTTTTTACTATCCTTATATCCTGCTGCGCATGCCCAGCAGGATTTTCTTCTCCAAACGGCTCACCTGTACCTGGCTGATGCCAAGCTCTGCGGCCACCTGCATCTGTGTCCTTTCCCCAAAATAGCGCAGCTCAATCAGGCGCCGTTCGGTATCTCCCAACCCGGCCAGGAGCTGTTCCAGCAGCATATGGTTGAGCAGCTTTTCATGGCTGTCCTTTTCCTGAGGCAGGCGGTCTGCCAGGCTCGTTTCCTTGCCGTCCCCAGGGGCATAGGAGCGGTCTATGGACTCAATTTCCCCATTGGCCTCTAAGGCCATGACAATTTCTTCCCGCGAAAGCCCAGTTTCCTCGGAAATCTCCTGCAGCGTAGGCTCGCGCCCGTACTCTGCCTGCAGCTTCTCCCTGGCCTGCTTCATTTTGGCGCCGCTCTCCTTGAGGCTCCTGCTCACCTTAATCATGCCGTCATCCCGCAGGAAACGTTTGATTTCCCCCGTAATCATGGGAACGGCATAGGTTGAGAATTTCACATCAAAGGATGTGTCAAATTTATCAATTGCTTTCATCAGGCCAATGCTCCCCACCTGGAACAAGTCTTCCAGCTCATGCCCACGGTTTGCAAAACGGTGTACAATGCTCCACACCAGCCCCATATTCTTCTGTACCATGTCGTCCCTGGCTGATTTATTGCCATTTTTGGCCTCTTGCAGAAGGATTTTGATCTGTTTATCCATGGTTCTGCCCCTGCAAATCTGCATTTCCCCCAATGGCCTTACGCATCGTGACGCAGGTTCCCTTCCATGGTTCAGACACAACCTCCACCTCATCCATAAAGGCTTCCATAAAAGCAAACCCCATGCCAGAGCGCTCCAGCTCCGGCTTGGTGGTGAACAGCGGCTCCCTGGCCAAGGCAATATCCTTGATCCCCTTGCCGGTGTCGGTAACGGAAATCTCCACCACCCGCCCCAAAATACTGCACTGTATCCAGATATTGCCCTCCTTCTGTTCGTAGCCATGGATAATGCAGTTCGTCACCGCCTCGCTGACGGCCGTCTTAATATCCGCCAGCTCGTCCACCGTTGGGTCGAGGCCGGCTACAAATGCCCCCACCGCCACCCTGGCAAACCCTTCATTTGACGAGTCCGCCAGAAATTCCATCTTCATTTTATTGCAGAATCCTTCCATAGAAGCCTCCCTCCTTCTCACTCTACTTCAATAATCTTCTTCAGCCCCGACAGACGGAAAATCCTCTCCAACTGCCCGCATAAATTTACTGCCTTCACATATCCGCCGGAGAAACGCACATTCTTGCACCTTCCAATGATCATGCCGATGCCTGAGCTGTCCATAAACTGCGTATCCGCAAAATCAAAAATCAGGCTATGCACCGGATATTTCAGGATCAGGCTGTCTGCCTCTTCCTTGAAAATCTCGGCCTGATGGTGGTCCAGTTCCTCTGGCATCCGCAGGATCAGGCACCCATATTCTTTTTCAAACCTATATTCCATAAAAATCCCTCCATCTTATTCTACAAACCAAAAAACCTATGTACTTGTACACCGTCCACTAAATAACGCACAAAAGAGCATAAAAAAGACACCATATTCCCTGTGCGGCAGCACGTTGATATCCTGCAATGTTTCGTCAGATATCACTGTGCCGCCACACTATGATGTCATTCGTACTTCTATGTCTTTATGGCTGCCCCTGCTGCTCCATCTGGTTCAGATACTGCTGTGAGCGGCCGGCGCGCTGTGTGCCTGGATGCAGTTCTACCATCCGCTGGTAATATTTCTTGGCATTCACCATATCCCCTGTCTCACGGTAGGAATTGGCCAGATAATAAATCGCGTACCCATCATTATAATCCTCCTCTGCCGCCACAACTTTCTCCAGCCCGGTAACTGCTTCCGCATACCTCTGTGCATTATAATCTTCCTCTGCCTGCTTATAGACTACCTCCGTATACTGTTCATCCACCTGAGCCTTCAGCGCCTGGTAGCTTGCCCTGCCCTGTGCCCCCAGCAGGTTTACGTCAATCCCCTCCATGGTATCCCCTGCCTCTAAGATATTCTGCTGGGCAAATGCCGCATAGACCTTTAAGAATGCCTCATAATTGTCCACGACTTTCTGGGCGTCCGCGGAATCCCCCTTCATCTGCTCAATCGTATCTTCAAGCCCCTTAATCTTGCTCTCCAAGGCCTTAATCTCCTGGTTGCGTTCCACAAGTGCATCGCTTGCCTCTACCTCTGCCTTCTTGGCGTCCGCCACCTTGTCCTGCTGGATTGCTGGAAGAATCAGGAACCAGGTAATCAGCATCCCCAGACCCACGCCGACCGCCAGGTTAATAATGATCGTCAGTGGGGTAAAATCCCTGACATTGGTTGGCTGGATAATCACATCATTCCCGCTCTGGTAGGACATGGCTTTTTTCTTCTTATCCTTCTTGCCCTCTTTGGCTGTATGGGCTTCCTCACCAAGCTTCTGCTCTGCCTCCCGCAGATAACGCAAGGTCAGAAGATTGCCGTTGTCAATCTCCGCTGCCGTGCGCAGTTCCTTCCTGGCATGCCCGTACTTCCCCTCCTCCATATAGAGCAGCGCCAGCAGCTGATAGCCCTTGATTAGCTTAGCGTTCATGTTCAGTACCTTTTTCAGCTGTATAATCGCCAGGTCATGGCTTCCCTGATAACAGTACTGCAGCGCCTGGTTGTATTTCTTGATCGTCTGGTTAATGGTACTCAGACGGGAACGGTTGGATTGGATTTCCTCCAGATAATGCTCCGCCAGGTTGCCCTTCGGCTGAAGGCTGCGGCTGATGACCCACTCGCTCAGGGCGTCCACGGCCTCCCCCATTTCAAAATAGACCAGCCCCAGCAGGTTCCTGGCCGGGATATTGCCTTTATCATAACGCAGGCTTTTCCGCAAAGACTGCACGGCGCCAGAGAGGTCACGCACTTTTGCCTTTTCCAACCCATCATTATATAATGCATTGGACATAGCGATAATTTTATTGTAAGCGTTCATAAGAGTTCCTTCCTTATAGACAAGCCAAGATGTATAAGTTACTTTGCTGCCGTTCCTTATCCATCAGCAGCCACTAATGCTGTTTCCTGGCCTCTTTGAAAATTTCCTGCATAATGTCCGTCATATCCGTCAGGTCTCTGTCATATATGGCATCCTCTGCCTCCTCTACCTCCAGGCTGGGCTTAAACCTCTTCAATTCTTCTTCAAAATCAATCATTTCTGCATACCTCCTGCAATCCTTTCCAATTCACCAATCAAATACAGCGATCCTGCGCAAAACAATGCCTGTCCCGGTTTTTTTACCTTCTGCGCATAGGCAAATGCATCCGCCGGCGCTTCAATTTCTGTTATCTTGGCTGCCCTTTTTCCCAGCCGCATAGAAGGCCGCCCTTCCTGCTCCCTTGCTGCCTTACGGAATGCTTCCGCCAATACCCTGCATGGGACGCCCCGGGCGCCTGGTACGGCGGTCACGATAACCTCTTCCCACCTGCCGCTTCCTATCAGCCGCATGGCAGCATGGGCATAATCTTTTTCCTGTACCATGGAAAACAACAAAACAGCAGAGTCCCCTGTAACCTGCTCCACTGCTTCCAAAAATTTCTCAATCCCTGCGTTGTTATGGGCGCCGTCCAGGTATACGTCAGGACACACTTCCTGCATCCTCCCCCTCCACTCTGTCTTGGCCATACCCCTTTGAATCGCCTCCTGGGAAATCCCTGCCTCCTCTGCCAGGCATTCCAGCGCCTGCAGCGCAACCGCTGCATTCTGCACCTGGTAAGGTGCGCCAAACGGGATTTCTGCTTCCATAACATCATAACCAGAATCATAGGAAAAATCAATCTTTTTTCCTGTGTTTAAGAAAATTTTAATTTTCTTAGGATTTACAGGATAACAGCGGCAGCCAAGAGCATTTGCACGCGCTGCAATCACGCTATTTGCCTCTGGGGAAGAAGCATCGTAGACCACCGGAACCCCAGGCTTTAAGATGCCTGCCTTTTCCGCTGCAATCTGCGCAACCGTATCCCCAAGGATTTCTGTATGTTCCAGGGATATAGAGGTAAGCACTGCCAGCAGTGGCTTTTGCACTGCATTGGTAGCATCCAGCCTCCCGCCAAGCCCTGTTTCCAGTACGGCATACTTCACCTGGTTCTTAGCAAAAATCAGCATGCCCATGGCAAAAATATATTCAAAAAAAGTAGGATGCGGCAGCCCACGCCGCTCCATGGCCGCCACCGCCTTGTCCACCTCAAAAGAAGCCTCCACAAATTCCTGGCGGCTGCAGGGATGCAAGCCCTCCCAGCCATCTTCTATCCCGCCCATACAAAACCTCTCTTCGATATCCACCAGATGCGGGGACGTAAACAGCGCGGTCCGCTTGCCCGCCGCCAAAAGCACGCTGGCAAGAAACGCACACACGCTTCCCTTGCCATTGCTGCCTGCCACATGGATGACCTGGAACCGTTCCTGCGGATTCCCCAGCTCTGCCAGAAGCTCCCTTGTATGCGCCAAAGGATTCTTTTGTGTAAAGCGGGGGATTGCCAGAATCTTCTCCACCGTCTGTCGGTAACAAGCCTTTGCAGATAACATTTTTTCCCTGCCAGATGTTTCATTTATGCCGATATCCATTTCGATTGCCGCCCTTCCTGACGCCTTGTGCTTATCCTTTGCGTTTCCTCTTACCCGCTGCTCCCCCTATGCCTAAATCTTAACTATTATAATATAAAAAAGCTCTAAAATCCAGAATTTTTTTGACAGAAACTGGATTTTCGTACGACGGCATACGACAATCCGGGTACGCCTGAATACATCGAATCAGAAAAAGAGGAACCCTGGCAATCTGCCCACGGCACCTCCTTTTCTATGCAAAGCGTTTTACAAAGATACACTTTGTTCCTATTATGCCATATATTTTCACTTACTTTTTCGTAGTAACGGACTTCACCTTGGACCAGCTGGAGTAAAAGCTGGTTTTCTTCCCGGCCACTTCTACATTATGGTAAGTCCGGATACGAATGTAATATTTCTTCTTTGCCTTCAGCTTGGTAGCGCTGCGGGATACAACCTTCTTGCTTGCCAGAAGCGTCCCCGTTGTTTTCTTGGTAAACTTGCTGCTGGTGGAATACTGGATCTGGTAGCCTGTGATTTCCTTATCCTGTTTCTTCCATTTCATGGTGAAGCCTTTGGACTTCCCGCTGACCTTGGAAATAGACGTACCCTTAGGCTCAATCGTAAACGCCTTCTGTACCGTCCCGCTGTAATTGCCCTTAAGCTGCACCTTCACCGTATAGCTTCCTACCTTTTTCCTGCCAGACGGATAGGAAACGCTATAATCCGTGCCCTCCCGCAGGCGGCGGTTACTGCTGTCGGTTACGGTTACGGTAGGCTTCTTGGCACTGCCGTTATAGGTATACTTCTCGGCTGACAAGGCAACAGATTTAACCCTGGCAATTGCCGTCTCCATCCGGCTGTCGCAGCGGCTGCACTGCTGTATGGTGCTGCCGTCCTTCTGCGTCGTGGCTTTCTGGATACTTGTCTGATAGTGGTGCCCCAATGCGGCGATTGGCTCTGTGTATGTGCTGTCACAGATAATGCAGGTATAACGTTTCTCTCCCTGGGCAGTACAGGTCGGCTCCACAAGCACTTCCTGCTTGCTGTAGTTATGGACAGGCTCTTGGGTATAATAATAGGCCATCCCACGCTCCCTTGCATAATTAGCGGCATAGCTGCCATGGATGACGCCCAGCCCCAAATCCTTGTGGCATCCCCCAAAGGCATCATAGCCAATGTTAGCCACTTTCTGCGGCAGGATTACCAATTTCAGGTTCAGGCATTCCACAAATGCAAACCTCCCTACCTTCTCTGTACTCTCTGGCAAAGTAATAGACACCAGAGCCTCACAAGACTGGAAGGCCATATCGCCAATTTCTGTCACACCCTCCGGCAAAACGATGGCAGACAGACGCGTACAGCCGCTGAAAGCCTCATTTCCAATGGCTGTAATCCCCATCGGAAGGGTAATCCCCGACAGCAGATAGCAGGACTGGAACGCCCTGTCACCAATTTTTGTAAACCCTGCCGGCAGGACTACACGCGAGAGGCGGATACAGTTCTGGAAGGCGCCCTCGCCCACTGTGCCGCCCTGCGCTGCATCCCCGTCTGCCTGGGATGGGGCTGCCGCCGGCACTACCTCCGCCAGGGCAAGGCAGTTCTGAAAGGCGCCGCTGCCAATGGATGTGATTCCCTGCGGGATCTCTACCCTCTGCAGGTCAAACTGATTGGCAAATGCCTTATCCCCGATGGACACAACCTTTTTCCCATCTGCCTCAGAGGGAAGAACAAGCTCTGTAGCTGTGCCTGTATATTTTATAATTTCCAGCTCATTGCTGCCGATGTCACGGAATTGGTAATCCTGCTGCACAATCGGGTCATCCGGATCATCCGGGTCATCCGGATCATCCGGATCGTCGGGGTCATCCGGATCACTTGGGATCTCCTCCCTGGAATAATAATATTTCATCTGGTGGTCAATTGCATATTTTTCCGCATAACTGGCTTCTTCTCCATCCGCAGGCTTCTCCACAATCAGAATCAAATCCGGGATCAATTCCAGGCTTTCGCGGATGCTGGAAACGCTTTTGGGAAGGGAAAGAATCTTTAATGCCGGCGTACAGCTCATCAGGCAGGTCTGCTCCAAGGCGGTAACGCCAGCCGGGATTTCCAAGTCTTCCCTCCCTGTAGGGCAGACAAGCACGGTATCCTTGGCCTTATTGAGCAAGAGGCCTCCCTCAGACGCATAGACGGCGTTCTCCTCATCCACGATGATTTCCTTCAGGGAACTGCAGCCGTTAAACATATCGATCATCAGGTTCTCATAACCCTTCGGCAGCTGGACGCTCTCCAGCAGCCCGCAGCCATAAAATGCCGACCCGCTGATAGAAGTAACGGTTTCCGCCACCTCAAACTTGCCTGCCATCTTTCCTGGGCAGCAGATTAACTTTGTCATATCCTTGGTGTAAAGCGCCCCGTCTTCGCTGGCTGCATACGCCGGATTCCCCTCGCTGACCGTTACCTTCTCCAGTTCCCTGCAATAAGGGAAGGGATCCCCCTCAATGCTCTCCAGCCCTTCTGGGAGAGCCACTTCTGTCAGGCCGCACCCGGAAAATGCCGCATCCCCCATGCTCTTAAGCGCGCTGGGAAATACCACTTCTGTCAGGCTGCTGCAGCCTTCGAAGCCATAGGAGGCAATGCGGCTGACGCTCTTGCCATCTATCTCTGAAGGAATTTCCAGGCTCTGGTACGTTTCCCCAGGCTCTGCACGCACTTCCAGCGTACCGTCCTCCAGTTCCTCATACTGCAGCTTCACATCAGCCTCTTCCTCCTGGGAGGAAACCTCCTCCGCAAGCACAGTCCCCTGCGGCAGGCTGGAACATGCCAGCGCCATTGCCATCCCCCAACACAGTAACCTCTTTAATTTCATCTTTATAATCCTCCTTTGCCACCTTAATAACAGTTACCTCTATTCTATGGCAAATTCGCTGTAATTTCAAGTCTTTTCGCACACCTGTTGAAATTATTCGTTGCTATTATCCGGCTTACCCCACCGTCTTAATAATCAGAATCTTATCCCCTCCCTTGATCTGCTCCGATGGAAGCTGGTTCGTCTGCATAATTTCCTGAATCGTGGTAAAATTCTCCTTGGCAATATCCCAGAGGCGGTCCCCTTCCCGGGCAATATAGCCGATAATCCCTGGGCGCTGCTGCAGCTCTTCTAAGTCAAGCGGCTCCTGTGACACCTCCGTGATCTTTTTCACCCTCTGCTGCTCAAATACAATACAGTTTAAGCTGAGCGCGGCCTTCACTTCCACCTGGCTGCTGTCGGCCAGCACCGTGGTCAGCTGGTCTACGCCTGCCTGCAGGTGGTAACGGCAGGCCTCATGGATTCCCGGCACTTCAATCAGGTAATGGAAGGGCAGGCTATCTTTCATGGAAGCGACCGGCATCCGATCGTCTGCCGTAATATAGAGGATGCTCATCTGAAGCGTGCCTTCTACCTGGATGCCTCCTTCCACAATCTCTGTCTGCTCCACGACCACATTTCCTTCACTGGCACAGATCTGTAAGATTGGCTCCTGGTTCTTATCGACTGCCATTTTCTCCGCCATTTTGCATTTGGAGGCATTGCGCAGCAGCAGCTTTTCAAAGACTGCCTCTTCATATACTGGGTTCAGCCTCTCCTGAATGGCATATAAGTCTGCCACAACCTTTCCCTCCTCTTCTGTGAAAACCTGGATTTCCAGATCCAGCACCAGCTCCAGGTGGAGCATACGTTCCTCCCCGTCATAATCTGGCTTGGCCTCCAGTTCCAACCCCGCAATGTCATAGGACACGTCACAGACCATATCATCCCCGCACCCATTGCAGTCAATTATGCCAGAAAACGGCAGCGCCGTCTCCATCCACTGGAAATGCTCTTCTTCCTCTTCCCCTTCATACAGGACAAATACCAGCGCTTCGCCCTTAATACTCAGCTGATTTTCCATCAGGCGCATTTCCATCCCCCGCAGCTGGACGCTTTTCCACAGCAGCTGGCGGATATTGGGCTTGTTGGAGGGCAGCATGATTTCTTCCTTAAAACGGAACGTGTCCTTCTTGGCCTGGAACAGCTCCATCACGGAGAGGTTTTCTTCCAGCGCCTGCACATTTCCCCCTGCCTCTACTCCTGTCACCACCTCCTCATCATAAATCTGGTCAATCTCTGCCTTCAGCACCACCAGCGCCTTGACGCTAAGCTTCCTGGAATTGATGATCCCAATCGACAGGTCTTCCATTTCCCATTTCAGCTTCGCCGTGTCATATTCATTGGCGCCGTCAATGGCCAGGCTCTCCTGGAAGGGAATTTCCCCATTCATACTGCTGATTTTCCCATCTTCCTGGTCGCTGCGGTACAGCAGGGAAAACCGCAGCACCCCCTTCAGCCAGACATGATCCTGTGTAATCGTGGCCTCATCGAGGCTGATTTCCCCCTTTTCCAAAATAATCCGTATTAAGTCCGGCTTGGTGTCCGGCAGGTTGAAATCGTCATCAAGGGTAATCTGCGTGACAGCTTTTCCCTTCTCCCGGTTCATATGTATATATTTTTTGATCAATTCCAAAATAAAAACGCTCCCATCCTGAATATTTGTACATTCTATTCAGGAGAAAAGCGTTTTATTCCCATGGGCAATGATTCTGGACGCCTTATGGCACAGATCCCAGAACCTTGTCCTATTTTGAAACATTTCATTAAAATCAGCACAATTTCATCCGGATGTCCCTTGTCAATACATCAGCGTAACTAAACGAAAGTAACTGCGGTGGATTTTTTTCGTCCTCATCATCAACCAAAATGGTAAACACGGACGGATAGGCTCCCTTAATAATCCCTTCCTGAATGTCAATCCTGTTGCGGCCCCTGTCCAACTGAATCATGACTTTGCTGCCAAGCTGCCCCAGAACAGATGCGCGCACCTTGCTAATGTCTGCCTGCTGTAATGCCATTCTTACCACCTCATTTCACTTTGATCTGGAATGCTGCCATTCCAATTTTAACCACTACATAGTTCTAGTATATCACTGTACTAAAGCATTGTCAAAGAAAAATCGCAACTTATTCCGTACCCCTGAATCATGTTCTCACGGAACGCGCAGTTTGGCGCGTTCCTGAACCGTGAATAGCAACAAGGTACCATACCGGAACCCCTATAAGGGCGCCATCACAGTCTCCCCCTTTCCGTGTTCTTCTGAGCGTCCCTATACTCCATATATTCTTCAACCAGCTGATCCAGCTGCACGCTGACCAGATAACATTCCTGCGTCAGAAGACCCCTTTTGGTTTCTTCATTCAGCTTCCTGCGTAAATCCTCTATTTTCTGCTGCAATTGCTGCATATCAACTGCCATCCCCTGTCTCCTTTTTCTTTCTTGCAACGGCCCTGCGCTTTTGAGGCTGTACAGAACCGCCCCCCTATCTCTTAATTTGCACCCCTGGCAAGGGAAGCTTGCCATAAGCGCCAATATATACTAAGGGCAGATTAATCTGCCCTTAGTATATATTCTTTCTGGGAAAAAAGCAAACAATATCCGTCATATTTTTACACAACAATTCGACGGCAAAGACTTGATTTCGACAAATTCTATGAAATGTATGGCGGCGCCATTTCAGCCGCCTTCCCTTACTTAAGCTGCCTGCAGGACCTCTTCCTCCCTGGCCAGCAAAATCACGGCTTCCGCCACCTTCTGGCAGAGGATGACAATCTGGCGGCAGTCCCCCTCTACCGTATTCTCCAGCTTCACATAAGCCTCATGGTTGCTCTGGATATAATCACATACGGCCTCTATACTGCCCAAGCATGGCATAAAATCCTGAAAAGCTTCCCAATACCGCTCCGCCTCGCCGCTTCGGAGATATTCCCTGAGCCCTTTTTTTAAATGCTTTTCGTAGATGCAGTGATCCTTGAGGCTCCCTGTGTAATGGGCATTGTGGGGAAATGTAAAATAATCTGCAATATAATGGAGTACCTCGCCCAAGTTGCGGTAGAATGCCCGCTCATTCGCGGATTCCTTCTGCTGCCCTTCCACCAGTTCCCTCAATTCCTCCTGCAGCTTGGGGAATGTCCCCTCCATTTCATGCTTTTCCGTAAAAAAAGAAGGCTTACAGTCCGGCAGAATGCTCCCTAAATAGAAAGCCTTCTTATGTTTCACCAGCCCTTGTTCCTCCACTCTGCCTACAATATATTTCGCTAACGATATATGAGATTTTTTCCGCATTCCAACCTCCGTGGTAATCTGTAATCCGTGACGCAAAAACAGGAAGTAGAATAACTGTGATTGCAGCACTAGTTTTATTCTACTTCCTGTTTTAGTTTTTTTCAAGTGTTTTTTGCATTTTACACAAATTACCGCGGGATGTTATTTGCAATGGCAGTCAAAGCTTGCGCATTCTGTTTCGCCGCAGGTGCATGCGTTGCTTCCAGCAATGCCAATTTCCTCTGCGTGGCATTTGCAGTTTTCGTTAAAATCACAGTTGGTGGCATGGCATTTTACATCTGTGTCCTCAGAGGCCTGGCCTACGGAATTTGTCATGCTGCCGCTTCTCTCCTGGAAGCTCTCGCAGCGTGTCTCATTTGGGCGAGAAGCGTCCTGGCCGCCGATTTCAATATCTGACCTGGAACAGAGCTGGTCATCATTATACATACAATTCCTTGCTGAACATCTCAATCGCGTCATGTCAAAATCTCCTTTTTTCTGATTTTTCTGGAATAGCATTCCGAAACATGGTTAGTATCTACAGAAAAAAGAGATTTATGCATTTTAAATTTTTTACTTCTGTTGGTTTATTTCTGTGCTTCTTCCTTGCGGATTTCCTTGGTGCGGATTTCCTGGCAAATCTGGCTGATAAACTCCGCCAGGGGCTTTACGCCCTCATCCCCGGCAAAACGGCTCCTTACGGATACAGTCTTATCTGCCTCTTCCTGCTGCCCGACGACCAGCATATAGGGCACTTTTTCCAGGCGGCTCTCACGGATTTTATAGCCAATTTTCTCCGAACGGTTATCCGTAGTGCAGAGGATGCCATTGGCCTTTAACTCTTTTTCCACTTCTGCCGCATAGGCTTCATATTTATCAGAGATCGGCAGTACGCGCACCTGTTCCGGGCACAGCCAGGTGGGGAACTTGCCGGCGTATTTCTCAATCAGCCAGGCAAGGGTCCTCTCATAGCAGCCCATAGAAGTCCTGTGGATAATGTATGGGCGTACCTTGTCCCCATTCTGGTCAATGTAATACATGTCAAACTGGGCGGCCAGCAGGGCGTCCCATTGGATGGTAATCATCGTATCCTCTTTGCCATAGACATTTTTAGCATTGATATCAATTTTGGGGCCATAGAAAGCGGCCTCGCCCACTTCCTCCGTATAAGGGATCTGCAGCTCATCCATGATTTCACGCATATGCTGCTGCGTCTCTTCCCAGACCTCTGGCTCACCGATGTATTTCTCGCGGTTGTCAGGATCCCATTTAGAGAGTTGGTAAGTTACCTCTTCCTCCACGCCCAAGGTAGTCAGGCAGTGTTTTGCCAGGGCAAGGCAATTCTTGAACTCCTCCACCATCTGGTCTGGCCTTACGATCAGATGCCCCTCAGAAATGGTAAACTGGCGCACACGGGTCAGGCCATGCATTTCGCCGGAATCCTCATTGCGGAACAGGGTGGAAGTCTCACCGTAGCGCAGCGGCAGGTCACGGTAGGAATGCTGCTCTGCTTTGTAGACATAATACTGGAAGGGGCAGGTCATTGGACGGAGCGCCAATACCTCTTTGTCGCTGTCCTTGTCCCCCAGCACGAACATACCGTCGGTATAATGATCCCAATGCCCGGAAATTTTATAAAGGTCGGACTTGGCCATCAGCGGCGTCTTGGTCCGGATATAGCCCCATTCATTGTCTTCTAGGTCTTCAATCCAGCGCTGCATGGTCTGTACCATCTTCGCTCCCTTGGGCATCAGCAGCGGCAGCCCCTGCCCAATCACGTCCACGGTTGTGAACAGCTTCATTTCACGGCCTAATTTATTATGGTCGCGCTTCTTGATATCCTCCAGATGCTCCAGGTAAGCGTTCAGCTCATCCTTGGCAGCAAATGCTGTGCCGTAAATCCTCTGCAGCTGCGCACGGTCGGAATCCCCACGCCAATATGCCATGGACGAGGAAATCAGCTTGAAGGCCTTAATCGGTTTGGTACTCATCAGATGGGGGCCGGCACATAAATCCGTAAAGCCCTCGCCCTGCCTGTAGAAGGAAATCTCTGCATCCTCCGGCAGATCCTCAATCAGTTCTACCTTATAGGGCTCTTCCCTGTCCTTCATAAACTGGATGGCCTCTGCCCGCGGGAGGGTAAACTTTTCCAGGCGCTTCCCTTCCTTGATAATCTTCTTCATTTCCTTTTCCAGGCGATCCAAATCGTCCCTAGAAAATGGCTCTGCCTCGAAATCATAGTAAAACCCTTCCTCTATCGAAGGGCCAATGGCCAGCTTGGCATTGGGGAACAGCCTTTTTACCGCCTCTGCCAGCACATGGGAGCAGGTATGGCGGACAGTACGGATCCCTTCCGCGTCCCTTTGGGTGAGGATATTCAGTGCGCAGTCCTCCTCCACGGCTGTCCGCAGATCCACAACTTCGCCGTTTACTTCCCCGGCACAGGCAGCCCTCGCCAGCCCCTCGCTGATATCCAGCGCAATGTCGTACACGCTCTTTGGCTCGCTGTATTCCTTGACGGAGCCGTCTTTTAATGTTATTTTCATGGTGTTTGTCCTCCTAAATGATATATTTATAATAATAAAAATAGTAATTGCAATTTGTGGTATTGGCGCTTCCTGATTTTGGCGCTTTGCATTTTTGGCGCATCGCGTTTTTGATGGCTCATAGCTTTGGCGTTTCTGCTGCCAAAAGAGACATATTTTCATAAAAAAAGCCCCATACACTGCCATATCCTGGCGATGCATGGGACGTAAAATACGCGGTTCCACCCTGCTTGCCCTGCTTTTCATCACAGAGCCACTCATTCTGACGATAACGGAGTCACCGGGCTGTATGAAAGCCGCTCCAAGGTGGTCTTCTGCTGCTGCCTGCCAAACCGCTTCCAGCGCCAATACGTTATGTTGATCGTATGGGCGGTTTTCTCTGCCTGAGTTCCCTCGCTCTCGCGCCCGATGCACTAGAACATGGAACAAATAACGGAACTGTATGCTGCATGTTCACAGGCAATATAGGCAAGGAAGGAATCTCTCGGCATTTCACAGCTTACTCTTCTTGTCAACGCTTTTTCTTATCCTTAATATAAATCATATTGTAAAATCTGATAAGGTATAATATACTCCTTTTTTTTTCATTTGTAAAGGGAAAAATTTGGGGAAGCATTTAAAATGTTTTAGAAACGTTATTTTCATGGGGGAAGGAAAAGTGGCGATACGGATCGCTGCGGAAATGGGAAGGCCGCAACAGAAACACGCTCTCGCTCTATCCGGGACTTAGCAGTACTAAGCTCGAAAACACCTCGCTAAGTACTGACGTCCCTCTACGGTTTCTTTATGCGGCCTTCCCATTTCCTCCGCTACGGATTGAAAATTACTACATTTCCCTGCATAAACGGAATCTTGTCTTTACTGTAAAAATAATATTCGCTATATAAACTATCACAGCCAATACCAGCTGGCCGGGGCAAGCCATCCCCTTAAGCAGACAATCCAGGGGCGGGTTTAGCGGAGGGGAAATCCAGCGCTTTGAGAGGCTTGCACGTGAAGGCTCTCCTGAACGTGCAATGTGCCACAGCCTGTACCCTACGGTCTGCATGCCTCTCTTAGCGATTAGTTCCCCGAAGCGTTGCCCCGTCTGTGTAGGGGATGGATTGGGCTGACCAGCGTCTGTATGGCCTGGTTATCCTTAAGATTAGCCTAACCAGCATCCGTACGGCCTGGCTATCCATCGTATTGCCTCAACAGAACTTTACTTATTCCTCCCACAGCATTTCTTGTATTTCTTACCACTCCCGCATGGACAGGGATCATTGGGGTAAATCTTCTGCTCCTTGACAATTGTGCCCGACTTCTTCTGCTCCAGATACAGACGGTGCCTGGTGTCTGCGTCGTAAATTTTCTCCCACTGGGGCAGCTCATAGAGCCAGTCTGCCTTGGCGTCCACCATATTTTTATAAAGCTTCTCCTTGTCAAAGGCAAGGCTTACCTTTGTGTCCTCTTCCATTTCCTCAATAGGGTTTTCCTCAATCAAGCTTTCATTGATTCCATCCAGGAACCCTGTCATTTCCATAACAGAAAGGTTATATTTTTCTGCCAGCTCTTTGACGGTTCCTTCTACTACTTCATCTGGGTTCTCCAGCAATTTTTCATAAACACCTTTTTCCAGCAGAAAATATCTTTCCCAGAAACGTTTGATCTCCCCCTTGTCTGCCTCCTGATTATAGGCAATACGTTTCCACTGCTCTAATAATGCCATATCAAATACCATCCTTTGCAATAAAATCAATTATAGTTTGTGTTGCATTTCAACAGTATAACTCATTTCCTCTGGTTTTTCAAAGGATTTTTTCAAGATTTGCATTTTTTTTACAATTCTTGTATTAGGAAGCGTTAGAAACAAAAACACGATTCTTTTCTGGATCGACAATCCAGTATTCCCCGACCACTGCAGTATGGTATTTAAAGAGCTTTGTAAAATAATTCATCTCCCTGCTGCCCGGTGATACGATTTCAATTATCCAGTCAGGAACCCCAAAATATCCTTTGTCAGTAAGTTTTGGCTTATCACAGATTACGGATATATCCGGCTCAACATAATTTGTATCGGTTTTATCCAAAAATACGGCAAATGGTAGATATCGTCAATGGTACAGAATCTCTTGTGCCAATGCTGATGCCATAATATACACTTTCTTTCATGGTTATTGTATGCGGTTGCGTACTGGCTATTCCTCTGCGGAGGCAGCAGGAGCGGATAAAGACCATTCCACCTTTCTGCCTATAATATCAGCTACTTCCTTTGCTTTAGAATATTTTAGAGTTCCGCGAGTGAGTTTGTTTGCCCTGGTGTTAGCCTCCTTTGTTTCGATGTTTTTTATTATAACATGAAATTTTGGATGTTGCAATAAAGTGTACGAATATTCAGTTTTAGAAAAAATGTTGCGATAACGCGTTGACAAAAGAAATCTGAGCAGGGCTATTCATAATTCAGAGGCATAGGAACGGAGATTCCCCCAACCATGCCTGGCACAGCTGGGGGAATCTCTTTTCTATCTCACATTTCTTGGCATATGGCTCTGCCTGCCCTTTGTGTCCTTCTTTGCAAACACCTGCTATTGGCTGAATACACAATCTCATATTTGCTTATCTGTTTCTTCTGTTTTTTCAGCCTTTATCTTGCTTTCATCCTTACCTCCATACGCTAACTGCAATTCTATATTTTTTGTTTCCTGACTTCACCGTAATAGTCGTTTTTCCGGCTTTCTTTGCTGTAACTTTTCCCTTGCCATCAACGGTCGCTATCCTTTTATTTGCCGAAGAATATGTGACCTTTTGAACTGAGGTAAGGGGAGAAAGAACCGGTTTTAAGGTATGTTTTTGTTTTACTTTTAACTTGAGTTTTTTCGGAAGGCCAGAAATTTTTGTGGTTTTTACGGCTCCTTTTTGTACTTTTACCTTTATGGTAGCTTTTTTCCCGCTTTTCAAAATTATGGTAAGCGTTGCCTTCCCTGTTTTCTTCTGGGCGGTAATCTTCCCGGCTTTTGTAACTTTAACTATTTTGGTATTGCTGGACTTCCATGACTTTACCTTATCGCCCGCAGCAAGCCCGCTGACTTTAACTTTTGTCGTAGACTGTTTCACTTTTAATGTGATGCTTTTTGCGTTCAGCTTTATCGTTGCTGGCAGTTTTCCAACCGTCACGGTATCCTTTTTTCCACACACAGAGCAAGTTCTTGTTTTTGTTCCTGCAGCAAAGACGGTAGCTCTCTTTGTTGTCACATAAGAACTCCAGGAATGTTTTCCTGTTGCGGCAATCTTCTTGCTGTAGCTGTGCTTACACACAGAACAAGTATAAGTTATAACTCCCTTAGCCGTACAAGTCGGATTTTGAGTTTCCTTTGTATACTTATGTCCGGCAGCGGGAATTTTCTCCACATAGGAATCTCCACATTCCGAACAAATATACGTCTTTACTCCGGCCTTGGTACAGCTGGGCTGCGTGGTAACCTGACTCTGATAGGAATGGGTGTGTTCATTTCCACCTCCTTTTTCCGTGACCTCTATTTCTAATGTACTACGCATATCAATATTTTCTAAAAGCCACGCTTCAATTTTTACCCTGCCTTTTTTTAATGCCTGAACCTTTCCTTCCTGATCCACAACAGCTACATTGGGATTATTAGACCACCATCTAAATTCTTTTGCTTCCATGGCTTCTCCATCACCGTTCATACAAATAAGCTGTTGCGTATTCCCAACCTGCAGCGTGCTTTTTCCTGTTATATTAATGCCGTATAGACCATCTTTCACTCTAACCTTACATGACACTTCAACCTTCCCTACTTTAGCAGTTATGCTACACTCTCCCGTCCCAACTCCTCTCACTGTGCCACTTGCAACGGTAGCAATACTCTCATCTGAAGACGTCCAAATCAATGTGGTATTCGCATTTTGGGGCAATATTGAAACCGCTGCTTTTATAGTCTGTCCCTCCCTAACCATATAACTTTCCTTCAGGAAATTAATGCTTTCCACTGCCGTCTCATTCACGGAAAATATCATGTTTCTATCTTTCGCATACTCTTCTGCATAACTACCCTTTACGCCATATACTGTAGTCTTCTCCGGATATGAAAATGCCTTGTCGGAAATTTTTATTACATTTTCCGGGATTGAAATATTCTTTAAATTACTGCAATTTTTAAATGCCTCATCCCCTATATCAGTAACGCCATAGGGAATCACAATGTTATCCAAAAATGTACAGCCTTCAAACACATTTGCCGCTATCCGTTTTAATCCTGTGCTTATATGTATATCTGCGATATTGGTACAGTTTAAAAATGCAGATGACCCAATCGAATAAATGCTATCCTGCATTTTTACTTCCGCAAGTTCCATACAATTTTCAAACGCAAAATCTCCAATATAATCTCCCTTTAATTCCACACTTGCAAGACGTTTACAATCCTTAAACACAGCATTCTCAATTCCCTTAAATCCATCAGGCAGGACAATTCTTTCTAACTTGTCACATCCTTCAAATGCATTGTTAAAGATATATTGAAGTCCTTCTGGAAAGTCTATTCTCTTCAAACTTGTACAATTCTTAAATGTACCAGAAGAAATTTCTATCTTAAATTTTGGCAGTTTCACTTCCAACAAAAGCCTGCAATTCTCAAACACAAAGCTCCCCATGCTTTTTACCGTATCTGGAAGTTCTATTTTCTCAAGCAGGCTACAATTCACAAACGCCTTAGTTCCAATATGCGTTAAATTTTTAGACAGAACAATCTCCTGTAACGATGATGCATTTGCAAACGCATTTTCCCCGATTTCTATCACGGAATCAGGAATTAAAATTTTCTCCAGACTGGCACAGTTCTTAAATAACGAACCCGCAACTTTCTGCATCCCATCCGCAAGTGTAACCTCTTTTAATTTGCTGCAGCTGACAAAAGGACTCTCTGTAACATAAGTGAGCCATCCATCATAAAACATTGGGACTTCCACTACATCGGTCGGAATCGTAACTTTCTGTAGAGAAGCGCAATTCAAAAATGCCCATGTTCCCAAAATTTTCAGTTTCCCTGGCAGCTGAACCTCTGTCAGCTTATTGCAGCCCGAGAACGCACACTCACGTATTTCCGTTACAGAATCCGGCAAATCCACATGCTCCAATGAGGTACAGTTACGAAACGCCATGACATCTATTTTAGTAAGCGAATCAGGCAGATTGATTTTCCGAAGCGAAGTACACGCATTAAACGCATGAAAGCCAATATATGTCACCGTATCCGGAATTGTAATCTCCTCCAGACCTGTACAGCCATTGAATAGATTATGGGCAATCTCCGTTACTCCCCTGGCAAAACGGACTTCTTTCAGATTATCGCAGCCATAAAACATTCCCCTCATCACGTCATTATCCACCATCGCATGATAATCTGGATAATAATCATTTTCTTTTAAATACCTATAAATTTCTACACTCTGCAAAGAATCGCAGTCTCCAAAACATGCCGCGCCATATCTCTCCATAAATTTAGGCAGCACCAAGTCATATAGCTTCGCACATCCGTAAAACGCCTCACTACCGATATAGGTAATATCCTCACTTAAGTGAAGCACACTCCATCCACAATGATAAAATGCACGTTTTCTGATTTCTGTCACATACTTCGGTATCTCAATACAGTTTAAAGAAATATCTTCTGCAAATACACTTTCTTCAATAAATGTATATTTGCTGTTTTCTGGCAGAACAACGTCTGCCAGGGTACTGCAGCCTGAAAAAGCCTCTTTCCCGATTCTCTCCACCCCATTTGGAATCACAACAGAACCCAAGCTTACGTTACCCTTAAACGCTCCCTCTCCAATCGCCGTTACTGGATAGCCGTCCAATTCATCTGGAATCGTAAGTGCATACACATTTCCATAATATTTTGTAATCGTTGCATGTCCGGCATCATCCAGCTCATAATCAAATATTTTTACCTCTTCAACTGGCGCTACAAAGCATTCGCTCCCATAAGTGCCAGATGCATCCGCCAAAGAATAATATCCCCTTTTACCGACCCTGGAACTGCTGTCCAACCTGCCGCAGACGGATACCCTTTTTCCATCTTCAATATGATAGCATACTTTTATCGGACTGTTTGAGGCAGTATAAATGGGGATGGTTTCTTTGGCCACTTGATGCCCAATAACATTAACAGAATACCCCGCTGTGGCATACAGATATGCCGGAAAATCCATACATATCGTCGGTTTTTTTCCGTCAGAATACACCTCAATATCCGGTGTTGATTTTACCCCTATTTCCGCATATACATTGCCATCTGCAATTGCAGGAATTGCAATCTCAAAAGATACCTTACAAGCCGCCCGCAGTTCTGCCTGTGCAGAGAAATGCCATGAAGGAGTTGTAAAATTTTTAATTTTCCGAATGTTACCATTGGTTCGCTCAATACCCGCCGCAAACTTTGACGATAAAGTCAATGCAGCAGTTCCATCTGCGGAATAGACCATATTAACCTCAATTTTTCCTACTCCTGCTATATTTACATATCCAATCGGAATCGTCAAATTCTTATTTCCCGATATTGTATAACTCGCTGTAGCTTTCCCACTGACAGAAAATAAATAATCACCTCCATTCAGTTTATAATTCACCTGTATTTTAGTTATGTTACATGTAACTTTCCCGCCACCTACATTTGTTGACAGTTTAATGTCCTTTATATTCTTTTTTGCCCTTGTATCCGCATGGGAAACAATCCCTTCTTCCGTTTCTTCATACTCCACATCCATAACGATATCGTCAGAAGCCGGTACAAATGTTCCCAAATCAGCCTCTATAATACCTTCCGCATCATATTTAGTGACCGTATTATTATAATCTGCATCCTGGGTTTCTACCTCAAGCCGCCCTGTTTCGGAAGAAAGCTCCATTGCCCTATAAGTATAGGCAATTCCATTAGAAAAGACGGCAAATATATCCCCCTTTGACAGTTCCATGCCCGTATCACCATAGATTGTAACCTTATTCTCTCCTAACTCCACCTCTGTTCCTTCTGGAAAGACGATTACGTTTTCTGCAAATTCGTATGTATTCTCATGCTTCTCATCTATTTTTGCAGTCTCCAACACCTGCTTTGCATCAGCAATCATCTGATTTTTTTCTTCCAAAGTGATTGCTTTATCTGGGCAGAACTCATTATTAATCAAAGCTATCCAACCATGGTTGACTGCAATCTGATCTTCCACGGCATATTTTAAAGACTCATAATCCGTCATTGTATAAGGAGCATTTTCCTCCAACTCAAAACCCAAGCAGAAATTTAGGGTCTGTGCAGCAAATTCACGCGTAACCGCTTCTTTGGGATGAAATTCTTCCCCTGCATCCAAATCAATAACGCCAAAATTTACTGCTGTCATAATATCCTGATAATACGTGGATGTTGACGGTGACACATCCACATAGTAACCATCCGGCATCAACCCGTCTTCGATTTTCATTTGAAAGGTTTCTGCCAGCACATGCACCCATTCTTCGCGAGATATGGTATCTGCCGCCTGAGCTACACTGCTTTCCTGCCGACAAAATATCCCTGAAAAGAACAGCAGACATCCTGCAAAAAGTACGACATAAAATAATCTATTTGTTTTCCTGTTAGTTTTCATTTTTCTTTCTCCTAAAATCTGTTTTATATTATGTTAGTATCCTTTTAACTAACAACCCTGAGTGTTTTTCGTTATTACACCCTCACTTTCTTTTTAGCGCTGTAGCTGCCGTAAATTTTATTGCCCATAGAATCCAGCTTATATGCCCTTACACGGACGTAGTAAGTCTGGTTTTTCCTCAGGCCTGACAGTGTTTTGCTTGCAGACCTTACATTCGTTTTATAAGTAGTGTACTTTGAAAACCTGGAATTGCTGGAACATGCAATTTCATAGCTTGCCGCGCCGCTTACCTTTCTGTATGTAATTTTCATCTTGCCTTTCTTTACTTTTTTAGCTGAAAGGGAGGTTACCCTTCCCGGCTTCTTAACCTTGCTCCACTGTGCATAGAGTGTCTGGGATTTGGAAATCCTCGTAGAAACAGATATTTTTCTGCCCCCCGACTTTGCCGTGTACCAGCCCTTTAGAGTATAGCCCTTCCGCTGTGCCTTGGGCAATGTGCCTATCTTTTGGGAAACCTGAACCGTTACTTTGCTCCGGCTGAGTTTTTTACCTCCGTTTTTCTGGAATTGAACCGTACAGTATTTTGAAGTTACAGGAGGCTTTGGGTTGTCTGGATTGTCTGGATTGTCTGGCTTATTCGGGTCATCTGGATTATCTGGGTTATCTGGATTATCTGGATTGTCCGGGTTTTCAGGCTTATCCGGATTGTCTGGCTCTTCCTGCTTCTTCTGCAAAACCACATTCGGCACATGATATAAGGAATAGTTCCCAGCGGGGTCATATGCATAAATATGCGTCTTATATTCCCCTAATTCATTGTTATGATCTGCGACATTCACACGGAATGTATACTTTGAGCCGTTTGCCGTCCCTCGGCAACTGATGTTTTCCCACCAGTCCCTTACTATGTCGTCTTGCCCATTCTGGACTGTCCAGGTGGGGAACTGCACTCTTGCCACCCGGAAATTGTCTGTGGCGGTACAGTGTACCGTATAGCCTGTTTCTGATACATCTGTCACATAGACGTCTGAAATCGCTGGCTTCTGGTCATCCTGGATTGTAAATTTTCCTTCCCCGCTTTGATAGACAACGCCATTGGCGGCTGCCCACAGACGGAAGGTATAGGTCTCCCCTTGGCGGAGGCCAGTGGGCAGGGCTTCCCGTACAATATTCAGCGCCTGGTTTACGGTGGATGTGTTCAGCCCACAGGCCTCTTTGTGATTTACTACCATATTTCTAGCAGAGTCCCAGATCTGTGCCCCAACTTCAGAAACAGTGAGGCGGTTCGGATTGCTGATGCTTCCCTCCAGCAGCGCATTCCAAGTATCTGTCCAGGCCACATGGATGGAAGAATAAGACAGGCTGCCTGCTGGGGCTGTGCCGCCCCCTAGATATACATATCCGATAAATGCGCCGTTCCTGCTGCTTTCCAGCTTGGATATGGACAGGGTATGGATAATGCAATAACCTGTGCTGGCATTGCAATTGGACGCGCTGTAGCCCCCTTCACTGACTACCGCGTTGCTTCCGTTCACGCTTTCCACCACTGCCACATGGTTCTCATAGCAGGCTAATGCCTTTGCCCGGATACTGCGGCCTCTTGAAAATCCAAAATTTTTATAAGCAGAATTATACCAGCTCTTCCCCGAATAAATGGTGCAGTTGGCTCCTGTCAGCTGGTTTACCCTGGCAGATGCAAACCATGCGCATCCAGATGGGCCATAAGCATATTTGCCCCAGGTTGGAATGTTTGCATAATTTGTATAGGGCGCAGCATTAATGTCAATGTAAACCCCGCCTGTTCCATTTCCCGCGATTCCGTTAGCGGCTGCTGCCCTAACAGTCAAGCCTGTAAACAGGAACAAAAATAATGATATAAGCAACAGAAACTCTCTGGCAGGCTTCTGGCAAAATGATAGCTTCTTGTTATAATTCATATAAAATCCTCCTTCCTTTTTCTGCTCTCAGACATCCTGCGGCGCATCCGCCAATGTAATCTTATCCGCGTTCAGGACTGACTGCGCAAATTCCAACGCTTTTAACATAATGAGGGCGGCATCTTGGCCATTTTCGTCTAACGCCATAAAGTTCATCCTGAACTCTGCAGTCCTATCTGCACTTACATCCCCCCGTGTCATAACCACAATCTCCTTTCTTATTTATGTTCTAAACTCAATATATCAAATTAGTGTAGTGTTGTCAACACCTTATGGCTTTTTTCGTGTGTTGACAAGTTATCATTCTGTGTTGTATTATAACTTTATCCGCAAACCAAAGGAGGTGCAGCATTGATTAGCAGGATAAAAGCCGTACGAGAATCTCTCAATCTCTCCCAGCGAGAATTTGGCGAAAGATTAGGCGTCAGCCGGGATGTAATAAGCAATATTGAATATGGCCGCGTTCCGCCAAAAGAGCTTCTTCTTCGGCACATGTGCCAACAATACAACATAAATGAGCATTGGTTAAAAACTGGGGAAGACGAAATGTTCAACGAGACTCCGGAAGATACAAAGTTTAATACTGCCTTGGAATTATTCAAATCCCTCCGTCCAGAATTTCAAGATTACGCTCTGGAGCAAATCAAAAGTTTAGCCAAATTGCAAAATAAAACTTGATAAAAACAAACCTGCAAGAATAAAGAACAGAGCCGATAAACTGTGATTTCTCACTCGTTTATCGACTCTGTGTCTTATTCATCCGTCCAACGGGCATGACTGCATCCGGGAACACCCATTTTCGTACCCGTTGTGTGCAGGGCTTCCTAGCTGGAGCAGAAAATGCATAACTTTGTAACCATTCAGCAGGCCTGTGCATTTACTGCGCTGACCGTGAGAAGGTGATGCAAGCGTGTTAAAATTATTTTAAAACCGTTCCTTACTGTGCTGGGCGGTAGAATAGCTCCGCAATTGGGGAATCTTTGTCCAGCACAATCGTATTGCCCTGGTTCTTCAGCGTTGCCTTCATGGCGTCCAGCTGGCGCACAAAACTGTAAAAGTCGGCCTTGTCCTCGTCATTGTAGGCGTCGCTTAGGATCCTCATATACTCGGCTTCTCCTTCGGCTACCGTGGTGTCTGCTTTTTTCTGCGCCTGCGCAAGGATAACCGTCGTCTTTTCATCTGTGTCATTTTTGATTTTCTGCGCTTCCTGTTCGCCCTGGGCTTTATAGGAGGCAGCAATGTTCCCGCGCTCAGAGACCATGCGGTTATACACAGCCTCTTTGTTCTCGTCTGGCAGATCCAGCATTTTTGTCTCAATTTTGGCTACCTTGATGCCATATCCTTCGAGGTTGTCCCCCAGCTTCTCCGTGAGCAGCCTGGCCAGTTCCCCGTCGCGGCCGGAAATCACTTCCTCCTGCGTAAGGCTGCTGATTACATTTTTCAATGCGTTGTACACATTGGAGCTAATCCTGGATTCCGCGTTCTGCTGGGATCCGCTCAGCTTCTGGATAAACCTCACCGGATCTTCAATCCGCCATAACACAAAACAATCCGAAATCATGGATTTCTTGTCAGAGGTCATGACATCGCTGGCAGCTAAGTCGCTGAGGATTAATTTACTGGTGATGACCGTCTCAGATTGGATGATGGGGATTTTCCAGCCCAATCCATAAGGGTTGCTGTCGGAGGTATCTACGCGCACGATTTTGCCGAACTGCTTGATCACCCGGTACTCTCCTGGTTTGGTCACTACGGCTGACATCCCGGCCAGCGCCAGGACAAGAACCAGCAATGTTATGATATATGCTTTTTTACTGTTTGCTTTCATTGGTTTTACCGTTCCTTTCTGCATAAGCTTCATGAGGGGGCAAGGCCATACGAACCGCTACGGAAGCAGGAAGGCCTCTACAAGCCATAGGCCGCTACTCTTCCTCGTTATCTTCTTCCCCGTCTTCCAGTTCTTCCACATCTTCTTCCCCGTCTTCTTCTGTGCTGCCTTCCTGTGTACGGCTGCCTGTGCCTGCACCGCCTGCGGCACTGCCTGAGCCGTTTCTGTTATTTGCGCTATCTGCCGCAGCGCTGTCCGCCGAAGGATTCCCGCTGCTGCCTGCCTGGCTTCCATTGCTGCTGCCTGTGCCCGCGAAATCAATATTGCTGAAGGAATCCAGCGGGAGCAGAGTCTGGGCGCTGCCGTCTGTAATGTAGATTTTCATATTGGGGAGGATGTCTTCCATGGTCTCATAAAACATCCGCTGCTTGGTAATCAATGGGAATTTCACGTATTCCGCATACAGGGAATTGAAACGGGCGGTCTGGCCTTCCGCTTCGGCAACCAGGGATTCCTTCCTGGCCTGGGCGTCCTTGACAATCTTGTCTGCGTCTGCCTCCGCCTTGGGGATGCGGGTATTGGCGTCTGCGTTGGCATTGTTGATGGCCGTGTCCATGCCCTGCTTGGCGTCCTCTACATTTTTAAAGGCGCGTTTTACTTCCTCCGTGGGGACTTCTGCATCTTGGATTACAGCATTGGTAACCTGGATGCCAATATCCTCCATGGCCAGGCGCTCCTGGAGCTGTTCCCGGACGCTGGTCTGTATCTGGTATTTCCCTGTGGTCAGGACATCATCCACCTTACAGGTGCCCACGGTGTCCCTTATGTAGCTCTGCGCCAGGTTTTTGACGACCGTCTCCGGCGTCTCAGACGCATACAGATATTTGACCGGATCTGTAATCTGGTATTCGAAATAAAAGTCTACATTGACAAAATTATAATCGCTGGTAATCATAAAGGATTCGCCCTCTACGGACACATCGGATTCCAAATCATAGCCCACGGAAAACTGCTTGGCTGCTTTGCTGACTTTTATCACCTGCTGGAAATAAGGGATTTTAAACTTCATGCCAGGCGTTTCCACAATCTGGGTATTCCCAAGGGTACGGATTACCCCATATTCATCTTCCTGCAGGAAGTATATGGTGTTGAATAAAGTCACCAGCACGAAAATGCCCCATATTACCTTGCCCGCGACCGACAGCGCCTTTTCCTTCTTGCCGCTGTCCCTGGATGCCTTACCCCCTTCGGATGGGATATTCCCATCTGGGTTCTCCGTCGTGCCAAAAATCCCCTGAGGGCCTTCTGTTTTGTCCTTCTTCTTTTTCATCGGATGCTCCTTTCCTCTTCTGGCAGTATTCCACATTAATCCGTAACAAGCGTATCATCTTTTTTCTTAGATTATACCTTATTCCCTTCCCTGTTGCAATCTTTACTTGCCGTTCGGTTAATATTTACAATTCATGAATTGCTGTAAAAAGTGAATCATTTAACAATTCGGCATTGCAATTTCCCCCTGTTTGCTTTATGATTAGGGCAATACTTATGCTGTGGCAACGCTGCGGGAGGTGATGTGCGGATGCGGGGCGAAACAGAGGTAAATCATGCAGTAGATACATATGCCGACATGGTACGGCGCGTGTGTTTTTACCATCTGAAGAACCAGGCGGACACAGAGGATGTGTTCCAGGAGGTTTTTCTCAAATATATGCTGCATGACGAGCCTTTCAAAAATAAAGAGCATGAAAAGGCATGGCTGCTCCGTGTGGCCATCAACGCCTGTAAAGATTATTTGAAAAATTTTTTCCGGCGCAACACAGTTTCCCTGGATAGCCTGTACGAAATGGCCGCAGAGATCCCGGAAAGCCACCGGGAGGTACTGGAAGCCGTACTGTCCCTGCCGGGGAAATACAAAGACGCCATTTACTTACATTACTATGAAGGCTATTCTGCCGCAGAAATCGGTCAGATTCTTGGCAAAAAGGAAAACACGGTATATTCCCTGCTGTCTAGGGGACGCGGGATGCTGAAGGACATCCTAACGGATGGGGAGCATTCATTTCGGAAAACTGGGAGGTGATGGAATTGGCGAACAGAATACAGGATGCATTTGACAACATAAAGACAGAACCCCAGTTAATAGAATCGACAAAGCAGTTCCTTTCCAAAAAGCGCAGGAACAGCAGAACGCCGTCACGCCGCCCTATTTTCTATGGCGCACTGGCTGCTGTCTGCATGGCGCTGTTCCTGCTGGCGGGAATTGGGGGCTATTCCTGGGCGCAGACGCCGGTTTCCTATGTCGCCATTGATGTGAACCCTTCCATAGAGCTTGCGCTGAACCGCTTTGACCGCGTGGTGTCTGTGAGGGGCTATAACACGGAAGGCATGGAAATCCTCAAGGATCTGCCCCTGAGAGGAAAACTCTATACCGCCGCAATCGAACTTATTATGGGCAGCAAGGCGATGGCCGCCTACCTGTCTGAGGGTGCAGATCTTGTATTTACCATTGCAGCGGACAGCCAGCGGGAAAGCGCCTTAAAGTCAGGGGCAGAAAGCAGCGCAAGCCACTGCGGCCACAGCAGCCAAAGCGCCAGCGTAGATCTGGAATCCGCCCTGCAGGCGCATACGTACGGCCTCTCCCTTGGAAAATACTACGCATGGCTGCAGCTTATCCAATATGACGATAGCGTGACCATTGAAGACTGCCGGGATATGAGCATGGCGGAACTGCACCGCCGAATCAGCGAATATGAATCTGGCGAGGAAGAATATCCCAATGAGGACACCATGCAAGAGGATGGGAATACTTATGAGGAGGAGCATCATCTGGAAGAGGATACCTACGAAGAGGAACACCATCTGGAAGGGGATGCTTATGGGGAGGAATATCCTCTGGAAGAGGATGCTTATGATGAAGGATACGTTCCAGAGGAAGGGGATGCCTCTCCGCAAGAACACCATCCAGAAGAAATAGAGGACCATGGGAATGGAAACCATTCGGAATATGGGACTGCCACTGAAAATGAATCCGTTTCAGCAGAAACAGAACCCACTTATACCGAATCTCCCCCAGATACTGCAGCTACCCAGGAAACCGGGCAGCTGCAGAACAACAACGGACATGGCCATAGATATAGGCAGCAAAAGGGTCATCACTAAATCCTTTTACCACCCAAAAATTTTTATATTATTTGCAAGGTTATTCGACCTCCAATCGTGTTATCTATGTAGGACGATAAAACATAGCTATTACAAGGAGGTTACCACGATGAAATATGCAATGAAATGGAAAAAAACAGCCCTTATCATGATGTCCGGCATTCTGCTGTCAAGCAGTTCTGCAGCTGTGCCTGTATTGGCTCACGGCCATCATAGCAGCCACCACAGCAGTTCCAGCGTATCCACTGGGAACACAGGCCATCACAACAACAACTGCACCACTACCAACAACTGCACCACTACCAAAAGCAGCAAAAAGAAGAGTACGAAAAAGACATACTGCGCATACCACAAGAAATACCATACCAAGAAAAGCAGCTGCAAAAAATACTGCACCGTGCATAAGAAAACCCACAAAAACGGCAGAAAACATCACGCGGCAAAATGTGTTTAAGCGCCCGCATTTACACGATTGCTTTGACGATTGCAGGATCATAACTCTTCTACCGCAACTACCCCAGCAGTTCAGGCAACTGCCGGGGTAGCCGTTACTGTCCATGCCCTAAGGTCCGCTTATAAAAATGCAGCGTTTCCACCCGCATTATTTCCTTAACAAAGAAAGCACCTTAGGCCGGGCTCCCCTCCCATATCTAAACTTCAGCGCATGCCTTATGATTTCTGGCAGATAATATTTATCATTGTCAATACGCAAATACCCTTCCTGCCGCATGAGTTTCTCTTCTGCCTGTGTAAAATTAAAAGTATCCCCAGTAAATGGCAACACTCTATCTTCTGCCGGTGCATTTTCCAACTTATCAAAAATCGGGCCAAGCGCCTTGATCTCATCTCTTATCTCAGCAATTTTATCATTGGAACATTCTGATACTGCCTTTTTTATCTCCCCAGGCATGATATACCGATCCAGGTAACCTGGCGTTCCTGGATGCTCCGTTGCTTTTGTTAAAAACCGAATCATATCGCGTGCCTGCAGCTGCCCATTCAGATCGGATAATGCTGCCAGGATCCATCTCGAAGCGTAAGCCTCATTTGAATTAGGTTTGCCAAGCTTGATTCCCCATAATTTATGGAGCGCCTTGTCAATCACTTCTGTCGGAGCCTTTTCCAGCGGAACCTCCTGCTGATAAAAATCCGGCACTGCCTGGCTCACCAGCCAAACCGCAAGCTTTAACGCTTCCGCGCTCGACCATCTCAATTCTACCGAACGGTGCAGGGAATAAAATTGCTCATAATTCGTGGCCAGAGCATCCCTCGCCATATCCTTCCTCAGAAAAATAATAAGCCCTATCTTATGGTATACTGTCTTCATTTCATCCATAAGGTCTTTGCAAAGTGCCATGATAGCATTTTTTTCATTCTCAGAAGATATTGTATGCTCAAATATTTCTTCTAAGCCGTCCACCAGAAATACAGCCCTAATTGATTTTTCCTTTAATTCTTCGTCCCATTCTTCCAGTGAATCATACGTATCTCCTATAGCGCTTTGTATCACTTTTTTCCAATAGTTCTTCCATTCCAGCACATCATGATTTTGTCTCATGTATTCCAGCAGCATATCCCTGCTTTTAATATGCACAGAAAGGCTAACCTTTCCTCTTAAGCCGCATGTATTATAATTATTTACTGCGCTTTTTATCATTTCACGAAAATTCCCTGCATTCCCAGACGCCAGCAAGGGAACCAGCAGCGTATGATTAACTCTTATTAGGAACACGAAAACGCAAGGTTTTTGACGAAAACACAAGAAAACAGATTGAAACTATCACATTACGCAGAAAGCCGTCCTTGAAAATGGGGCGGTTTTCTGCGCGATATGGCCAGAGTCCACTGGGGGCCGCCCTGTTTTGGTTATCAAGGCGGCCCCCAGCAGACCCCGGCCATTCCACCCGAAAAGTCTGAATTATCGCATGGTAACTTTGAGACAAAATGTCCCAAAGCAATCGTTGTCCCCGCGCATTTTTACATAGGGGCTCTGGTGGTATATCCCCCGTCGCCGCCTACTATTAAGTGCAGGCGGGAGCAGGCGGTCAAGGGTGCGCAGCACCGCCGCTTGCGGCGGCTTGCCCTTGACCGCCTGCCCCGGCTGTGCTACCCCTCCGGCGCGGCGGGGGATATATCCTCCAGAGCCGCCCCCTTTCCCATGAATGGGAAAGGGCGGGGGATAGGGTTGAACGCGCTGTAAAAACCGCTTATTTTCCACGGCTGGACTGTTAGTATTTAGGCGTTTGAAAGCCGCTTGTATCAAGGGTTTCCGGGCGCGTTCAGCAGGGGGGTGGTATGTTTATATGTCCTGCGCCCTATTCGTTCCACAAAAGCTAACATGGACGGCTGTGCTTTGAGACATTTTGTCCAAAAGGTGAGGGGGAGACAGTGGCGCAATGATTTTAATTAGGTAGCCCCCCACTATTCTATACAGATTATAAGAAAAACTTTTGTAAAGGAACCTTGACAAAACCGCCCTATGCTGCTATAATGGAAATGTAAAGGAACCTTGTCAAAACAGGGGGGGTGACATTATTTGGAAAACAGGGTTGAAGAATTACGAAAAAGGTTAGGCATGAATCAAGAAGATTTTGCAAAAGCACTTAAAGTTTCAAGACAAACTGTCAGTTCAATAGAAACGGGGAAATATAATCCCTCTTTAGAATTAGCTTTTACAATATCAGATTTTTTCGGTAAGCAAATTGAAGATATTTTTAT
>CAJTNT010000006.1 GCA_910577785.1 uncultured Lachnospiraceae bacterium | reverse complement strand
GACTGCCTTTAGGCTAAATGAGATAGACTATATACCTATTATTTCGGATCGTAAAATACTTGCCTTGATTGCAGTATCAGAGACGGACGGGGAATATGGCTGGACGTTATCAGAAAGCTTTTCCCCAGAACTGAACAATATTGCTGAATTAACAAGCATAGATACCCCTGCAAAGCTGTATATTAAAAAGGGCAATATATATGCGGATATTTCTGGAAGTACCTATCCATTAACGTCTCATGTGGAACTGCCTACCATAGATGATCCTGAAGAATTAGAACGCTTAAAGCAGGCAGATATGATAGATATTTTGTATACAAACCATGAGGTTGAATATAAAGTAAGTGATATTTTGCGCATGGCGGAGGGGGTCATAGAGAAGGATTGAAGCTGTACGGGGTTTTATGGCGTGGAAGGCTTCCTGGAAGAAACCACAGGTACAAAAATAGATAATAAAGTTGAAAAATTTCTTTTTAAAGGAATGAAAGCCCAAAAATGTAATAATTTTTAAAGGTATCAATTGATTTTTTTAAAAGAATTTTTTATTAATTCTTATGTTTTTTGGCAGCTATTTACATTTTCAGCATTAAAGTATATATTAATGAAGTAATATATAGTTCTAAAATATAGTTTTAAATCTACGGATTAAGGAAGGTGGAAATATGGAACATCAAATGAAATATCAAATCAAAAGGACAATCATCGGGCTTACAAGCCTTGTGCTGGCGGCAGGCAATATTCCTTCCATGGATATGGCTTATGCGGCTGCCCTGCCCCAGGAGCAGGCACAGGAGCAGGCGGCTACGGTATCAGAGGTGACAATCGCCAGGACAGGGCCATACTTTGAATCTTCGGGTGAGAGCCATTTCCTGGCGCCAGGATATGCGATGAACCTGATTGCGAATGTAAAGATGAGCGATGGCACCCTTGCAGCAGAGGACATGGCGGACGTGGAGTGGAAGATTGTGTCCAAGTCCGGGAAGAAAGTGCGTACCTGCTGTAAGATTAATAAACCGCTGACAGAGGCTGAGGCGGAGAGTGAGCTTGACCGGCGGGGCGTCACAGGCAAGGGGACAAGGGAGGGGCTGAAAGAAGCTCTCATCCGGTCGACGGTCCGGCTCTATGTCCCATGCGGCTATAAAAATGTGGAGGAGCTGAGGATTACAGCTACTTCCAAGACTGACCCCACGGTGCGGAGCAAGGTTTATGTGATACATGTGGTGAAGGAGAAAGGCTACCTGTCAGGCAAGAAAAGCTACTTCCAGTTTAGCGCAGGCAAAAAGAGCGGCGGCAAGGTAGGGAAGGCCAAGGAAACCTGGGACGCGGAAAAAGTCTCCTACCAGGTGAAGCTCCCTACGGCGACCACCAAAAATAAATGGCTGAAATTTGAGGGCTGGAAGAAAAAGACTTTCCCCAATAGCCAGGAGAATGCAGAAGATGAGAACAAGGTATACAAGGCAGGAACCGTGATAGAGGATAAGCCGGTGCTGTACGGGGGATTTATGGAGCTGAAGGCTTCCTGGAAGGATCTGCGGGTGAAGGATGCGCTGGATGTGCGCTACAGGCTGGATGACACGAAGAAGACAGTCACCGTACAGAAGATCCTCAGCCAGAAACAGGAGTATGTGTCCATCCCCAAGACGGTAACTTACAAGAAGAAGAAATACCCTGTCACGGCAATTAAGAAGGATGCTTTTGCAGGCTCATCTATCAAGGGCATTGAGATTGGCAGGAATGTCAAGACGATTGGCTCAGGCGCTTTCTCAGGGTGCAGGCAGATGGGCGTAATAGAGATCCAGTCGGCGAAGATTGAGAAAATTGGCAAGAACGCGTTCCGCGGGCTGGGTAAGGACGTGACTGTCATCTGCCCGAAGAAGTGCGTGAAGCGTTACCGCACCATGCTGCGGAAGGCAGGGCTTTCCAAGAGCGCGGTGGTGAAAGGGCTGTAAGGCGGCGCAGACAAAGGCAGGAAATTGTTACAATGATTGGATGTGCCATACTCCATTAGCATAGCTGCATGCTTTAGCTATGGGGAGCAGCAGGCATAAGAAAGGCGGAGGTATTAAGATGGATAAAAAAATGGTAAGCGTCATACTTTGGGCATTGGGCTGCCTGGGCATCCTGCTGGCGCCGGGGCATGCCATTACCGTAGCGGCAGAAGTGGCCTGCGCGGCAGCGATAATTATTTTAGGCAAGGTATTCCAGGAGTCCAAGCTGCAGGATTTTGTGGCGGCGCTGCTCCTGCACCAGGTACTGCTGGCACTGAACAGCGTATGGGTATCCCGTGTCCTGGCTATGGAAGGGCAGGCGGAAGCATCTCCGGGATTGGCCGGGAAGGCTCTGTGGGTGATCGGCCTCCTGGCAGGCTACCTGATCTGTGTGGCAGGCTGCGCATGGCTGCGGGGCAGGATTGGCCAGGAGAGGGAGCGCAGCCTGATGGCAAGCCGCTGCAAATATATCGCCGCCTTCCTGGTCATGCTGCTGGGCCTGGCATCTAATGGCTGGGCAGTCGTGGCATCAGCGGTATTCCTGGCGCTGCTGATTACGGATGGGCAATATTACCGGATGGGGGGCTACCAGATGAAGAAGCTGATCCTGCCGTTGGCGGCAGTCCTTGTCTTGGTTATTGCCTGGATGACCGCCGTAGACTATATGGAGCTGTCCCTGTGGCAGATTGCGGAATTCCCGCAGAAGATGAAGGATGAGTTCTCCGTTGCCTGCGGCGTGGGGTGCGCTTATGTGTTCCTGCTGTTCTGCGGCACCTTCCGTAGTGGGGCTGCCCTGCCTTCCCGTAAGGCGACGGATGCCTCGGCTTCCTGACGGCATGTGTCCGTTATGTTCCTGCAGTTCCTAAATAGAAAAGAATATGGAAAGACATGGTGCTAAACTACAGTCTGGAATCTGTAGTTTAGCATATTTTTTTGCTGAATATCCCCCAAATATACATATTTGGTCGCTGCATAGAGCTGCAGGAGGGTATCATATTAAGAAATTGGTTGATTTTAGGCCTGGTACGTGGTAGTATCTATGTATAAGGTTTGGCGTAAATGGGGAACGCCAAGCGCCAGGCTATGGATTCTTGTTGGAACATGTCTATGTTTTCGGGCATACTTTAAAACGATTGATGTGAGGTGTGGTTATGACACAGATTAATATGTTGGAAGCCAAAACAGATTTATCGGCATTAGTAAAAATGCTTGAAACAAAACAGGAGGATGTTATTTATTTGGCAAGGAATGGGAAGGCTGTTGTACAAATGACATTAATACCTAAAAAGCAGACACAGAAACGCATTGGTGTAGCGGAAGGGAAATTTGAGATTCCGGATGAATTTGATGCATGGGATAAAGGGATTGAAGAAATGTTTGGGAGAGAATGATGAAAGTTTTGTTAGATACCCATATCCTTCTTTGGGCGCTTTCTAATGACAGAAGATTGCCAGAGAGAGCAAAAAGACTAATAGAAGATGCAGAAAATGATATCTTTTATAGTATTGCTTCCTTGTGGGAAATAGAAATAAAACATTTGGCACATCCTGATGCAATGTCAGTTTCATCAAAGGAAATTTTAAAACGTGATGAGGGTGTTCCGCCACATAAGGATCCGTTTGATCGGATGCTTATCTGTCAGGCATTGGCAGAAAATATGATGTTTGTTACGCACGATGCTCTTATTCCTGGTTATAATGTTCCCGGTATCTTATCTGTTTAATATTCGCTATGCCTAATGGTTGATTTCAGGCCTGGTACGTGGTAGTATCTATGTATAAGTCTTGCTCCAAAGAATGCTTGAGGATTTGCGGATTCCGGTGAAAGGAGAGATGCAGGATGGGAATGTATCTGAACAGCCGTTTCCCATATGAGGAATATAAAAATATAGCTGGAACCCGTTTTTTTGTGGATAAATCGGCGATGCTGGATGAGGTGATTTCTTCCATGGCCGTGGATGGGCAGCGCTATCTTTGCATCACAAGGCCGCGCCGTTTTGGCAAGAGTGTTATGGCCAATATGGTAGGGGCTTTTTTCGGCAGGGCCGTGGATGGGAAATGCTTATTTGACAGGCTGCAGATCGCGGAGTCTGCCAATTATGAGAAGTACCGCAATCAATATGATGTAATTTCTATTGATTTTAGCAGGATGCCGCGGGACTGTAGTTCCTACCAGCAATATATTACGCGGATCCAGGATGGGATAAACCAGGAACTTATGAAGGCTTACCCCAGGCTAGGCCTTAGCCTGGAGGGGGCGGTCTGGGATAACCTGCAGCTTATTTTTGAGGAGGAATGGGGGAAATTTGTTTTTGTGATAGACGAATGGGATGCGATTTTTCACAAGGCCTTCATTACTGAGGGTGACAGGATGGATTTTCTTGCATTTCTCAAGAACTTGCTGAAGGGGCAGCCTTATGTGGAGCTTGCCTATATGACAGGTGTCCTGCCGATTGCCAAATATTCCAGCGGTTCAGAACTTAACATGTTCCAGGAATATAATATGGCTGTCTCAGAGCGCTACGGCACATATTTTGGCTTCCTAGAGGCGGAAGTGGACAGCCTGTTCCATATTTACCGTCAGACGGCCAAGAACCCCAGGATTACCAGGAAAGAACTGAAACGGTGGTATGACGGTTATCAGACAGCTTCCGGAGAACGGCTGTATAATCCAAGGTCGGTTGTCTGTGCACTGACGGATAACCAGCTGAGAAATTATTGGACGAGTTCCGGCCCTTATGATGAGATATTTTATTATATTAAGAACAATATAGAAGATATCCGGGAGGAGCTGGTATTGATGGTTTCTGGGGAGCGGGTCAAGTCGGCAGTCCAGGAATATGCAGCTACGGCTACGGAACTGGCCAGCAGGAGCCAGATTTATTCTGCCATGGTGGTATATGGCCTTCTGGCCTATGATGCGGAAACGGGTGAAGTGATGATTCCCAATAAAGAGCTGATGGATCGGTTTAATGAGCTGCTGCTCTCAAAGGACAGCCTGGGCTATGTCTACAAACTGGCAAAAGAGTCAGAGCGGATGCTGAAAGCCACGCTCTGGGGGGATACGGAAACTATGATCCAGATTCTGAAATTTGCGCATGATACAGAATCTCCCATTTTATCCTATAACAGCGAGATAGAACTGTCGGCAGTGGTCAATTTGGTCTACCTGTCAGCACGGGACAGATACCGTGTGGAGCGCGAGGATAAGGCTGGGGAGGGGTATGTGGACTTTATTTTTTATCCTCAGCGGCAAGGGGATGAGAACATAATTCTGGAATTAAAGGTAGATGCTACGCCGGAAGAGGCAATCCGGCAGATAAAGGAGAAAAATTATGCGCTTCGTTTCCAGGGGAAGCTGGGGGAGAAGCCCAAGTATACGGGCAGGGTGCTGGCCGTTGGGATAAGCTACAGCCGCAAGACCAAGGAACATGCCTGCCGTGTGGAGGCGCTTACTCTCCCATCCGGTAGCCCATGCCGCGCACTGTCTTGATCAGCGCCGGGTTCTGCGGGTCGTCCTCAATCTTTTCCCGCAGGCGCTTGATATAGACCGTCAGTGTGTTGTCATTGACAAATTCCCCGGCGATATCCCAAAGCGCGTCCAGGAGGCGGCTGCGGGAAAGGATCATTCCCTTATGGTTCATAAAGTACAGGAGCAGGCGGTATTCCAGGGCGGACAGCAGGATTTCCCGGCCGTCCTTGGCGACTGTCCCTTTGCCCATGTCTACGCTGAGCCCCTTATATTCCAATAAGGCGTTTGCCTTTCCATAACGCCGCAGGATGTTGTGGATGCGGGACACCAGCTCCCGCGGGCGGAAGGGTTTGGCGATATAGTCGTCTGCGCCCAGGTCGAGGCCGGTCACCACGCTGTATTCATCCCCGGAAGCTGTGAGGAAGATTACTGGCAGGCTTGTGTTGGCCTTGACTGCCCGGCAGACAGCGAAGCCGTTGCCTTCCGCCAGGGAAACATCCAGGAGCATCAGGTCATAATCAGAAACGGACGTCTCCAGGAGCGCCAGCGCTTTTTCCTGCCCGTCTACGGAGGTAATGGTGAAGCCTTCTTTCTGTAGGAATTCTGTCAGGTTCTCTACGATTCCTTTGTCATCTTCTACTAATAAAATATGTGCCATAGGGGTTGGCCTGCCTTTCTGGGTGGGTTATTTGATTTTATGAAACAGTTCTATACGGCTGTTTTGTGCTTTTTTGGTTTTGGGCCAGAGGGAAATGTCTGGCTTGGATTCCCTTGGGGGCTTTCCTTTCTTCCAGTGTAACATTTCTGGCTGCCTTCTGCAAAGTTTTTCTGGAAAAAAATAAATTTTTATGGTATTTCTTGCAACATATTGCAGAAAAAAATGCCTCTTCTATATAATAGAAAATGTTTTAGGGAATGTTTTAGGGAATATTCTGGAAAATGCTTCCATCCTGTGTGGTTCATGTTTTATCTAACGCAGCGTAGCCGCATAGTTTTAATTTTCCATGAAAAGATATGCAACATTATCGTGGCCGAGGGGCTCTTTAAGGGTAAGGAACCGTTAAGAAAGGATTTTTATATTATTTGTTTAAAAGTTCTTTCTTGACAGTCCCTGAGGGAAAGGACAGGTAAGTTTATGGAAGAGTTTATGCAGTATTATGAAAAGGTTTACCCGCAGTTATACCGAACGGCCCTGTTCTATATGCAGAACCAGCAGGAGGCGGAGGATGCCGTACAGGATGCCGTGCTGGCTGCTTATGAGAAATTCCATCAGCTTAGGGACAGGGAGAAGTTTGCTCCCTGGATTATGCAGATTTTGGTGAACCGATGCAGGAGGCGGATGAAGACCTGGTTCCGCAGGGAGAAGGATATCGATGGCATTTCCCCTTCCCAGGAGGTGGAACTGTCCAGCGAGCCGGACTTTGCCACGGCATTGGCAGTAAAACAGGTGTTTTGGGAATTGAAGGAGGAGGAAAGGATGATCGTGGCTCTGTCCGTATTCGGGGGTTATACCAGCGAGGAAGTTGCAGGTATATTGGGCAGGAACCACAGTACCGTCCGTTCTAAATATCGAAGGGCGCTTCAGAAAATGAGAAAGAAATTGGAGGTGTAAGGATGGGAAAGCATGAGAAAATGGCGGGATGGGAAATAGATGCCATAGAGCAGTCCCTGCAGAAGGCGGCAGAAGCGGAACAGATACCGAAGAGTTTACACCCAAAGCAGATGGAAGCCTGGCTGAAGGAGGCCGTGGCCAGGAAAGATAACCCCATGCCTGGGCAAGGGAATACGCAGGCAGAGAGAGAAAAGAGCATAGATGCAGGTAAGGCAAGCAGGCTTGGAAAGGCTGTGTCTGCGCAAGGGGACGTAGCGGAAGATACAGGAAAAGATATAGATACAGGGGAAGCAGCGGGGAAGAAGGCAGAGGCGTCTTCCAGGAAATGGAATGGCCGCAGTTGGTGGTATGGCACGGCAATCGCTGCCTGCCTGGCGGTTGTGCTGTTTTCGGCAGGGCGTACGATGAACTGGAGGGCAGGAATTTCTGACCGTGCAGCAGAAGAAGGAAGCGAGGATTCGGCATCAGATGCTTGCGCGGATGACAGCCAGGCTGAGGATGCAGCAGAAGAAGCTGCAGAAGCGGCAGAGGAATGTGTCCAGGAAGAGAGCGAGGAATTAATTGAATGTAGTGATGCTGACGAGGGAGATGCTGATATTTTACAGAAGGGGTCGACGTATAAGGAAGTGTACCAGGCTCTTTGCGGAGTTTGGGAGGAACAGCCTGGCAAAGGGTATTGGGGTTATGGAATCAGAGGGGAGATGTATTATAAGGAGGAAGAGGCATCAGAGGGCGAAGCAGATTCCGGTGCTGCAGACGGGATAGATGCAGCAGGTATGGATGGGATAGAAGGCCCGGTAATGGCAGAGGAGCCGTTAGATTCTAAAGAGCAGATTGCGTTAGGCGTTGAGGATGAGGCAGCTGGAGAAAGCCAGCCGTCCGCAGGGGATAGGGCAATAGCAGAGGAGCCGTCAGGTGCGGAAGAGCCGTCAGCTACGGAAGAGTCGTTGGCTGCGGGAGAACAGCCAGCCGCAGAAGGCCAGCCGGAGCCTGGCGGGGAAGCGTATGGCAAGACGAACCAGCAGGAGAAGGAAATCGAAGAAGCAGATATTATCAAGAATGATGGCAGATATATTTACCATGTGATTAATACCGATTATGAGTCAGGCAAGGAAACGGTGCAGATTACAGATACGGAAGGCGGCCTGAAGAAGGCAGCCACAATTGAAGCATTTGGGGAAAGGCGGATCCAGGAGCTGTACGTCTGGAAGGATAGCCTGGTCGTGATAGAGGAAGGATGGGGCGCTGCCGCAGAGAATACGGAAACGGAGAGCGCCACAACAGAGGATGCCACAGCAAAGAGCGCAGCAGAGGATGCTGCCACAGAGGGTGCCACAGCGGAGGATACCACAGCGGAGAGGGCAGCAGAGAATGCCGCCACAGAGGATGCCACAGCGGAGAGCGCAGCAGAGGATGCCGCCACAGAGGATACCACAGCGGAGAGCGCAGCCACGGAAGATATTATCACAGAGGGCGATGCAGAGGATATTGCCATAGAGAATATGCGATATGAAGGAACTCCTGTCCAGTTCAGCAGAATTCATATCTATGACATAAAAGAACGCACAGCCCCCCGGAAGATCCAGGAATTTACGATTAAGGGCGGCTATAAGGATTCGAGGATTTCGGGCGGGTATCTGTATTTTTTTGCTGGATATGACGCATTCCGCCCCCGGCTGGAGAAGGAGTATAAGGCCTATATCCCGGAGATTGGCAATGAGCCGATGGACGCCGATGATATTTACCTGCCAGAGAAAATGGAAAACACCTCCTATCTGGTGATGGCTTCTATAAACATGGAACAGCCGGATACCTTTACGGACACCAAGGCAATCGTGTCCCCATCCGAACGCTTTTATGTAACGGATAAAAATATATATGTGACAAATAACCATGACATTGCGGATGCTTCTGAGGGGATCTGGCATGACAGTACGGACATTTACCGTTTTTCCTATAAGGAGGGGAAGATAGAGAAAGCAGCGGATGGAAACGTCCCAGGCAGCGTAAAGGATCATTTTGCCATTAATGAATACCAGGGATATCTCCGCATGGCCACGACCGTGAGGGAGGAGACCCATGAGCCGGTCAGGGACAGCGTCTGGGGCAAGGTGATTGCGTATGACACGAAAGACAGCAAGACGTACAACAGCCTGTACACCCTGGATCAGGATCTGAACATAGCAGGGAAAGTAGAAGGCCTTGCCGAAGGCGAGACGATTTATTCCGCCAGGTTTATTGGCAGGATGGGGTATTTTGTCACCTTCCGCCAGACAGATCCGCTGTTTTCCGTAGATTTATCCGACCCGCAGAACCCCAAGGTCTTAGGCGAGCTGAAAATCAGCGGGTTCTCGGAGTACCTGCATCCGTATGCAGATCACCTGCTCCTGGGCATTGGCATGGAGGCAGAGGAAGATACCGGAAGCGTGGGCAGCGTGAAGCTGACCATGTTTGATACCTCCAATCCATCTGACGTAAAGGAGGGCTGCACCCTGGAGCTGGAAGGCTATACTTATGCAAATGCCCTCTATGACTACAAGGCCATACTCATTGACCCAGGCAAGAATCTTTTTGGCTTCTGTGCGGAAGGCTATTCTGAGGATGCGTCCTACTGCCGCTACCTGCTGTTCTCCTATGCGGACGGCGCCTTCCAGAAACGGATGGAGATTGACTGTTCCGATCTGGAAATGGACGATTCTGCCAGCATCCGCGGAACCTATATCGGGGATGTGTTCTACCTTACCTATTATTGCGGCAAGGTGGAGGCCTACAGCCTGGCAGACGGGAGCAAGCTTGGGGAAATGAAAGAATGATATGCATAAATCAAAAGAGAAGCCTCTTTGACAGCGTTAGCTGGATGGGAGTCTGATAAGGATTTCCGGCTTGTGCTGGGTGGTGATATCCCTTATGGAAAGCAGGGAGATAGGAACGGAGGCAGACGTTTTTCCTGGGCAGGCAGTTTTAAAGCGCCTGCCCAGATTCTATGTGTAACTGTGAAAGAACAAGAAATGTGGGTTATATCCGCGTGTAACTGTGAAAGAACAAAAAATGTGGGTTATATCCGCCTACCCCTCCAGCGGATAAAACTCCGCCTTCCTCTGCTTGAACACCGTATAATACCGGAATCCTGCTTCCTGGAGGATTCCCGGCACTTTCCCAAAGCCGAACCCCACATGCTCCGCCTTGTGCGCATCCGATCCAATGGTGAGGATTTCCCCGCCCAGCTCCCGGTAGCGTTTTAAAATCTGTTCCGTAGGATGCGGATGCCCCAGCCCATACTTAAACCCTGCCGTATTAATCTCAATTCCCTTCCCATTCTGAATAATCGTCCGCAGGATTTCATCGATCACATCCGCAAATTTCCCATAAGAATAAAACTGGTTCTGGTTCGGCCCATACCGCACGATATAGTCAATATGCCCATAGACGTCAAAGCAGTCAAATGCCGCCAAATTCTCCAGGATCGACTCAAAATACTCCTGGTAAGCTTTATCTTCTTCTTTTCCTTCAAAATACTCTGTATAATAAGGATCCATCCCATGCACCAGATGGGAAGACCCAATTACAAAATCAAACGGATAGGCCGCCGCCATGCCAGGCAGCCGATCCTTCAGATGCGCCTGCAGCCCCAGCTCCATGCCAATGCGCACAGGGAACTTCCCCTTATACTGGTTCTGCGCCTCCGTCATTGCCTGATAATACTCTGCCATATCGAAGCAGAACCCCTGCGGCACTTCATAGGGATAATCCACATCCATATGGTCCGTAAAGCACACGCCATCGATCCCAGCCGTTATGGCTGCTTCGATCATTTCTTGGATGCCTGCCTCGCTGTCACTTGAAAAATATGTATGCATATGTGTATCCCAAAGCATAAAAGCCTCCTTTTTAAAAAGCCTTCGTTCCATCACGTTCACACGGCCTGCGGAATGGCTGCAAATCCCCTCATCCAAACACCTTTCCGCAAAGATGCCGGATTCCTTAAAACGCCGCCGTATCCAGCACGCCCTTAATCTCCTCCCCCCAGCAGGCAATCAGGCGTTCTAAGGACCAGGCCGCATTGGCCGGGCTGGTGGAGGGCAGCCGGTGGATGCCGCATCTGCCTTCCCAGCCCTTCCAGTCCCCTGGGCATCGTTCCCGCAGCAGCGGCAGGGCGTACTTGCTATAGAGCTCGCAGGCCTTGTTGCCATTTCCAAAAATGGCGGCGATCTGCGTCCCCTCCAGGATCTGGTAAATGTCAGAAGGGACTACGTTGCGGATGCTGCTGTCCGAAGACCCGGCAATCTCGCAGCTTTGGATCACGTCCCAGATGGCAATCCCATGCTGGAGCAGCAGCCATTTCTTCTCTCCAATGTCTTCGGGCGTTTTCTCCCCTGTAATTGTTGCCAGCACCCGCCAGAAGCGGTTCTGCGGATGCCCGTAATAGAAATGCTGTTCCCTGGATTTCACCGAGGGGAACGTCCCCAAAATCAGGATACGGGATTCTTTGTTGAAAATCGGCGGAAATTCATGCGTAAGCTGTTGATAATCTGCCATTGGAAAATTCCTCTCTAAAATTAAAGTGATTTTATCTTTACAATTATCCAAAAACCATTATAATCAAAGTATCGGCAAATTTCCAGTAGAAATTTTAAGTGGCTATGGTTCAAGTATGAATGGCGGCACAAAGAGGGAGAAGAATGGAAGACGCATATATATTGGAAATGGGAGGGACCCAATTCCAGGATTTATATCTGTGCCATTGCGGCGTTTCGGAATGCAGGCCCAGCCACAGCTATGGGCCGGCTGTCCGCCCCCATTATATTATCCACTATATCCTGTGTGGGAAGGGCAGGTTCCAGGCAGGGGACTGTACCTATGCCCTGCAGCAGGGACAGGGCTTTTTGATTGAGCCGGGGGCTGTTACCTTTTACAAGGCAGACAGCCAGTGCCCATGGACGTATCTGTGGGTGGCATTTGCCGGGCAGAGGGCGGAAATGTATCTGCAGGACTTGGGGCTGAATGGCGCACAGCCTGTTTTCCAGAGCGGGCATGGGGAGGAACTGCGGGAAATTGTGCTGCGGATGCTCAAGCAGGACGCTTCCTTCCGTGCGCACCAGTATTGCCTGCAGGGGCTTTTGTATGAATTTTTTGCTGTGATGGCCAGGAATGCGCAGTTGGAAGGGGAGGCCAGGAAGCAGAAGGAAAGCATTTATGTGCAGCAGGCCATCAATTTTGTGCGCAATAATTTTTCCAGGGGGATTGGGGTGGCGGACATGGCGGGGCATGTCTGTATCAGCCGCAGCTACCTCTACAAGCTGTTCCAGGAGAAGCTGGGCATGTCCCCCAAGCAGTTTTTGACCCAATTCCGGATTAACAGATCCAAGGATCTCCTGGCTGTGACGGATCTGTCCGTGGAGGGGGTGGCGCTTTCCTGTGGCTATGAGGACGCGCTGGTGTATTCTAAGACTTTTAAGAAGGCTACGGGGATGCCGCCCAGCCTGTACCGTAGGGAAAATCGCAGGGAAGTGCAGGAGCGGCTGTTGTCCCAGGAGCAGAAGATAAAGGAAATTATGAAACATTTTGACTGATTAATGAGACAAAAGTTTCTATCATAATTACCAAGTGCCTGTTTATAATGATGGTACACTGAGAAAAGGCAGGAATGGAGGAAAATATGGGTATTTTATATCATGAGTCATCGAAGACATTTCATTTGTTCAACGGGGAGATTAGCTATCTGATGATTGTCCTGGCCAATGGGCAGCTGGGGCAGCTTTATTTTGGCAGGCGCATCCATGACAGGGAGGATTTTTCGGATTTGCTGGAAATTGCGCCCCGTGCCATGGCCGCCTGCCCGACACTGGGAGATAAGACATTTTCGCTGGAGCATGTTAAGCAGGAGCTTCCTGTCTATGGGACGGGGGATTACCGCAGCCCGGCAGTGGAAGTCCAGCAGCCAAACGGCAGCCGCCTGTCTGATTTCCGGTACCAGGGATACCGGATTGAGGCAGGGAAGCCAGGGCTTTCGGGCTTGCCAGCTACTTATGTGGAGAAGGAGCAGGAAGCGGACACGCTGGTGGTGGAGCTTGCGGATACTGTGACAGGGCTTAAGGCAGAGCTGTATTACACTGTGTTTGCCCAGGGGAGCGCCGTGGCCAGGAGCGTCCGCTATGTCAATGGGGGGCGGGAGGCAGTGTATCTGGAACGTGCCATGAGCCTGTGCCTGGATTTGCCGGACTGTGACTATGACTGGGTGCAGCTTTCCGGGGCCTGGGCCAGGGAACGGCATGTGATTGCCCGCAGGCTGGCCATGGGCATCCAGTCGGTTGCCAGCCTCCGCGGCAATTCCTCCCACCAGCATAACCCATTCCTGGCGCTGAAGCGTCCTGCTACGACAGAGCAGCAGGGGGAGGCGATTGGCGTGAGCCTGGTTTACAGCGGTAATTTTCTGATGCAGGCAGAGGTGGACGCCCATAACTGTACGCGTGTGCTGGCAGGGATCCACCCAGATACGTTCTGCTGGAAGCTGGAGCCGGGGGAATCCTTCCAGACGCCGGAAGCTGTAATCGCCTATAGCTGCCAAGGTTTGAACGGCATGAGCCAGGCGTTCCACCGTCTTTATCAGAAGCGGCTGGCCAGGGGGTATTGGCGTGACAGGGAGCGTCCCATTTTAATTAATAACTGGGAAGCGACATTTTTTGATTTTACGGAAGAGGCGCTGCTGCAGATCGCCCGCAAGGCCAAAGAATGTGGCGTGGAGATGTTTGTGCTGGATGACGGCTGGTTCGGCGGCAGGCGGCATGAGATGGCCGGGCTGGGGGATTGGAGGGCGAATAAAGACGTCCTGCCCCATGGGATTGCCGGGCTGGCGGAGCAAATAGAAGAGATGGGGATGAAGTTCGGCCTTTGGTTTGAGCCGGAAATGGTGAATATCGACTCAGACCTCTACCGGAGCCACCCAGACTGGCTGCTGGAGACCCCGGACCGCGCCAGATGCCATGGCAGAAACCAGTATGTACTGGATTTCTCCAGGCCGGAGGTTGTGGACACGATTTATGGGATGATGGCCGCCATCCTGCGGGAGGCAAAAGTTTCTTATATTAAATGGGATATGAACCGCAGCATTACCGAGTGCTATAGCAAGGCCTTGCCGGCAGACCGGCAGGGGGAAGTGTTCCACCGTTATATCCTTGGCGTCTATGAGCTGTACCAAAGGCTGACGGAGGAATTCCCGCATGTACTCTTTGAGTCCTGTGCCAGCGGGGGCGGCAGGTTCGACCCAGGCATGCTGTATTATGCGCCGCAGGCTTGGGCAAGCGATAACACGGATGCGGTGGAGCGGATGAAGATCCAATATGGCTCCTCCCTGTGTTATCCCATCAGCAGCATCGGCTCCCATGTGTCGGTGACGCCCAACCACCAGGTAAACCGCCAGACCCCTCTCCATACGCGGGCAAATGTGGCATATTTTGGGACATTTGGCTATGAACTGGATTTGAACAAGCTGTCCGAAGAAGAAATAGAGGCTGTAAAGGAACAGATTTCTTTTATGAAGGAGTACCGGGGCCTGCTGCAGTTTGGCACGTTTTACCGCCTCAAGAGTCCCTTTGAAGGAAATGAGATGTGCTGGATGGTGGTAAGCGAGGATCAGAGGACGGCTATTGTGGGATGGTACCGCATCCTGAACCAGGTAAATGCCCATTTTACCCGTATCCAGCTGGCAGGGCTTGCGCCAGATTTCTGTTATCAGAACAGCAGGGACGGCTCAAAACATTACGGGGACGAGCTGATGGGCTTTGGGCTGATTACCTCGGATGTGACGGCAGGGGAAATCCCGCCGAATGTTGCGCATTCCTGTGATTTTGAATCCCGCCTCTATGTGCTGAAGGCTGTGGAGGGATAATGCATGGCACAGGACAAAGGAAGGCTGCTTGGCCAGTATGTAGAAGATTATGCCGTATTTGACCTTGAGACGACGGGCATTAGCTGGCAGAGGGATGCGATTATAGAAATATCGGCAATCCGGGTGCGGGGGCATCGGGTATCCGACCAATACAGTACGCTGGTAAATCCCCAGAGGCATATCCCGGCGGCTGCATCGCGGGTAAACCACATCACGGATGGGATGGTGGAAAGCGCCCCTCTGCTGGCAGAGGCTATGGAAGGGTTTCGGGGGTTTATCGGGGATGACATACTGGTAGGCCATAATATACAGTCATTTGATATGAAATTTATCAACCGGGCAATGAATACACTGTATGGGAGAGAAGTGGGAAATGATAGGATTGATACCCTCATCCTGGCAAGGCAATGCCTGCCAGGGCTCTCCCGCCACAGGCTGTTGGACGTGGCAGGACATTTTGGGATTAGCACCCAGGGCGCGCACCGTGCGCTGCAGGACTGCATCATGAATCAGCAGTGCTATGAAAGGCTCGGCAAGATGCTGCAGGAGCAAGGAACGGAGGACAAAGGGGTAGTATGCCCCAAATGTGGGGCAATGATGGTCAAGCGCAAGGGGATGTTCGGGGAGTTCTATGGATGCAGCAGCTTCCCTAGGTGCAGGGGGACACGGAATTTGTAAAATGTGATGGAGGATTATGAAAAAAAGAAAAAAAAGAAAAAAGAGGCAAACAAACTATCTGATAGGACTGGCAGGCAGCCTTTTGCTGCTGACAGTTCTTTTGGTCGTGTACCAAAGCGGGTTTCTATCCGGGAATGGCGCCAGGCCAGGGGGTCAGAGCCAGGCGGAAGAAGCAGGGACAGCGAAGAAGGCTGGCCTGGGAGAAGAGCCAGGCGCGGACGGAGCGGAAGGCACAGGAAGCGGCCAGGGCATCGGGAATGGCACAGGAAGCGGCCAGAACGCTGGAAATGGTGCAGGAGGAGATGCCCAAGAGGCTGGAAATGGTGCAGGAGGAGATGCCCAAAGCGCTGGAAATGAAGGATTCGGAAGCGGCCAGGGCATCGGAGCAGGCCAAGACGCCGAAGCTGGCCAGGGTACTGGAACGGGGGGCACAGGAAGCGGCCAGGGCATCGGGAATGGCACAGGAAGCGGCCAGGGTACTGGAACGGGGGGCACAGGAAGCCCCCAGGCGCTCAGCGCAGAAGAACTGCAGGAGAAAGTCCAGGCCAAATTGTCATCCATGAGCCTGGAAGAGAAGGTTGCCCAGCTTTTTCTGATTACGCCCGAAGCCCTGACCGGAGCCGGAACCGTGACGCAGGCCGGGGAGGCTACAAAAGCAGCATTGGAGCAATACCCTGTGGGAGGGCTGATTTATTTCCAGGGAAACATCGTATCGGAGCAGCAGGTGACGGACATGATTGCCAAACAGCAGCAGTTTTCACAGGAGAGGATTGGGCTGCCGCTGCTGATTTCCGTAGACGAAGAAGGCGGCCAGGTGACCCGGGTGGCATCCTGCGCCAATGTTGACGTGCCGAAATTTGAGGACACGGCACAGATTGGCGCCTCTGGCGATTCCAGCAGAGCCCATGCCTCCGGCCAGGCCATCGGCAGCTACTTAAGCAGGATGGGCTTTAACCTGGATTTTGCCCCGGTAGCCGACACCCTCACCAATCCCGACAATACGGTAGTCAAACGCCGCTCCTATGGCAGCGATCCGCAGACGGTAGCCGAAATGGCTGCCCAGAACCTAAAGGGTTTGGAGTCTCAGGGGGTGTATGGCTGTATCAAGCATTTCCCCGGCCATGGGGCAACGCTGGGGGATACCCATAACGGCTACGCCTACACAGATAAGAGCTGGGAAGACCTAAAAGCAAGTGACCTAATTCCTTTCCAAAGATGCGTTGCAGAAGGCGTCTCCTTCGTCATGGTCGGCCACATTTCCCTCCCACAGGCCATAGGAGACGATGTACCAGCCTCCTGCTCCCAGACGGCTATCCAAGGCTACCTGCGCGGCGAGCTGGGATACCAGGGAATCGTACTGACCGATGCACTGAACATGGGTGCAATTGTAGACCAATATTCCTCTGCCCAGGCAGCCATAAAAGCCTTCCAGGCAGGCAGCGACATGCTGCTGATGCCCGCAGACTTCCGCAGCGCATACCAGGGAGTGCTGGATGCCGTGAACCAGGGAAGCATATCACAAGAGCGTCTAAATGAATCCGTAACCCGCATCCTAAAAATAAAAATGCAGATATGAAAGATATCCCTTCCATACACCTGCTATCACATGAGGAATCACAAGAAATAGCAGCAATTTTCAATTTATAGCGGAGGAAGGAGGAGGCCGCAGCATTCCGTTTTGCCGCTCTTCCATTCCTCGCTCCCAAAATCATAATAGACAGTACATAAAAACATATGCCAATATAAAATGCAGACAATGAGGTACAACAATCATGAAATCATTAGTAATCGCAGAAAAACCCAGCGTTGGCAGGGACATCGCCCGTGTCCTGGGCTGCAAGCAAGGCGGCAACGGCTGCCTGGAAGGCAGGGACTATGTAGTAACCTGGGCGCTTGGCCACTTAATTGAGCTTTCCGACCCAGAGAGCTACGGAGAGCAATGGAAAGTATGGAAGATGGAAACCCTCCCCATGCTGCCCGAAAAGCTGGAAATCCAGGTCATCAAAAAAACCAGCAAGCAATACCAGGCCGTCAAAGCCCAGATGCACCGCAAAGACATCAAAGACATCGTAATCGCCACAGACGCCGGACGGGAAGGGGAATTAGTAGCCCGCTGGATTATCAAGAAAGCTGGCGTAAAGAAGCCCATGAAGCGCCTGTGGATTTCTTCGGTGACCGACAAGGCCATCCGCCAGGGCTTTGCCCAGCTCAAGGACGCCCGTGAATACCAGAAGCTGTACGAGGCTGCCGTTGCCAGGGCGGAGGCAGACTGGCTGGTGGGCTTAAACGCCACCCGGGCGCTGACGGTCAAGCACAACGCGCAGCTTTCCTGCGGCCGCGTGCAGACGCCGACCCTCGCCATGATTGCCAAGCGCGAGGCACAGAGGAAGGCTTTTAAGCCCCAGGCATATTACGGGCTGAAGGTAAAGGGCGCGGACGCCGTATGGGGCTGGAAATCCAAAAATAACAGCACATCCACATTTTCCAGGGAAGAAATCGAGAAGGCGGCAGAGAAAATATCCGGCAGCATGGGAACGGTGCAGGAAGTCAAGAAGAAGCAGCAGAAATCCTATGCCCCCCAATTATATGACCTGACTTCCCTCCAGCAGGACGCCAACCGCATGTTTGGCTTTTCTGCCAAGCAGACCCTGGATTATATGCAGCGGCTGTATGAGCATTACAAAGTAGTCACCTATCCGCGGACGGATTCCCGTTACCTGACCGCAGATATCGTGGATACCCTGCCAGAGCGTGTCAAAGCCTGCCGCGGCGGCGCTTATACGCCCGTCTGCGCCAAGCTGCTCAAGGCTCCCATCAAAGGCAATAAATCCTTTGTCGACGACAAGAAGGTGTCCGACCACCACGCCATTATCCCCACCGAGCAGGGCATCCGCCTCAGCGAATTGGAATATGGGGAGCGTAAAATCTATGAGCTGGTGGTATCCCGTTTCCTGGCCGCCCTTCTGCCGCCCTGCGAATACCAGCAGACAGAAGTGACCGCCGTCTGCGGCGGCGAACGTCTGGCTCTCAAGGGAAAAGTCATCCAGAAGCCCGGCTGGCAGGAAATCAAAGCCATCCAGGCAAGCAGCGGCATTCTCGAAGAGGACGAAGAAAATGAGGAACCTGCAGCCGGCAGTATCCCAGACTTCGTCCAGGGCCAGAAAATACGCTTTGGCGAGGGCAAGATTACAGAAGGCAAGACAAAGCCGCCCGTGCCCTTTACGGAAGCCACCCTCCTGGCTGCGATGGAGAACCCGGTCAAATATATGGAAAGCGCCGACCAGAGCCTCAAAAAGACCCTTGGGGAAACCGGCGGCCTTGGCACTGTCGCCACCCGTGCGGATATTATTGAGAAGCTCTTCAACAGCTTTATGATTGAGAAAAAAGACCAGTACATCTACCTGACCTCCAAGGGACGGCAGGTGCTGGAGCTTGCGCCCCAGGGGCTGACCTCCCCGGAGCTGACAGCGAGATGGGAGCAGGAGCTTGCCGACATTGCCAAGGGAAAGGCCAAGAAGAAAGACTTTGAGGCAGAAATCCGCAGTTATACGGTCGATATCGTCAAGGATATCGCGGCATCCTCCAAAACCTACCGCCATGACAACCTGACCAGCAAGAAATGCCCGGAATGCGGCAAGCTTCTGCTGGAAGTAAACCACAAAAACGGGCGCATGCTGGTCTGCCAGGACAGGGAATGCGGCTACCGCAAGACCTTATCCCGCGTCACCAACGCCCGCTGCCCCCAATGCCACAAAAAAATGGAGCTGGTGGGCGAGGGCGAAGGCCAGAAATTCGTCTGCGCCTGCGGCTACCGGGAAAAGCTTTCCGCTTTTGAGAAGCGCAAGAAAGAGAGCGGCGGCGGGGTTTCCAAAAAGGACGTGGCAAATTACATGAATAAAGTGCGCAAGGAAGCCAAAGAGCCAGTGAACAATGCATTCGCAGACGCCCTGGCCAAGCTGAAGCTGTAAGGAATGCAGACAAAAGAGCCGGAATAATCCATAATAGCCAATAATAAGCTATTTAGAAAGGAGAGAGGATTATGAAAGTATTAATGATCAATGGAAGCCCTAGGGCAAATGGGAACACATCCATTGCGCTGCATGAAATGGAGAAAGTTTTCCAGGAGGAAGGCATAAAATCCGAAATTCTCCATATCGGCAACAAGGAGATCCGCGGCTGCATTGCCTGCGGCAGCTGCGCAGAAAAAGGGAAATGCGTATTCCAGGATATGGTAAATGAGGCGGCCCCCAAATTCCAGGAATGTGACGGCCTGGTGGTTGGCAGCCCCGTCTACTATGCCTCCGCAAATGCTACCCTGATCGCCTTCCTCACAAGGCTGTTCTACAGTACCCATTTTGATAAGACCATGAAGGTAGGCGCAGCCGTAGTAGCCGCAAGGCGCGGCGGGCTTTCCGCTGCCTTCGATGAGCTGAACAAGTTCTTCACGATTGCCGGCATGCCAGTGGCTTCCAGCCAATACTGGAACAGCATCCATGGCAGGGCGGCAGGAGAGGCCAGCCAGGATATCGAAGGCCTGCAGATTATGCGTACACTGGCCAAAAATATGTCATTCCTGATGAAGAGCATTGCACTTGGCAAGGAAGCCTATGGCATCCCCCAGAGGGAGGCGTTCACGCCGATGAATTTTGTCCGGTAGTTATTAGCTGTAATTGCGGGGTATTCCAATTTGATTTGGGATACCCTTATTTTTGCGTCTATTGCACATCTGCATGATCTTCTGCCGGTTCTGGCAAAATATTTTGGGTAGACAAAAAAGTGTCATTCGCCAGATTTTATAGTGTTTTTGCTTGTTTGGGCTAGGCTTTTTGAAGATGCGTCAGCAGCTGTGTTTTAAGCTTGCTAAAAACTTCAGTTGTAGATATAATAAAAGAAAAAAGAAGGAGTTGGTTGATACGAAAACAATAAGTATCAGATTGGAAGACACAGTATACGAAGAACTGAGTGAAATGCTCAATGCAATGGGGCAGACAAAACAGGCATTTTTTAAAATCAGCAAATGCTCAGCTTTCCTATCAGTTTCGTTCCGTCCTCTGTCCTTTGCATCTTAACCGCGCGGTGCCGGAATTCAACAAATTCTCCAACATCTACATGGATTGCATTATTTTCCCATTCTTGTTCTGGCGCGGGTGGCATCGGTTTGCCTAAAGGCGCGACAATTGTTTTTGGATCTGTAGTTCGGCTTGGATTCCAAAATCCGGTTGTTTCGTATGTTGTATATGTTCTGACCTCATCAATATGTATTCCTAATATTTTTTCTAAAGCACAGATATTAAAATAACTGGCGCGTATTTTTTGCTTTATTTCATACCATTTTTTATTGTCAACCTTGCTTTTCAATTCAATAAGATGTAGTATCCATTTGCCATTCTTTTTCTGAAGCAATACATGGTCTACGCTTCGTTTTATCTTAAAGGGGCTGTTCTCTTTGAGAAAATTGCATTTTCCTTTATGGTCATAATCTTCACTGCACAGATTATCGCCTTTTATATTTACCAGCAGTTCACTCCTTCCAGATTCTGTTCTTTCTTCCAAGCAATACGACTCCTTAGGAGGAAGAAAAAAATTATCTTCCAGAAAACTATCCACCCCATATCGTACCCGGTCTTCAATCATTTTCAGTCCTCCTGAAACGCATATACTTCCTCCACTATTTTCTCAATGGCATTGTTAAACGTTGGGACAACAAACCCATATTTTGTTGCCTCCAATGGGATCAGCTTTGCGTTTCCATTTTTTTCCGCCGCAAACTGATACATCTGAATATCTGTACTGCTAAGGAGATCTGATTTCCTGTAGCCGTACTCCTGCTGTAATTCGCTGCTCCGTACATGGTTTTTCAGCTTCATCATATTATTGATATGCTGTAATATGGTATCACTGTGAGTAGTAATCCATATTGGTACGCCGATATTCATTAAGTTAATGATCAGCTGGGCCATTTTCTGCTGTAATTCCGGATGTAGATGTGCTTCAGGTTCTTCGATAATCATTGCCTTAAAATTGATTCCTGATTTCAGTATCAATAGCAATGGCGATATTTCCGATACGATAGAGGATGCAATATATAGCGGGATTTCTTGGTCACTTCCTTCTGGCTGATACGTAATAACTGGCAACATATCTTTTGTTACGGATAGATTTCCCTTTGTCATATTTTTTTCAATAAATTCAATAATTTTTGCATACTTTTTACTGTCTTTTCTGTTAATCTCGAATTTTGTGATTAACTGTAAAAAATCCACATATGGCAGAGTAAGCGTGCTTGTATTTTCATGTAATTCCGGCGAAAAGCTGATCTGTATTGAATTTTCGATTAATTGCGTGTATGTGAGCATAAATCCTGTCCTTGATGCGGGTAAATAGATGGGCTCACCCGTACGCCGTCCTTTCACAATTGGCGTATACAGAGGCGCTGCAATACCTTCCATTAATAAATTCCAACAAATATAGGCATTCATCCGCAGCAATTCGTTTTTATTCGGTGTGTCTGTTTCAGGAAATTTAATATACTTTTCCGTTACAGAATACCTGGAGCCTGATTTTTCCCAGATGATTTTAATAGGCTTGTTTCTTTTATAATTTATTATTTTTATCTTCTCGGCCTCAACGTTATAGTTGAAAATTTTTTTGATAAATGATTTTTTCTGGGTATTTAATAAATCATTAAACCAATCTACATACAGTCCCATATCGTGTTCAGATAATTCAGTTTCGATATTGAGATGCGCCTTCAGCCAGCCTTCGCATTGCTTATAAATTTTGGATTCAGAAGGCTTCTTTGGAAAAAGGTCTTTCCCTAATGTTAATATCCCCCATAACAAGCTCATCAGATAGCTTTTTCCGCTGTTATTGTCGCCTACAAAGCATATCAATGGTGCAATCGTGACATCTGCGCTTTTGATTTTTGCAAAATTCTCAATATGGAGCGTCCATTTTTTATTCATATCTGCCTCCCTTGTACATATCGCACTTATAGATGCCTAAAATAATAAATAGCCTCTGTCTTTTCTGGCAGTTCTGACCCGATTGTATTACTTGTTTCCGTCTACATAGTAACATATGCCTTTCTTTTTTTCAACAGGGTATCTTGGAAAAATCAATGCGCAGGGTAAATTCTGGTACTTTTCACACCCAATTCTATCAATTCTTGAATCATGTATGGTTTTCATACTCATCTTAGTAGGGCATCACTGTTAATTTTACCATTTCGTATAACAGGATATGTTAATTTTATCCGCCAGGGGTATAATGCCATTGGAAATGCAGATAACAAAAAGAGGATGCAACAATTTGTAATAAATTGTTACATCCCTCTGTACACATAATATATCGAACCGAACCCAAAATACTTAACAGCGAAAATAAAATTTCTTAAATTTTCTCTCCAGAAGGTTTTTGGCACGATTTTCCAGCGCTTTTCTTCTTAAGTTTTCCGCATCCTATACGGTTTGGCAATTTAAAAATCCAAAATGCCTGCATTCCTCCACGACAAATAACCCAGCGGAGTAGAAAAAACCGAAAAGTTACAGGATTTTCTGCTTTCTGGGTTGGTAAAATTTATTTTTCAGTTTATGTTCTCCAGGCAGCTTTCCGCTTTGTCATTTTACAAAGGCATGAACGCACGGTGCGTTTCCATGGAAGCTACGCCTGTCTCATTCCTATAGGTTTATCTCCAAAAATACCTGGTCAATATCATCCTGCTCTATGCCCAGATAGCGTTTGGTTATCCGGTATGAGGAATGGTTGAAGATATCCATGAGGACGGCAGGCTGTATGCCCATTTTCCAGGCATGGTAGCCAAAAGTCTTGCGCAGGCTGTGGCAGCTCAGTTTCGCCTCAAAATGCAGCGCCCGCCCGGCAGCGCGCAAGATCCGGTAGGCCTGGCAGCGGCTCAGCGGTTTCATTCCGCCCCGCCCAGGGAAAAGGAAGGTTCCTTCCGTCACCTCCGGGAGGCTGTTTTTGTAGAGTTCAAGGGCTTTTCGCATGTTTGTATTGAGGGCGATCCGCCGGCCTTTTCTCGTCTTGCGTTCCCTGATGGCGACGTGCTTGCGGAATCGGCCGTTGGCAAAATTGTAGACGTTGCCCCAGGTCAGGGACAGCAGGTCGCTGATCCGCAGGGCAGAATTGATCCCCATACACACCATAGCGTAATTGCGCAGATTGCGTTTCTCATAAAGGAAATAATTCTTCAATGCAGTGATATCTTCGGTCTTTCTAATTGGCTGAGTTGTACTCATCTTCTGAAACCTCCTGTTCTCATCCGGTGTTTTTGTAACAGCTGGCCCAGGTTCCAAACCCGGGAGCAGGTTTTCATGCCGCCTGCTATGTAACAATTTATTACAGAATGTTATCTTAGGGCAATAGACAATTCTGGTTTAAAAGGAATGTATGCAATCATTGCTTTCTGTAATAAAAGAATCTGTACAATCAGGCGTTCATATGGGAAATGGATTTGGAAAACAAGGAGGTTCGTATGCTGAAATTAACAGTGAAAGCAGGGGAATACCTGTTGGTAGGAGATAACATCAAGGTGGTGTTCACCGGGGGCAGCGCGAACAATATGCATGTCCTTGTGGATGCGCCGAAGTCCATGAACATCGTGCGCAGCACGGCTTTAGAGAAATATGGAATGGCAGCAGACCCTGGCAATGAAGTGAAACACCACAAAGACAGGGAACTATCGCCAGAAGCCAAGGAAAAGATTAAGGCAATCCTCATGGAAGAGCGCAAACGCGCCAGGAGAGAAGAGGCGGCGAGGAAGAATCCGCTGCAGCGGTATGGCGGGTGAAAGAAAGAACCTGCGAGTATCATAATTTTAAGGGAGTATGGAAGCGGTATTAAGCTTGAGATTTTGGAGATAGCCAATGGGCAAATCAAGATAGCCCATGTGCTGATCCGTCAGCCAAATGGCAGATATCAGCAGATATCATAGGAAACGCCAGGAAATCAGGCTTATGCATAGATTTATCCCTGAAAATTACAGGGGTGCATCCTCCGGGCAAAAGCCGGGAGAAGAAAAACAAATTGCGCCGGGAAAAGGCGCAAAGCCATAACGCAAACGGATTTGCGGACAATGAAAAACAAGGAGGAAAAAATTATGGCAATGATCGTACAACACAACCTTACAGCAATGAACTCTAACAGGATGCTGGGCGTAAACACAAATTCACAGGCAAAATCTTCAGAAAAGCTGTCATCCGGCTACAAGATCAACCGTGCGGCAGATGATGCGGCAGGACTTAAGATTTCTGAGAAAATGAGAAGCCAGGTGCGCGGCCTGCAGCGTGCTTCTACCAATGCCCAGGATGGCGTTTCTTTGATTCAGACAGCAGAAGGCGCTTTGAATGAAGCGCATTCTATCTTACAGAGAATGAACGAACTGGCAGTTCAGGGCGCAAATGACACCAATCAGGACATTGACCGTGAGGCAATTAATGAAGAGCTTGCTCAATTAACAGAAGAGCTTGACAGAATTTCTGAGACAACACAGTTCAATAAGCAGGAACTGTTGGATGGTACATTCCAGAATAAGAAGCTGCATGTTGGGGCAAATACAAATCAGTATATTGAGATTGGCATTACGTCCATGAATGCGCAGGCTATCGGGGTGAAAGATTCTCAAATTACGGCTAGCGGATTAACGAAAGCTTCCAAGACGGCTGGAACAAATAGTGTTACAACTTATAGTACAAGGGTATCTAAAACATTGACAGCTTATAACAATTCTACTATGACTGCTGTTGCTAATTCTACTATTTTGGGTATAGCAGGTGTAGGCGGAGTAGTAGCTGGTGGTGCAGGCGCTGTGCAAGTGAGTTATGCTGCAAGCGGCTTAAATAGTATCTTTACGGCATCTGGCGTTGGCGCTGTATGCATAACATTAAGTGGGCTGAAATCAACGACTGGCGGCGCTTTGAAGGTAGATACCTACAGCATTGCAAACGCAACACTCAGCAGAATTCAGGATGCAATCAATAAGGTTTCTGGACAGCGTTCCGCTCTTGGTGCAATCCAGAACCGTTTGGAGCATACCATCGCCAACCTTGATAACGTGGCAGAGAATACCCAGGCAGCAGAATCCCGTATCCGTGATACAGATATGGCTTCTGAAATGGTTGAGTACAGCAAGAACAATATCCTTGCTCAGGCTGGCCAGGCTATGTTGGCTCAGTCCAACCAGGCTACGCAGGGCGTATTGTCTCTCCTGCAGTAATAAACGGATAGGTGTATCAGAAATTTACTTAACGAAATTTGACAGGGGGGCAGGTGAGAGCATCATCTGCCCCCTGGTTTATGGAAAAGGGAGTATGTGGGTACGATGGATAGAGATATTTTTGAAAAAAGCATTTATGAAAAAAATATGGAAGCGTTCCATGCGAGATATGACTATGTGGCAACACAGATAGAAGAGAAAGACTTTGAGCTTCTTGGAGGCCTGTCAGTGGAATTGGAAGGCGAAGATTTGATTAAGGTAGAAAAAGACGGCCAAAGTGTTATCCTTGGTACGCAATATTGTGAAACAGAACGTGCGCAGAAATGGATCGGGGACATCAAATCTCTGCCAGAGTATTCTACAGTGCTGATTGTTGGGTTTGGGAATGCGTTTTACCTTCAGGAACTGCTGCGTGAGACAACGGAGAATTTTAATATCCTAATCTATGAGCCTTGTATGGAGGTGTTTTTAAAAGTATTAGAGGAAATTGATATTACAGAGGTATTCCGTAACAGACCCGTTGCGCTTTTGATAAAAGGCCTCAATGAGGAAGAATTGATTCCCGTTATGTATCAATGGCTGACGAATGAAACCTTGCCTTATTTCCGCACAAAAATATTGCCAGGATACGACCAGCTTTTTGTGGATGAAATCAAAGAGTTTTTGGGCATTGTAAAAAGAACCTTGCTAAAGATGAAGACAGACCAAAATACAGTAGCGTTTTTTGGGAATTTTTATGCCCGTAATGTCATCGGCAATGCCAAGTATGTATTGAAAAGCCACACCGTCAACCAGCTGTTGGGTTTGATTCCCAATGACCGCCCTGCCATTGTAATTGCCGCTGGCCCATCTTTGAAGAAAAATATCCATGACCTGAAGGATGCAAAAGGAAGGGCATTTTTAATCGCTGTAGATACGGCATTGAAACCCTTGCTTGCTGCGGGAATTACCCCAGATATTTTCGTGACAGTGGATGGAAACAAACCAGTAGAATTATTCGACCGGGAAGAAATATGGAATATCCCAATTGTACTGTCTGCAGATGTCAATTATGAAGTAGTGCGTAAGCATATTGGCAAAAAGATATTTAATTATAATGGAGAGGGTTTTATCCAGAAATTTTACCTGGATAACAAGGTTCCCTGTAGTGGCCTCCCCTCTGGTGGTTCCGTCTCCAATTCCGCATTTTCGTTGGCAGAACAGCTAGGCTTTCGGACGATTATCCTGGTCGGTCAGGATTTGGCCTACACCGGAAACCGTTCCCATATAGAAGGCTCCTTTTCCGAAGATGAAATCCAGGGGAAACGCGGCAATGCCACTGCAATCGTAGAAGATATGGATGGGAACATGGTGCCTACACAGCCAAATATGCTGATGTTCCTCCAATGGTTCGAAGATCGAATGAAAGAGCGGCCGGAACTTAGGGTGATTGACGCCACAGAAGGCGGGGCGAAGAAAAAAGGCGCTATCATTATGACGCTAAAAGAAGCCATTGAGGAAGAGTGCCCCCAGGATAAGGTTGATTATAAGGCTGTGATTGACGAGCTTCCCTATGTTTTTGATGAAGAAATGGATCGAAGAAATCGGAAATATCTTTTTGATGCGTTGGATATTATGCGGGAGGGTATGAAGAAGGCAAACCAGGGACTTAAGTTATACAACCAGCTGGAGCGTCTGTTCAAAAGAAACCAGGTTGATGCGGCAAAAGTGAAAAAGATTGGCAGGAAGTTAGATAAGCTGGCCAACTATTTTGAGCAGGAGCATGTTATGACGGTTGTTATGCGTTCCATGGCAGCTGTCAGCCTGGCAATTTCCCAGGGAATGTACAACTATGAAGAAGATATCCACGATGAAGGTATTATGATTGCGCGCCAGGGAATTGTTATGATGACGTGCGTTAAAATATCCCTGCAAAATATAATCCCCATGCTAGAGGATATGCTAGAAGAACTTCGTGCGGAAACGGAAGAAGCCCAGAAAATAAGGACTTAAAAGACGCAAAAGGAGAAAGAAATGGACTGGGAAAAAATACGTCAGCTAATAAACCCACTCATCGAAGATTTGGATTTATTGCTGCAAAGGAAAGAGAATGACCGTTCCTTCCTTATGTTATTGCAGGATGTGTTAAGCAAATATGTTGAAATATCCCAGATTTTGCAAAGCTGGGATCAGCAGACAATCACAGAAAATCTGCTGGCCGGGCAGGCTGCATTTAATGAAATACTGAATGGCATGGAACAGAACGCCCCAGTTTTCCAGATACAGGAAGGCATCTATGCATTTGGCCAGACCTTAGTGGAGTTGGAGCGTTATCTGTCTATGGAAGAAAAATATTTTGTAATCATTTATGGTATTAACCAGAAAACTGCTAATTATCTGTACTGTATCGATCTGACAAAGACCTTCATTTTGGCCTTTGCAGTAAAAGATAAGCAACCAGGCCTGGTAAGCTATAAGGGAATTCCAGTGATAGATATCCAAGATGCACAAGCTCTGGAATATGATTACCTCCTCTGTGCAGAAGAGCCAGAAGAAACAGACCAATATCCTTATGAAACAGTACTCAACCTCCATTCCTATATCGGAACTTTCGTAACAGGCGGTTATGAACTTGCCTATGAGAGGATGAATTTCTATCGGGACAGGGGTCCTTACGACGGTGTTGTCACAGGCTTATCTTATATCCGGCAGGGAATAGATTTGGCTTCTATCAAAGGCCAATTCCTAAACTTTGCGATTGGCGGCCAGGATATCTTTTATAGCTATCAGATGTTTCGTTATGCCTATGAAAATGCAAAGGAACCACAGCAAATCCGGTATGCCGTCATAGGGGTGGCTCCCTATATATTTCAATATGACATGTCCGTTGCGCCCTATAATGCGGCTGTAGCGGAACGTTACTATTCCTTTACACGACGGATGAACCATTTTTCTGGGGCTTGGCTTTATAAAGGCGCTTACCATTTTATAAAGAGCAGTTTAGATCAGATTATGAAAGAAGGTTTTGAGGATATTTACACAACGACAGAGGAAGCATTTTTCTTAAATAGTGAAAAAGTTCTGCGCTCCACTGTTTATAACAGCAGCATCTTGGATGAAAACGGCATCAAAGCAGAAAAAGAGAGTATAGAGAAGGAGTATCACAAGAATTATCCGGAAACAGTAACGTTTAATATCCGCATGATGAAGGAATATCTGCAATACTTGAGGCAGCGCCAAATAAAGGCAATTCTTGTGATGCCCCCGATGACGGAACTGTACAAAAAATACATGTCATGGGAGATGTACAAGGATACCATGGAAATCCTGGAAAAGCTGCGGGAAGAATATTCCTTTACATTCGTAAACCTGCTGACAGATTTAGATTTGGAAGATTGCTATTTCCGCAATTCCTCCCACCTAAACGGGGCAGGGGCAGTTAAGGTAACAGAAATCCTGAACCAATACATATTGTAACAATTCAGTACTTTCATGGTTATTACATATTACAGTAAGGCAGGCAAAGAGAATGATGAAAGAAACAGTCGCTATTGTTGGGGCGGGCTATATGGCAAGGGAATATTATAAGGTTCTGCGCGGCATGGGATGCCAGGCAATTATATTGGGACGGGGAGAGCAAAAAGCAAAACAGTTTGAAGAAGGGTTCGGAGTAAAAGTATATACCGGAGACTATCGGGAAGTATTGCGCAGGCAGCCTGCAATGCCAGAATATGCCATTGTAGCGGTAAATGTGGGCGCTCTCTGTTCCGTGACACAGGAATTGATGCAGCTGGGAATCCACAATATCCTTGTTGAGAAGCCAGTTGCCTATCGTACGGCAGACCTCGTCAATCTGTTAGAAATGCAGAAGAAAGCAGGGGCAAATATTTATGTCGCCTACAACCGCCGTTTTTTCGCGTCCGTAGCAAAAGTACAGGAAATGATAGAGGCAGACGGGGGCGTTACTTCTTTCCATTTTGAATTTACCGAGTGGGCGCATGTAGTCGGGGCAACCAAACGTCCAGAGGGCGAGAAAGAAGGATGGATTCTGGCAAATTCTACCCATGTGATGGATCTTGCGTTTTTTTTGGGAGGCTTTCCCAAGGAAATGAAATCCTATATCGCAGGCGGCCTGGACTGGCATCCTAGCGGCAGCAAGTATGCCGGGGCCGGCATATCGGAAAAAGGCGCATTATTTTCCTATCAGGCAAACTGGGAAGCGCCGGGCAGATGGGCGGTGGAGATGCTTACTGCCAAGCGCCGCTATTACCTGAAGCCAATGGAAACGCTTCAGGTACAGGAGAACGGTTCTGTAACCGTTGCGCCAGTAGAAGTGGACGATTGCTGGGAGAGGGAATATAAGCCAGGGCTGTATCAGTTGACAGATGCTTTCCTGCACCACCCGCAGGATGAGCGTTTGATGGCTTTGGAGGATCATACGCAGCATTTTTCATTCTATGAGCAGATTGCAGGGATAAGGGAGCAGGCAGATGAATAGAGCGAAGATTGGGATCATCGGGGCAGGAAACCTTGGAATTAGGCATTTGCAGGCATTGGCGCTGTTGAAGGAGACCTGCCAGATTACGGTAATGGACATTAATCGGGAGGCATTAAGAAAAGCAGAAATAGTTTTTAAGGGAACTCAGGGGGCGTGGAAGCATGAGGCCTGTTTTGTGTCAGGGATACGTTTTATGCCGGCGGCTATGGACATTGTGATTATTGCAACGGGTGCTGATGTGAGAAGGAAGGTGATTGAGGAACTGCTGGAACAGGCTCATGTGTTTTATCTGGTACTGGAAAAAGTCTTATTTCAGCATCTGGACGATTATGAAGCGGTGGCAAGTTTATTGGAGCGAAAGCAGGCAAAGGCATTTGTCAATTGCCCCCGAAGGATGCATCCCATCTGTGCATCCTTAAAACAGAAACTGGCAGACGCGCAGGAAATGGAAATCATGTATTGCGCTTCTGACTGGAGCCTTGGCTGCAATGCCATTCATATCTTGGACTTTATTGCCTATCTGGCTGGTTCCCAGGACATAGAAATTGATGTTTCTGCTTTGGATCCACAATACCAGCAGAGCAAACGCGGCGGTTTCTTAGAAATTACAGGGACGATCCGGGGAAGTATGGGGCGGTGCAGGGCATTTTCCCTTTCCTCTTATAGAAAGCAGGGTTTTCCTGTGTCAACGGTGATTTTGAGCGATACCTGCCGTATTCACATGATGGAATGGAAAAAAGAGCTGGAATATGCGGATGCTTCAACTGGCTGGGAATGGAAGAAGCAGAGCTTTGAAATCCCCTATCAGAGCCATTTGACAAACCTTGCCGTAGAGGAACTATTATCCAGTGGAAGCTGCAGGCTGACATCATTTGAGGAATCCAGCAGATTGCATATAGCGCTGGAACGGAAGCTAATCCCATATTTTGAGAGGCAGGGCGTGGAACCGGGGCTTTGCCCTATTACCTAATCGCCTGTATACGGCACGAGCCTTATGCTACGGCCTATCACACAAGTAGGAGGCAATGATATGTATTTAGAAAAAGCAAAACTAGAAGAATTTGAGGCCTATTACCAGATAAAGTGCGAAAGGTTCGTCACTTTCTGGAGCTGGGGCAATTATGAAATTCCGCCCAGGGAAAACTTGTACCACTTCTATCTTAGCTGCCTGGCGCCTGTCGATGGAGAAAAGCACAAAGATATTTACTTCATCAAATCAGATGAGGGTGAGGCAGCGGGCTACCTATATTTGGACTATGCAGGAAACCGCGTTGATATCCCCATCGCCCTCTGTGAGCGTTTTACCAAGAAAGGCTTTGCCAGGCAGGCAATTTTAAAGGGTCTGCAGATAGCCAAACGCAAGGGGGTATGCCAGTCAGAAGTTGAAATACGCGAGGATAATACAGATTCGATCCGGCTCTATACCTCCTGTGGCTACCAGAAGGGAGAACAGACACGGGAAATGTATTCTTCTGCCCTGGGTCGGACCGTCAATCTATATGCCTATCGAAGGCAGATCGCAGACGTAGGCTGAAAAAGAAGGTGGAGAAAATGGATATCAATTGAACATATGCAGGATGTTTGGAACGGAAGGATAGAGGTATAGGATAAATGGAATTAGGCAGCGAATTTGATCTGGACTTATCCCAGCTTGCGGACACTTCAGATACTATTTTTACATATTTAGAGGATTTTCAGGCTATCTATACTGACAGCGGACGCAACGCCCTCCGCCTGTTATCAGGCATTTTACAGGGAGAGGCTATTTTGCTTCCGGACTATATCTGTGGGACAGTTGCAGACGCCCTGCCAGAGGATTGCCGGATCATTTATTACCCAATCAACCGCCAGCTGCAGATCAATATGGAGAAATTAGAAGAACTGCTGCAGGCAAAATCCGTACGTTTTTTATATCTTATGCACTATTTTGGCGCCCTCCAGCAAAAAGATGGTATTGCCCATATAGCCTATTTAAAGCAAAAATACCACCTGACAATCATTGAGGATACAACGCATTCTCTTTTTACCGCCAAGAAAACAATCGGAGATTATATCATAGCCAGCTTACGCAAATGGTTTCCCATTCCGGACGGCGGCGTACTGTATGCCGAAAAAGGCCGCCCATTTCCAGGGCAGCCACAAGAGAAAAAGCCGGCCTCCCAGAAAGTAGAAGCTATGCTTCTGAAAAAGCTGTATCTCACAGAAGGTTTTGACTGCAATGCAAAATACCGTGAGATTTTTGCCAAAGAGGAAGCGGCTTTCCAAAATCAGACAGGCGTATACCAGATGTCTGATATCGCACATTTTCTGCTCTCGCATTTTTCCATTGCATCCATGTGTTATTCCCGACGAAGAAATGCGGCGCTGCTGTTAGAGGGACTGCGTGGCATGCAGTGCATAGTGGAAGGCAGTGGCATGCAGTGCATATCAGAAGGGTATAATGTCCAGTGCAGATCGGAGGCGCTGCAGCATGGATATGATATAGCAGTAAATCTAAAGCCTGCAGAGGTACCCCTCTCTCTTCCAATCTATGCAGCCAAAAGGGATATGCTTCGAAACCTTTTAATAAAACGCAAGGTATATTGCGCCGTCCATTGGCCATTAGGGCATCCAGCAGCTTATGAGGACAGCAGATGGATTGGGGAACACATTCTGTCGTTGCCCCTTGACCAAAGATATCAGAAGGAAGATATGGAATATTTATTAGATTGTCTTGTAGCCAGTAAAAAGGAAATGGAATCGTAAGGAAGCATAAGAAAGCTTGCTTCAGAATCTGCAAAAAGGAGTGGAAACCACTATGAAATTCGTTTTGGACAGAGAAGAATGGAATCGGTTGGTAAAGGACTTTCCCAACTGGGATATCTATTATCTATACGAATATGTCCATTCCCTGGAGATGCATGGGGATGGAACGCCATTGCTCTTATATTGGAAAAATTCCCAAATGGAACTCTGTTACGTAGCAATGCTGCAGGATATTGCTGCCTTCCAGGGATTCTATGGGAGCCTTGAAAGCGGCAGGCTCTTTGATATGACAACCCCCTATGGATACGGCGGCCCGCTGTACAAAGGAGAAGTATCCAAGGAGTCCCTGCAGCAGTTTGTAAAAGAACTGACAGCAGAGTGCAGGAAAAGGAATATCGTATCCCAGTTTTTCCGCTTTGATCCCTTTGTGGAGGGGCAGAATGTATTTTTTGACCTGTTTGAAGCCAAAAGCTTTAAAAATACTATTTACATGGACTTAAGGAGCGAAGATATTATTTTCCGAAATATGGATCCCAAAAATCGGAATATGGTACGCAAAGCAAAGAAAAACAATGTGCAGATTTTCTCCGATACAGGCGCCCATTTAGATAAATTTATCCAAATCTACAACAAGACCATGCAGCGCAACCAGGCAGAAGGCTACTACTATTTCAACCAGGAATACTTTGAGTACCTGCAAAGGGAGTTCCCCGATAACATCATTTACTTTTATGCCATGTATGAGCAGGAAATCATCAGCGCCGCCATGTTTTTTTACAACGAGCATTTTATGCACTACCATCTTTCCGGAACCTTATGGGAATACCGTAAACTAGCATCCGTCAACCTGCTGCTCTACGAGGCGGCTCTCTGGGGAAGCCGCCGGGGAATTCAAAAGCTGCATTTAGGCGGCGGCATGGAGAAGGACGATAGCCTGTATGGCTTTAAAAAACAGTTCAACCGAAATGGAATACTGCCGTTTACCATTGGCAGATATATCTTTAACCACGATATGTTCCGGGAACTTGTGCAAAAACGCGCCAAGGCAGACGCTGCCTTTGATGCCAAAAAGCCGTTCTTAATCCAGTACCGCGGATAGTTTTTGAAAGGATTTTTATCCCATTCTGTGGATGATTCCGAAAAATTATTGATGTAACACGGTCAATACTGTGTATAAGTCTCAGGAGGCACTATGAATAAAATCTGTGTTGTGACGGCAACCCGTGCGGAGTTTGGGCTGCTGTTTCGGGTAATGAAGCGGATAGAAGAAGATCCTGGCCTTGCATTATGCCTTGTGGTGACCGGGACGCATCTATCTGCAGCCTATGGAAATACCATAGAGGAAATTGAAGAGAGCGGCCTTTCGATTGCAGAAAAAATAGAGATTTTGGAGGAAGATCGCACAAGGGCAGGAAAATATGGGGATTCTGAAGGAATCGGCAGTACATCCGAAGGAGGGGATAGGTGTTCCGAAGGAAGCGATAGCGAATCCGTAAAAATCTGCCAATCTATGGCCAGGGCTTACCGCTTATTCGGCGCAATGTATGCCAGGCAAAAGCCAGATATGCTGGTAGTGCTTGGCGACCGCTATGAGCTCCTTCCAATCTGCAGCAGCGCCCTGCAGTTTCAGATTCCCATTGCCCATATTTCCGGCGGAGAAGTGACGACAGGCGCCCTAGATGACATTTACCGCCACTGCATTACAAAAATGAGCCATCTGCACTTCCCCGGCTGCGCAGCCTATCGGAGGCGCATTATCCAGCTGGGCGAGAATCCGCAGCGCGTATTCGATTACGGCGACGTAGGCATAGAAAATATCATGTCCATGGATTTCCTGACAAAAGAAGCTTTAGAGAAAGCCCTCGCCTTCCCCCTCGGCGATTCCTACGCCTGTGTGACGTTCCATCCCCCAACAATGGAAGGCGCCAATGCAATTCCCCAAATCCAGGACTTATTGGAAGCCCTGGAAGCGTTCGAAGACATGAAATTTATTATCACAAAAGCCAATGCAGACGCCGGAGGCCGGGAAATCAACGCAATGATTGACGCGTACACAGCCCGCCATGAAAATTGGAAATGCTTCTATTCCCTAGGGATCCAGAGATATCTGAGCGCATTGAAATACTGCGACATGGTAATCGGCAACTCATCCAGCGGCATTGTGGAAGCCCCATGCTTCCATATCCCAACCGTCAATATCGGAAGCCGCCAAAACGGCCGCCTACAGGCAGAAAGCATTATCAATTGCGCACCCAAGAAAACGGCCATTATCTCCGCCATCCAACAGGCAAAATCCCAGGAGTTCCGGCAAACCGCCGCCTGCGCTACGAATCCATACGGAAACGGGGACACCTCGCGCCGCATCGTAGAAGAAATAAAAAACTATTTAAAAGCCCCGGATTTCCAAAAAGCTTTTTACGATGTAGCTTGGCAAGAACCGCCCTGTGGGACAGTTTAGAATTAAAAAATACAGAAGGAGGATTCCCGCAATGCCTCATATTTTCATTATAGCCGAAGCCGGCGACAACCACAACGGAAGCCTGGAGAATGCTTTGAAACTGGTGGACGCAGCCGCCGAAGCCGGCGCCGACTGCGTGAAATTCCAGACCTTTATAACAGAAGAAGTAATCTCAAAACACGCCCAAATGGCAGACTACCAGAAACGGAATACCGGCAAAACAGAATCCCAATTTGAAATGGTCAAAAAATTAGAACTCACCTTCCCCCAGTTTGAACAGATCCAGTCCTATTGCAGCCAGAAAGGAATCTTATTCCTATCCACCCCTTTTGACCTCCAAAGCATTGCATTTCTAAACCGCATTGGCGTGCCATTTTTTAAAATACCGTCTGGCGAAATCACCAACTATCCCTACCTTGTAGACATCGCCCAGACGCATAAGGATATCGTCATGTCCACCGGAATGTGTACCATGGACGAAATCCGCCAGGCAATTTCCGTCCTAGAGGAAAACGGCGCTGGAAAAATCACCCTCTTGCACTGCAATACGGAATACCCCACCCCTTATGAGGACGTCCATCTGCGGGCAATGGCAGCCATGCGCACCGCATTCGGCAAAGAAATCGGCTATTCCGACCATACCTTAGGAATCGAAGTCCCGATTGCCGCAGCCGCCCTGGGGGCAACGGTAATCGAGAAACATTTTACGCTGGACCGGCAGATGGAAGGCCCGGATCACAAGGCTAGCTTAGAGCCGCAGGAGCTGGGGGCAATGGTTCGTGCAATCCGCAACATTGAGGACGCCCTGGGCAGCGCCGAGAAGAAGCCAAGCCCGTCAGAACAGAAAAATATTGCCATCGCACGCAAAAGCATCGTTGCCCGCCGGCCAATCCGCCAAGGCGAGCTGCTGACAGAGGAAAACCTGGCCGTAAAGCGCCCCGGAAACGGCATCAGCCCCATGTGCTACCCCAAAATCCTGGGGACAAGGGCAATCCGGGATTTCCAGGAAGACGAACGGATAGAAGGGATGATTTTATGAATACAGAGAAACTGCTGCCATTTCTGATCTCGCCAGAAAGCACCGTTGTGGATGCGCTGCAGAAGCTCGACCGCAACGGCAAACGGATCCTGTTTGTAACCAATCCCTGCCGCAGGCTGATTGGCGTGCTCACCGATGGGGATATCCGCCGCTGGCTGATCAAGACCGGGGAGCTGCAGGGCATGGTAAAACGTATGATGAACCAGAAGCCAAAGGTAATTTACCGGAAGGATGCCTCCCAGGCACAGGAATTTATGCTCCAGCACATCATCACAGCCCTGCCCGTCATAAATTCCAAGGGGATTATCTTAGACATTGTGTTCCGTGAAGAGACAGCCAACCAGGAATTAGGCCAGGACTGTTCCCTCAAGGGAACGCCAGTGGTTATCATGGCCGGCGGCAAAGGAACCAGGCTTTACCCCTATACCAAAATCCTGCCCAAACCCCTGATTCCCATCGGCGATATCCCGATTATGGAGCGCATTATCAACCGCTTCCTAGATTTTGGCGTCCAGGATTTTTTTGCCACCGTCAATTACCGCAAAAATATGATTAAGGCATACTTTGCGGAAAACAGCGCCGAATACCGCCTTTCCTATGTGGAGGAAGAGAAGCCCTTAGGCACGGCGGGAAGCCTGCGCCTGCTCGCAGACAGGCTTGCCGCGCAGCCCTTTATCGTGACAAACTGTGATATCCTCATCCATGCGGATTACGGCGATATCTTCCAATACCATCAAGATTCTGGAAATGAACTGACGATTGTGACAGCCTTAAAAAATATCGTAGTGCCTTATGGCGTAGTCCATTCCAGAGAAAACGGAGCCGTATGCGCAATGGAGGAAAAGCCCAAGCTCTCCTACTTTGTGAATACAGGCATGTATATCCTAGGTTCTGGCCTCATCCAAGAAATCCCAGAAGACACCTTTTTCCATATGACCGACCTGGCGGACAAGCTGATGGCAGAAAACAGGAAAGTAGGCATGTACCCCATCAGCGAGGACTCCTTCCTTGATATGGGGGAGTTTGAAGAAATGCGCCGCATGGAGCAGAAACTGAACCTGCAGTCGGAATAACATGCGCCCCATTCCCTGCCATGCATAAAAGGATTTGTCCTGGATCATCAGTACCGTTAATTCCGTGTAAAAAATGTAGGCAGTAACTGTATATGATTCCTATATCACAGGATGGAGGTGTGTTTATGTAGCGAACCGCAATAGAATTGTTGTGTGGCGTGTGACATTTTTGTCCGCCCCCGGGTTTGGAACCTCAATATCAATTTATACACCTTATTTAACTTGGAAGGGAAAAATGATGTCCGTATGATAGGCTGCCAAGAGGCAATCAACGCAAAAGATAATTTGGGATTGGAGTTGAGATAGTGGACAATGTTATATTATGTGAAGGATCGACAGATTATTTCTTAATTGCAATATTATATGCGGGAGGCCTACCAATGGGTGGATCATAGGACGATTCAAGAGGGCATACTAAACAGAAAATTATAATGAAAATAAAGTGGAAAATAATCTGTTAATAGTATTGATTTTTTTGCTGTTTTTACATATACTATAAGTAGAATCAATCAATGGAGGTGTTTACTATGGCAATTGCAACAGATCTTTTACAAAGCCTTGTTCCAATTTCACAATTCAATAAAGGTCAGGCAGCAAAGATATTTGATAGGCTCCATTCAGAAAGAGAATTAATTGTTTTAAAAAACAATCAGCCCTCAGCAATCATATTATCACCAAAGGAATATACCAGATTAACAGATATTGAAGAGGACTATTTCCTCCTATTGGAAGCAAACAAGCGTATAGAAGAAAATGTAGATAATAAGACAGTTTCTTTTGATACCGTAATGAATAATCTGGGAATCAGTAAAGAAGAACTTTTGGATGCGGAGGATATAGATATCGAATGACACGGAGTATTGAGTTTTTAGAAGAAGCAGAAAAAGATATGAAAAAGCCCGACCATTCAGCTCAAATACAAGTGTTAAAGGGGATTATAAAAGTCAGCAAAAATCCATTACCGCCCGAAAAAGGTGGATATGGAAAGTCTTTGGGTAATAAAAGTGGGACAAATTTTACAAATCTCATGAAGATAAAGTTTAGGGAATTGGGTATCCGGGTTGTTTACAAGATTGAGAGAGTGGATGGAGTAATGAAGATTATCGTTATTTCTGCCAGAGCGGATGAACGGGTTTACATAGAAGCAGCAAAAAGAAAAGAGAAACATGATTTATAATAGAAGGTGCTGAGAAGCCGTTATTAGGAGAACTTCCTAGTAGCGGTTTTTTCGTGGGAAGGAATCGCTGTGGAAGCGGGAAGGACACGACAGAAATTAGTAATCTGTTTGTCTAAATCAGATACCAGGGGGTGACTATTAGGGGAAACGCCTGTTGCATCAGGGTAAGAAGCGTGTATAATTCTAATGAAATGATACAACAAAATGGGACGCATCAATTGCTATAAAATTGATGTGTCCCTCTTTACACCTAATATATCGTACAGAAGCCAAAATACTTAACAGGGAAAATAAAATTTTCAAAAATTTCTTTTCTGCCCCTATTTTTAAACCTAAAATAGGCAGCCTTACACAGCTGGAGGCATCGGGCAGGCCGGGAGCCCGTTTTCTTCCACGACAAATAGCCCAGCCCGCCGGGAAAAATTTGAAGACCTCGTAGATATCCTAATTCTGTCTCCCAGCTTCTGGGTCTGCACCATTTCTATGTAGTTCCAAAAGGCCTGCCCCTTCCCCTACAGGTTTACCATCAGGAATACCTGGTCAATGTCATCCTGCTCAATCCCCAGGTAGCGCTTGGTCACCTGGTACGAGGAATGGTTGAAGAGCTGCATCAGCACGGCAGGCTGCGCACCCATCTTCCAGGCATGGTAGCCAAAGGTCTTGCGCAGGCTGTGGCAGCTTACCCTTGTCTCAAGATGCAGCGCCTCCCCGGCGGAGCGCAGGATGCGGTAGGCCTGGCATCGGCTCAGCGGGCGGTTCCCGCCCCGCCCAGGGAAGATGAAACTCCCCACCGCCACATCGGGGAGGCTGTCCTTGTAGAATCTCAGGGCTTTGGTGGCGCCTGCGTTGAGGGCGCTTTCCCTCTGCTTGCCTGTCTTGCGCTCCGTAATATTGATATGCTCCCGGAAGCAGCCATTTACAAAATCATAGACGTCGCCCCAGGTCAGGGACAGCAGGTCGCTGATCCGCAGGGCGGAATTGATGCCGAGGCATACCATCGTGTAGTTGCGCAGGCTGTGCTTCTCATGCAGGAAATAGTTTTTCAGCGCCTCAATGTCTTCGGCTTTACGGATGGGTTTAGTTGTGCTCATAAGTTGAAACCTCCTGTTCTCATCAGATGTAGTGTTTTTACAGCTGGCCCGGATTCCAAATCCAGGGGGCGGGCAGAAATGCCACACGCCACACATCAATTTTATAGCAATTGATGTGCAGGGACAATATGGTATTCCATTTTGAAAAGAATATGGCGGGCCATAGGTTCTGCAAAGAAAGAATCCTGGCGGCCAGGCATCCAAGCGTTCATATGGGAAATGAATTTGGGAAACAAGGAGGTTCATATGCTGAAATTAACAGTAAAGGCAGGCGAGTACCTGCTGGTAGGGGACAACATCAAAGTAGTGTTCACCGGGGGCAGCGCGAACAATATGCATGTCTTAGTGGATGCGCCAAGGTCTATGAATATCGTGCGCAGCACGGCGTTAGAGAAATACGGCATGGCTCCAGACCCGGGAAATGAAGTGAAGCACCACAAGGACAGGGAACTGTCGCCGGAGGCAAAAGAGAAGATTAAGGCAATCCTAATGGAAGAGCGGAAACGCGCCAGGAGGGAAGAGGCGGTAAGGAATAACCCGTTGAGGAAGTATGGCGGGTGAAGGAAAAATAAAGGAACATTCAAAAATGTAGAGGGATATTGGATATATTAGCATGGGTAATAACGCGGGGATGCCTAGGGTTCTCGCTTATTATAAATAGCCAAACTGCATAGCAAGTCGTTCTAACAAACACGATGTAGCATTGTTAGAACAATCCATATATGCGGCAGCGCGGCGTTAGGACAGCTAATTCAAAGTACGGAATAGGCTGTGTAAAAAAATAAAAAAGATATGTGCGCAAACGGATTTGCGGCATAGCTGCCAAATTAAAACAAAGGGCAGCAATTGGCCTGCTAAATTTAAAGCCATAGACAGGCAGGCATATCAAATACAAGGAGGAAAAATATTATGGCAATGGTAATCCAACACAATCTTACAGCAATGAACTCTAATCGTCAGTTAGGCGTAATCACAAGCGGACAGGCAAAATCATCTGAGAAATTATCTTCTGGCTATAAGATTAACCGTGCGGCAGATGATGCGGCAGGATTGAAGATTTCAGAGAAGATGAGGAGCCAGGTTCGTGGCTTGAACCGGGCATCCACAAATGCACAGGACGGCATTTCCTTAATCCAGACGGCAGAAGGTGCATTGAATGAAGCGCACTCTATCCTGCAGCGTATGCATGAATTATCTGTACAAGGCGCAAATGATACGAACCAGGAAATTGACCGTGAAGCAATTGATGAAGAGCTGGCGGCTCTGACAGAAGAATTGGACAGGATTTCCCAGACAACACAGTTCAATAAGCAGAACCTGCTGGATGGGAGCTTTAAGGATAAGAACCTTCATGTTGGCGCAAATGCAAACCAGAAAATCAGCATTAAAATCGACAGTATGAATGCGCGTTCGCTTGGCCTGCGGGATTTTGCCTATTTTAAAGGGCAGACATCTACAAGTTATAATAAGATAACCTATATGGGCAAAGATTATACTTATGATGTGGAGAAGAATGCGTCAAGTAATATGCTGATTTTTAAAAGTCAGCTTAAAGCCTATGGCAAAGAGACATTTGATGAAAAAATGATAGCGCGCAGTACCAACGGTAAATATTATGCAAGCACTAAGGCATTTTCTGGAGTGGCCAGTGCGGCAAGTTGGGGCAAGGCTTACCTCGGAAGCAAGTATGGAAAACAGCTCAGTGCGGCATGGAATGGTTTGCTTTCGAATGCAAAAATAACAGAAACAACATTGGGGGCATTTGGCTCAACGGTAACATTCTCAAGTCCAACTGTTCTGGATTACGATAAGGCAAATGCTACATTAAAAGCGGTACAGGCGGCTATTAATATTGTATCTACACAGCGTTCCGCTCTTGGCGCAATTCAAAATAGGTTAGAGCATACAGTGGCAAACCTGGACAATGTGGCAGAGAACACCCAGGCTGCAGAATCCAGGATCCGCGATACGGATATGGCTTCAGAAATGGTGGAATACAGCAAGAACAATATTCTTGCCCAGGCAGGGCAGTCCATGCTTGCTCAGGCTAACCAGTCAACACAGGGCGTGCTGTCGTTATTACAGTAATCTGGCATATGGCCAGGGTAAAAAGACCAGCTTTGACTGGTCTTTTTACTTGAAATCAGGGGGATGAAAGATGCAGGAACAGATAGAGGATATGTATGAGGTGATAAATTTTTTGGGGTTCAATGCGACTTATCACCATAATTATAATTATGTGGAAAATAGCAAGATGATATTCCAGGAGGTTCAGAAATTTGTCCAATGGTTCATGGATGGGGAGCGGTTTGTGTTTGAAAAGGCAGTATATGATAATCTGCTAGATATCTTAAGGGACTGTGAAACGGCCGTTAGGAATCATGACCATGTGCTGATGATGGATGCTTTGGAGCAGGGAATATCAGGGTATTTGGAGATGTTCCTTTCGGAAGAATTTTTCAGGGAAAAGGAGAGCATGTACGTTGGAAGAGTTAATGCAGAAGAATCTTAAGGTGTTGGAAAAACAGTTTCCAGGTATATGTGAGATTATAGAGGAGAAGAAGGCAGAGCTGTTAAAAAAAGAGCAATTAATCCTGGAAGAGGAGACGGCTTTTACAGGGGAAAGGATTCTGGCAGTCAAAAAAGCGGGGAGAAGGCTCTATCTGGCGGGGCGCCGTGACCCGAAAGCCCATCCGATAAACCAGATATCCGTGCTGGGGAAAATTGTCCCATATGCCCCGATATTCATACTTGGGATGGGAAACATCCATTATTTAGAGGAAGTATTGGGACAGACTGAAAAAAATGTTGTCGTTTTGCTTTATGAGCCGCTTTTTTCTGTGTTCTACAAACAGTTGGGGCAGATAGATTTTGGAAAGCTTTTTGGGAAACAGACGGTTGCCCTGGTTGTGGAGGGGATAAATGAGGACGGGCTGGAGAATATGGTTGGAGCCATGCTTTTTGGGGATAAAATCCCGGTAATGAAGTATTTTGTCCTTCCCAATTATGTGGAATTGTGTGGGAAGCAGGTGAGCTGGTTTTTAGAGGTCCTGGCAAAAAAATCAAGGCAATATTATATGGGGCTGGGGACAAGGCGTTTGTTTTCGCCTTACCAGGCAGAAAATTTCTACCATAATGTAGGATATCTCCAGACAGGTTATAAAGCATTTCAGCTGCTGGGTAAAATCCCGAGTAATGTTCCGGCTTTTGTCGTGTCGGCAGGGCCATCGTTGAATAAAAACATAAAAGAACTGAAACGGGCTAAAGGCAAGTCGTTTATCATTGCAGTGGATACGGCTGTCAAGCCATTGCTGAAGGCAGGGGTTGAGCCAGATATGTTTGCTACATTAGACGGCGCCAAGCCGTTAAAACTGCTGGAAATGGAACAGGCAAAAAGTATCCCCCTTCTGACACAGGTGACGGCAGCCCATAAAATTATGGATTACCATACAGGGAAGAAGTTTTTTTATGATGAAGGCTATAAATATGTGCGGGGGCTGTTTGAGATGAACGGGAAAAAGTTGGAGGGGTTTCCGGTTGGAGGCTCTGTGGCTACCCTGGCTTTTTCCCTGGTATGCCATCTTGGAATACGGAAAGTTATTTTTGTTGGCCAGGATTTGGCTTATACGGACAATAAGTCCCATGCAGACGGAACCTTTCAGGATAAGATGCCCGAGGAAAATACGGAGAGATTTATCAGGGTTCCTGGGAATTATGTGGATGAGCTCCCTACTTTAAGCAACCTGAATGAATACCGGGAATGGTTTGAGAAATACATTGAGTGGTGGTCGGCAGGGCACGAGGTAGAGTTTATCAATGCTACAGAGGGAGGGGCAAGGATAGAAGGGACAACATTGATGCCTCTGGCGGAAGTGATTGACAGGGAGTGTTCAGAAGAGGTGGATGTTAGGTCCTGTATTGACGGCCTGGAGCCGGTATTCTCCGTGGAAGAGCAGGAGAAAATTAATAATTATTTCAGAGATACCCCGCAAAAGGCACATGAGATTGTATCCCTGGCGCGGGAAGGGAAAAAAATATATAGGCAGTTAGATAAACTATGCCGGAAAGGTGCTGTAGATAAACAGGCCTATGCCAAGGTTTTGAAAAGGGTAAAACGGAACCGGAAAAAGATAGAAGGAAACCCGAACTATGAACTGATGCAGGAGTCTATGGTGGAGGCAGAGCAGATTATCCGTTCAGGGCAGTATTTTGAACGGGAAACCATAGAGGGGGAAGGGATCGAGCTGGCCAGGCAGGGACAGAAATATATGGAGCTTTTAGAGGAATGTGCAGACATTGTTGAACAGGTTGCCAAAGAAACTGTTGGAAAAGCAGGCTTAGAAACGGAATAATTGAGGAGGAAATTCAATGCTAAATCAAAAATCAATTCTTATTACAGGCGGGACAGGCTCTTTTGGCAATGCATTTACGGAATATGTATTAGAGAATTATGACATAAGGAAGCTGATTATTTATTCCCGTGACGAGTTCAAGCAATTTCAGATGGCAAATAAATTCCTGAAGCATAAGGGAAAACTGCGTTTTTTTATTGGCGATGTGCGGGACAAAGACCGCCTGTACCGTGCCTTTGACGGCATAGACTACGTTGTGCATGCAGCAGCTTTAAAGCAGGTGCCAGCTTGTGAATATAATCCAATCGAAGCCATTCGTACAAATATCAACGGTGCAATGAATATCATAGATGCGGCTCTGGATTGTGGTGTAAAAAAGGTAGTGGCGCTTTCCACTGACAAAGCAGTAAATCCAATTAACCTCTATGGCGGCACAAAGCTGGTATCCGACAAGCTGTTTGTATCGGCCAATGCCTATGCAGGCAAAAAGGACATCTGCTTTTCCGTTGTCCGCTATGGGAATGTGGCAGGCAGCCGCGGCTCAGTCATCCCGTTTTTCCGCAATATTGTCGCCAATGGCGGCACAGAATTGCCGATTACCGACTACCGTATGACCCGTTTTTGGATTAGCCTTGAACAGGGCGTGGAGCTTGTAATCAAAGCCCTAAAGGAATCCAAGGGCGGCGAGACATTCATATCCAAAATCCCTTCCTTTAAGATTACTGACCTTGCCCAGGCTATCCTTCCAGGCTGCAAGATGCCAGAAGTCGGCATTCGGGAAGGCGAAAAACTGCATGAAATTATGGTAACCCAGGAAGATTCCCTAAGCACGTACGAATATGAAAAACATTTTATCATCTACCCCCATATGGAATGGTGGAACCCCAATAAAATCCAACCAGCCGGGAAGCAGATAGAGCAGGGCTTTGAATACAGTTCCGGAACCAACACACAATGGCTGTCTGTGGAAGATTTGCAGGAAAGATTAAAAAATGTGGATGCCAAATAAGGAAGTATGTGGATATCAAATAAAGGAAAATGTGTGGATACGAAATAAATAGATCAGGGAAGATGAAGAAGATGGAAAGTCATGGAAAGGAAAATAAAAATGCTGGGGATGTGACAGATCTCCCTATGAATAAGCCAGAAAAAGGGATACAGGGTGAAAGTGCTAGGGTAACCTTAATTACAGGTGGGGCCTCTGGGCTGGGCAGGAAACTGGTGGATGAGTTTGTAAAAGAAGGATACTATGTCTGTTTTACGTACCACAGCAGCAGACAGAAAGCGGAGTCCCTGAAGGAGATGTATGGGGACAGGGTACATGCGATCTGCGCAGATGCATCCGATATGGGTCAGGCTTCTAGGGCTGTGGAGGCATGCGTCAGGGCCTTTGGAAGGATTGATGTGCTTGTGAATAACGCGGCCAGCGCAAAAGACGGGCCGCTTGTCCGCCTGGAAGAAAAAGAGTTTGACTACACGCTTAAGAATGTCCTGTACCCTGTATTCTATCATTGCAGGGCAGCGGCTAAGTATTTTATAGCGCAGGGTCATGGAAAAATTATTAATATCGGTTCCATCAACGGCACGAGGGGAAGGGAAGGGAGCATCGCCTATTCTGCAGCAAAAGCAGGAATTGAAGGATTGAGCAAGACGATTGCAAAAGAGCTGGGCGTCTATAACATCAACTGTAACGTGGTCGCCCCAGGCTTTATCAATACAGACGGCCAAAGGAATACAAGCGAGCTTATCAAGAAATATGTGCTGGATGAATGTGCAATCCGCAGGCTAACAGAGCCAAAAGAGGTAGCGAACTTGGTTCTCTTCCTGGCAGGGGACAAATCAGATAACATTACTGGGCAGGTTTATAGAATAGACTGTGGGCAGTATATATAAAACAATAGGTGGGCTGAAATAGTCTCTGGCGTATAGATGGCAGGGGCGGGATTATAGAAAGGGGGGCATTCTTGAAAGGTTTGGGACAGGCTGGAAAGGGGCAAATAAATGAAAATACTTTTTTTGTATCACAATGAACAGGCAAAAGAATTGGCAAAACAGCTGGAAAGCAAGGGGCATATACTTATTTTGTGGAAAGAAAGACTTTCCGTAGAAAATTTGGAGACTTTATGTCCAGAGCGGGTGCTTAGCTATACATACCGTTATATTATTTCGAATGAAGTGATTGGCTTTTGTAAGTACCCAATTATAAATTTGCATATTTCATATCTTCCATGGAATCGTGGGGCGGATCCTAATTTTTGGAACTTTATGGAAAATACGCCCAAAGGTGTCACAATCCATCAAATAGACGGGGGAATAGATACAGGGAAGATTATCCTACAGAAGGAACTTTTTTTTGATGAAGAAAAAGAAACGTTTGCGTCTTCTTATCAGAAATTAAATGAAGAAATCATGAGTCTGTTTTTAGGGAATGTCGAGAATATCTTAGCAAATGCCATCAGGGGTGTGGAGACAAGCAGCAAAGGCAGTTATCACAATAAAAAAGAGCTTATGGAATTTAGAAAAAAGCATCCCTTTTCATGGGAAGAGGGGATTGCAGATTTAAAGCGCAGTGTATTGTAATATATGTATTAGAAATGCATGCATAGGAGGCATCTTTTATGATATTAGGCACAGCACAGCTTGGTCAGGAATATGGAATCCACAACAGCACAGGAAAACCCAGCCAGGAAACGGCATGCCAGATCCTTGATTATGCATGGAACCACGGCATCCATATCTTAGACACTGCAGGGGCATATGGGGATGCAGAGGATTTGATTGGAAAATACCATGAGGTAACAGGGCATGTCTTCCATATATGCACAAAGCTGTCTGCAGATGTGGCGGCAGGAGTATATGGCGGTGGGACAGGGCATGAAAATAATGGGACATCTGCCTGCATAGTGGGAGAAACATATGGCATTGAAGCAGACGAAAGGATGGATGCAGATGCTGCCAGTACAGCAGAGAAGATGGAAAAGGAATTAGAGAAGAGCCTCCATCGTTTGAAGTGCAGCCAGATATGGCTCTATTACCTCCATCGGTTTGAAGCCTGCAAGGACGCAGATGTCCTGCGGAAAATGTCGCAGTGGAAGGCAAAGGGAAAGATACAGCATATTGGCATATCCATATATGAACCCGGGGAATTGGATTATATCATAGAAAATCTGGCAGGTATAACAGATGTGGTGCAGATCCCCTTCCATTTATTGGACAATGCCAGGTGGACAGAGGCAGGATTATTGCAGAATGCAGCAGAGAAGGGGATCCGTATCTTTGCCCGCAGCGTATTTCTGCAGGGGCTTTTTTTCCAGGAGCCAGGTTCAGAAACGGCAAGGGCATTGGCAGCACAGGGAGCATTGGAAGAGCTCCGGCAGCTGGCGGATGAGTGTTCCATCAGCATACAACAGCTGGCAGTTTCTTTTGTGGCAGGGCATCCATATATCACGGATTTCCTGTTAGGCTGCGAAACGGCGGAGCAGCTTACGCAGAATATCATACTGGAAGAGGCTGCAGCTAGCAGAAAGCTGCCAGAAATGGCATGGAAGAGGATAAAGAATATTTCTGAAAATGTGCATGGGATTACGATTGATCCAAGAAAGTGGGGGAGGGACAGATGAGGACAGTTGCAATTGTACAGGCAAGGGCAGGGTCTTCCAGATTGCCCAATAAAGTGATGATGGATTTATGCGGGCATCCTGTTCTGTGGCATATCCATGACCGTGTAAGGCGCAGCAAATGGGTGGATGATTTTGTGGTTGCCACTTCTGTTATGCCAGAAAATGATGGGATTGAGGCATTTGCTCTGCAGAATGGGATCCATGTATTCCGTGGGAGTGAAGAAAACGTCCTGGAACGTTTTTATCTGGCTGCAAAGGAAGCGGCGGCAGAAATTGTGATCCGCCTGACCGGGGACAATGCATTGGTCTGCCCAGAGATCATAGATGAGGGGGCAGCTTATTTCGAACAGACACAGACATTGGATTACCTCTGTTACAGGGAAGGCCTTCCATTAGGGCTGTCTGTAGAGGTCATAGGATTCCATGCCTTGGAACGCGCCTATCAAGAGGCAGATGATGCAGAATGCCTTGAGCATGTAACGCCGTACCTGTACCGTAACCCAGGGCAGTTCCATTGCTATCGGTATCCTTGTATAGGGGAGGACTACAGCCGTATCCGCTGGACGGTGGATACACAGGAGGATTACAATTTGGTCCGGAATATCTATGAAAGCCTGTATACAGAAGGGGGATGCTTTGGCTACCAGGAGGCATTACAGATTTATTTGGCTCACCCACAGTGGGCAGGGCTTAACAGCTCTGTTGTGCAGAAAAAGATCTTATACAGCGGGAATCATTTGCAGGATAAGCAAAATAAATAGGGCATCAGGAGGAAAAATGTGGAGGTCTTAGGCGAGGTATATTATCATTTAGGGATGAAGTTTTTTGAAGGCTATCAATATGAACAGGCAGTCGAAAACCTGATAAAAGCGTATGGGATGGGGTATCAGAGGGAAAACATTCTAGAGTTTTTATATTCTTGTTATGCCATGCCAAATGAAAAAGAGTTTCGGAGGCATTATGGGGAGAACTGTGCTGAAGTAACACAATTTCCTTTTGATCGTCTTGCGTTGGATTTCTTCCCAGTCTCAGAGGAAAAGTATTACATTTTTGATAAGGAAAGCCGGGAGTTTGCTGGGGCATTTGAGTTGGATGGGGTGCCAGTACATGGAAAAAAGGCAGAGTTCCATAGCATCCTTTTCACAGGGGTTTGGGATATCAGGCAGATGATCCCCGCCCTAAAGGATAAGGAATGGGAAACTGTCTATATTCTGCTGGAAGGACTGGAAGCAAAGTTCCTTTCTTTTCTTAAGCTTCCCAAATTCAAGGAAAAGTATCTTGGGAATGTGCTGCTGTTTTCAGACGGCAGCCTAATGCGGCAGTTTTTTGAACAGTATCAACAGTTCTACCTGCCAAAGGAATTGGTGTCGACAGAGCCAGAGAAATATAAGGGGATATTACAGGAACTGCACCAAAAAAGGCTGTCTGGCATGCCAAGGGAACGGAAAAGTATTTTCCTGTCCGTCTGCATCCCAAGCTACAACAGGGGGATGCTTGCATTTGAAAATGTGCGGCATTTTTTGCAATGCCCTTATGACAGCGAGGTTGAAATTATTGTTTCAGACAATGGCTCCCAAACAGAATCCGAATGGTATGAGAAGATAAAGGGGCTGCCAGACCGAAGGGTCAGGTATCATAGGTTCACGGAAAACCAGGGGTATGCCACGAATGTGCTGAAGGCGTTGGAGTTGGCTCAGGGGAAATTTGCTGTCTTGGCCAGTGATGAGGACTTTATGCTGCTGGAGCATATGGGGGAATACCTGTCATACTTAAAGGCAAATCAAGATGCGGGGCTTTTTACAGAAAATATAGCCTGTTATCCAAGGATTTTGGGCAGGGTTTATAAAGCTGGTCTGGAAGCGGTGAGGAACGCGATGGATCTGAATTATATGACAGGGATTACGTATAACATGGATGCCCTTAAAAAACACAGGGCACTGGAAATGGCAGGGGAAATGCGTGGAAATATATTCCTGGAAAATTATGTCCATATCCCCCTGGCGGCCATCCTGGGGAAAAGCCAGGATTTTCATACGGTAGATTTGTTATTATGGGCGGAAGGGAAGGCAGCGAGGGAAGAACCCCTGGAAAACGGTAGGAAAGTATTGAGCTATATGTACCCACAAGGTAGGGTTGGCCAGTTTTTGGGGGCGATGGAGTTCCTGGGAAGGATGCATTTGGAAGCAGGGGAATTTAAGGCTCTTTTTCTGGAACGGTGCAGCAGGGCATATGGGCTGTTGCTCGCAGGCTACCGGGCAGTTGAGGGGTTCCGGGATATGTATGCCTGGGAGGATACGTGCATGTATGTATACCGGAAGGAAAAGGAATATCTATCTGGGTTTCCCTTTCAGTTATCGGAAAAAGACAGGGAGGCGCTTGAGGATAGTATAAGGCAGATTTTTATCGGCGCATTGGATACAGAAATGTTATTGGAGAGCCTGCCGCGCGAAGAAGCACAGAAAAAAAGGCTGTTGCATCAATTGATTAAGATGGACTTGGAAGGGATTAAGGTAGGGAATATGGAACTGGCCGGGAAAGACAGCCTGTCCGTATGGATGTCACTGGAGTGGGAGCGGGGAGAAAGGGGCAGGGTTCCCATCGGGGAGATATCGCTGGAAGATATTTATGGACTGCGTTGGGAACAGATAGAAAAACAGGGAATGGGGGCTGCCCCATGGGATACATAGCAATTTGCAGAGGGGGAAGCGGATGGTTTTATTGACAGGCGCAACCGGGTTTTTGGGGAGCGGCCTCCTGAAAAGGCTGCTCCATGCTGGGTGGGAAGTATGCTGTATAAAAAGGAAGACGTCAGACTGCCTCCGGGTTAAGGAAATAATGGGGCAGTGCAGATGGTATGATTTAGGGCAAGGGGTAATAGAAAAGATTTTCCAGGAGCATCCAATACAGATGGTCATCCACTGTGCGACAGATTATGGGAAGGAGCCGGGGGGATATTTTGATGTCTATAGGGCGAATGTCGCATTCCCCCTGGAACTGTTGGAATATGCCCTCAAATATGGATGCCAATATTTTATCAATACGGATACATTTTTCGTAAAGGCTATAAAATGCCCACAGGCAGCTGGAAAGGAACTGTACAGAAGCGCATATACAAGGACAAAATATCTCCTTACTTATATTGTGAAAGGACAGATTGCGGGGTGGGATATCGCATTTTTAAATATGCAGTTAGAGCATTTATATGGGGAAGATGATGGGGAGCAAAAATTTGCCAGCTTTATCCTGCGGCAGCTGAGGGAAAACAGGAGCCAGGTAGAGCTGACGGAAGGGACGCAGATCCGGGACTGGGTTTATATGGAGGATGTGCTGGATGCATATATGGCAGTCATTCAGTGCAGGAGCCAGTTTGGGATCAGGAGGTTCCATCCGTTTGAGGTCGGGACGGGAGAGGGGCATAGTTTAAAAGAATTTGTACAGGCGGTAAAGGAACAGACGGGAAGCTCCACGCGGCTCTTATTTGGGAAGAGGCAGATGCAGCAGGGGGAATTGGCTTATTCCTGTGCAAATGTCCGGGCAATGGAAGGGCTGGGCTGGAAGGCACAGTATAAGATGGCGGATGGAATCCGGGAAATGATAAAAAAGGATAATCAATGGAAGGGGCTGGGTTATGAAAGTAGTGATTCTGGCAGGCGGGTTTGGCACACGGATAGGTGAGGAGAGCCATTTGAAGCCAAAGCCGATGATAGAGATTGGGGACGATCCAATTTTATGGCATATCATGAAATATTATTCGTCTTATGGCTTTCATGAATTTATAATCTGCTGCGGGTATAAAGGCTACCTGATTAAGGAGTATTTTGCGGACTATTATCTCCATAGGAGCGATGTTACCTTTGATTTTGCAGATGGGAACAGCATGTCCATACATAACAATGTTGCTGAGCCGTGGAAGGTTACGCTTGTGGATACTGGGCTCCGTACGATGACGGGCGGACGCATAAAGCGGGTTAAGAAGTATATTGGAGATGAGGCATTTATGATGACATATGGGGACGGCCTTTCCGATGTGGACTTAAACGGCCTGCTGGAATTCCATAGGGCAGGCGGGGCATACGCCACGATTACCGCGGTACAACCAGAAGGGCGTTTTGGCGCATTGGATATCAATAGCCAGGATATGGTAGAACGGTTCAGCGAGAAGTCAAGGGAGGATGGCGGCTGGGTGAATGCAGGCTTCATGGTCTTGGAGCCGGAAGTCATGGACTATATTACAGGGGATGGGGTGTATTTTGAAAGGGAGCCATTAGAACGGCTGGCAGGGGACGGGCAGCTCACAGCATATAAGCATAAAGGCTTCTGGAAATGCATGGATACCTTAAGGGACAAGGAAGTGCTGGAACAACTATGGGCTACAGGGCAGGCAGAATGGAAACGGTGGGAATAGGGCATGGAGAATAAGATAGAGAAAGAACAGATATTGGCAATGGTTAAGGAATATTGCCGGGAAAATTTACAGGGGAAGGGATACCAGCCAGGCGATAGGATCCATTATGCCGGGCGGGTATATGATGAAAAGGAAGTGTGCAGCCTGGTAGATGCGTCCCTTGAGTTCTGGCTGACAGCTGGCAGGTATACCGAAAGGTTTGAGGAAGGCCTAGCATCATTTTTAGGGGTTCCCTATTGCGTCTTCGTCAATTCTGGCTCTTCTGCAAACTTGGCGGCTGTTGCTGCCCTGACTTCCCCATTGCTGGGAGAACGGCAGCTGAGGAAAGGGGATGAAGTTATCACAGCAGCGGCCGCCTTTCCAACAACAGTGGCTCCAATTGTGCAGTGTGGGGCAGTGCCGGTATTTGTGGATATTGATATCCCAACGTATAATATAGATGTGGAACAGCTAGAGGAAGCTTATACAGAGAAAACCAAGGCGGTAATCCTGGCACATAGCCTAGGGAATATTTTTGACCTGAAACGTGTAAAGGAGTTCTGCGATGCCCATGGCCTGTGGCTCATTGAGGACAACTGTGATGCGCTGGGCGGGGAATACCAGATAGAAGGCCAGGTAAAAAAGACAGGGACAATCGGGGATATTGGGACATCCAGTTTTTATCCAGCGCACCATATTACTACGGGGGAAGGCGGCGCGGTCTATACCTCAGACCCATTGCTGCATAAAATCATACGTTCCATGCGGGACTGGGGGAGGGAGTGTTCTTGCCCGGGCGGTGTGGACAACTTATGTGGGCATCGGTTTGACGGGCAGTTTGGCGCCCTGCCCAAAGGGTATGACCACAAGTATGTATATTCCCATCTGGGATATAACCTTAAGGCAACAGACATGCAGGCGGCAATCGGGGTGGCACAGCTTGAAAAACTTCCCTATTTTATAGAAAGGCGGAAGAAGAACTGGGACTACCTGAAAAACGGGCTTGTGTGTATGGCAGAGAAACTGATACTGCCAGAAAGACTGCCAGAGGCAGACCCCAGCTGGTTTGGCTTTATCCTGTCTGTAAGGGAAGGGGGCGGCAAAGCCCGGGCAGAAATCGTCTCTTATTTGGAACAATGCAATATCCAGACAAGGAACCTGTTTGCAGGGAATATTATCAGGCACCCATGTTTCCAGCATTTGGAGGAAGGCGTGGATTACAGGGTAGCCGGGATGCTGGAAAATACAGATAAGGCAATGCGGGATAGTTTTTGGGTAGGCGTGTATCCGGGGATGGAAAAGGAAATGCTGGATGAGATCATACATCGGATTAAGGAGGCGTTCTTGTAATGGCTCTTCTCTCCATGCCCCACATGTGCGGATACAGAAAAATCCCATGTCCCACATGTGCGGATATAGGACATCCGCCTATACGTTGCAAAGAGACATGACAGAAGGAGAGAGGTTGGGATGGAAAGTTTAGCAGAATCATTTTTTAAAGGCAAAAAAGTCCTGGTCACAGGGCATACAGGCTTTAAGGGATCCTGGATGTGCCAAGCGCTCCTTATGCTTGGGGCAGATGTGGCTGGCTATGCATTGGAGCCGCCGACAGAGCCCAGCCTGTTTCAGTTATGTGGGATATCAAGGCATATGATGGCAAAAAAAGGGGATATCAGGGATTTGGGGCATTTAAATAGGGTATTTTTGGAAGCAAAGCCGGATATTGTGATTCATATGGCAGCCCAGCCCCTGGTGCGGAAAGGCTATCAGAACCCGGTACTGACCTATGATACAAATGTGATGGGAACGGTAAATGTGCTGGAATGTATCCGTAGGAACCTTTCTGTAAGGTCGTTCCTGAATGTGACGACAGATAAGGTGTACTGTAACAAGGAATGGGAATGGGGCTACCGCGAATGCGAGGAATTAAATGGCCATGACCCCTATTCCAATTCAAAGTCCTGCTCAGAGCTTGTGACATACAGCTTTAAGGAATCATTCTTAAAAGACGCAGGGATTGCTGTTTCTACGGCGAGGGCAGGAAATGTGATAGGGGGCGGCGATTTTGCCGCTGATCGGATTGTGCCTGACTGCATCCGCTCTGTACAGGAAAGAAAGGCCGTCATAGTGAGGAACCCCCATTCCGTAAGGCCATACCAGCATGTCATAGAAGCGGTCATGGCTTACCTGATGATTGCAGGAAAACAATATGAGGATGCAAGCTGTGCAGGGAGTTACAATGTTGGCCCAGATGAAACGGACTGCAGGACAACTGGCGATTTGGTGGAGCTGTTTTGCCAGAAGTGGATGGAAGCATGCAATGAGCCAGTAGAATGGATAAGCCAGAAGGGCGGTATGCCAGAGCCTTATGAGGCGAACTATTTAAAACTGGACTGCTCTAAAATAAAGAAAACATTTGGCTGGAGGCCATGCTGGAACATAGAGACTGCCATGGAGAAGGTAGTTGAGTGGACAAATATATATTTTGAGGGCGGCGATATTTCTGGGTGTATGGAAAGGCAGATAAAGGAATATTTTGGCAGTTTTCTATGTACTATGGCAGCTAGAGAGTGATGAGTTTTTATTGGGCGATATAGTGATTGATCCAAAAAGTGGATAATAGAAATAAATTAGCTATATCTTGAAAATGTAGAATGGAGAAAATCATGGAGAATTTTCTTTCAAGAGAAGAATTGAAAATGCTGGGCTTGAAATCATATGGAAAAGATGTAAAGATTGGAAGGCATGCAGTACTCTATACGCCAGAAAGATTAGAGATAGGGAACCATGTGCGGATTGATGATTTTACGGTAATCAGTGGAAACGTAACATTGGGGAGCCGTATCCATATTTCCCAGTTCTGTGGGCTATATGGAGGGGAAAGCGGAATTGTCATGGAAGACTTTTCCGGTTTATCCTCAAGGTGTTCGGTATATGCTGTGTCGGATGATTATACAGGGAACTCTATGACGAACCCGATGGTTCCGATGGAATACAGGCCGGGAATGCTAAGTGCGCCAGTAATCATAAAAAAACATGCAATTGTAGGGTGCAGTTCCGTAATATTGCCAGGAGTTACCATAGAAGAAGGGTCAGCTGTCGGCAGCATGTGCCTGTGTAATAAAAGTACTGAGCCATGGTCTATGTACATAGGGATACCGGCAAAACGCAAAGGGGATAGGAAAAAAGGGATATTGCGGCTGGAAGAGAAGTTAGGGAGGGAGTTAGGAAATGGATAGTTACCATGTAGGGCAGGAAGTGTCTGTAGAGAAGACTTTCCAAAAGGAAGAGGTTTTGGCATTTTCTGAAATTACAGGGGATAAGAATCCGCTTCATATTGATGAGGCATTTGCGGAAAAGAGCCGGTTTGGAGGCCTTATTGTCCATGGGATATTTGTGGCGGGCATATTTTCAGAAATAATAGGGATGCGCCTGCCAGGGAAGGGAAGCATTTATCTGGAACAGAACCTCCGGTTTTTGAAGCCTGTCTATGTAGGCGAGCCCGTTGTCGTAAGGGTGCGGATCGCGGGGATAGATGAAAGAAAAAGGGTGCTTACGTTGGATACGGAGGCATACGGTGAAGAAGGAAAGAAACTGGTCTGTGGAACGGCAAAGGTATTGTGTGGCAAGCCTGCATTTTGATTCAAAATGCAGGCGTTTTTGAAGAAAGAATTTCTGGACATGAAAGGACGAAAATGCTAAAATAGCAATAGGTATTGAGTCAGGAAGCGGATTGTAGAGAAATCAAGGTGATAACGGTACAGAGATTGGAATAACAATATGAGGATGGCATTTTGGAATACGAATAGAAATGTTGAAATAAATCCATATGTTCAGGATATTATAATAGATAATGGGATAGATATTATGGTGCTGGCAGAGTATGAAGCCAATATTAATCATCTTAGGAATGGGCTGCGTAAGCATAATATCTATATGGGGAAATATATCTCTATAGGATGTGATAGAATTACCCTTCTTGGAAAATGCAGAAATGTGAATCCATGTTATCAAGATACATACTGCTCCTTACAAAATATCCAGGACAAGTATATTCTGGTGTGTGTGCATTTTCCGAGTAAAACGCATTGTGAAAGGAAGAAAAAAGATATCGTGATTAGAAGGGTGATTCAGGAAATCCAGAAATTAGAAGAGGAATCAGCATGCCAAAATACAATTGTTGTCGGGGATTTTAATGAGAACCCATATGAAGGCGGGTGTTTGGCGGCAGATGGGTTTCATGGTTTGCCAGATTATTATGTGGCACAGAGGGAACATCGAAAAATATTAGGGGAAGAGTTTAAGATGTTCTATAATCCTATGTGGAATTTGTTTGGTGATTTTTCTAGCCCACCAGGAACATTTTTTTATAATGGAAATGATGTAGAAAACCCATTTTGGAATATATATGACCAAGTAATGATACGCCCATGCCTGCGTAACAAGTTTGTGGATAATGGGCTGAAAATTATATGCCAGGCAGGAGAAAGGCCATTGTTAACAGAAAAAAATAGGATGCCAGATAGACAGATAAGCGATCATTTGCCCATTGTTTTTGAAATAAAGGAGGAATGACAGATGCCATGTAAATTAAATGCCAGATATGATTTTAAGAATGACAATGAAGAAGCGCCAGAAGCTGTATTGGAAGATATCTGCACACAGTTAAATGGCATTACGAAAGCGTTTGTGAAGGGAAATGTAAAAGAGTTTGAAGGGCCGATTGAATCTTATCATCTATTATCAGGCATGGCCTCGCTTGCTGCTGCCATGGGCAGGACGGAGCAGGTAGATATCCAGGATGAATTAGGTGAGATAGGAGAAGAGGCAAGTTTAAAATTTGAATTTTTCCTGTCCGCGCCCCAGATTCCTAATTACAAGTATAGAATTTTATTTTTGGAATATGGGATAAGGACATATCCTGTGAAAGTTGTGCTGGAACAGGGAATTGCAGATGAGTTAAATGGGGAGGAAGGCTCTGGGTATATTTATGAGCCAGAATCAAGGCAGGAACTGGAAGAGCTGCTTATCCGGGTGATAGATAGCAAAAAAGTCACAGATATTATTCAGGATCTGATTACGGTATCTGCAAGGAGGCTGAGGAAGCAAACAAAAGATATGAGTCGGCAGGAGCGTATAGATTATTATAATAGTCGTGGAATGGAAGTCCACAAAGAGATACAGGCCAAAAAATTACAAAAAATTTGAACAGACTGCCATTTTGATTTTATCGAATTGTCAAAATCCTGTAAAGGCGGAAATGCTTGCCCTGACAGGATTCCGGCAATTCGAGTTATGATAGCCAAGCAGCCAATGAGAATATTCAGACAATTTACTTACACTGTTTAAATGACAAACCCTGTTTGATAGGGAATGCCGGATTCCTCTAGCGGCTCATAATATCGTGTCAGCTGTCTTAGCGGTGGATTAATATATTATAAATCTATAAATCGCCTGAAATTCCAATGGTTATTATTCAACAGAAACCTTTCAGTACCTCCCAGCATAAACCTTCTTTGCTTCTGCTGTCCATTTCCTGACAAATTCTGTCTTTGCATCCGTATAGGCATCCCTATGATGTTCAAACTGATGCCACAGCTCTAGCTTTAGTTTCTCGTATTCTTTGGCTATCTGCGCATGATCATTTAAATAATCTCTAAAATACAATTCATCGTTATCTCCGATATAACGAAGGTGCAGATGGTAAACCTTGTCAGCAAATCCGTCTTTTGTATATCCATGGTTAAACGATACCCGATCCTTTTCTTCTGACATGCGGAGAAATCCATGCTGTTCCAATACCCCTGCCGTGTTCTGGATATCAGAATCTGCGGATACTTCGATCAGAACGTCAACAATATCCTTTGCCCATATGCTGGATATGGCTGTACTCCCAATATGGCTGATTCTTTCGATGGGGCATCCCGACAATATGGTTTGTAGAAAAGATTCGATTTCGTCATAAAATAGATTCCATTTATCATTATGCGCAACGAGAAATATGGGGAACAGTTCCCATAATTCTTTTAAGGACATTTCCGAAAGTTCTTTTCCCATGTTCATTTTCCCCACAATTTATAAATACTGCAGAAACGCTTCTGTTAGGCGAACCGTTGATTGGCGGCGCTTATTTACATCAATGATCTTAATCTATATCTTAACTTGCCGGCACAGAATACGCAAGAACATGATCCGTTTGATTATGAAAGATTTCTGGACAGCGAGGGGCAAAAATGGTAAAATGTCTTATGACAGTTGGAGAATGAGAGATCAGGAATCATTTACAGATTAGGAAAATGCGGGATTGTTACGAACATTTTTTGGAGGCTTGCCATGTTAAGTATTTATCTGGGCCAGATGGATGAGGCGATTTACCATCCGCCCACATATTTTGATAATCGGTATGAGGATGAATGGATTACAGAGGAATTGTCAGTTGAAATGATCAAGGATGTTGACCGTTCCGAAGTGGTTAGCGCCCGGCTGATTGAAAGCCCGGTTCTGGGGCCTATTTCAACAAAGGAATTGTCTGGAGGAGTAAAGACGCTGATGTTAATGGCATTTGATGAGACAGGCAAAGTGTTTAATGCGTCTGTCTGTGGCGACAATTGTGCAAAATGGATACTGGAAATTGCAAGAAGGAAGGATCTGGCTATTAATCTCCGGCACATTATGGATTTTGGCAATGGTGAATTTGAGGCCAGGATTCTGAATACGGGTGAAGCTGTCCATGATATGCGCACGTTTGTCAGGATTGCCGGGAAATATGTATAGGTGGGGCATATGAAGGGAAAGCACAGAATTGTGATACAGAATAATCGGCTGCACTATGAGTTTGAGATAAAGAGGAATATCAGCATAATCCAGGGTGACAGCGCCTCTGGGAAAACAACCTTAATTAATATGCTGCGGCAGGCAGAGAGCCTGGGGGTGTCCAGTGGGGTAGATGTTATTTGTGATGTGCCGTGTAGGGTATTGGAAGGACGGAATTGGAAGCTTATTTTGGATCATTCCGCAGGAAATATCTTTTTTATAGATGAAGAAAACACATTTCTCAATACCGAAGAATTTGCTGTTTCCGTCCATGGCTCGGATAATTATTTCGTATTGATTACGAGGGAAAATCTTTACAATCTGCCATATAGCGTAGAAGAAATTTATGGCTTGCATACATCTGGAAAGTACCATGATACAAGAAAAGTGTATCAGCAAATATATCAGATTTATCCTCATACAGGCAGTATTCCCATTAAGCCGGAGAGAATAATCACAGAGGATTCTAATGCAGGCTATGAGTTTTTTAAAGCTGTCAGTGAAGAACGAGGCATTCTATGTGGGAACGCTGCAGGAAAATCAAATTTATTTGCAGCGTTGGATGGTATTGGGACGGAAGAGGTGTGTATTGTTGCGGATGGGGCAGCAATTGGTTCAGAGATGAACCGTCTGTATCATCAGGCGATGAAAAATAAAAATATACATTTTTACCTGCCGGAATCCTTTGAGTGGATTATTTTAAATTCGGGTTTGGTTGATGGAAAAGAACTTAGGGATATATTAGAGAAACCAGAAGATTATATTGACAGCAGAGAATTTTTAAGTTGGGAGAGATATTTTGCCAGGCTTCTGATTGACAAGACAGAGGATTCTTATATGCGGTATAAAAAATCAAGGCTGAATAGCTTTTATTTACATGAAAAGAGCAAGGAAATGATTCTCGAAGGAATACAAGGGATAAAGTTTTGATAGATTTAGAAATCCTAGAAAAATAATGTATTAATGTATATTTCTTGGCCTTGCCTATTGGATAGAGAAGAATTCACAAGGCATATGGATAGCAAATACAGAAAGGGGCAATGCAAATGAATAGCATCAAAATAAAAGGCAGGACAATTATCAGCAAGGATTCCCCTGCTTATATCATAGCGGAAATGTCCGCCAACCATGCGGGCAGCCTGCAGAGGGCCAAGGATATTATCTATGCGGCCAAGGAGTCTGGCGCGGACTGCCTGAAGATCCAGACGTATACCCCAGATACGATTACCATGGACTGCGGGAATGCGTATTTCCAGATTAAGGACGGCCTGTGGAAGGGGGAGACGCTTTATCAGCTCTATGGGAAGGCATACACCCCCTGGGAATGGCAGCCGGAGCTGAAGGCGGAAGCGGAGAAGGTAGGGATTGATTTCCTATCCACGCCGTTTGACCGGACAGCTGTGGATTTCCTGGAGGAAACGGGCTTGGATTTTTATAAAATCGCATCCTTTGAGCTGGTGGATATCCCCTTGATTGCCTATACAGCTTCCAAGGGAAAGCCCATGATCCTGTCTACGGGGATGGGCTCTTATGAGGAAATTGCGGATGCCGTAACTGCCATCCGCCAGGCTGGAAATGAGCAGATTGCCCTGCTGCGCTGTGCCAGCGCGTATCCGGCGATTACAGATGGAATGAACCTGCGTACCATGCAGGATATGGAGCAGGCGTTTGACGTGCTGGTAGGCCTTTCGGATCATTCCCAGGGTTCTGTGGGCGCAGTGACGGCTGTGGCGCTGGGGGCGAAAGTGATTGAGAAGCATTTCTGCCTCAGCCGGGAAATTGAGAATCCCGACGCCTCCTTCTCCATGGAGCCGCAGGAGTTCCGGCAGATGGTGTCGGACGTAAGGCAGGCGGAAAGGGCGATTGGGACAGTTGCTTACGGCGCCGCAGAGCAGGAGAAGGACAATCTGGCATTCCGTAAATCGCTCTTTGTGGTACAGGATATGAAGGCAGGGGATATCCTGTCGCCGGAGAACCTGCGCTCCATCCGCCCGGCACAGGGCATGAAGCCCAAATATTATGAAAACGTGCTGGGGAAGGCGGTCAATCGGGATATTCCCCGCGGAACCCCGCTTTCACCGGAAATGATAGGCTGATGTGCAATTCGGTTTTATGCTCATAGAGTAGCTTGGGAGCAGTAGAAAAATAATTTTCTAAGATTGAACAACAGGAAAGCAGCTTTATAAGGGATAGAATGGGAGCGCTATGTATTTTCATGGGAAAGCATGAGTTAGCGTTCCGATATACAAGAAGGAGGCGTATCATGCTATTTATACGGGCGGATATGAATGATACGATTGCGACAGGCCACATGATGCGCTGCCTGTCGATTGCAGACGCGGCAAGGGAGCAGGGGGAATCAGCAGCATTTCTGCTGGCGGATGGCCAGGCTGTCCCTTTGCTGCGGCAGAGAGGCTATGAGGCCATTGTTTTAGACAGCCCCTGGGATGATATGGAGGCGGAGCTGCCAGCCCTGCGGCGGGCAGTCCGGGAGCGGGGGATTCAGAAGCTTTTGATTGACAGCTACCAGGTGACTCCCCGCTATCTGGAGGAAGCTTCCCAGATGGCATCCACGGTGTATATGGATGATCTGGATCGTTTCCGCTATCCGGTAGATGCGCTGGTGTATTATGCTGCCGACTGGGAATCCCATCATTACCAGGAAAGATACCATAATAAGCTTTTCCTTGGGCCTCAATATGCGCCCCTTAGGAAAGCCTTCCAAAACTGTGGGAAGAAGCGGATAAACCCTGTAGCAAAGAACCTCCTGCTGCTTTCTGGGGGGACGGATCCCTATGGCATTTTAGGGAAACTATTAGCAAGGATAGACAGGCGGTGTTATGAGCGTATCGAGGTAATCTGCGGCATGTATGACCCTCAGTATGGGAGGCTGCAGGAGCTGTACCAAGGGGAAGCCAACCTGCATTTTTATCAGGCAGTTTCCGATATGGAGGCACATATGAGCCGCGCCTGCATGGCGGTTACCGCAGGGGGGACAACGCTCTATGAACTCTGTGCCATGGGCGTGCCGACGGTTTCCTATTCCATGGCGGATAACCAGATCCCGAATGTGCAGAAGTTTCATGAAATGCAGCTGATTGACTATGCGGGCGATATCAGGAATACAGACGTGGCAGGCCATATCAGCGGCCTTCTGGAGAAGTATCAGGAAGACATGTCATTGCGCCAGGAGCGTTCCCAGAGGATGCAGGAGCTGGTGGATGGGAAAGGGGCTGCACGAATTGCGGATGGGATTATAAAACTCTAGCGCAGATGTGCCATTGACAGAAGCGAGGCGTCTGGAAAAGTAATAAGAAAAGAGTTTCGCAGAGGCGGAAAGATGAGAAAATGCTAGTCGATTTGTTAAAATAAAAAAGAAAGTGAGAATAAAATGTACATACCATACGGACATCAGTCCATAACAGAAGAAGATATCCAGGCAGTCGTAGACGTGCTGCGTTCGGACTACCTGACAACAGGGCCGGCCATCGGCGAATTTGAGCAGAAAGCAGCGGACTATGTCGGCGCGAAATATGCCGTTGCCGTCTCTAATGGCACGGCGGCTCTCCATATTGCCTGCCTGGCGGCTGGCATTGCGCCAGGGGATGAGGTGATTACTACCCCAATTACTTTTGCGGCATCGGCTAACTGTGTGCTGTACTGCGGCGGGAGGCCGGTATTTGCGGACATTGACCCCGTAACTTATAATATCGATCCGGCAGAGATAGAGCGTAAAATAACCCCCAAGACCAAAGCCATTATCCCCGTCCATTTCACTGGCCAGCCCTGTGAAATGGAGGAAATCCACAGGATTGCCAGGGAGCACGGCCTGGCGGTGATTGAGGATGCCGCCCATGCCCTTGGCGCAGAGTACAAGGGGCAGAAAATTGGCTCCCTCCCTTCGGATATGACAGCGTTCAGCTTCCATCCGGTAAAGCCCATCACCACGGGCGAGGGCGGCATGGTGGTGACAGATGATGCGAAGCTGTATGAACGCCTGTGCCTCTTCCGCAGCCATGGCATTACCCGCGCGGAAGGCCTGATGGGACAGAATGAGGGCGGCTGGTATTATGAGCAGCTGGAATTGGGCTATAATTATCGGATGACGGATATCCAGGCCGCCCTGGGCAGCAGCCAGCTGGAGAAGCTGGATGCGTTTATCCAGCGCCGCAGCTATCTGGCCGGGAGGTATACCGAGGCATTTGCAGGTATCCCTGGCCTCGCCTGCCCAGAGCAGCTGCCCCATGCGGCGAGCGGCTGGCATTTGTACGTTCTGCAGTTCCTGGAACAGGAACGCGGGCAGGCATTTGCACGTCTGCGGGAGGCAGGGATTGGTGTAAATGTCCATTATATTCCGGTATACCACCATCCTTATTACCGAAAGCATGGCTATCAGGACACCTTCTGCCCCCATGCCGAACAATTGTATCAGCATATGCTTAGCCTGCCCTTATACCCAGGCTTGACAGAGGGACAGCAGGATGTGGTGATTGAGCAGGTAAAGAAACTGGTATAATTGCTGCTATGTGGATTAGTAATGGTATTTCCCTTTCATTTTCCACAGGCACAGGGCGGAAACTCCCATAGCCAGCGCTTCTGCAGCGGCCGTGGAGACCCAGATTCCGTCTACGCCCCAAACCAGCGGGAACAGCAGGACGGCCACAATCTGGAATACCAGCGTACGCAGGAAGGAAATTCCTGCCGACACCAGGCCGTTGTTCAGCGCCGTGAAAAACGAAGAGGCGAAGATAGCGAACCCTGAGAACAGGAAGGAGAAGGAGAAAATGAAAAATGCCCCTACCGTCAGCTGGAGCAGCTGGCTGTCATATCCCACAAACAGATAAGACAGCGGGCTGGCCAGTGCGTAGGCGGCTCCGAACATAGCCAGCGCGAACAGGCTGATCAGCCCTAGGCTTTTTTTCGCAGCCCCTTCATTTCCTGGTGGTTCTGTGCGCCATAGTGGTATCCGATAATCGGGGCTGTCCCCACAGAGTACCCAAGAAAGACGGCCTGGAAAATCAGGCTGACATACATCAGCACCCCATAAGCCGCCACGCCGTCCTCCCCGGCATACTTTAAAAGCTGTATATTATAAAGCATATTGACCACGGACATGGAAATATTGCTCATCAGTTCGGAAGAGCCGTTGGCACAGGCTTTTGCCAGCGCCCTCCCATTAAATTCTGTCCTGCCCAGCCGCAGCGGGCTGCTGTTGGGACGGGCGAAATAAATGAGCGGCACAATCCCGCCCACGCATTGGCTGGCAGCGGTGGCAGCCGCAGCCCCTTCCAGCCCCCAATGGAGGATAGCCACAAACAAAGCGTCAAGCAGGATATTGGTAAGCCCGGCCGCAACAGTTACCGACAGTCCCAGTGTGGGTTTCTCAGCAACAGAGAACAGGCATTGGAATTCATATTGAAGGACATAGGCCGGAATGGTCAGCAGGATGATGCGCCCATAGGTAACACTGTCTTCTAAGAGCTGCCCATCTGCCCCCAATGCCGCCGCCAGTGGCCGCAGGAACAGAAGTCCTCCAAGAGCCATTCCCACACCAATGGCCGCAGAGATATAGACAATCATCGAAAACAGCCGTTGCGCCTGTTCCCGTTTCCCTTCTCCCATCGTCTTGGAAATCAGCGCCCCGCCGCCTGTCCCGAACATAAACCCACTAGCGCCGAGAATCATCAGAAATGGCATAATAAAATTCATTGCCGTAAAAGGCGTCTTCCCCACAAAATTAGAGACAAAGAATCCGTCCACCACGCCATAAATAGAGGTAAATACCAGCATGATTATGGAAGGGAAGGTGAAGCGCAGCAGCTTCCGATAAGAAAAATGGTCCGATAATTGGATTTTCATGTCAGTCACATATTCCTTTCTTTTGACATCCCAATTTTTATAGTTCATCTAATTCATCTGCCTTTTCCTGAAGGTTCCCTAAAAACCGTTCTGTCAGTTCCAGGTATTTCTCTACGTCCTTTTTGGGCCAGGAGGCAAAAATCTGATTTTCCGCGTCAATGATTTTAAGCGCGGTATTTCCAGCCAGTTTTTTTCCCTTTTCCGTCAGGCGGACGTTCTTATTCTTAGCGCCGGCAGGCTCCAAGTAGACGATATTGTCGGCTTCTAATTTCCGTATAGCGGAATTGATGGTCTGTTTGCTCCTTCCTGAGCTGCGGCAGATGTCCCGCAGCAGACAGCTGTCCCCATGTTCGCATATTGTATACAGGATAATCAGGGCGCTGTCAGACAGGCCGAATTTAAGCGATATTTCATGGTAAACGGCATCAATCTCGCTGATTAGGTGATTGTAACGTTTGATTTCTTTGGAAGTATAAGAGTGCATGGCATCCTCCTTTTTGGGGGCGGTGTTTTCGTATGGGCTGTCATCCTTATATTGCAGGGGCAGCTGGTTTAGGGGATATAAAAGGTACGAAATCGTACGAAAGTGCATGAGGGTATTATAGTACGAAATCGTACGGATGTCAAGGGGGAGGTGGATTATTTTGTGTGAAAGCAGGGATTTTGCCATGAAAATTGGATGTTTTGAAAAAGAAAAGGAACTACCCCGATTTCATGTGAAGATCGGGGTAGCTGATAGATGTTAAGCCTGTATTTTGGAGAGAAGTGCTTCTTGTAATGCCTGGGAGAAGTTAATTCCCATAGAAATAGCACGGTCATTCAGCCATGACGGTATGGTTAAAGTCTTTTTTACTGCCTTTGTGTCCTTATACTGGTTAATGTCGCACGATACAAGGGAGGAAAATCCGTCAGCCGCGTGAATGGTGGAAATATCGGAAGGAGAAGCGATAGTATCTCCATGTTCTAACAATGACAAAAGATATCCAGTAAGAGCTTCTTGCGCCATTTCCATAGCTTCCGGAATGGTAGAACCATAGGTATTGCATCCTTTCAGATCGGGAAATTCCACCCAGTAGGATTCTTCTTCCTTGTGGAAGATGGCGGGATATAGGGGAACGCGGTCAATACAAAAACACAGTATTGCAATTTTACATAACATTGCCTATAATACGTATGTATTGCTAATGGAGATATCCTTGCAGTAATAGGAAGCGCTGCCATGCGCCTTGCAGTAATAGACAGCACAGCAATGTTACGTTGTTTCATCTTAGGAGAGGGAAGGCGAACCCGCCCGAAAAATAATATGCAATCCCAAACGAAAGGAGCAAACCGCAATGTCTTTTATTTTCCAGTATTTCTTACACCCCAGAAGTGTCGGCGCCGTAAAGCCCAGCTCAAAGCGCCTGGCGCAGAAAATGGTGGAGGATGTAGATTTTGAAAATGCAGAATGTATCGTAGAAATAGGCGCCGGTACGGGCGTATTTACGGAAGAAATCATCCGCCGCAGGCGCAAGGAGACAAATTTTTTTGTTTTTGAAATCAACGCTGTTTTCTTTCAGGAATTGAAGAAAAAGTATGCCAAATTCCCCAATGTCCATATCATCCATGATACGGCGGCAAATATGAGAAAATATCTTGTAAAATATGGCCGTCAGGCAGACTGCATTATCTCGGGACTTCCTTTTGCCAGCCTGCCCAAAGAGACGTCTGGCAAGATTTTGCGTGAATGCAGGCGCTGCCTGTCGGCGCAAGGCTCTTTTATTACGTTTCAATATACAAAGTGTAAGCTCCCTTTATTCCGCAGATTTTTCCCCGTTATCTCGATGCAGTGGGAAAAGCGGAATGTTCCGCCAGCTTATGTGCTGAACTGCAGGAAACGCAGATAGGGTGCTTTAATCTGCAATAGGGAAGCGGCGGCCAAGCTTTTTCCGGCCGTGGAAGTAGTAGCATGCCCCAGCCAGGTCGGCCAGCCCCCATCCGATGGGCACGGATATCCAGATTCCGTTCACGCCGAGGGCAGGCACGGCAGAGAGGCCATAGGCCAGCGCGACCCGTGTGCCCAGGGAAATCACAGTCAGTACAACGGATACGCCAGGCTGGTGGATAGCCCGGAAATATCCATAGAATAAGAACAGCAGCCCGATCCCAAAATAGAAGGTTCCTTCCAGGCGCAGATAGCGGATGCCAATGGAGACGGCTTCCTGGTTCCCTTCTTCAAGGAACAGTCCCATCAGGTTCCTGGCAAAGACAAATACCAGCGCGGATACGGCCAGGCAGAACAGCAGGGAGGCCAGCGTGGCGTCTTTCATGCCTTTGCGGATCCGTTCTGTCTTCCCGGCTCCATAATTCTGTGCTACATAGGTGGAAAAGGCGTTGCCGAAATCCTGCACCGGCGCATAAGCGAAGGAGTCAATCTTTACGCCGGCGGCAAATGCGGCCATGACGACAGAGCCAAAGCTGTTCACCAGCCCCTGTACCATCAATATCCCAAAATTCATCACTGACTGCTGCAGGCAGGTCAGGGATGAAAGCCCAGCCAGTTCTCGGAAAATCTGCAAATCCAGGCGGCAGTGTTCTTTTTGGAGGCGCAGCTCAGGATAATGGCGAAGGCAGTAATACAAGATCCCGCCCCCGGCCAGGTACTGGGACAGCACGGTAGCTGCCGCAGCGCCGCCAACGCCCCAGTGGAAGCGGCAGATAAACAGCAGATCCAGAAAAATATTTAAAATAGAAGAAATGCCCAGAAAGAACAGCGGCACAATGGAATTTCCAATTGCCCGTAGCAGGTTCGCGGCAAAATTATAGAGGAACACTGCCAGGATGCCGGCAAAAATCCATAATAGGTATTCTTTCATCAGCGGAGCGACTTCCCCGGGTACATGCAGGAAGGCCAGGATCTGGCTCAGGCATCCATAGGCGAGAACCGTCAGGAGGAGCGCAATTTTGCCAATCAGCAAGAAAGAGAGGAACAGCCCTTTTTTTAGCCTGCCGTAATTGCGGCTGCCAAACTGCATAGAGAAAAACGCCCCGCTGCCCATACACAGACCTAAGAGGATGGAGGTAATAAATACCATCAGCGTATAGGAGGAGCCTACGGCAGCCAACGCGTCCTGCCCTAGGTATTTGCCAACGATTAAGGTATCCGCTACATTGTACAGCTGCTGGAGCATATTGCCAACCATAATCGGAAATGCAAATTTCAGCAGTTTGCTTACAATATTCCCTTCTGTTAAGTCGTAATTCATTTTATTTCCCCGCCATTAAGATTCTATCCAGGGTCTGCAGCATCTTTACCGTGTCAATCGGCTTTGCCAAATGCCCGTCCATGCCTGCCTCCAGCGCATTTTGGCGGTCTTCCTCAAAGGCATTTGCCGTCATGGCGAGGATGGGCAGCTTTTTTGTCCACTCGGATGGCAGCGAGCGGATTCTTTGGGTGGCCTCATAGCCGTCCATGATGGGCATTTGGATATCCATAAGGACGATATCGTATGCCCCTTCCGCAGCCTGGGCGATTTTTTCTACGGCGGCCTTGCCATTGTCTGCGGTGTCTACTTTGAATCCAGCTTCTGTCAGTATCTCTATGGCAATCTCCTGGTTCAGTTCGTTATCTTCAGCCAGCAGGATCCGTTTCCCGTAAAGCTGCCTGTCCCGTTCTGCCATGGGTTCCTGCTGGCTGTCATGGGCTTCGCCAATGCTTTCCAGAAGAGCTGTCCGCAGCTGGGAGAAGAAGAGGGGCTTCTGGCAGAAAGCGGTTACGCCGGCCTTTTTGGCTTCGTCCTCAAAATCGCTGAAATCATAGGCGGTCAGGATATAGATGGGGATGTCGTTCCCGGCAATCTGCCGCAGCTGCCGTACGACTTCCACCCCGCTCATATCTGGCAGCCTCCAGTCTACAATATAAACGGAGAAGCCCCGGCCCATCTCAGAAGCGGACTTTGCATGCAGCACAGCTTCCTTGCCGGACATAGTCCAATAAGGCTCCATGCCAATCTTATCCAGCATCTTGGATACGCTGTCGCATACGTTGTAATCATCGTCCACGACCATGGCATGGAAACCTGCCAGCTGTTCAATCCGTGGATCTGCCATGGCTTTGTCCATCAGCTTCAGGGAAAGCTCTATGGTAAAGGTAGAACCCTTGCCCTGTTCGCTTTCTGCGGAAATCTGGCCGCCCATCATTTCTATGATGTTCTTGGTGATGGCCATGCCAAGCCCGGTGCCTTCTACCTTGCTGACCGTGGCGGTCCGTTCCCGCTCAAAGGGCTCGAAGACATAGGGCAGGAAGTCCTTGCTCATGCCAATGCCGGTGTCGCGGATGGAAAGCACAAAATTGCCATATTTGGCAGAGGTCTGAGGCTTTTCCAGGAGGCGGATGGAAATCATGCCGCCGGTGGGGGTGAATTTCACGGAATTGCCTACCAGGTTGAGGAGAATCCGATGGAGCCTGGCCTCGTCAGCATATACATTTTCATGGATCAGGTTCATGGTATCAATAAAAAGCTCCAGCCCCTTTGCATGTATCTGCCCCTGTATCATGCTCATAAAGTCCTGCATAATGGTGGGGAGGTGGGCCTCTTGTTCCTGGATATGTATTTTTCCGCTCTCAATGCGGCTCATATCCAGCACTTCATTGATAATGGACAAAAGATGCTTGCTGGAGGCTGTAATCTTGGCAATGCAGTCCTGCACACGCTCTTTGTCATTGATATGGGCGGCGGCAATGCCGGCGAACCCTACAATGGCGTTCATGGGGGTGCGGATGTCATGGGACATGTTGTTGAGGAAAGCAGATTTGCTGGCATTTGCCTTGTTGGCATTTTCATAGGCCCGCTCCAGGGCTTCTTTGGCTTCCAGTTCTTTCTTGCGCTGGGCGCTGATATTTTCAACGACAAACTCCACATGGGTAGGCAGGCCGGCCGAATCCCGGTTGACTGCAATAAAGCTGGCCCGGCACCAGCCCTGTTTCTTGCTGACATATTCCAAGGAAATATTTGGCAGTTTCCCCATCCTCTTGGCCAGGGTGCTAAGTTCTACAAATACCATAAAGTCCTGCTTGTAATATTCATCAATCATCCGTTCCGTAAGTTGCTGGAAGGCATGTACGGCGTTCCCCTCTGTACTCAGGATGTCCGTGATGTAGTCTAGGCCCATAATCTCTGTAAATTCCATGCTCTCAAGGTCTATGAAATAGTTGAAGATATAGATATTGCTCAAAGCGTTGATGATGCTGCTTAGATATTTGCTGTTGGTGTGGTGTTCGGCTTCCTGTATTTTCAGCTCGGAGATATTCTGGACAATGCCATAGGTCTGTTCCGGCATCCCCTGGCTGTCATAGGAAAGGGTGGTAAGGGTGACCGTACACCAGTTTTTGCGGTCAATGCTGCTAAAGGAAGCCTGTGCCGTTTTTTCCCCTGCGTCAATCCGACGGTACATTTCAAAAAAGGCCGGCCATGTGGACGGATGGACGAAATCATCGGCAAAGCTCTGCGGCATATCTGTGTAGATCCGTCTGCATTGGTACATTTTGGCTGTCCGCTCATGGACGGTGATGGTTTTTTCCTTTGGATAGTACCAAAAGGTACAGATATCCGTATTCTCAATTGCTGCCAAAAGCCCGCTCTGCTCTTGGAGCATGCTAACTTCAAATGTCTGCATTGGCTCTGTATCTCCTTTATGCTAAATGGACGATGTACGAGTTACATTTCCTTATGGCCGGCACACGGGCCAAGATGCTATGATTATAGCATAGGATGGGGGGAAAATGCAATTCTATCATGGATTGTTGACGAATGTTGGCATAAATATTATAATTAACCAAGGAAAAATAAACCGTCTTGGAGGAAGAGAAAGGAAATGGGTACAAAGGAATATTTTAAGGGAAAAAAGAGGATTATAGTAAAAATTGGCTCGGCGGCCCTGCACCATGAAGCGACAGGGCGGCTGAACCTGGGGAAGGTGGAGCGCCTGGTCAGGGAACTCTGCGATATCCGCAACCGAGGCCTGGACGTATGCCTGGTAAGCTCAGGTGCAATTGCCGTGGGCAGGAAAGTCATTGGCCTGGAAGAACGCCCCAGCGATATTTCCACGAAGCAGGCCTGCGCGGCGGTGGGCCAGGCCAGGCTGATGATGACATATCAGAAGATGTTCTCGGAATACCACCAGACAGCGGCGCAGATTCTTATGACAAAGGGAACCATGCTGGATAATGTGGCGCGCAAGAACGCGCAGAATACATTTGAGGAACTGTTCCGCATGGGGATTATCCCCGTTGTAAATGAAAATGACACCATATCCACGTATGAAATGCAGTTTGGGGACAACGATACGCTGTCAGCGCTTGTGGCCTCCCTGGTGGGCGCAGATTTGCTGATCCTGCTGTCGGATATTGACGGGCTGTTTACGGACGACCCCCATCAGAACCCGGATGCCAGGCTGATTGAGATGGTGGATGAACTGGATGGGGAAATCGAGGCCATGGCGAAAGGAAGCACGGGAAGCGACGTCGGGACTGGGGGCATGGAAGCAAAGCTCACGGCGGCACGGATTGCCACGCTTTCCGGGGCGGATATGGTGATTGCAAATGGAGAGGACGTGGGGGTACTCCATCGGATTTTTGAGGGGAACTTTGTGGGGACGGTGTTCCGGGCGCATTATGATGAGGATTTTTACATTGCGGATTTCATTGAGAAGAGCATAGGGTAAGGAAGGAGAAATAGATGGAACAGGGAAAGATCGATAGGATCAATGAATTGGCACGAAAGTCTAAGGCAGAGGGGCTGACAGAAGCGGAGAAAAAGGAACAGGCGCTGCTTAGGGAGGAATTTCTGGCAAATATCCGCAGGAACCTGCGGGCGCAGCTGGATAACATTGACATGGTAAATCCAGATGGGACAACAGAGAACCTGGGGGAGAAGTATGGAAGGAAAGAAGCGAATTAGTATAGAAGGAAAAAAGCAAAGCTCCAAGAATGGATACAGAGAAGAAAAAACGCAAAACCCGGAGATCGAGTTTGCAGAAGAAAAAATGCAAAGCCCAAAGGGCGGATACGCACAGGAAAAACAGCAGTTCCGGGCAGTGCGGAAGGCAGCAAGGGCACGTCTTTCCCAGAATCAGGTGCAGAAGGCCTCCTTGGAAATAGCTGCAAAAGTCCAGGTATGTTCCTGGTTCCGGCAGGCGGAATGGGTTTATTTTTATTATCCGCTGGGGAAGGAAGTAAATCTGCTCCCGCTGGCGCAGCAGGCATTGGAGCGGGGGATGCAGATTGCATTTCCACGCGTAGAAGGAAATGAGATGGGCTTTTACCAGGTTTCGTCTTTAGCCGATTTCCGGGAAGGCTTCTTCCATGTTATGGAACCTACGGGAAAACATGCAATACAGGAAAAATCCCCATTGGTTCTTGTCCCAGGGGTAGGGTTTGATTTACACGGAACACGCATGGGCTATGGCAAAGGCTATTATGACCGCTATTTTTCCAGATACCCCCATTGCCATAAAATCGGCATTGCCCATTCTGTGCAGCTTGTCGAACAACTGCCCAAAGATCCCTTTGATGTGCCTATGGATGCCATTGTGACAGAGCAGGATATATATTTTTTCCTATCCCAAGAACAGGCGTTAAGCGTATGGATGTAGCTATGTCTAGTGTAACGTAAGCATACCACGATTGCTTTTCACCTTTCCGCTTCCGCAGCGATCGTTGCGCCATATTCCCCTACCAAGAGGCGCTCCCGCCCCTTTTGCCAGGGAACACTCTCGTACTTCTCCGAATTGTTTATAAAGATTACACAGAAACCCTTCCATTTTCAGAGAAATTATGATAATCTGAACAAGAGCTTATTTATCTAATTGAAGGAGGACAACCCATGTTAAAAGACAAAGTAGCCGTCGTGACCGGCGGCACAAGAGGAATTGGATACGCAATCGTTAAGAAATACCTTGAAAATGGCGCCAAGGTAATCCTCTTCGGTTCCCGCCCGGAAACAGTAGAGAAAGCCTTATCTTCCCTCAAGTCTGAGAATCCCTCTTGGCCTGTAGAAGGCTTCCACCCTAACCTTTCCGATGCCAAAGAGGTAGCCAAAACCATTGAGGGCATTAAGGAAAAATATGGCAGGATTGATATTTTAGTCAACAACGCCGGCATATCAGACAGCACAAAGGCAGACGCCTATGAAGACGGACAGTTTGAAAAAGTAATGGATCTCAATGTCAACGCCATTTTCCATGCAGTCCAGCCTGCCGTGAAAATCATGAAGGAACAGGGCGGCGGATGTATCCTCAATACTAGCTCAATGGTCAGCATTTCCGGCCAGCCCGGCGGCGTGGCCTACCCTGCCAGCAAATTTGCAGTCAACGGCCTTACCCTTTCTCTGGCGAGGGAGCTGGGACCTAGCAATATCCGCGTCAATGCGGTAGCGCCTGGCATTACCAAGACAGATATGGTAGCTGCGCTTCCGGATGAAATGATCCAGCCCTTGATTAAGACCATTCCTTTGCGCAGGGTCGGCGAGCCAGAGGATGTGGCCAATGCCTTCCTGTTTCTGGCCAGCGACATGGCAAGCTATGTGACAGGGGAAATCCTGTCCGTTGACGGAGCCGCGCGCGCTTAAGCAAGCCCGGAGATAACATGGACAGCAAATTTACAGCTTTAAAAAATATTTTTGGTTATGATACCTTCCGGGAAGGCCAGGAAACCCTGGTGGACAGTGTTATTTCCGGTCGGGACGTCTTGGGCATTATGCCTACGGGCGCAGGGAAGTCCATCTGCTTCCAGCTCCCAGCCCTGCTGTTTTCGGGAATTACCATTGTCGTATCTCCGCTGATTTCCCTCATGAAGGATCAGGTGGCGGCGCTGAACCAATTAGGCGTTCACGCCGCCTATATCAACAGTTCCCTCACAGAGGGCCAGTACCGCAAGGCCATGGAATTTGCCCGCAGGGGACGCTACAAAATTATCTATGTCGCGCCAGAACGTCTGCTGACAGAGGCCTTCCAGCTGCTGGTGCAGGAGGTGGAGATCTCCATGGTGGCCGTGGACGAGGCGCACTGCATTTCCCAGTGGGGACAGGATTTCCGCCCCAGCTACCTGAAAATTGTAGCGTTTATTGATATGCTGCCCAAACGCCCTGTGATTGCCGCTTATACGGCAACGGCGACAAAGCAGGTGAAGGAGGATATTGTCTGCATCCTGGGGCTGTGCGACCCAACGGTGGTGGTGACAGGATATGACCGCAAGAACCTGTATTTTGCAGTGAAGAAGCCCAAGGACAAGAAGCGGCTGCTGTTGGAGTATCTGGAGAAAAATGGCGACAAAAGCGGGGTTATTTACTGCAATACGCGCAAGGCCGTGGAAGAGGTATGGCAGTTCCTGCTGGAGGGCGGCTATCCGGCGACACGTTACCATGCAGGGCTGTCCGATGACGAGCGTAAGCAGAACCAGGACGATTTCATCTATGACGTCAGGCCGGTAATGGTGGCCACGAATGCCTTTGGCATGGGGATTGATAAGTCTAATGTGCGTTATGTGATCCATTATAACATGCCCAAGGACATTGAGAGCTATTACCAGGAGGCCGGGAGGGCCGGGCGTGATGGGGAGCCTGCGGAATGCCTGCTGTATTATGCGGGGCAGGATGTGCGGGTGAATGAGTTCTTGATTAATTCCCAGGGAGAGAACAGCGAGCTGGATGAGGAAGAACGCAAGCTTATCCAGGAGCGGGATTTGGAGCGGCTTCGGAAAATGACCTTTTACTGTTTTACCGATGAATGCCTGCGGGATTATATTTTGCGTTATTTTGGGGAATATGGCGGGAATTACTGCGGGAACTGCGAGAACTGCCTGACGGAATTTGAAGATTTTGACGTGACAGAGGAAGCCGTCCATATCATCCGCATGGTGATGACCACTTACGAGCGTTATGGCATCAATGCCATCCTGGATGCCGTCCATGGTTCAGACACGGCTAAAGTACGCCAGTTCGGCCTGAAGCGGAACCCTGAATACGGAAGCCTGAAAGGCAGGACCCTCGTACGCCTGCGCCAGATTTTAAATGACCTGCTGGTCAAGGGCTACCTGTTCCTTACAGCCAATGACTATCCCATCCTGAAAATGACAGATCCTGGAAAAGCGCTGCTTGCTGCCTGGGATAGCGGCGGGAGTAAAAAAGGCCTTCCATCTGGCGAAGGGCATTCCCCCAATGGGGTCAGCCAGGAAGAAGGTATACATAGGATTATTTTAAAACTTCCCAAGGAACGCCAGAAGCTTCCGGCAGCCGCAGAGAAGCAGAAAAAAGTCCTAGTGGACGTGCAATATCCGGATTTATTTGAGAAATTGCGCAAGTACCGTTATGAGCTGGCGCAGAAGAACCATGTGCCGCCTTATATTATTTTCTCAGATAAGACACTGCGGGAAATGAGCGTCCGCCTGCCCGTGACGGAGGAAGAAATGCTTACTGTCAATGGCGTGGGCAAGGTAAAATATGAAAAATATGGGGAGGCTTTCCGGGAGATTGTCCGTGCGTATGCGCAAAGCAAGGGAATAAAGGGGTAAGCGTACTTGAATTTACGGATGCTTCATGTTAAACTGATGGAGCAGATTTTAATCTTAACCGAATGGAACCAGGAACAATCGAATGCTTACAAACTTATGATATGAGGAGACTAGACATATGGGAGGCTTTTTTGGCGTTGCTTCAAAGAATAATTGTACGTTAGAGCTTTTTTACGGCGTGGACTACCATTCCCACCTAGGAACCAGGCGCGGCGGGATGGCCATGTATGGGGAACAGGGATTCCAGAGGGCGATCCACAATATTGAAAACTCCCCCTTCCGCACGAAATTTGAGAAGGATGCGGAGGAACTGGAAGGCCATCTGGGTATTGGCTGCATTTCTGACTATGAGCCGCAGCCGCTTTTGATCCAGTCGCATTTGGGCAGCTTTGCGATTACCACTGTGGGCAAAATCAACAATATGCCTGACCTGCTGAGGGAGACGTACCAGGATGGGAGATCCCATTTCCAGGAAATGAGCGGCGGGCAGATCAATGCCACAGAGCTGATTGCATCCCTAATCTGCAAGTCGGACAGCCTGGTAGAGGGCATCCAGTATGTGCAGGGACTGGTGGACGGCTCGATGACGATATTGCTGATGACCAAGGATTGCCTTTACGCAGCCAGGGATAAATATGGGCGTACCCCAGTGGTGATTGGGAAACGGGAGGATGGATATTGCGTTTCTTTTGAAAATTTTGCGTATATTAATCTGGGCTATACCCATGACCGGGAGTTAGGCCCGTCAGAGATTGCCAAGATTATGCCGGATGGGGTGGAGACTGTCAGCCCTCCAGGAAATGAGATGAAAATCTGCTCTTTCCTGTGGGTCTATTATGGCTACCCGACTTCTTCTTATGAAGGGGTCAACGTAGAGGAGATGCGCTACCGTTGCGGGGGCATGCTGGCAAAGCGGGACGGCGGGCAGGTGGAGCCGGATATTGTGGCAGGGGTGCCGGATTCTGGGATTGCCCATGCCATCGGCTATGCCAACGCGTCCGGGATCCCCTATGCAAGGCCGTTTATTAAATATACGCCTACCTGGCCCCGTTCCTTTATGCCGACGAACCAGAGCCAGAGGGATTTGATTGCGCGCATGAAACTAATCCCGGTGCAGGAGCTGATTGAAGATAAGAAGCTTCTGTTGATTGATGATTCCATCGTGCGGGGGACACAGCTGCGCGAGACTACAGATTTCCTGTATCGGAGCGGGGCGAAGGAAGTGCATGTCCGGCCTGCCTGCCCTCCGCTGCTGTATGGGTGCAAGTACCTGAATTTTTCCCGTTCCAAGTCGGATTTAGATTTGATTACCCGACGGGTGATCCAGGAGCGGGAAGAGGAAGTGACGCCGGAATTGCTGGCAGAATATGCAGATCCGGAGAGCGCGAAGTATGACGAGATGGTAGGCGAGATTCAGAAAAAGCAGAATTTTACCACCTTGCGTTACCATCGGCTGGACGATCTGGTGGAATCCATCGGCCTGCCTTGCTGCAAGCTGTGTACGTATTGCTTTGATGGGAAAGAGTGAAGACAGAAAAGAAGATAAGGGAAGTATGGATTTGGCGGGAAAGAAGCAGATAAAGCCAAGCTGCAGGAATAGCGGCACAGAAAAGAAAGAGGTTGGGAAATGGGAATGACATTAGAGGAAATTGGGCAGAGAGCCAAAGCGGCGGAGAACGTGCTGCGCACATTGCCGACAGGCAGGAAAAATAAGGCTCTGGAGGCGGCCGCGGAGGCGCTCCTAGCACAAAAGGACATGCTTTTGGCGGCAAATGCCAAAGATATAGAAGCGGCAAAGGCAAACCAGATGGCCTCTGGGCTGGTGGATCGCCTGCTGCTGACAGAGGACAGGATTGGGCAGATGGCAGAAGGGCTGCGGCAGATTGCCGGGCTGGACGATCCGGTGGGAGAGGTGCTGTCGATGCGCCAACGCCCCAATGGCCTGCAGATTGGACAGAAGCGGGTGCCGTTGGGTGTGATTGGCATTATTTACGAATCCCGCCCCAATGTGACGGCAGATGCATTCGGCCTCTGCTTTAAGGCGGGCAATGTGGTGATCCTCCGAGGCGGGCGGGACGCCATCCATTCCAACCAGGCAATCATGGAGGCATTGCAGGGCGCTTTAGAAGCGTGCGGCCTTCCGCGGGATGCCATTCAGCTGATTACAGATACCAGCCATGAGACGGCGGAAAGGTTTATGCGGATGAATGGCTATGTGGACGTGCTGATTCCAAGGGGCGGCGCCGGCCTGATCCGTACCGTGGTGGAGAAAGCTACCGTCCCGGTGATTGAGACAGGGACGGGCAACTGCCATATTTATGTGGATGAAACGGCGGATCTGGACATGGCCGTGGAGATTATCTTCAATGCCAAGACGCAGCGTATTGGCGTCTGCAATGCCTGCGAGTCCCTGGTGGTCCATGAAAAGGTGAAGGATGCCCTCCTGCCCAGGCTGGCGGCAAGGCTTAGTCAAAAGGCGGTGGAACTAAGGGGGGATGAGGGCAGCAGGGAGGCCTGCAGCGATATCTTGCCTGCTTCGGAGGAAGATTGGGGCACGGAATACCTGGATTATATTTTGTCTGTCAAGACAGTCGCTGGCATTGACGAGGCGATTGCGCATATCAACCGCTACAATACTGGCCACTCCGAAGCCATTATCACCCGCGATTATGCCAATTCCAGGAAATTCCTGGATGGGATTGACGCAGCGGCAGTCTATGTGAATGCCTCTACCCGTTTCACGGATGGGTACGAGTTTGGATTTGGCGCAGAGATCGGCATCAGCACCCAGAAGCTCCATGCCAGGGGGCCGATGGGCTTAAAAGAGCTGACCAGCGTCAAATACATTATCTACGGGGACGGGCAGGTGCGTCCCTGACGCGTTAGGAAGATTTTTGTTTCAAAATTGTTACAATGGAGAAAAGTATGGAAGCAGTATACCAAATCTTATCAGAAGGGCAGGTTACCCCTGGCCTTTTCTCCCGCTTTACACGCCGGCAGGTGGTTAGCCGCTGCTGGCGCAAGGAGGCAGGGGAATGGAGGCTTAAGGATGTCCCCTTTATTGACGACTGGAAGAAAGAAGAGTATGATTTCCTGGTAAAATGCTTGAAGAATACCATCCGCACGGGCGGGTTTGTTTTTGGCGTGTTTTATGAGGGCAGCCTGATTGCTTTTGCTTCGGTAGAGAGCAGGCGCTTTGGCTCATGCCTGCAATATGTCCAGCTTTCCAGCATCCATGTGTCTTGTGAATATAGGGGAAGGGGCGTCGGCAAGAAGCTGTTTCGATGCGCCATCATCGCCGGGCAGAAACTGGGGGCAGGGAAACTCTATATTTCTTCCCATTCCGCAGAGGAAACCCAGGCGTTTTATCATAACATGGGCTGTGTGGAAGCAGAGGAGTATGACAGGGAACTTACAGAAGCAGAGCCATGTGATTGCCAGTTGGAGTATGCCCTGCCACCCCAAAAGTAAGGAGAAAAATATGACGGCAGATCAATTATATGAAGTTTCGTTTGAATATAAGAAAACAAAATTATGGAAAGCCATGCGGGAGGAAGAGATATTTGCCATCAACCTGTCTGGAGGCAGGATGGGATACGTCAGCATCCTGGGGGCAAGCGGCGGGCTCTGCGGATTGGCGCTGTATATCGGGGAAGAGGGGATTGGCAGCTTCCGCAGGATTTTAGAGGCGGATCCTTTCAGCCTGTCTCCGAATGAACTGCAGGAGTACCTTTTCATGCAGGAAAGCCTGCAGTGCGTCTATGAGACAAAGGACAGCTTAAGCCCCGAAGAACAGGAAGAAGTCAGGCATTATGCCCGCTTCCATGGAATCAGGATTTCCGGCAAAAACGCCTATCCCCAGTTTATGAAATATACGCCTTATTACTGCCCCTGGCATCTGCGGGAGGATCAGGATAAAAAAGATATTGTCAGGGCTATGTCGGCAGCCCTTGAGATGGCCAGGCTGCTGGAGGGAAGGCATTCTTATGAGCTGGGCCTTCAGCCAGTCAATGCCTTGACAGAGGAAGTGCCGATGCTGGAATGGACGGATGGGAAATATGAGCAGAAGACGGCTGTCCTTCCCAAGGCACGTAAGCCAGAGTGGGCCGCGCCCAAGCCGTCAAATGACATTGCCATTGCCAATATCAAGAGAATAAAAAAGTCAGGGACATGGGAATGTGGGCTTGTCCGCTGCCCACGGCCAGTACGTGATGGGAAAGACAGGCAGAAAGCCCCCTACTTTCCCCTGGTGCTGTTAGCCGTGGATGCCAGCACAGATCAGATTCTGCCGGTTGATCTTGCAGAACATTTTGAAGAGAAGCCGCAGGAGCTGCTGGAAATGTTTCTGGATGCCTTATTGCAGGCAAAGGTCTGCCCGAAAGAGATAAAAGTGCCGGATCAGCGCAGCTACGCTTTTATAAAGGCCTTCTGTGAGAGGATGAAGGTGAAGCTTTGCATAGAGGAGGAACTGCCCGCATTAGAAGCAGCGGAGTGTGATTTCATGGAGCATTTTGGGCTGGATGAAGAAGATGAGATGCAAGTCGTTGCCGATACGGTGCGCGCTATCCTAGAGCTGGAGCCAGAGAAATTAAGGGAGGTGCCGGAGGAAATGGTGGCGCAGATGAAGCTGATGGCGGAGATGGGCGTCCTCTCCAGGGAAACGGAAGAGCGGCTGAACGAGATTTTTGGGCCGGTGACCCCCAAATCCAGCAAAATCCGTGAATTTGAGCCGAAGGCAAAGAGGGCGCCTTCCAAGGAGACTTATGTAATCAGTGTTTCCATCCGCACAGGATGCTACCGCCATATTCGGATTTCCGGGAAAGAGACATTGCTGACGCTGCATGAGGCCATCCAGAAAGCATTTGGCTTTGATGACGACCATGCCTATGTATTTTTTATGGACAACGTAAGGTGGAGCCGTGAGGACTGCTACTATGCAGAAGGAGTAGGGGAAGGGCAGCCGACGGTCAGCCAGAAGCGGCTGGATGAGCTGGGGCTGGAAAAGGGGACGAAATTCAAATACCTGTTTGACTTTGGGGACGAATGGCAGTTCCAGTGCAAGGTGCTGCGGGTTTTGGAGAAAGAGACAGAAAGATTTGACATTATCAAGACGGTAGGGGATGCGCCGGTTCAGTATGAGGATTGGGACTGACGTGTTCCTTTGTGATAGGAGCCTGTACTAGTACATCGAATAGAAAGGCAGAGGGAATCGCTATGTTGTATGATGATGAGAAAGACTATGTAATGCGGATGATTAAGGAAGCCGCAAGGGTAATGTTTTCCGTTCTGCTGGGCAAAAAATATACGCAGGTAGAGCTGGAACAGGAGGGGAAGTTTGAAGTCTCTGGGAGAGGGGTGGACTCCTATAAGGAACTGATTGACCGGGGAGAAATCAATGAGGCGGAGAACCTGCTCCTGGATGAACTTGACTACACGAACCAGGAGGAGGTGGCGGCTGCGGTTCTCATCTATCAGTACATGGGCGAGAAGGGGGAGGAGTTTCTGAGGATGCATCAGTACTCGCAGGAGGAAGTGCTGGATGGGCTGGAACAGCTGGGGAAAAAGGCGGGGTATGAAGGGGTGGTGCGTCCGCAAGGGTATTAGCTCCCCGAACCGTCTGGCGCTGGCTGCGAAAGTTAATCTTGTATACCGTTTCATACGGCGGTATTATTGTAAAATAGCATTGGGATAAAGGAGAGGCCTGGAAGGATGTATCAGGAGATAGAGTTGGATCAGATGGATGTAAGGCAGGAGCCGCCGCTGGAGGAGCCGGGGCGGCAGTATTATTTTATGGCAAAATGCCGCCAATTGCTGCAGGCGATGGAAGCGGAATTGGGGAGGAAGCCTACATTTTTTGTGCAGACGTTTGGCTGTCAGATGAATGCCCGGGATTCGGAGAAGCTGTCAGGCATTCTTAAGGCCGTGGGATATGTGCCGGCAGACAGTGAAGAGGCAGATTTTGTTATTTATAATACTTGTACTGTGCGTGAAAACGCCAATAATAAAGTGTGGGGGCGTCTGGGATATCTGAATGCGGCTAAGAAGCGTAATCCCCATAGGAAGATTGCCCTTTGCGGCTGCATGATGCAGGAACCGGAAGTAATTGAAAGGATTCAGAAGAGCTATCCGTTTGTGAATTTGGTTTTTGGGACGCATAATATTTATAAATTTGCGGAATTGCTTTTTTTGGCTCTGCAGCAACAGGATGCGGTGATTGATATTTGGAAGGATACGGACAGGATTGTCGAGGATCTGCCGATGGAACGGAAATATTCCTTTAAATCTGGGGTGAATATTATGTTTGGGTGCAATAATTTCTGTAGTTATTGTATCGTGCCTTATGTGCGCGGCAGGGAGCGCAGCCGCAGGCCGGAGGATATTGTCCGTGAAATCCGCCGTCTGGCGGCAGACGGCGTGGCCGAGGTCATGCTTCTGGGGCAGAATGTCAATTCTTATGGCAAGAACCTGGAGCCGCCGGTTCGTTTTGCGGATCTGCTGCGGGAGGTGGAGCAAATCGAAGGCATTTCCCGCATCCGCTTTATGACTTCCCACCCAAAGGATCTTTCGGATGAGCTGATTGAGGTAATGGGGGCGTCGAGCAAAATCTGTAAGCACCTGCATCTTCCCCTGCAGTCAGGCAGCAGCCGTATCCTCAAACAGATGAACCGCCGTTATGACAAAGAGCAGTACCTGTCCCTGGTGGAGAAAATCCGGGCAGCTGTTCCGGATATTGCTTTGACAACGGATATTATTGTGGGGTTTCCGGGCGAGACGGAGGAGGATTTCCAGGAAACGATGGATGTGGTGTACAGGGTAGGCTATGACAGTGCCTTTACGTTTATCTATTCCAAGCGCACGGGGACGCCTGCGGCGGCGATGGAACAGCAGGTGCCAGAGGATGTGGTGAAGGAACGCTTTGACCGTCTGCTCACAGAGGTGCAGCGCATTGCCGCACAGAAGGCAGAGCGCCTCATGGGACGGACAGAGGCCGTGCTGGTAGAAGAGGTGAATGCGCGGGCTTCCGGGCTGGTAACAGGGAGATTAAGTAATAATTTAATCGTGCATTTTCCAGGGACAGAAGATTTGATTGGCAAGTTGGTGAATGTGAAACTGAAGGAATGCAAGGGGTTTTATTTCTTTGGAGAGGCAGTGAGGTAATGATGTATTCCTATATTAAGGGAGAATTAGTGGAAATCCAGCCGGAGTCTATTGTGGTGGAGGCTGGGCAGATTGGCTATGAGATCCGTATGCCCGCCAATATGGTTGGCCGGCTGGGCGGGATTGGCCAGTCGGTGAAGGTGTATACCTATCTTCATGTGAAAGAGGATTTGATGGAACTGTATGGGTTTCTAAGCCGGGACGATCTGCAGGTCTTTCGGCTGCTGCTGGGGGTGAATGGGATAGGCCCGAAAGGGGCGCTGGCGATCTTGACCGCCTTAACGCCTGATGATTTGCGGATTGCCGTCTTGGGCGAGGATGCAAAAGCGATTGCCAAAGCCCCAGGCATCGGCAGCAAAACGGCGCAACGGGTAATCCTGGAGTTAAAAGACAGGCTAAGCCTTGTCCCGGTAGCAGGGAACGTATCCCCAGCCGCCCAGGCTATTTCACAGGATTCCTCTTCTGCGGTCAAGGCTGAGGCCGTGCAGGCGCTGGTGGCACTGGGCTATTCTTCCTCGGAGGCCTGGAAATCTGTGGGCAAGATTGAGCTTGCCCCGGAGATGACGGTAGAAGAACTGCTGAAGCTTTGCTTGAAGCAGATGTCTTTTCTGTAGAGGACGGTATAGGAAGGGTAGTTGTGAACTATCATGGCTGTGGAAGCCGCACCATATGTTCTTTCTATTTTTTATTTCGCTTGAAAACACGCCCTTAAATTAGGGCGTGTCGTAATTTTTATGTATTCTGCAAACTTACCAGCTCATCAATGGGCATATAGACCTGCTTATCCTCATCAATCTGATGTGTTTCGTGATATTCCCTATCGGCCTTTACTACGGCATTTAGCTTTTTTCGCTCAATTTGTCCTTTTGCCTGCGATAGCATTCTAGTTTGCTGTGATTTTCTAAAAGGAATGTGTTGTCCATCTGTATGTAGCTGTCCCTGTCGATCACCGTTTCTGCCGGATTTGTTGCGTATATCGGCTTGTTCCCCCATTTAAATGCTTTCCATTCCTTTCCTCTTAAGGATTCCAGCTGGGCTATTTCCACTACATTTAATTCGTGGTTCACGCCGACAACCAAATATGGGTGTGCCACCGAAGAAACATTGCCGCTATTCTTGTATCGTATCTTCAAGCTAAGAACCTGCCCAAAGACGTGCATTTCCTTCATAAAATTTCCTGCCATTTTTTGTCTGTAATTTTTTGGTAAACAACTTCCGTTCCGGGTCTTTGCTCAAAAAATATTCAGCAACGTCAATTGCCCTAAGCACACATATCACCCTTTTCATCTGTAACATTTATTATAGGTGAATCCTATAAGAAAATCAAGAGTATTTTGGTTTTCATGTCATTACTATCTGGACACAGCCAAAAACCAGAGCTATGTCACATCCATGTATAATTATTTTTGGATAAATAGTAAGAATGTCCTAAAATAAAACAGATAAGATAAGTTAGGAGGATAGGATGGGAGATTACAGAGTGGAATCTGTAGCCTCCCATCTTTTTTATGCAAGATGGAGCTGTTCTTTTAATGCGTCCTGTAAAACTTTTGAGAGGCTGATGTTATGCTCTTCTGCTTCTTTCGCAAACCATGCCGGGATGGAGAGCATTTTCTTTACTGCCCGAGTGTCGCGCCGGTATGCGTTCATGTCCGTGGAGATATACGTTGTCTGCCCATCTTCTGTAGAAATGTCAGCAATATTGGATGGAGCAGGGATTTCCTGGCTGTTTTCTGAAAGGCTGACCAGGTACAGGCCTAACCTGACAGGCGAAAATGGCGTATCATTTCGGCAAGTATAAGGAGAAAGAGAATAGGGAGGTGGCATTGTGCCAATAAAATCCATTGAAATTTGCAATGTCATGGGATTTTGCAGGAAAGGGAGGAAGAATAACCAATATTCCCTGGAAAACCCAACAGGAAACGATGGTATTACAGCTGGATTTGAGCTGCAGTTTTGTGATGGGATCAATGGTAAAGGCTTCCTTGCCAGAAACCCGTGAAATTTCAGGAATTATGCAGGGCATTCTTGAGAAAATCAGCAATGCCATTGACGGAACGGTCATTTTGGAGGACGACTCTTTTTACGTGTTGAAAAGGGATGGAAAGAAAATAGATTTTTCGCTGGAAGCGGAGGGGCTGAGAAAAATAGGGCTTTTGTGGAAGCTGATCCGTAATGGTTTATTAGAAGAAGGGTGCATTCTCTTATGGGATGAGCCAGAGGCAAATCTGAATCCAGAATTATAGCCACTGGTTGCGGAAATTTTATTGGAATTACAGAGAAATGGCGTACGGATTTTTGCTGCAACACACAATTATAATTTTGCAAAATACTTAGAAATTCGGCGCACGGAGGAATGGCAGGTGATGTTCCATAATCTATATAAAGGAACTGGCAAACTGCCGGAGGCAGAAGGGAATCTTTTCCCTGGCGCGATGGCGGGGATAATAATATCTACGCTCAGTCTGCAGGCCGAATGGAAGATATGAAACAAAACCATAGGATGATAGCAGATAATAAATTGCTGGATGAAGTATATGGAATGTGAGGGGGATGGGATGGCTGATCGCGGCCAAACGGAGGTATGGCGCCGTCAAAATATGCCGTACCCTCAATGACAATGGGGCACCCTGCAGCGTAAAGCGTGTCCAGAGGCATATGGCAGAACAAGGGCTGGTATAACCGAAAAAGGATCCACAGTGCCATCCGCTATATGACACCCCAGCAAAAGGAGGATAAGGAATTAAAAAAACCAGCATAAACTTTCAACTTTTTGTGTCCAAAGTATTGACATAGGTTCAGTACTTAGCGAGGTATTTTCGAGCGGAGCGGGAGCGCGTTTCTGTTGCAGCCTCCCCACTTCTGCAGCGCCCCGTATGGCCATCCTTTACTCCCTTATCCCCCTACCCTATAAAACCCCCCTCTAGCCCTCCCCCATATTCTGCTCGCTTTTTTCATTTTCATATTGATTTCTCCCATTACTTATAGTATATTCTTAAATAGGCATTCAGCGGGCAGGAAAATCCTTCCTGTCCCTGAGCCGTAAGGAGGAAGTCTCATGCAGGAAATGATAAAAGTAGCAGTGGACGCCATGGGCGGCGACAATGCCCCTGCAGAAATGGTCAGGGGGGCTGTTGGCGCGGTTACGCTGCGGCAGGATATCAAGGTAGCTCTCGTAGGGCAGCAGGACATCATCAAAGAAGAACTGGAAAAATGCGCCTTTGGCGGCTCCCAGATTGAAATCGTGCACGCAGAGGAGGTCATTGAGACCGCAGAGCCACCGGTAATGGCAATCCGCAAGAAGAAGAAATCATCCATTGTCATTGGCATGAACATGGTAAAAGACGGCAGTGCAGACGCCTTTGTGTCCGCAGGCAGCTCTGGGGCAATCCTGGTAGGCGGACAAGTCATCATAGGCAGGATCAAAGGCGTGGAGCGTCCGCCTCTGGCGCCCCTGATCCCTACGGAGAAGGGCGTGTCCTTGCTGATTGACTGTGGCGCAAATGTAGACGCCAGGTCTTCCCATCTGGTTCAGTTTGCCAAAATGGGCTCCATTTACATGGAAAACGTACTGGGCGTCAAGAGGCCGAAGGTCGCCATTGTGAACATTGGCGCAGAAGAAGAGAAAGGCAACGCGCTGGTCAAGGAGACTTTCCCGCTGCTGAAGAACAGCCCAGACATTAACTTCGTGGGCAGCATTGAGGCCAGGGACATCCCGCATGGGGATGCGGACGTCATTGTCTGCGAAGCCTTTGTGGGAAATGTCATCCTCAAGCTGTACGAAGGCGTGGGCGCCACGCTGATTGGGATGGTCAAGCAGGGGATGATGCAGAGCACAAGGAGCAAAGTAGGTGCGCTGTTAGTCAAGCCAGCCCTGAAGGAAACCTTGAAGGCGTTTGATGCCAGCCAGTACGGGGGGGCGCCGCTGCTGGGGCTTAAGGGCCTGGTGGTTAAGGCGCACGGCAGCTCAAAGGCACAGGAGATAACCAATTCCATTATCCAGTGTGTCACCTTTAAGGAACAGGAGATCAATGAGAAAATCAGAAAGAATATTGGAACAGCTCCAATCGAAGCGGAGTAGAAAGGAAACATCATGGAATTTGAAAAATTAAAAGGCATAATCGCAGAAGTACTGAACGTGGACGTAGGGGAGATTACGATGGATACCACCTTTGTGGACGACCTGGGGGCGGATTCCCTGGATATCTTCCAGATTATTATGGGGCTGGAAGAAGAATTTGACATTGAGATTGCCAATGAGGAAGCGGAGAAGATCGTGACGGTTGGGGATGCAGTAGAGCAGATCAAGAATGCATTAAATTAGTTATTGTGAGACAACATACGGCGGTGATAGAATAAGGGTGTCTGAAAGGAAAACACAAAAGCGTGCCCATTCAGACCCCTTATTGTTTCATAAAGAAAGGAGAAATGGTTATGGAAAATGGGATTGACAGGAAATTGCAGCAGGAGTTCGAACAGAAGATCGGCTATTCGTTTGAGAATGTGAAATTATTGGAACAGGCATTGACTCACAGCTCTTATGCCAATGAGTGCTTTTGGTGCAAGCACCAGGACAATGAGCGGCTGGAATTTTTAGGGGATGCCGTGCTGGAGATTGCAGTCAGTGAATATCTGTACCATAAATATCCTAAGCGCCTGGAAGGAGAACTGACACGGACGCGCGCAAGCATTGTCTGCGAGTCTACGCTTGCCCTCTGTACCAGGGATCTGCAGTTGGGGAAATACCTATTATTGGGCAAAGGCGAAGAGCAGACAGGGGGAAGGGAGCGGAGTTCCATCCTTTCAGACGCCTTAGAGGCGGTGATTGGAGCAGTGTATTTAGATGGTGGTTTTGCTAGCGCAAAAGAACTCGTAACGCGCGTGGTGCTGAATGATATTGAGCATAAGCAGCTCTTTTCTGATAGCAAGACTATCCTGCAGGAACTGGTACAGGGCAACTATGGCGGCGACTTGGTATATCGGGTGCTCAGTGAGGAAGGGCCGGACCATAACAAGAAATTCCTTGTCGAGGCGCAGATTGCGGGCGTACCTTATGGGCAGGGCAGAGGCAGGACGAAAAAGAGCGCCGAGCAGGAGGCTGCCTATGCAACGCTGCTGCAATTGGATCACAAGGAAAAGTCGTGAAGGCATAGAACTTTTACCATAGAATAAATGAAAGGAACTGTTGGAGGCGTGAATGTATCTGAAAAGTATAGAAGTCCATGGCTTCAAATCTTTTGCCAATAAAATCCTCTTTGAGTTTCACAATGGGATTACTGGGATTGTAGGGCCAAACGGCAGTGGGAAGAGCAATGTGGCGGACGCCGTGCGCTGGGTTCTGGGGGAACAGCGGGCGAAGCAGCTCCGCGGCTCCAGCATGCAGGATGTGATTTTTTCTGGGACAGAGAGCCGCAAGCCTTTAAGCTACGCCTATGTGGCAATTACCCTTGACAATGGGGATGGCCAGCTGAACGTAGATTACAAGGAGGTGACGGTAGCGCGGCGTGTTTATCGTTCTGGGGAAAGCGAATACCGGATCAATGGCGCCTCCTGCCGCTTGAAAGACGTCAATGAGCTGTTTTATGATACGGGCATTGGCAAAGAGGGTTATTCGATTATCGGCCAGGGACAGATTGAGCGGATCTTAAGCGGGAAGCCAGAGGAACGCCGGGAGCTTTTTGATGAGGCGGCGGGTATCGTCAAATATAAGCGCAGGAAGGCTGCGGCTCAGAAAAAGCTTGAGGACGAGCAGCAGAACCTGGTGCGTGTCAATGACATCCTCTCGGAGCTGGAGCGCCAGGTCGGCCCCCTGGAACGGCAGGCAGAAAAGGCAAGGCTCTACCTGAAGAAACGGGAAGAGCTTAGGACTTATGATGTGAACATGTTTCTCATGGACATGGAGCAGACCCGGCAGCAGCTACAGTCCCTGGAAGAAAAAATAAAGATCGTGGAACACGATCTGAAGGAATCCAATGACGCCTATGCGGACAGTAAGGCAGAATATGCTAGGGTGGAGCAGGGGATGCAGCAGGCAGACGAGGCTCTGGCCGCCTTGCGGGAAGAGCTGGGCAATACAACGGTGCATCAGGAGAAGCTGGAAGGGCAGGTCAATGTCCTGCGGGAACAGATCCATGGGGCGAGGCAGAGTGAGGAGCATTTCCAGTCACGCCAGGAGGAAATCAGCCGCGACAGGCAGGAACGCCTAGAGCAGAAGCATGGCTTTGAACAGGAAAAAGCCCAGTTGGATCAGCAGCTGGGTTCGATTGGGGAACAGAAAAGCCAGGTGATGGCAAGGTACCAGGAAATCCAGGAGGAAATTGCCCGGTGTACCCGCCAGATTGAAGATGGGAAAAATGAGATTATTGAGCTTTTGAACAATAAGGCTTCTACTAAGGCCCGGCAGCAGCGGTATGACACGATGAAGGAGCAGGTCAATATCCGTAAGGCGCAGCTGAATAAGCAGCTGCTGGAGCAGAAGGGAGAGGAAGAAGAGCTGCAGGCCGCCCTGGAAGAATGCGAGCAGAACTATGCCCAGGCCAAGGAACATTACCAGCAGCTTCAGCAGCAAGAGGAAGCATTGGGGCAAAAGCGCCTGCAGTGGCAGCAGAAGCAGTCAGAAGAGCAGAAAGCATTGGAGCAGGAAACTGCCCGTTTCCACCGTGAACAGTCCCGGCTCGAATCTTTAATTAATATTGCAGAACGCTATGACGGCTATGGCAATTCGATACGCAGGGTAATGGAACAAAAAGAAGGGGAGCCAGGCCTGCTTGGCGTGGTGGCGGATTTGATTCAAGTGGAAAAGAAGTATGAGGTCGCCATCGAAACGGCGCTGGGCGGGAGCATCCAGAATATCGTGACCAGCGATGAAGCCGTGGCCAAGAAAATGATTGGCTACCTCAAGCAGAACCGTTACGGAAGGGCTACGTTTCTGCCTCTCACCAGCGTAGGCAAAAAGCCTGTTTCCGTTAATCCGGCGGCGCTTAAGGAACAGGGCGTCATCGGCCTTGGCAGCGATCTGGTGCAGGCAGAGAGCCGTTTCCAGGGGCTGAAATCCTATTTGCTGGGCAGGACTTATGTGGTGGATACCATCGACCATGCGATTGCCCTGGCCAGGAAATATCAGTATAGCCTGCGGATTGTGACCCTGGAAGGCGAATCTTTAAGCCCGGGCGGCTCCATGACAGGGGGCGCTTTCCGCAACACCAGCAACCTGCTGGGCAGGAAGCGAGAGATCGAGGAGCTGCAGAAGCAGGCGGAGGAACTGAGGCAGCGGCTGGATGCCCGCCGCAAGCGGCTGGATGACATCCGTATTGCCAGGGAACTCTTAAAAGAGGATCTGCAGAAGATCCAGGAGGATCTCAAGCAGGCCATGCTAGTACAGAACACGGAGGCAATGAACCTGGAGCATGCCAGGGAGCAGAAGGCGGAAAACGACAGCCAGTCTAAAGGCCTTAAGGCAGAGGGCAGGGAGATTGAGGAACAGCTGCGGGAAATCAGTGAGAACCGCAGGCAGATTGAAGAGGAAATCCAGGCGGCGGACAGGCGGGAGCAGGAAATTGAGGAACAAACGAAGGAGTTTCAGCAGATGCTTGCGGGGCAGAATCGGCTGGCGGAGGAAAGCCAGGAAGGAGTCTCCAAAGTCCAGCTGGAAGAGGCCGGGCTATTGCAGAAGGCCAGCTTTATCCAGGAAAACCTTATCCGTATTGAAGGGGAGATGAAGAAGCTGCAGGAAGATTTGGATACGGCGGAGCAGGAAAAGCAGGAGTCCCAGGCAGACGCCGCAAGGAAGCAGCAGGAAATCAGCGATATCCAAAAGGAAATCGAAGCATGCGCCGCAAGCCGTAGGGAGCTGGAGGAAAGGCAGAAGGAAGGACAGAAGCAGAGGGAAGAGATGGCTCTGTCCTACAAAGGATTTTTCCAGAAGCAGGAAGAACTGTCCAAGCAGATCAATAGCCTGGATAAGGAGCTTTACCGTCTGAACAGCCAGAAAGAGAAGCTGAACGAGGCGATGGAGCAGCAGACAAATTATATGTGGGAAGAGTACGAGCTGACCTTCCACAACGCCCTTGCGCTGCGCGATGAGGCATATGGGAGCCTGACGGAGCTGAAGAAGCTGATTGCCGGTATCAAAGAAGAAATCCGCGGCCTGGGGGACGTAAATGTGAATGCGATTGAGGATTACAAGGAGATTTCCGAGCGCTACGGTTTCCTCAAGGGGCAGCATGACGACCTGGTGGAGGCGGAGAAGACGCTGCTGGGGATTATTGAAGAACTGGACAGCGGCATGCGCAAGCAGTTCCTGGAGAAGTTTGCGCAAATTCAGAAGGAATTTGATAAAGTGTTTAAGGAGTTGTTCGGCGGTGGAAAAGGGACGCTGGAACTGGTGGAGGATGAGGATATCCTTACATGCGGGATTCGGATTATCGCACAGCCGCCAGGGAAGAAATTACAGAATATGATGCAGCTGTCAGGGGGGGAGAAGTCGCTTACGGCGATTTCCCTTCTGTTTGCGATACAGAACCTTAAGCCATCGCCGTTCTGCCTGTTGGATGAGATCGAAGCGGCGCTGGACGATTCCAATGTGGGGCGGTTTGCGCGGTATCTGCATAAGCTGACGAAGGACACGCAGTTTATCGTGATTACGCACCGAAGGGGGACGATGGAGGCTGCGGATCGGCTGTATGGGATTACCATGCAGGAGAAAGGGGTGTCGACGCTGGTTTCTGTGAATCTGATCGAAGGGGAATTGGAGGAATAGGGGGCTTTATTGGAGTATGTGTTTAAAGGGGAGATGTGAAGCAGGGAATTTTTGATACGTGTTTATGAATGCAAAATTACTATGTTGTTATAGTTTGCGAATAGATTCAGGAATAGCAATGGAATAGGTGGAAAGGTTTTGGAAAGGAGTGATTTTGTGTTATTTTGGAAGAGGAAGAAAGGAAAGAATAAAGAAGAAGCGGAAGAAAGCGCTTTTGAAGAAGGGATAGCAGGAACAGAAGAAAGTATTTTTGAAGAAAGGGGATTACAATCAGATGAGAATGTTCCTTTGGGAGGGAAAATAGAATCTGTTTTAGATACAGATATAAATATCCATACAGATAAAGCCATGAATACAGATACAAATATCAATATAGATAAAGATATCAATACAGATATCAATGTGGCTACAGATATCAATGCGGCTACAGATATCAATACAGCTACAGATATCAATATAAATGGAGATATCAGTGCAGATGTAGATATAGAAGTAAATATCAATACAGATATTGAGGAAACTGGAAAGGAAGCAAAGAAAGGGAAGAAGGAAAAGAAAGAGAAGAAGGGATTTTTCAGCCGTCTGGTAAAGGGATTGACGAAGACCAGGAATAATATTGTATCGGGGATTGATGCTATTTTTAGCAGTTTTTCCAGCATTGATGATGATTTCTACGAGGAAATTGAAGAGATTCTGATTATGGGGGATCTGGGGATCCATGCGACAACAGATATTATTGAAAACCTCAAGACAAAGGTGAAGGAACTGCATATTAAGGATCCGGCGGCGTGTAAGGAGCATTTGATTTCCAGCATTAAGGAGCAGATGTATGTGGGGGAGACGGCTTATCGGTTTGAGGAAGAGAAGTCGGTAGTGCTGGTGATCGGCGTCAATGGCGTGGGGAAAACGACTACCGTTGGGAAGCTGGCCGGAAAATTGAAGGATCAGGGGAAACGGGTTGTGATTGCGGCGGCGGATACCTTCCGTGCGGCTGCGGGGGAGCAGCTGAATGAGTGGGCAAACCGCGCCGGCGTAGAGATGATCGGCGGGCAGGAAGGGGCAGACCCAGGGGCTATCGTGTATGATGCGGTGGCTGCGGCAAAGGCGCGGCATGCGGACGTGCTGCTGTGCGATACGGCGGGGCGCCTGCACAATAAGAAGAACCTGATGGAGGAATTGAAGAAGATCCACCGTATTTTGGAGAAAGAGTATCCGGATGCTTTCCGTGAGACGCTGGTGGTGCTGGATGGGACCACTGGGCAGAATGCCCTGGCGCAGGCAAGGCAGTTTGCGGAAGTGGCGAATATTACGGGGATTGTGCTGACAAAAATGGATGGGACGGCCAAGGGGGGGATTGCTGTGGCAATCCAGTCTGAACTGGGCGTTCCGGTGAAATATATTGGCGTTGGCGAGACGATCGATGATTTGCAGAAGTTTGATTCGGAGCAGTTTGTGAACGCGCTGTTTGCAACAGAAGAAGAAAAGGAAGCGGCAGAGGAATAAGGGAAGAAGGAAGCGCAAAGACATAGAGAAAAAGAGGAAACGGCGAAGGGAAAGGATTAAAGGAAGCGCAAAGACATAGAGAAAAAGAGGAAACGGCGAAAGGAATGGAATTAGAAGCCACATAGAAAAGGACAGGAGCGTGAAGAAGATGTTAACGTTAGAGAAATTTGAGGAAGCAAGCGAAGTTGTGAAGGAAGTGACGCTGGATACGGAATTGATTTACAGTAATTATTTCAGTGAGCAGACAGGGAATAAGGTGTATCTGAAGCCGGAAAATATGCAGTTTACGGGGGCTTATAAGCTGCGGGGGGCTTATTATAAGATTAGTACGCTGTCAGAAGAAGAGAGGGGCAAGGGGCTGATTACGGCCTCTGCAGGGAACCACGCCCAGGGTGTAGCCTATGCGGCGAAATGCTTTGGGGTGAAGGCGACGATTGTGATGCCCACCACCACGCCGCTGATTAAGGTGAACCGCACGAAAAGCTATGGCGCGGAGGTAGTGCTTTCTGGGGATGTGTATGACGAGGCATGCCAGAAGGCATATGAGCTGGCGGAAGAGAAAGGGTATACTTTTATCCATCCCTTTGACGACTTGGCGGTGGCGACAGGGCAGGGGACGATAGCAATGGAAATTTTCAAGGATCTGCCATTGGTGGAGTATATCCTGGTGCCGATTGGCGGTGGCGGCCTGGCTACGGGCGTATCCACGCTGGCCAAGCTGTTAAATCCCAAGATCCAGGTGATTGGCGTAGAGCCAGCAGGCGCAAACTGCATGCAGAGATCCTTTGAGGCAGGGAAGGTGGTGACGCTGCCAGGGATCAATACGATTGCCGACGGCACGGCGGTGAAGACGCCGGGGGAATTGATTTTCCCTTATATCCAGCAGAACCTGGATCAGATTATTACGGTAGAGGACAATGAATTGATTGTGGCGTTTCTGGATATGGTGGAGAACCACAAGATGATTGTCGAGAATTCCGGGCTGCTGACCGTGGCGGCGCTGCAGCATCTGAATGTGAAGAACAAGCGGGTCGTCTCGATCTTAAGCGGTGGGAATATGGATGTGATTACCATGTCTTCCGTGGTACAGCAGGGGCTGATTTTCCGTGACAGGATCTTTACGGTATCGGTGCTGCTGCCGGATAAGCCAGGGGAGCTGAGCAAGGTGGCGGATACGATTGCCAAGGAGCAGGGGAACGTGATTAAGCTGGAGCATAACCAGTTCGTGACCACCAACCGCAATGCGGCCGTGGAGCTGCGGATTACGATGGAGGCCTTTGGCACCGAGCACAAAAAGCAGATTATGGGTGCGCTGGAGAGAGGGAAGTATAAGCCGAAGCTGGTGCGGACGAATTTATAAGGCAAAGGAAAATGAGATTAGACTCTGTTTACATTAAAAATTACCGGTGCTTTGAGGAAGTGGAGCTTGATTTGGATGAAAGGCTGACGCTGTTGGTTGGGAAAAATGGGGCTGGAAAAACGGCTCTTTTGGATGCAGCTGCAGTCGCAGCCAGTACATTCCTGGGTGGCATTGACGGCGGGAAAAGCCGGAATATCCAGAAAGAAGATGCCCGCTACCGATTTTTTGAAATGGGGGAAGTGGTGGATCCACAGCATCAGTTTCCTGTAGTGATTAAAGGAAGAGGGGAATGCAATGGGGAAAAAGAGCTGGAATGGGTGCGTATGTTAAATTCCACAGAAGGGAAAACAGCGGTGAAGGAAGCGCGCCAGCTTGTTGGCATTGCAGAAGAGATGCAGAAGAAGGTAATGGAGGGGGATTGGGATACGGTGCTGCCTGTACTCTCTTATTATGGGACGGGGAGGCTGTATGCACAGAAGAAAGAAAAAAGAAATGTAGAAACATTACAGAAATTCAACCGTCAGGTAGGGTATGTTGACTGCATGGCGGCAGAATCGAATGAAAAGATGATGCTGAACTGGTTTGAAAAGATGACATTGAAAAGCCTCCAGGCACAGCAAAAAACAGGCACAATGGAAAAGATTCATCAGCTTCAGGCAGTTGAAAATGCGATATGCCAGTGCTTTGCTAAAATTAGCGGCTGTTGCCAGGTAAGCAGCTCCTTTGACCTTGACACGCACCGTATTGTAATGGAATATGTGGATGGGGAAGATACAAAATGCAGATTTGCATTAAATGAGATGAGCGATGGATATAAGAATACTTTGAGTATGATTGGTGACATTGCATACCGCATGGCCGTGCTGAACCCGCAGCTTGGGGAAGGTGTATTGGAAGAGACACCAGGCATTGTCTTAATTGACGAAGTAGATCTCCATCTCCACCCGCAATGGCAGCAGAGCATATTGGGGGATTTGCAGCGGATATTTCCCAAAGTACAGTTTATTGTAACTTCTCATGCGCCTGAAATTATTAATTCTGTTGCAAAAGAAAAGATACGGATTTTAGATTTTGGGAAAGTATATCTGCCGATGGAACAGACTTATGGCAGGGACGCCAATTCTATTTTACGCGAGGTTATGCAGGTTGGGGAGCGACCGGCAGAAATACAGAAAATAATATCGGAATTTTATCATTTTATTGATGATGGGAAGATTGCAGAGGCAGAAAGCTGCCTGAATAAATTGGAAAAGATAATAGGTGGGACAGATCCGGAAATCAGCAGTGCAAGGGTGACGATTGATTTTGAAAAGATGCAGGAGGAAATGGAATGATTCTGATACGAAGAGGAAAGGAGCCAGAAGCCTTACTGCAATTTCGAAAAAAACATCCAGGCATTGGTTATGAAGATATGGGGAAAGAGCAGCTAGATGAAATCCGTAAGCAATTATGGGAAGAGCAGCGGGGGTTATGTGCTTATTGCATGCGCCGGCTTAAAGAACCCAGGGATGTCAGGATAGAGCATTATGAGGTAAGGCATCCAGAAGGGAAAGAATACAACGCGGAGAATACATTAGATTATAAGAAAATGCTGGGCGTATGTTATGGAAACAGTATTGATTGATACCAGATAAGGATAAAAATAGATATGTATGGGCAGGAGCATATACTTTCTCCTGCCACGCCTATATTTAGGCGGTTTGACGTTTGGTACGTTTTCCGTATTCCCGTTCCATTTTCT